>CAZBCN010000048.1:3261-26106 GCA_964490285.1 uncultured Gemmatimonas sp. | reverse complement strand
ACGATCCGTAGCGCCACCAGCCGTCTTCCCCGATCATTCGCGGATGCCTGACTCACCCGTCGTCGGCACGCACAGTCAGCCTTCTGACGACCAGAAGCCGGACGGGGTGGTGCTGTTCGACCCCACCCCCCCTGCTCCGCTCGAAGTGCCCCTGGACGATCCGCCACCTTCCAGGGGGTGGGGGCTCGCGATCCTCGGCACTCTCGTGGTTGTGCTCGGTGGCTTTCTCGTCTACGAGCGCGTGTCCTCGACTGCGACACCCGCGGAGGCGCCGGTCCTTCCCGCGATCGCAGACGAGCCGCCCCGCGGGGTCGCGCTCAGCGTCCCCGGAGGCGCGCGCCTCGAAGGCCAAGCCGGATCCTCGGTTGCTTTGCAGGTCCGAGCCACCGGCGAGGGAGGAGTCACCCTCGCCGACACCCTGGTGCAGTTCCGCGTCGCTCAGGGCGGCGGCCTGCTCGAGCTCGACGCCGCGCGCACGGACAATGAAGGCGTCGCGCGTACGGTTCTCTTCCTTCCGCGTCGCGCGGGCCTCGTCGTGGTGACGGCGGACCTGCCCGGCACGGAGGCGCAGACGACGATCGCCGTCGAGACGCTCGCGGGTGTGCCGGCGCGCATGGCCGTGACCGACGGCAATCTCCAGGAGGCAGAAGTAGGCGAGCTCCTCCCGGTCCGCCTGGCGGTGACCGTCCTGGACGACGACGGCAACCCGGTGACGGGGTCGGACGTACGGTTCGAGGTGCTCACCGGCGGGGGCATCGCCGCCCCTTCTCGAGCCCGGACGGATTCGCTCGGGCAGGCGTCGGCTCTCTGGCGCCTGGGCCCGGAGCCCGGCACGCAGCGGCTCTCGGCGGCCTCCTCGGTCCTCGGCTCCTCCGTCACGTTCACCGCCACCGCCCGCGGTCGCCTGCGCGCCGGCGACGGCACGGTGATCCCCGTCGAAGCCGGCCCCGTGAGCGTCGAGCGCCGCGACTTCGTGGTGGGCGGAAGCCACGTGTGTCGGCTGGTGGGCGGCGTGACCGCGTGCCGCGGCGCGAACGACCGCGGGCAGCGGGGGGCCGATGACCGCGCGGGATTCCGCGCACTCGCCACGGGGGTCGCGCACATGTGCGGGCTCGACGACGACGGAGTGGCCATGTGTTGGGGAGCCAACGACGGGGGACAGCTGGGCGACGGCTCTCGCACGGATCGCCCCTCCCCGGTTCCGGTCCGTACCGAGCTTCGGTTCGGCTCTCTGACCGCAGGCTCCGCCCACACGTGCGGACTCGCCGGAGGCGGCATTCCGCTGTGCTGGGGTCAGAACTTGAGCGGTCAGCTGGGCGACGGATCGCGCACGGACGCTCGCTTCCCCCGCGCCGTCGGTGGCGGCCTCACCTTCAGGGCCCTGGTCGCCGGGTGGAGCCACACGTGTGGGCTGACCGGAAACGGAAACGCGTTCTGCTGGGGCCTGAACGGCGACGGCCAACTGGGCGACGGGAGTCGGCTGGATCGTCTCGTGCCTACCCTCGTGCGAGGTGCCATCGAGTCCCTGGCCGCCGGCAGCGCCCACACGTGCGGAATCAGCGAGGGGCAGGTCCTGTGCTGGGGTGACAACCGGTTCGGACAAGTCGGGGACGGCTCCACGGAAGGGCGGCCGCAGCCAACGCCGGTGGCCGGCCTCCCTGCCCCACCCACTCAGGTGGTCGCGGGCGCCGTGCACACGTGCGCCTTGGTCGCCACCGGAACCGCTTACTGTTGGGGACAGAACCTGCAAGGTCAGCTCGGCGACGGGACCACGGTGAACAAGAGCACCGCTGTCGCGGTGACGGGCGGTCACGCGTTCCGCTCGCTGCACGCGGGCGGGGCGGTCACGTGTGGGATCGCCACGGATGGGATGCAGTACTGCTGGGGCCTCAACCAGAGCGGTCAGCTCGGCGACGGGAGTCGTCAGAGTCGCTCTGCGCCGACGGCCGTGAACTGAAACGAGTCACACACGGAGCACGACACATGAGCGTTCGTCACGCGCAGGCCCGGTGGGAGGGAGACCTCCGCGGTGGAAAAGGGATGATGCGCCTCGGCAGCGGCGCCTTCGAGGGTCAATTCAGCTTCAAGAGCCGCTTCGAAGAGGGCGTGGGCACGAACCCGGAGGAGCTGATCGGTGCCGCACACGCCGGCTGCTTCTCGATGGCGTTCAGCAACATGCTCTCACAGGCCGGACACGTGCCGAAGCGCGTCGAGACCCAGGCACGCGTGCATCTGGAGCAGGTCGACGGCCAACCCACGATCCGCATCGAGCTCGAGACGGAGGGCGACGTGCCTGGCATCGACGACGCGACGTTTCAGGACATCGCGGCGAAGGCCAAGATCGGCTGTCCGGTGTCACGCGCGCTCGCGGCGACGGACATCAGACTCACCGCCCGGCTATCGAGGAGCTGAGACTCGGCTCGAGCGCGGCTAAGGAAGCGCGAAGACCCAGACCACCCCACTCCCCGGGGCCACGTCCGTATCGGTCAGGCGGGCGTAGAACTGCGTCTGCGCGATCCGGCCTCCGGCGCCCACCGCCAGGTATTGCTTGCCCTCGACCTCGAAGGTCACGGGAGCACCCGACACATCGCCGTTGAGGCGGGTCCGCCAGAGGAGCTCACCGGTCTCGGTGTGCAGCGCGAAGAACTCCCGATCGGTGGTCCCGCCGAAGACGATGCCGCCAGCGGTCGCAAGAGCCGCGGCGGTCATCGCGGCTCCGCTCTCAGTCTGGTACGACCAGGCCTTGCGGCCCGTCGCGGGATCGATCGCGGTGAACTCGCCGACGTAGTCGTATCCGGGGACCATCTTCGGCTGCGCCCTCAGTCCACGAAATCCTCCTCCGCCCGGCGCTGCGGAGGGCTCCGTCACGAACGTCACATCCATGCAGGTGTTGTTCAGGCCCACGTAGTAATAGCCCGTGAGTGCGCTGAAGCTCGGTGAGTTCAGATCCCGGCCGCCATAGTAGAAGGGACACACGTCGAACACCTTTCCTGAGTCGACGTCGGCTTCCGTGGGCACCTTGGACGGATCGAGGATGGGCCTCCCCGTCTCGGTCCACCCCGTGATCAGGTTGTCGTACGACGTCCGGAACGCCTGGATGAACTCGCCGGTCGCACGGTCGAGGACGACGCCCCACCCGATCTTGCTCGTCTGGATGAGCGCATGGCGCAGTCGCCCGTCGATGACCAGATCCACGAGCATGTTCTCGAAGACCGCGCGGTCCCAGGAGTCCTCGGGCATGAGCTGGTAGTGCCACACGAGCTCGCCCGTGTCGACGTCGAGCGCGAGGATCGAGTTCGTGTACAGGGCGTCGCCCCGCCCCCGCAGCGTGGCGGACCAGGGGTACGGCTGGCCGGTGCCGACGTAGACGAGCCGGAGCTCGGGATCGTAGCTGATGGTGTTCCACGGAGCGCCGCCGAGCGGCGCGACCGGGCCGGGACCCCAGGTCTCCCAGCCCGGCTCACCCTCTCGGGGCACGGTGAAGATCTGCCAGGCGAGTGCCCCGGTTTCCGCATCGAACGCCGAGAACCGACCGCGCACCCCGGTGTCACCACCCGTCTGCCCGAGAAGCACCTTCCCTTCAGCGATCAGGGGCGGGTGGGAGTGCCCACCGTCGGTGTGGTAGTCCCCCGTGCGCGTCTCCCACACCTGCTCCCCGGTGCGCGCGTCCAGCGCAACCAGGTACGAGTCCGCGGTCCCCCAATAGACCCGATCCCCGTAGAGCGCCACGCCGCGGTGCTTGCCGAACGCCTGCGACATCCGGATATCCTCGGGATACTCGCGCTCGTGCACCCAGCGCACGTCCCCGGTCGTCGCCTCGAACGCGATCACACGACCGCTCCCCTCCGCCACGTACATGAGGCCATTCGCGACCACCGGGGTCGGCACCCACCGCGTGTTGTCGTTCACCGAGTAGGCCCAGACCAGCCTGAGGTCGCCGACATTGGTGCGGTCGATCTGAGCGAGCGGGCTGAAGCCCGTGACGTCGTACGTCCTCCGATAACTCATCCAGTCGCCGTCCCGCGGCTTCATGAGTCGGTCGGCGCTGACGGGCTCCCAACCGCCTGAACCCGACTGCGCGTGCAGTGGCACGGCCACGCCGAGAAGGGCCGCGATCCCGAAGATCGTTCGCCTCATCCGACGCCTCCGAGCGGTCCCTCGCCGGGTTCGGCGGCGAGGTGCCGGTGGTGCAGCCGGGTGCCGGAAGTCTTCTCCGCGAGGCATCGGAAGCGCTTGGAGGGTGCTGTGGCTGGCGACGCGCATGGACGACCGACTCGCGGGCACGGGACACGGACGAGAGATGAGAAAGGATGGGCGAGGAGATCGGCCCGCAAGTCGCGATCGGCCCCCTCCTTGAGGGACGGCCGCCGGACAGTGACTTTCCTTGCCTGCCCGAACTCTTGCCCGATCCCTGGAGGAGGTAGCCGCCACAATGCCCCGAGTGATCCCCCGCTTCGACGTCTTGGCAGCCGCTCGTTTCTCACCTCAGAGCGATACCAACGGAAAGCACAAGCGAATCGATCTCGAAAAGATCTTCGGAGAGAACGTCTTCGGACTCTACGAGATGAAGTCCCGGCTTCCGAAGCCACAGTACAAGGCGCTCCTTTCCACGATCCAGAACGGGACCGATCTCGATCCGAGCGTCGCTGACGCCGTCGCGGCTGCGATGAAGGAGTGGGCCCTCGAGAAAGGAGCGACGCACTTCACGCACTGGTTCCAGCCCCTCACGGGTGCGACCGCCGAGAAGCACGACTCGTTCCTCAAGCCGACCGGAGACGGACGGGCGATCGCAGAGTTCACCGGCAAGGAGTTGGTGCAGGGCGAGCCGGATGCCTCGTCGTTCCCGTCGGGTGGGCTGCGCGCGACGTTCGAGGCCCGCGGCTACACGGCCTGGGACCCGACCTCGCCGGCGTTCGTCATGGAGGGCCCGGGCGGGGCGTACCTCTGCATCCCCACGGCATTCGCCTCCTGGGCGGGCGACGCGCTGGACAAGAAGACTCCCCTACTCCGCTCGATGCACGCGGTCGACAAGCAGGCGCGCCGGGCCCTGGCACTCTTCGGGTCGGAGCCGATGGCAGTGCGTGCAACCTGCGGGCCCGAGCAGGAGTTCTTCCTGATCGACGAGGAGTTCTTCTATCGGCGACCCGACCTGGTGACCACCGGGCGCACGCTCTTCGGCACCCGACCCCCCAAGGGCCAGGAGATGGAGGATCATTACTTCGGGACCATCCCCGCCCGGGTACTGGAGTACATGAACGAGGTCGAGACCGAGCTGTACCGTCTCGGCGTTCCGGTCATGACGCGCCACAACGAGGTCGCGCCGGCCCAGTACGAGATGGCGCCGATCTACGAGGACGCGAATCAGGCGGCCGACCACCAGCAGCTCATGATGTCGACCATGAGGAGCGTAGCGCGCAAGTACGGCCTGGTATGCCTCCTCCACGAAAAGCCGTTCCAGGGCGTCAACGGGAGCGGCAAGCACCTCAATTGGTCGATGGGAACGGCCGAGCAAAATCTGCTCGAGCCGGGTGAAACGCCGCACCAGAACATGCAATTCCTGTTCTTCTGTTCGGCGGTGCTCAAGGCCGTCGCGAAGCACCAGGATCTGCTCCGGGTGTCCGTCGCGCACGCGGGCAACGACCACCGCCTCGGTGCCAACGAGGCGCCCCCCGCGATCATCTCGGCGTTCATGGGAGACCAACTGCAGGATGTCTTCAACCAGATCGCCAAGTCGGGCGAGGCGAAATCGAGCAAGTCGGGAGGCCTCATGGGCCTCGGCGTCAACACGCTCCCGAATCTGCCGAAGCACGCCGGCGACCGGAACCGCACGTCGCCGTTCGCGTTCACGGGGAACAAGTTCGAGTTCCGCGCGCTCGGCGGAGGCCAGAGCATCTCCTTCCCCGCGACGGTGCTGAACACGATCGTGGCGGAGGCGATCGACGATCTCTGCACGAAGCTGGAGGGCGCGCTCAAGAAGAAGGGAGCGAAGTTCGAGGTCGAGCTCCGGAAGCTCCTCGCCAAGGAGATCCACGAGTTCAAGCACATCATGTTCAACGGCGACAACTACACGGCCGAGTGGGTCAAGGAAGCCAAGAAGCGCGGCCTCCTCAACCTGAAGAGCACGATGGAGGCGCTCCCCAAGCTCGTCGACAAGAAGAACATCACGCTCTTCAAGAAGTACGGCGTGATGTCGCACCGTGAGGTCGAGTCGCGCCTGGAGATCTACTTCGATCAGTACTTCAAGACGGTCAACATCGAGGGCGAGACGGGGCAGCACATGGCGCAAACCATGTATCTGCCGGCCGCCGTTCGCTATCTCAACGACCTACTCTCGACGGCGGAAGCGGCCGAGGACGTGGGCGTGAAGACGAAGGGTATCGCGGCGACCGCCAAGCGGGTCAACGACCTGATCGATCAGCTCGTCGAGAAGGTCGACGCGTTGGCCAAGCTGAACCAAACGTCGGGCGGCGACGACGTGCACTCCAAGGCCGAGCACATGCACAAGCACATCGTGCCCGCGCTCACCGCGGTTCGCGACGTGGTCGACCGGCTCGAGCGGATCATCCCGGACGACTACTGGCCGGTGCCGACGTATCGGGACATGCTGTTCGTGAAGTAGGCCGCGGCCTTAGCCGGAGTGCCGAGGGGCCGCGCGACGAGGGTCGCGCGGCCCCTCGTGCTTCACTGGAACGCGCCTGCCGGGTACTCGCTTCCCGGGTTCCAGGCGAGCCACTCACCCAGGCCGGCGTCCTCGACGGCACGCAGTTGCGCGTCGATCTCCGGGACACCGTACGACGTACCGCCCTGCGTGAAGGCCTGGATCCAAGGGCGGATCGTGGCGATGGCACCGGCGGTCCGATCCATGCGCACCACCGCGCTATCCAGGGCCGTTCGCACCAGTCGGTAGGGATCGGCGTTGGGATCCGGGATGCCGAAGCTCCCCGATGAGTACAGGGCCGGGTAGATCATGGGGAGAATCACGTCGCTCACGCGGACGAGGCGGTCCCAGTCCTGGCCGATGCCGTCGTCACCCACGGTGCTGACGACGCGTCCGAAGACGTCGACGGTGATGGGAGCCCCGAGCGCCCCGAGCTCGCTGCGGGACTTGGCGACGAATTCCTCGATCGCGGCTCCGGCGGAGCGACCAGCCCGTGCGGGAAACACCATTCCTGCGCGGAGTGAGTCCGCAACATCGGGGAGGCGGACATAGTCCCACTGGACCTCCGCAAAGCCGGCCGCCAGCGCCTCACGCGCGAGCGCGATGTTGTACGCCCAGACATCGGCATTGAACGGATCGACCCAGGGTCGCCCGCTCTCCGGGTCCACCCACACGTCCCCGGTCGTCGTACGAATGGCCCATTCGGGTCTCGCCTCCGCCAGGATCGGATCACGGAAGCAGACGATGCGGGCGATCGGGTAGATGTCGTGGTCCCGCAGCGCGCGCAGGAGACCGGGAAGGTCCGCGATGTACGCGCGCCCCGACCCGACGAGACCGACGACGGGGACGGCGCTTGCGTAGCTCACCTCCCCGTTCTCCTTCACGTCGACGACGAACGTGTTCAGGGTCGATCCGTCGGCGAGCGCCAGAAGGCTCGCCAACCGCGAGGGCGAGCCCGCCGCGAACGCGTTCACGTAGATCCCGCGAACCACCGCGGGTCGCTCCACGGGAACGACCCTGGCAGCCGGGTCCGGCTGGAGCGGCTCGCCGCACCCGACCGCGGCGATAGCCAAGACCTGCGCTAGGGTTGCGGCCGCCGACGCACGGAGGCGATACCTCCGCAGCGGAGCGGTCATCGACGCCTGAAGTTGCGCGCGATCCAGTTCCTCGGGTCGTCCTGCCCCCCCGCGGGTCCCGAATAGACCGCCTGGTCCGGGTAGGCATAGATGGGCCGCTCGTTGTCGACCGAGCCGCCGGTGAGGTGCTGCACGACCAGGGCGTCGGGCACGACCCCGCGCTCCACCCAATCGACCAGCGGGGCGAGCTTGTCCCAAGTGTTGGGACCCGGGCCGCCCGAGCAGTGACCCATCCCCGGGATCATGAAGAGCCTCGCGCGCTCGCGCGCCGCGTCCAGATCGCCGTCGAAGGTCGCGTCGACCATTCGGTCGTAGTACTCCACCGTCCCGAGCGGTGTGATCAGACCGTCCGACCAACCGTGGTAGAGGATGAGCTTGCCGTCGTTCACCTCGAGGAAGCGCGTCAGGTCCGGGTCATTGGCGTCCGTGATCCCCTTCATGAGATCGCCCCGTCCGCGCGTGACGTCGTCGATGTCGAACTGCCACCACGCCCACTCCGGCGGGGTACGCGTCGCGTCGGGCGCCATGGACAGGTCGGCGAGATTCCGGGGCGGGACGCCCGGGTCGGTCTCGTAGAACAGGTAGTTCATGTGATCGGCCGTAACCCCCAGCGCGCCGGCCGCGTACCGATTCCCGCGATGCGGCACGTAGAGTCCCATCCACTGCGCCTCGGAGCCGAGCGCATGGCCAGGGTAGACGCGGTTGCCGAAGCTGTCGTGCGCCCCGCGATAGAATGCCTTCACGTGCTGGAGCTGTAAGCGGGTGAAGCACGACTCCCCGTTCACGTCGTTCCTGCACATCAGGGCGGCGAGGTCTGCATCCGGGTCGAAATTGCAGGCCGGAGGGTTGTCGATGACTCCGTCCCTGATCCCGTCGATTCCGTCGCACTTCTTCAGCACGGCTTCGGCGAGCAGCTCGATCTTCGCAGGACTGTCGGGCATGCCGTCGCCGTCGGTATCGAAGGAGAGGGAGCCAGCGAAGCCGTCCCGGTACATGTTCTGGAGCAACCAGGTGCGCGCGGCATTGAGATCCTGGTACAGATGCGCCGGCGCACCGGCGACGATGCCGTCGAAGTCGTATGGATAGCGCTGGGCTTCCATCAGCCCTTCGCGTCCGCCGGTGGAGCACCCTTCGAAGTAGGAATACTCCGGGCTCCGTCCGTAATAGGCATCCACCACGGCCTTCGCTGCGACAGCGGTGAGGTGCACCGCCCGGTGGCCGAAGTCGATCTCCGCTTGCCGGTTGTCGAACGCGAACGAAGACCCGGGCTCGGCGCCCTCGTCGTGCCCCATGTTGGTGTTCGCCACCGCATAACCCTCCGACATGCGGTGGTCCGCGAAGTCCAGATCCCCGTCCTTGCCGCCGTCTCCCCACATGAGGAACCGCCCGTTCCAATCGCGCGGAAGCGGTGCCTGAACGTGGAAGCCGATGGCCGGGGGCACGGTGCCCCGCACGTAGCAGTAAACGCGACCCCCCTCACCTTCACGCAGGCCGGCGGACGTGATCGTGAGGTTCGTCATCCCAGTCAGCGCAGCGCAGCGCGCTCGGTCGTCGGCACTCCCCGTCTGGCCCGCGGTCGGGCCTGGGGAGAGGCCGAGCAACGCAGCGGTGAACAGGAGAATGCAGCGCGGGTTCCGGCTCATGGCGACAGGGCTCGTCTGGAGTTGGACATCGAGCACTCGGGAGGGCGCCGGCAACTTCCCGCAGACGAAGCGGAACGGCAAGCGGATCTTGCTACGACTCCCACTCGAAGTTGCGGGAGAGGTCGATGCTCCGCTGGTAGGCGCTCGGGTCCACGCGCCGACCGTAACACAGGATGGGAACCGTGGTCTCGTGGCGCGAGCCATGCGAGCGTATCGCGACCGTCTCGCGCGTGCGGTCGAGGTCGCCGAAAACGACCTCTCTCCTTCCGAGCAAGAAGATGTCGCCGATGCGGCCCGCGTACAGTTGGAACTCCCGAGCCGCCTCCTCCCGGAGATGGATACTCTCGATGCCCGAAAGGCCCCGCAGTAGATCCAGGGTCCGCTCGAGATCCGCCTCACGGTCCAAGTAGACGTAGCAGGCGCCACCCAGGTTGCTGTGGTGCACGACGTACCGATCCCGGATGATCGGCACGGCCTCGCCGCCGATCGAGCTCTCCCGCATGAGGCGACCGACGTCGATCGCGTCGGTCTTGGCCGACATGCCGTGATCCGCCGTCAGGTAGACCTCCAGGCTCGCGTGGTCGTCGAGGATCTGACCGAGCAGAGCGTCGAGGGTTCGCAGGTGCGCCTGGGAGCGCTCGTCGTCCGGCGGGTAGGTGTGCATCATGTAGTCCGTCGTGGCCAAGTACACGAGCTGGCACTCGGCGTCCTTCAGGAAGTGCCGAGCGGCCCGGAGGGACCAGTAGTTGATGTCGGGCGAATAGACGTCCTGCGCCGGTCCGATCAGCCTCGCCGTTTCGGGGTCGGGGCGCTCGGCGGCGACCGCGAAGTCCGCGCCACGCCCGAGAAACATCAGCTTTTCCTTCGACGTCACGAATGCGGTCCGGATCCCGCGGCTACGCGCGAGCTCGAAGAGCGTCGGGCGAAGCAGGAAATCCGCCGACTCCATGAACGTTCCTTCCTTGGTTCGCCGATCGTAGTAGTAGTTGCCGGTGATGCCGTGTTCCGCCGGAAGCGACCCGGTGATGAGAGACGCATTGTTGACATTCGTGAGCGACGGAAGGACGCCGGTCCCCTCGACGTAGGTTCCCGCGCGCATCATCTCCCTCAGGTTCGGCATGTCGCTCTGGGCCAGGTAGTCGGGACCGAACCCGTCCACGCACATGAAGAGGACCTTGCGAGCGGGGTCCCAGCCCCGGGCCTGCCCCGAGAGCGGGGAGATGCGTCCGGCTCCGGCGGCGAGCAGAGCGCCCGCGGAGCCGACGAGGAAGTCCCTGCGGCCGATGTGCGACGCTTTCATGGGTGATGAGCCTCGATCACTGTTCGACATGTGCCCTCATGCTCCTGTCAGGGTCGCAGTATCCAGAGTGAGCGCGTACAGCTCCCGCCCCTGGGCGTTCTGGAAGCTCGCGTGCAGCGTCGGCGGGTCCACCGTCGTATCGATGGTCGCGAGCAGGAACGCATGGGGTTCGCCCGAGTCGTGCACGAGCGCCGGGTGCGGCGCGTTCGCGTCCTGGATCACACCGTCGTGCATGGGTGAGGTGATGAGCTCCGTGAGCGGATAGCCGACCGTATCCGTCGTGTCGTACCGGAGCACCCGCGTGCGATGGACGTCGCCCCCGACCAGCACGACGCCGGAGATCCTCTCGTCACCGACGAAGCGGAAGATCGCCTCGCGCTCCTCCGGGTAGCTGTCCCAGTGGTCCGGCTTGCCCGGGCGCACCGCGCCGTTCCAGATGAGCCCGGACGCGAGCAGCTTGAACGGCGCGTCGGATTCCCGCAGCCCTTCGCTCAGCCACGCCCACTGCCGAACGCCGAGCAGGGTCGGACCGTCCGCGATCGGTGAGGGCCCGGTGCGCGCGAAGTACCGGGTGTCGAGCAGGAACACCTCCACCCCACCCATCCGGAACTTGGTGTAGACACCCTCCCGGCCGTCGCCGTACGACGGGTTCGCGTGGAACTCGATGAACGCCCTCCGGGCGTCCTCCTTGCCCGCAAGGCGTCCGTCGCTGTCATTCGCGCCGAAGTCGTGGTCGTCCCAGGTCGCGTACAACGGACGACTCCGTAGCAGGTCCCCGAACTCGCGAACCGCTGCGAACTCTCCGTAGCGGCGGCGCTGAATGGCCAGGTCCGTCGAATCGATGTAGGGCGTGTCGCCGAGGAGGACGACGGCATGGGGCTCCAGGGCCGCCATGCGCCGCCACACCGCGCGGTCGCCCTCCGCCTCCCTCGCGCAGGACCCGATGGCGAGCCGGATGACCGTAGGCACGGCCTGCGCCGTCGTGGTCGTGAAGTGCGCGTCGGCGGCCGCGAAGACGGTCGCATCCCCCCGGCGGATCTCGTAATCGTAGCGCGTCGCCGGCTGGAGGCCGGAGAGCTCCCACACGATCGTGCGATCGTTCTCCGCCTTCGCTTCGGCCGCAGTCGCGACCGGCGCGGCGCCCGCCCGCCGGGCCACCAGGCTGTACCGGCCCGGCTCGGCGCACCGAGCCCATACCCTCGCGCTCGACGGGGTCAGGTCACCGAGGAACGGCCCGTGCGTGAGGGCGCTCTCGTTCGGGGCCGCAGGAGGAGATGCGTCCTGCGCCGCCACGGGGGACGGGAAGGGCCTCCCGATGAGGAAGGAGCCGAAGCGTTGCGCCAGGGCGGCCAAACCCACCGCCAGGGTGCGCAGCAAGAACCGTCTCCGTGTGGACCCGGGCGTCATCGCTTCAACCTGTCGCGCGGGGACCCCGGCGACAAGGAAGGCTTCGTTGCGTAGAGTTCCCGACCATGAAAATCGACTCGACCCCGCCATGCGGGTGGGCGATCATCCTCCTCGCGGTCATCGCTCCCCATCCTGCGTTCGCGCAGTCCGCCGACGAGGGCGCCGTCCCGCGGGCCCGCTCCGGCGCGGCAGCGCGCGTGGAGACGGGGCCCACCATCGACGGACGCCTGGACGATGCGGTTTGGGCAGAGGCCGAGCCGCTCACCGGCTTCGTCCAGTACGAGCCCGTGGCGGGCGCGCCTCCTACCGAGACCACGGACGTGCGCGTGTTGACGGACGGCGACGCGCTGTATGTCGGTGCTTGGATGTTCGACAGCCAGGCCGACCAGATCATTGCGGGAGAGCGGAGGCGTGATACCAACCTCGCCGATTCGGACGCCTTCCTGATCGTGCTGGACACCTACCTCGACCGCCAGACTGGCTTCGTCTTCGGGACGAACCCCGGCGCGATCGAGTACGACGGCCAGGTGCGTGGAGACGGTGGTGCGAACCTCAGCTGGGATGGAAGTTGGACCGTCGCCAGCTCCCAGGACGCTCGGGGCTGGTACGCCGAGATGCGGATACCCTTCTCGACGCTACGGTACGGGACGGGCGCGGATCAGGTGTGGGGCCTCAACCTCACGCGCTACATCAGACGGAAGAACGAGCAGGTCGTGTGGTCGCCGGTGCCGCGTCAGTTCGGGTTCTATCGGTTGACGGAGGCGGGTCAGCTGACCGCGGTTCAGCCGCCTCCGCGGCGGGTAACCACGGTGACTCCGTACGTGCTGGGCGCCGCGAGCCGGATCCCGCGCCTGGAGCCCGGAGTCACCTACCCGCGCGAGGTCGGCGCCGACGCGAAGATCGGAATCACCCAGGGGCTCGCGCTCGACCTCACCGTGAACACCGACTTCGCACAGGTGGAGGTCGACGACCAGCAGGTGGACCTGACGCGCTTCAACCTGTTCTTCCCCGAGAAGCGGCCGTTCTTCCTCGAGAACGCGGACCTCTTCTCCGTCGGGCTGGACTTCCTGCCGGGTCGCACCAGCGGGCGTACGTCGCTCTTCCACAGCCGCCGCATCGGTGTGGCGGCGGGCGGCCAGGTTCCGATCGAGTGGGGGAGCCGCCTCTCGGGCAGAGCCGCGGGCATGGACGTCGGCCTCCTCCACATGCGGACCGACGGGCTGGTCGGCAGCCAGGATCCCATGGGGTGGACCGTAGCACGTCTCGCGCGAGAGCTGCCGAGCCGATCACGCGTGGGGGTCATCTACACGTCCCGAAGCTCGTCGGACGACACTGGTGACTACAGTCGTACGTACGGCGCAGACGCGCGCGTGGGCATCGGCGAGCGCTGGACGTTCAACGCGCTCGCGGGTCTCACCGACCAGCCCGGCGTGGGGGGCGGAAGCGAGATCGTGAGTGTGGTCGGCGAATATCTGACCGAGAGCTGGTACCTGAGGGCCTACCACGACCGTGTCGGCGAGAACTTCGACCCGCAGACCGGTTTCATCCCGGACAACGGGTTTCGTGAGAGCAGCTTCCGTGTCGAGCGGATCGAGCGGCCGGCGTCACGCTCGTGGTGGAGGGAGTTCCGAACGCACGTCCGCCGCACGTGGGCGCACGACCTCACGGGGTTCAAGGAGCTGGAGTTCCGGCACCTCCACTCGAACCTGAGCTTCGAAGACGGCAGCCAGCTCTCACCGGCAATCCAGTGGATGGAGGAGGGACTCAGCGCTCCGTTCGCCATTCGCGGAACTCCCATCGTCGTGCCGGCGGGCAGCTATACCGGTTGGAATTCGTACGGCAACTTCAGGACGAACCCGGCCGCGGCATTGTCGTTCAACGGGCGCTGGGACCTCGGTCAGTTCCTGAGCGGCAACCGCTGGGGCGGCTCACTCGGAGTTTCGGTCCGGAGGGGCGATATCCTCACGGGGAGCCTGAGCGTCTCGCACAATCGCATCCGGCTGCCGGAGGGCGATTACAACACGTCGCTCACGCGTCTGAGCCTCCGCTACGCCTTCTCTCCCGACATCTTCGTCCAATCTCTCGTCCAGTACAGCGACCAGAGCGGCGTCTGGTCCGGCAACGTTCGCTTCGGGTGGCTCGACACCGCGGGAACCGGCCTCTTCGTCGTCTACAACGAGCGCCTGGAGATGGACGTCACGGGCGTGAGCGGACTCCTGCCGCGGGATGGCCTCGCGCCGTCGGAGCGCACCCTCGCGATCAAGTTCACACGGCAGTTCGACTTGTCGGAATGGACCGACTTCTGACCACGCCCTAACTTCGGTACCTCGCCGTCAGTCCGGGGGGCTCGTGCGCTCGAGGCCACCCCAGCGACCCGTGAGCGTTCGAAGGACTCAACGATGCGTCGATGTCTCTGGAGTCGCGTAGCGCTCGCGGCCGCCGTGGTCGGCAGTCTCGTCCCGATTCAGGGACAGGCCGCCGGCCAGGCCGCACCGACCCAGTGGGACGGCGTGCCTCCGGTCCGGCTCACGGAGGATGTCTATCGATTTCACTCGGCCGAAGAGCCCGTCATCCTCGTCCGTGTGCTCGCGCGAGGCCTGTCGCATCCGTGGAGCCTCGCGTTCCTGCCCGAGGGGGACATCCTGATCACGGAACGGGACGGCCGGCTTCGCGTGTTCCGTGACGGAGCGCTCGAGCCCACGCCCGTCGCCGGAGTGCCCGCGGTCAGCACGGCGGCCACGTTCACGGGGCTCCTCGAGGTGGCGCTGCACCCCCGATTCGCGGAGAACCGCAGGGTCTACCTCACGTATCGGACGGTCCCCGAGAGCCGCGTCGCGCTGGCCCGGGCCCGCTTCGACGGGGCGGCGCTCCACGGCCTCGAGGTCCTCTGGGAATCGACGGGCACTCCGTTCACCACCTCGTCGGGATCACGCATCGTCTTCGCGCCCGACGGGACGCTGTTCATGCCGGTGGGCGGCGCGCCGGATGCGGCCACGAGCGGGATGCGCGCCCAGGACCCGGCCGACCCCGCAGGCAAGATCCTTCGCTTCCGAGACGACGGTACGCCGCCTCCGGACAACCCGTTCATCGGGCGCCCCGGCCACCTGCCGGAGCTCTACTCGATGGGACATCGCAACGCGACTGGGCTGGCGTTCCACCCGCGCACCGGGGAGCTCTGGGCGGCGGAGTACGGGCCGCAGGGTGCCGACGAGGTCAACGTGGTTCGGCCGGGGCGAAACTACGGCTGGCCGATCGTCTCCTACGGACGAGCCTATGCGGGCCCGCGCATCACCGAGCAGTGGTGGCGAGACGGCATGGAGCTTCCGACGATCGTATGGCTGCCGTCGATCTCGCCCGCGGGCATGACCTTCTATACGGGAGATCGCTTCCCGGCCTGGCACGACAACCTGCTCGTGGCGGGCCTCATGGTGGGCAGGATCGAGCGGACGGGCCGAATCGAGCGCATCGTGTTCAACGAGTCCGGCGAGGAGATCCGTAGGGAGTCGCTCCTGACCGAGCTTCGGCAGCGTATCCGCGACGTTCGCCAGGGCCCCGACGGCCTCATCTACGTGCTCACCGACGAGGACGAGGGAGCGCTTCTCCGCATCGAGCCGGTGGAGTGACCGGCCAGCAGCCGACGTGAAGGTGCTGTACGATGGGGCCAAGAGGGAGAACACATGACCGAAGCCGAAAAGAAGCGACTCATCGCGCTGCCCATCGCGCTCGCGGCGGTCGCGGGCCTTTCGTACGCTGGAAGTCAGGGTGGAGCAGTCGTCGGGACGGTTCCTCTCTTCTCTCTCTGCGCTTCACTGGCCGTGGCGATTCAGTGGGTGGCGTTCGTGCCGGCCTATTTGATGCGCACGGAGCGCTTCTTCGACCTCACGGGAAGCCTCACCTACCTGACCGTGACGGCGGTCGCGATCGGCCTCGGGCCTCGTGCCGACGCGCGTTCCGGGCTCCTCGGCGTGCTCGTCGCGGTCTGGGCCGCACGTCTGGGCCTATTCCTCTTCGAACGGATCCGGAAGAGCGGCTCCGACGGTCGCTTCGACGAGATCAAGACTTCCTTCATCCGCTTCTTCGTCGTGTGGACGGTCCAGGGCGTCTGGGTCTGCTTCACGATGGGCGCCGCCCTCGCCGCGATGGTGTCCCCAAGCTCGGTCCCGCTCGGCGCCGTCGCGTGGGTAGGACTGGCGCTCTGGATCATGGGGTTCGGCATCGAGGTGGTCGCGGATCGGCAGAAGAGCAGCTTCCGCGCTCAGCCGGGAAACGAGGGCCTGTTCATCGACTCGGGCTTGTGGGCCTGGTCTCGGCACCCCAACTACTTCGGGGAGATCGTTCTCTGGACGGGCGTCGCTCTCATCGCCGCGCCCGCCCTCCGAGGCTGGCAGTACGTCACGCTCGTCTCACCCGTGTTCGTGACACTCCTGCTCACGAAGTTGAGCGGCGTTCCCCTCCTGGAAGCGCGAGCCGACGCCAAGTGGGGTGGGGACCCGCGCTACGAGCGCTACAAGGCCTCGACCCCGGTCCTGGTACCTCGCCCGCCCCGCTAGGGACGACCGTCCCTCGGTGGCCCCGCGCCGCGGCCTCCCTATCTTGGGGGAGAGTCGCACCCGAGCCAACGGAGGTGTGCCATGACCGTCGGGCATATTCTGCGCAGAAAGGCCGCCAACGTGATCACGATCACGCCGAGCACGAGCCTGGGTGAGGCGGCGAGCCTGTTCCGAGAGCACAAGATCGGCGGCGTGCCCGTCGTGACCGACGAGGGCGAACTGGTGGGGTTCCTCGCTGAGCGGGAGTTCGTCACCGCGGTCGACCGCACGAACGCGAGCATCCGGCGCACGACCGTGGACGAATTCATGCAACGTCCCGCTCCCACCTGTTCCGCCGAGGACTCCCTACACGAAGTGATGGACCGGATGACCCACGAACGTCGCCGTCACCTCGTGGTCCTGGATGAGGGCCGCGTCACGGGCGTCATCTCTGTGGGTGACATCGTGAAGTACCGTCTGGAAGAGCTGGAGACCGAGGCCGGCGTGCTCCGGGACTACATCGCCGGTCAGCGCGCCACGATGTAGCCGCCTCCCACCGCCCCCCTTTGGCTGCACATGGCGCCTTGCCCGCAGCCCTGGCGCGCCTAGCTTGGGCGGCACCCGACCGGTCCGGAGCCCTCACCGCCCCCCCACGATGAGTCGCCTCACGCAGATCGAAACGAATCGGACGTCCGAAACCATCATGGGCGTCTTGGAGGCACAGGCCGCGGTCCGTCCCACATCCCAGGCCATCGGCGCGCCGGGGCGCGCGCACCTCACCTACGAAGCCCTCCTCGCACAGGTGCGCGATACCGCCGCGGCTTTAGCGCTGGCCGGCTGCGGCCGGGGCCAGCGGGTGGCGCTCGTCATGGGCCACGGGCCGGAGCTCGCGACGGCCAGCATCTGTATCGCGGCCAGCGCGGTCTGCGTGCCCCTCAATCCCGACTACACGGGGCGAGAGCTCCGCGAGCTCATGCGGCGGCTCCGTGTCGCCTTCGTCGTGACCGCACCGGACCGTCGACCCGCACGAGACGCCGCCGTGGCACTCGGTCTCCCCTGCCTCGACATCGCCATCGACCGAAGCGCGCCCGCCGGGACCTTCCGGCTCGAGCTCGGCTCCGCCCGGGCTCGACCCGGGCCGCCCGGGGACCCGGAAGCACTTCTCGACGCCTCACCTGCCGACCTCGCGCTCGTTCTGCACACGTCCGGGTCGAGCGCGCTGCCCAAGATCGTCCCGCTCACCCACCGCAACCTGCTCGCCTCCGCGGCCAATGTGGCCCAGTCGCTCCGCTTGGGCCCGGAGGACGTGTGTCTCAGCACGCTGCCCCTCTTCCACATCGGCGCGCTCGTGGACCTGCTCGTCGCGCCCCTCTCGGTCGGCGGTCGGGTCGTGATCGCCAAGGGGATGAGCGGCGCGGACTTCCTCGAGCAGTTGGATGAGGTCCAGCCGACCTGGTATCAGGCGGTGCCGACAACGCTCCAGGACATCCTTCGTTGCCTGGAGCGCACGACGGCGGAAGGCCTGCGACGGCCGCAGCATCGACTCCGCTTCGTCCGCTCGGTGTCGGCGCCCCTTCCCCCGACCATCCTAGGCGATTTCGAACGCGCACTCGGCGTGCCGGTCATCGAGATCTACGGGATGACGGAGACCGCAGGCGTGATCACGAGCAATCCGCTTCCACCCGGGATGCGCAAGTCCGGGTCGGTCGGCATCGCGGCCGGTCCGGAGGTGACGATCGTGGACGACGCGGGAAACACAGCGGTCCCGGGCCGTCGCGGAGAGGTGCTCGTCCGGGGCCCGAGCGTCACGGCGGGATACGAGTCGTTCGACGGAACCGACGCCGATTGTTTCCTCAATGGTTGGCTGCGAACCGGAGACGAGGGGTACTTCGACGCTGACGGCTACCTCCACCTGACGGGTCGCCTCAAGGACATCATCAACCGTGGCGGCGAGAAGATCGCGCCGCGAGAGATCGACGAACTCGTGCTCGGCCACCCTGACGTGCGCGATGCCGCCGCATTCCCGCTCCCGCACGCGACGCTCGGTGAAGAGGTCGCGATGGCTGTAGTGCCCGCCCCCGGCCGGAGCATCGACCCCCTGACGATCCGGGCATGGTGTGCCGAACGGCTTGCAGGCTTCAAGGTCCCCCGCGCCGTGTTCGTGCTCGATGCTCTGCCCCGCACGCCAGGTGGCAAGCTGCAGCGTAGACGCCTTCCAGCGCTCTGCCTGCCCCGGAATGGGACCGGCGGGAACGGAGCCGACCCCATCCACGCTCCGATGCCCACCAACGCCCGGCAGGCACTGCTCCTCCAATGCTGGAGGGAGATCCTCGGCGAGCCCGGGGTCGGCGTGGATGACGACTTCTTCGAGCGCGGGGGCGATTCGCTGCGCGCGGTGGAGCTGGCCCTGCGGGTGAGCGAGCGGCTCGGGCTCGAGATCCCTGTCGCCATGCTCTACGACCACACTTCGGTCGGGCGCTTCGACCGCCATCTGGACGCGCACGGCCACGACCGCGTATCGGCCTCAGCCGCTCGAGGCGAGCCCCACGTACTGGAGGAGGTGCGGAACCTCGTCACCACTTGGGCCGGCACCCGCGCCGCGCCCGACTCACTCTTGGTCGGCCGCAACACGTTCGGGAGCCGCCCGCCCCTGTACTGGGGCGCCCAGGGGTTCCCGGAACTCAGGGACCTCGCCGACCGACTCGGACCGGACCAGCCGGTATTCGGAATGCGCTCGCTCTACGAGACGCGGAGCAAGAGCCCAGAGAACATATCCGCGCTCGCTCGTCTCTATCGGGCGGAGATCGAAAGCCTGCAGCCGCAGGGACCGATCTTTCTCGGCGGGTACTGCGCGGGCGCTCGTGTGGCGTTCGAGGTCGCACGCGAACTGCGGGAGGCCGGGCGCACGGTGGCGACGCTGTGCCTCGTCGAGCATTTCTCGCCCGAGCCGTATGATGGCCGAGTCGCCTTCTTCTTCGGGACCCGCAGCGGGTGGCACCCGTTCACGACGGCGAACCCTGCCTGGTCGCGAAACCTCCGTGGCCAAGTGCGCCTGCACCCGAGCCGGGCCGGTCACGAGAAGGTGCTTCAGGACGAGCGGATCATCGCGGCCCTCCGTCAGGAGCTCGAAGACGCGGCGAGCCCGTCTCCGTCGCGTCCCCCGGCAGCCGGGGGTGGAGGGGCCCGCTCGGCGAACGGGGTGAGCCCGCCCCGCGTGCTCGTCTCGCGAGCCCTCCGCGATGCGAGCGTCGACGTCACGAATCTCGACGATGTCGCCTGGCCCGCCGGCACCGCCGTCTTCGCCCGGTGGGGCCGTCCGGGCTCCGATCGGGTCTTCTTCGATAGCTATGCGCGCATCGAGGAGCCCGTCCCTGCGGGCGCGCGCGTTCGCGTCGGACTCGACGTCCAGGCGCCGCTCGCTCCCGGGCCGTGGACGCTGAGCTTCCAGGTGGTTCCGGGCGGGGACTGGAGCACGGGCCCCGTGCGAACCGCGTCCCGGCGCCTCACGTTCGTCGTGCCCGGAACGGCCGTGTGGACCTACGTCCGCCGTTCCCTCGAGGGGATCGGGCCAGGACCGAACCCAGGACGCGTATGACCGAGCCTCGCCGGAACAACCCTTTCTACCGCCGACTCGACGCCGCGATCGCGGAGCTCGGCGGGCTGTTCAACGCCCACCTCCACCTGGATCGATACGGTACGCTCGACGACCGCTACCTCGCAGAGGCGAGCCACCGCGTGCTCACCACGTCGCATGTCTCGTTGAAGAAGAAGCACGGCTTGCTCGCTGTGCTTCACAACGGACCGGCGTACGAGCGTGAGGACCTGCGGGCCAGAGTCCACGAGGCGCTCGATACCATGGTGGCTTGCGGGACCCGCCGGGCGGACACGTTGGTGGACGTGACCGCCGACCGAGTGGGACTCAGGGGGCTCGAGTACATGCTGGAGATCAAGCACGAGCGCGCCGACGAGATCGACCTCCGCATCGGTGCGTATTCGCCGCTCGGCTTCAAGGACGACGAGCCCGAACGGTGGCAGGTCTTCGTGGAGGGCGCGCGCCGAGCCGACTTCCTCGCGGCGCTCCCGGAAGCAGACGACGTGGACGACTACCCCGAGCACATCGGCTTCGAAGAGTGCTGCCGTCGTATGCTCGTGCTCGCCTCCGAGCTCCGGGTGGCCCTACACGTTCACACCGACCAGCGGGTCGAGCCGACCGAGCGTGGTACCGAGAGGCTCCTCGACGTCATGCGCGCCCACGGGGCGCCTGATCTCGGTGGTGATGAACCGGCCGTGTGGGCCGTGCACATGGTGTCTCCGACGACGTACGACGACGATGCGTTCGACAGGCTGGCCGAGCGGCTCGTGGAGCAGCGGGTGGGCGTCATCGTGTGCCCGTCCGCCGCGTTGGGGATGCGGCAGCTCCGTCCCCTCAAGACCCCCCGCGACAACAGCATCCCGAGGGTCCTGGAGTTGCTCGCGGAAGGTGTCCACGTGCGACTCGGCAGCGATAACGTCGCCGACATCTGCTCACCGAGCACCACCGCCGACCTGGTCGACGAGGTGCTCGTCCTGTCTGCGGCGATCCGGTACTACGACGTCGCGCTGCTCGCGCGGCTCGCCGCGGGACAGCGCCCGAGCGCCCTCGAGCTGCATGCCTTACGCTCGCATCTCGAGCACAACCACCGGGAGATCGCGAAAGCGCTCGATGCGACGCTGGCTCGGCCGACCGCCTAGCCGGCGTGGGAGAGCGCGGTGGCTGGCGCCGCGCCGGAGGTCGTGGGGGCAACGTCCATGAGCTTGCCTCGCGGGTTCGATCCCCTCGACCCCGCCTTCGTCGCGGATCCGTACCCGTTCTTCCGTCGCCTGCGCGAGGAGGAGCCCGTGCACCGGAGCGTCATGGGCGCTTGGGTGCTCACGCGCCACGCGGACGTGTCGGCCGCCCTCGGCGACGACCGGCTCGGAAACGCGCCCGCGCGATACGCGGTGGTCAACGCACGCAACCGTGAGCGGTACGTCTGCGCGGACGTCGCGGCGCACATCCTGCCGTTTCTGGATCCGCCCGAGCATACGGCTCCGCGCCTGCTCATCGCCCGTCGCTTCCACGAAAGACTGCGGCGCTCTCCACCCGACTTCGTCGGCATCGCGGCCGACCTACTCGCGGACTGGGAAGGCCATGAGGTCCGGGACGTGGTCGCGGACTTCGCGTCGCCCCTCGCGGTGTCCGTGATCGCGTCGGTGCTCGGCGTCCCCCTCCGCGACGTGCGCGAGCTCGAACGCCTGAGCGAGTCGTTCTTCTACCTGTTCGCGGCGATTCCCTCGAGGGAGGTGCGCGAGCAGCTCGACACGGCGCTCACGGACTTCCGCAGTCACCTGCGGGAGGTGATTCGAGACCGGCGGGCCAACCCGGCGGACGACCTGGTCTCCGACCTACTCTCCGTGCACGGCGAAGGCCCGCTAACCGAAGCGCAGCTGGTGGACAACTGCATGCTGCTGTTCGCGGACGGCGTGGAGAACGTCGATCGGGCGATCGGCAATGCCGTCCACACGTTGCTGACGCACCCGGACCAGTTCCAACTGCTCCGCGAGCGTCCCGATCTCGTCCCGTCGGCTGTCGAAGAGTGTCTCCGCTTCGAGTCTCCGGGACAGTACATCGGCAGGATTGCGAAGGCGGACATCGAGCTCCACGGCGTCACCATCCCCGAAAGCTCGATGGTGCTCCTCGCGCTCGGCTCCGCCAACCGTGATCCGGACGTCTTCGAGCACCCCGACGTCTTCGACATCTCGCGTCGCACGAGCGGGCATCTCGCTTTCGGTCGCGGTCGCCACTCCTGCGTGGGGGGCGCGTTGGTCGCCCTCGAGATGGGGGCGGCGTTGGTGGCGCTGATGCAGGAAACGTCCGAGCTGCGATTGGCCACGGACGCGGTGCGGTTCGTGCCGCGACCCGGTCACCGCTGGGTCGAGCGGCTTCCCGTGCGTTGGCGCGCCAGCCGACCGCGCCGGCACGCGGGGTGATCGCTCCCACGCACGACCTGCACCTGCGCTACGAGCTGGAAGTGGCCGACCGGGGCGTCCGCCCCGGTCGGCCACCCGGTCCCGCCACGCTAGGGCTCCCCCGCCGGGTGTTGGCCCCAACCAGCCACAGCACCCCCCCCCACAAAAACCCCGACCGACGGGC
>CAZBCN010000048.1:277-3251 GCA_964490285.1 uncultured Gemmatimonas sp. | reverse complement strand
GGTTAGCGCCCCCCCGCCCCACCTCCCCCTGCCCTAGGCGGGGTATGGGGCCGCCGGGGGCTCCCGCCCCGGTCGGCCTCCCGGTCACGCCTCGATCGGGATCCGCAGCAGGGTGTTGGCCCACTCCAGCAAGAGCTCGCCCCCGGGCTCGCCGCCCGCGGCCTCTTCGAACTCGTACGTGAGCTGCTCGACCATCTCGGGCAGCGGCTGCGGGACGACCGTGAAGCTGCCGATCTCGGTCGCACGGACGCCGGCGTCGATCGGGATGCCCCAACGCCGCCAGTTCGAGTTGATGAAGAACGTCCACTCGTTCTCACCCGGAATGGCGTAGAGGGAGTAGCTCCCGGGCGCGAGCGCCACGCCGCCCACGTTGGCCCTGACGCTCAGGTGGAGCGCCGTGGCTTCGTCGGCCCCGATCCGCCACGGCTCACCGTACGGCACCAGGCCGCCCATGATGTCCCTGCCCCGGGCCGAAGGGGCGCCGTAGCACAGGAGGGCCGGGTTCGCGCCGAGGTTGAAGCTCAGCGAGCTGTGCGGGCTCACCCGCTGGCGCGCCTCTGCGAGCGTCGCGCCTTCGAGGTAGCAGCTCAACCCGCCCGCGCTCGGAGTCTCCTCCGCCGCGGCTGCCGGGGCAGCGTCCATCTCCATGTCGCCCGCGGGGGCTTCCCCCCCTCCGCAGGCGGCCAGGACGCCAAGAAATGCGAGGCTGGGGAGCAGGGTAAATCGCTTCATCGCTTCATCTCCTAATGGGTCGGATCTCAGGGTGCGGGAAAAGATCGAAGAGGGCCATGTCGGAGTCCAGGAAGGGCATCGGCTTCCCGGCGCAACGATCGAGCGGGTGGCTCGGCCGAATGCAGGCGGCGGGAGTGATCTGCGGTCGGCGCTGAGCGCCGATCCTCGCTCGTCTCCTGGGTGGGCGGGGCACGCTTCGACTACGGCTTCCGCCCGTCGGCTCGGACCCGCCGAACAACGTTAAGGCCCGGGGCAAGAGGCCCGGGGCCAGGCTATGGAGCCGGACGGCTCACGAGCCGGGGACCGAAGGAGCGCTTTCTCGAGCGTCCTTCGATCCCCGTCCACTCACGGTTCGACTACACGCCCTGGTTGGTTCAATCCTGATCCGTGACCCTGCGCTCCTGGTTGGCCTGCCGTTCCTCCAGCAGCTCCTGGTAGCCCTCCTCGTCGAGGTGGGTCACCGCGATCCAGGCATGCGTCATCTCGTCCGCCGTCCGACTCCCGAGGTCCACCCACAGGTCAGGGTCCACGACGTTCGGGTTGTTCTCCGTGTTGTCGTACCACTGCTTCATGATCAACACCGCACCTGCCGGGACCAGCGGCGCCACATCTGCCCGGTAGATGTGGCTCTGGTGCCAGACCGCGCTCCAGTTCGAGATCATGCTGATGACCTCGACCCGACCGGTCTCCGGGTAGAGGATCTCGAGGGAGGCCGAGCGCATGCGAAGGTGCCCATGCGGCTGGAAGCTGTCGATGCGAACGGGGTGATCGAACACCTGGAACCCCTGCGTCATCGCGGTGCCGTGGGGCCTGATCACCATCTCCCCCTGGCGGATGCCGTAGAGGGCCAGGTCCTGCTTGTACTCGTACTCGTAGTCCGCGGGCCAGAGCCAGAGGCCCATCTCCACCACGTTGTCCTCGACCACCTGGTCGGTCGCGTTCGCCCCGAGTCCACCGGGGAAGAGGTGAATGTCCCACGCAACGTACCCGTCGGCGGGCAGGATCCTGCAAACGCCCTCCGGGATCAGCTCACCCGCCTTGCCCATTGCGTACTCGCTCGCGCGGTCGCCCGTCGCCTCGAACGACCCGTCGTCTTGCATGCGCGAGAACGTCGAGTTGGCATGATGCACTACCGCCTTGGCGGGACCCGGCGCGGGCTTCACCTGGATCGCGCGGATGCAGCGGTCCTCGGTCACGCCCACCGGCACGATGGGACGGTGCCACATGTCGAGCCCGGCGGGCGGAATGTCGATCGGCGTCGAGCGCACGATGACATCGGGCGGGCCGAACTCGGGTGTGAACCTCCATTCGTCGGTGTCGACGACGGGCGGAAGCGTCGGCATGTCGGCCGGGTCACCCAGCGGCGCGCCCTGGTCCACCCACGCCACGATCGTGCTGATCTGCTCCGGCGACAGGCGCCAGTCGTGCTCCAACTCCTGGATGCCGATGTCCCTGTCATAGGCGTAGGGAGGCATGAGCTCGTTCGACACCTGCTCGCGGATCCGCCGCGCATAGCGCCGCGCATCCTCGTAGGTGAGGAGGTCCATCGGTCCAATCCCGTTCGGACGGTGGCAGCCAGCGCAGCTGTTGCGGATGATGAGGGCCACGTCCTTGGCGTAGGTGACTTCCGCCCTGTCGCTCGAGGCGAAGGCGACTTGGGCGCTGGAGTCACTCGCGAGCGCGAAGGTCGCGACCAAGGCGACCGCAGCTCCGATGGAGCGTGAACGCGCTGTACGACCATGCAGCTTCATAGGTTCTCTCCCAGGTGGAGCGTGACTGAAATCCCGAGCGCCACCGCAGGGGCCGAGGCCTCGGGCCCCGGGCCCCTGGGATTGCCGGTGGCTCTCATTCCGCCGGTGTACCTTGCTGCCAAGCTGCGGCCGCCGGGCATCTGGCTGGAAGTCGGGAAGGAGCCGCGCAGACGTGTAGGGAATTTCCCTATGGGTCGTGGATAGCCGCCCTCGACGCGAAGAAGCCCGGGCCAACCGATTTAGGCTCGGGCTTCCTCCATGGGGGCGGTGGGCGGGCAGGCTACGATCCGCTCTTCTGCTCGTCGGCTCGAACCCGCCGAGCGTCCTCACTCCGTCAGTCCGCGCGGGTTCGACTCCCGCCGCCCCTTCCACTCAGCTCCCTGAAACGAAGAAGCCCGAGCCAACCGTCCTGGCTCGGGCCTGCTTCAGTGGACCCGGACGCAAAGGATTCGAACCGCGGCCTCCCTGCCCTTCCAGGTGCCGTTGGTGGA
>CAZBCN010000048.1:0-267 GCA_964490285.1 uncultured Gemmatimonas sp. | reverse complement strand
GGATTGCCGCCAAGGCCCGCCAACTCCGGGAGCTGGGGCTCAGCGACCGGGTGATCGCCACGCGCCTTGGCGTTACGGACAAGACGGTGGCGAAGGGGATCGCGTGGCTAGCAACCACTTCCCTTGACCCGGTGGACCCAGATGACAGACGATCTGTGCCAGAATGAAGAAGAAACCAAACGTCTGGAGCGGCCCCTCTCCCCTCGTCTCCGCCGCTCTCACTCGTCACCCCCTGCCCCCTCCTACCGCGCCTCCCGCCGCCAAGAG
>CAZBCN010000047.1:0-26200 GCA_964490285.1 uncultured Gemmatimonas sp. | reverse complement strand
TCGTTCCAGAGTGGTATGGAGCCGCGTGCATGGTCGCCGATGTAGGGCTCGGCGCGTTCGTACTGATCCAGCTGACATCGCAAACAATGAAGGCGGAGGACTACCTATGAAGACCGTGCCCCACTCGACCCATCCGTCCGACGAACTCCCGACCGAGATCGATGGCCTCCCCTCGGACCACCCCCCTGAGTCCGTGACTCTGAAGGACGGCGAGCGCTTCGAGCTCCGCATCGGGCCGGTGGTCAAGCGGATCGGTGACGCAGCCGTACGCATGCTCGCCTACAACGGTTCGATCCCGGGGCCCACCCTCTTCGTCCGCCAGGGCTCCAAGGTCGTCATCCACGCCGTCAACGACGGCGACATGGAGGGGACGGTGCACTGGCACGGCCTGCGCCTCGACAACGCCTCCGACGGCACGCACCTGACCCAGCCTCCGATCCCCGTCGGCGGCTCCTTCACGTGTCAACTCGAGTTCCCGGATCCCGGTGTGTACTGGTACCACCCTCACATCCGCGAGGACCATGGCCAGGAGATGGGACTCTACGGAACCATCGTGGTGGCGCCTGCGGACTCCGACTACTGGCCTCGCGCCGACCGCGAGATCTCGGTCACGCTGGACGACGTCCAGATCGAGGACGGGAAGCTCGCGCCGTTCCGGCGCTCCACGTCGACCCACACCGCGATGGGCCGCTTCGGAAACGTGATGCTGATCAACGGCGAGCCCACACTCTCGCTCACGGCGCGCGCCGGCGAAGTCGTGCGCTTCTACTTCACCGCCACGTCGAACGCTCGCGTCTTCAACGTCGGGGTAACTGGAGCGCCCATGAAGCTCAGCGGCCGCTGCGAGCACGAGGAACTGGTCGAGAGCGTGATCCTCGCGCCCTCGGAGCGTGCCGTGGTCGATGTACTCTTCGACGAGCCCGGTCGCCACACCCTCGAGCACCGCACGCCCCAGCGCACGTACGTTCTGAGCACGATCGACGTCCAAGGAACGCGGGACTCGTCACGCGCGGGCGAGTTCATGAGGCTCCGCACGAACAGCGACATGGCGGCCGAGCGCTCGCGCATCGCGGCCTACCTGGGCGCCGAGCCGGACAAGACCCTCGCGCTGGTCGCGACCATGGACATGGCCGACCCCCACCTCGCGTCCGGAGTGACTCTCGCGTACGTCTGCCCCATGCATGCGGACGTGGTACGCGACGAGCCGGGGCGCTGCCCCAAGTGTCACATGAA
Organism: uncultured Gemmatimonas sp.; assembly: GCA_964490285.1. Lineage (GTDB taxonomy): Bacteria > Gemmatimonadota > Gemmatimonadetes > Longimicrobiales > Gaopeijiaceae > UBA2982. The sequence continues at coordinate 24,967 of CAZBCN010000047.1, read as the reverse complement.
GCTCGTCCCGGCCAACCTCGAGAGCAGCGCGGCGGCGCCGCCCGCTCACACGTCCGATCACGCCAGCGGCGACCATCACCGCGAGGACGATGCTCGCCGCGACCGCGGCATCGAGTGGGAGGACGAGATGGTCGAGGGGAACCGCCTGACCACGCCGGCGAACACGCGCTGGAGGTTGATCGACCGGGCCACGGGCGCCGAAGGCTCGGCGATCGACTGGAGGTTCCGCGTCGGAGACCAGGTGAAGATTCGGCTGGTGAACGAGATGGAGTCGGATCATCCGATGCAACACCCGTTTCACATCCATGGTGCGGGACGATTCCTCGTGCTTGCACGCGACGGCGAGGTCGAGCCCAACCTCGTGTGGAAGGACACCGTCCTCGTGCTGACCGGGCAGACCGTCGACATCCTCCTCGATGTGACGAACCCCGGGGTCTGGATGGCGCACTGTCACATCTCGGAGCATCACGAGGCCGGCATGATGATCAACTTCCGGGTGGATCCGTAGGGCCGACTGGTCTTGGAGTTTGACGGAAGCCCGTGAGCATCGCCGTGGACCGCAAGCGTCTCGGCTACGTTCTTGCCCCTTCGGGCGCACCCCCGTATGTCTGGGCGATGCCCAACCCGCCCACCTCGGCGAAGATCGCGCTCGCGGCCGCCGCGATCCTCGGCGCCCCGGCCATTCCATTCGCTGCCGAAGCGCAGGGCGCCGCCTCCCACACGGCCCAGCGCTACGACTTCGTTCCCGCGATCGAGCACGTCCAATCCGGGAGCTCCCGGGTCACGATCGAGGTCCTCTCCTCCCGGAACGACATGGTGACCGGAGGGGACGCGCTCGTCCGCATTTCCCATGGAGCGACGTCGGACCCGAGCACCCTCCGGGTCGAGCGGAACGGCAACGACATCACGACGTCGTTCCGGAGCGGAGGTCGTGGAGAGCTCCTCGGCCTCGTCACCGGCCTCGAGCTCGGCGACAACCGATTGACCGTCCGCTCCGGGGCCGGCGCGTCCGACGTGACGGAGCTCACGATCACGAATCACCCCGCGTGGGGTCCGATCTTCGCCGGCCCGCACGAGCAGCCGTTCGTCTGCACCACGCACCTCTTCCGGCTGGCGGGCGGCGGGACGCTCGGTCCAGCGCTCGACGCGCACTGCTCCGTCGAACGGCGGGTGGATTACGTCTACCGTACGAGCGCAGGATCGTGGGCCCCTCTCGCCGACCGCACGCAGCTCCCTTCCGACGTGGCTTCCGTGACGGTGAGAGGCACGCGCCTGCCGTTCGTGGTCCGGATCGAGACGGGGACCGCCAACAGGGCCATCTACGAGACGGCGATCCTGCACGATCCGCGGACGCCCGAGCCGACCCCGTGGAACCGGAGCCCGGGCTGGAACGGCCGACTCATCTACACGTACGGCGGGGGATGCCGCCCAGGATGGTACAACCAGGGAACGGGAACGGCGGGCGTCCTCCCGGTGGCGCAGCTCTCCCTCGGCTACGCCGTGGCCTCGTCCACGCTGAACGTGTTCGCGAACAACTGCAGCGAGCTCCTGAGCGCCGAGACCACGACCGCCGTGAAGGAGCGCTTCATCGAGGCGTACGGACGTCCGCTCTTCACGCTGGGGTGGGGAGCGTCCGGGGGCGCGCACCAGCAGATGGGGATCGCGGACAACTACCCCGGCCTCCTGGACGGCCTCGTGGTCGGCCTCTCCTTCCCCGACATGACCTCGGGCACGGTGTTCAAGTCGGTGGACGCGCGCCTGCTCGAGCGCTACTTCGGCGAGGTCGCTCCGGGGCGGTTCACGGAGGAGCAGCAGGTCGCGATCTCCGGGTTCAGCAACCGAGCGAACATTCCGAACATGAGCGGCATGGCCCGTCGCTCGGATCCGACGGCTGACTTCCCGGAGGTCCTCCCGGTCGAGGCGCGGTACGACCCGGTGACGAACCGCACCGGGGCCCGGGCGACGATCTACGACCACACCGTGAACGTGTACGGCCGCCATCCCGCGAACGGGTTCGCGCGGCGGCCGCTCGACAACGTGGGCGTGCAATACGGCCTGGGCACGCTGAACGACGGGTTGATCGACGTCGACCAGTTCCTCGATCTCAACGAGGGGATCGGCGGTCTCGACATCGACTTCAGGCCGCAGCCTGAGCGCCACGTGGCCGACCCGGATGCGACCGCGCTCGCCTACCGCACCGGTCGCATCATCAGCGGGCGCGGGCTCGCCTCGGTGGCGATCCTGGACTACCGGAACTACACGGATCACCTGCCGAACGGCGACAACCACATGAAGTTCCATAGCTTCTCCACGAGGGCGCGGCTGATCCGCGAGAACGGACACGCCGACAACCACGTGTTCCAGGTGACGCCGCGCGGGGGCGCGTTCGGCATGGACGCGGCGAACGGACCCATGGCGGAGTCCCTGGCCCTCCTGGACGCGTGGCTCACCGCCGTCGTGGGCGACTTTTCCGGGACGCCACTTCCGGAGCGCATCGTGCGGCACCGCCCCACCGCGCTCGTGGACGCGTGCTGGACGGAAGAGGGGCGGAAGATCGTGGAGGAGCAGTCCTACGACGGCCCGGGCGAGTGCAACCGGCTCTTCCCGACCTACTCGGCGCCCGCATTGGTGGCGGGTGCGCCGGTCGTGGACGACATCGTGAAGTGCCAGCTGAAGCCGCTCGATCGCGCGGACTATCGGGTGCAGTTCACTGCGTCGCAGTGGACGCGCCTGGGCCGGATCTTCCCCGCGGGCGTCTGCGATTGGAGCCGCCCCGGCGTGGGGCAGGAGCCGCAGATCGGGATGTGGCTCAGAGCGGAAGAGGCGCGCTAGCCGACGTCAGCAAGGCCGGAAGCCCACCTCGTGGACCCCCGGCCTTCGCCTCCCCCAAGTGCCCCGCCAGGGACTCGAACCCCGAACCTACTGATTAAGAGTCAGTTGCTCTAGCCAGTTGAGCTAGCGAGGCGTCGCGCCGGGACGCAGCCCGGCAACGAGGGGACAAAGGTACGGCCGCGCGGACGAGGGTCAACCTCCGGGGCCGCGGCGCCGGCGGTGGCGCTCGAGCGCCTCGAGCCGGGCCCCATGGTCGAGCTGCACGGTTCCGAAGTCGATCGCGAATCGATCGAAGCGGACGTGCAACCCGTCGATGCTTCGTTCAAGTGCTTCGAGGCGCCGGTCGTGCTCATCGAAGCGCCGGTCGTGCTCATCGAAGCGCCGGTCGTGCTCGTCGAAGCGCCGGTCGTGCTCATCGAAGCGCTCCCGCGTCTCGGCCTGAAAACGTTCGAGGCGCTCGTTGACCGCCACGACCCCCTCGGCGACGCGCCGAAGGTCGTCACGCATGGACTCCCACAACACCTCGGAGCGGGTGAGGCGTGCCTCCATGGCATCCTGGCGTGCCTCGAGCGCATCGAACCTGGCGTCCATCCTCGCGAAGTGCGTCGCGAGGAAGTCCATCAGGGTGGTGTATTCGTCGGCGGTCATCGAACGCGAAATCTGCACGGGCCTCCGGGACCAGGCCATGTCTGGTTGCGACGACGACGTCCCTGTTTCCCGCCCCGGCTCTTGGCACATCATACGGCATGAGCGTTCCCCCATCCTCCGACGCGACGGGCCGCCGGCTGGGTCACGCCATCCTCGCGTACCTGGCGGTCGTGGTCGCCGTCGTCACGCTCACGCCGTTTCGGTTCCTGTTCCCACCGGTCAATACCCTCACCTCGACGTGGAACGCGTTCGACCTGGTGATGAACGTGGTGATGTTCGTGCCCCTGGGGTTCATTCATCGCCTGTCGAAGCCGGGCGCGACGGGCGCCGCGTGGATCGGTGCCGTCGTCTGGGGCGCGGCGCTCAGCGGTCTCGTGGAGCTCGCGCAGTTCTTCACACCCGACCGCTACCCGTCTCCGTTCGACCTCGTCACCAACACCGCAGGCGCAGGCATCGGCGCCTGGCTCGCCACGGCGACCCTTCGTCGCGCGGACGCGGCCGCCACGGTTCGCGCGCTGGCGGTCGAGCTTCCGCTGATGGGACTCCTCTACCTCCTCGCCCCCCTGCCCTGGCTGATCGGGATCGACGCCAACCTGGGGGAGAGAGCATGGCTCCTCGTGCCGCTCGCGGCCAGCGCGGGATGGATCATCGGCTCGGTGTTCACTTCTTTCGATCGCGCGGGCCTGCCCCGTGTCTTACTCGCCACCGCGGCGTGGCTCTTCGTCGCGCTGGTGCCGGTCGCGCTCGGGGCTCTGGACGCCGCAACGGTCGCGGCCGCGGCGGGTCTCGGCGCCGCGTGGATCCGTAGCCTCGCGCCCACAGCCCTCACGCACGAGTCCCGGCCCGAGCGAGGCGCACGACGCTTCGAGGCATCGACGCTTCGGGTAGTCCTTCCCCTTCTCGTGGTTCACGTCGTCGTCTCGGCCCTGTCGCCGCTCTCGCGGCTCGGTTCCGAGTGGAGGGGCACGTGGGCCCTGCTGCTCGACGGTACGCCCGTCGGGAACGATGCGATTTTCCGCTCCATCGAGCACGTCTCCGCGTTCCTCGTGCTGGGATACGCGATCGCCGAGTACCACGGACGTCGGCGAGACGGCTTTGCGAAGCTCCTGCCGGCGGTGCTCGGCTGGTCGGCCGCCGGGTCGATCCTGCTCGAGGTCGCGAGCGGTTGGCACCCTGACCGCGGAGCGAGCGCCACGATGTTCGTGCTGACCGTCGTCGCCGCCGGGCTCGGCGGCTGGCTCTATACCCTCCAGCTCGCGCACGTGCGCGCAGTCGCGGTGCGGCGCGCCGCCGCGGCGATGGCGGAGATGGCCTGACAGGCCTCAGGTTGTAGGAAAGGCCATCGCCAATGCGGAGGCGGAATGATCGGTACGGGGCGCACGGCTCTCACCACGCTGGGCCTGGCGGCGGCGGCCGCCGCCGCCCTACTTCCCGCACGGCCGTCCAGCCCCCTGACGTCCGAACCCAGCCGTGCGGCGCAGTTCCGCGGGAGCGAGACCGTCCCCTACAACTCCAACTTCACGTTCACGCGCATCCGCTACGACACGCCCCGCGGGTCGCGCGGAGGGTTCCGCGGCTTCGGCGGCTCGGCCTGGGCGCACGACTACCCGATGGCGGACCTGAACATGCAGGTGATGCTGAACGAGTTCACCGCCGTGCGCGCGAACACGGAGGGGAGCAACGTCTTCGAGCTGGACGATCGGGAGATCTTCCGCAACCCGATCCTCTATATATCCGAGCCGGGCACGTGGGGGCTCACCGCGGAAGGCGCCGTCAACTTGCGGGAGCACCTGCTCAAGGGCGGGTTCCTCATGTTCGACGACTTCGAGGGAAACGATTGGTACAACATGGCCGAGCAGCTCGCCCAGGCGCTTCCCGAGGGGCAATGGATCGAGATCGGTCCGGAGCATCCGATCTTCGACACGTTCTTCTACGTCGAGAACATCTACGTCCCGCATCCGTACGTGCGCGTGACGCCGAGCTACCGTGTGATCTTCGAGGACAACGACCCATCGCAGCGCATCATGGTGCTCGCGAACCACAACTCCGACCTGGCCGAGTACTGGGAGTACGCCGCGCAGGGCTACTTCGCCGTGGACCCCACCAACGACGCGTTCCGGTTGGGCATCAACTACATCGTGTACGGGCTGACGCACTGAGCTGGCGGTTCGACTAGAAATGCATGCCCCGCGACGCCTACCGGTGGAGTCGAAGCCCCGGAAGGTCCTTGAAGTCGCCGGGGTTCGTCGTCCAAAGCGCTCCGTTCCACGCGATCGCGCAGGCCGCGATCGCAAGATCAACTTCCCGTCCACGCGCCCGTGAGACTTCCCTGCATAGGCCCGCAGCGATCCTGGCCTCCCCAGGGCCGAACGCGAGGGCATCATCCGAGGGAAGGACTGCTTCCTGAGCGGCAAGCTCCTCCGGGTTCCGAGGTCCCCTCAGCCACTCGTAGAGTACGAGACTCGGCACTACCATCCTGCGTCCGGTGGCGATCACGTTCCGAAACGGTGCGCGCATCGAGCCGCCTGAACCGAGCGCCTCGACGAGCACGGAGGTGTCGAGCACGATCATCCGCCCCTCCCCCCGCGGCGCCGCGCGATGGAGATTTCCTCGAGTTCGGCCTTCACCTCCTTTCGAGGTCGGTCGGGCACCTGGGCGATCGTACGGTCGAACGCCGCGAGCATCCGGTCACGCTCTTCATCGGTGAGACGCCCCATCTGCTCGCCGTAGACACGGAGCGCCTCCCGTACCACCTGGCTCTTCGGCATGCCCAGTCGATCGGCAGCCCGATCGAGGTACGCCGCGGACTCATCATCCAAGACGAACGTGCACTTGATCATGCCATAAGTATGGTCTTATGGCGCACGGGTCGCAACCTCACGCGTTCGGGTCGAACGTGTAGCCCAGGTAGGTGAGCAGCAGGACGTACGCGAGCGCGCCGAAGGCCAGGGCGGTCCATAGCCTGCTGGGGCGCGCGTCGGGGCCCTTCGGTCGGTCCAGGAAGGGCACGAAGAGCAGCACGAGGCCGGCCACGCCGAACGCCGCGATCCCGATCACGTCGCCCTCGATGCCGAAAATCGTCGGCGGCAGGTACCGGAGCGTCTGGAACATGAACATGAAATACCATTCCGGACGGATGCCCGCGGGCGCGGGCGCGAACGGGTCGGCCTTCTCGCCGAGGTGTGCCGGGAAGAACGCGGCCACCGCCGCGAGCATGGCGAGCGCCGCGAGCCAGCCCATGAGGTCACGCAGCAGGAAGTTCGGGAAGAACTTGATGGACTTCTTGGCTCCGCCTTCGGCCTCGATGCCAGGCGGCACGCTCATACCGTGCCGCTGCACGAGCAGCACGTGCAGCGAGACGAGCATGAACGCGAGCGCGGGCAGCACGGACACGTGGAGCGCGTAGAAGCGCGTGAGCGTGGCTCCCGACACCTCCTCTCCACCCCGTAGCAGGTCCCGGATGAACGGCCCCACGACCGGCATCACCCCGGGAATCTCGGTCCCGACGCGGGTCGCGAAGAACGCGAGCTCGTTCCACGGCAGCAGGTAGCCGGTGAAGCCGAGCCCCATCGACACGAAGAGGAGCCCCACGCCGGTCATCCAGGTGATCTCGCGTGGGGCGCGGTACGCCTTGAGAAGCATGACGCTGAAGAGGTGCACGAGCGCCATGAAGATCATGAGGTTGGCGCCCCACGAATGGATGGAGCGCACCAGCCACCCGAACTCGACCTCGGCCATGAGGAACTGAATCGACTCGTACGCGCCCTCGGCGCTCGGCCGATAGTAGAAGAGGAGCAGGATCCCGGTCGCGATCTGGAGCACGAAGAGGAAGAGCGCCATCCCGCCGATGTAGTACCAGAACGAGTGCCGGTGGAGCGGCACGGTCTTCTTCTTGATGAACGGCACGATCGCCGTGAACCCGATGCGATCGTCGAGCCACGCGCCCACGCGCGCCACCGCTCTGCGCACGCGCGAGGGGGACGAGGCCTCGGTCGTCATCAGGTGCGCACGCTCACCACGATCTGGTTCCCGCGCACGTTCACGTCGTACACCGGCAGCGGTGAGGGCGGCGGCCCCGCGATGTTCTTGCCGTTGAGGTCGTAATGCCCGTTGTGGCAGGCGCACCAGATGTGCTCGAGGTCTTCGCGGTACTGGACGGTGCAGTCGAGGTGCGTGCAACGCGCGGAGTACGCGCGCAGCTCTCCGCTCGCCGTCTTCACCAGAAGGCCAGGGCGGCTTCCGAACTTGAAGATGCGGCCGGTGTTCGCCGGGACGTCGTCCGCCGTGAAGGCGAGCTGCACGCTGTTCACCGCCGACTCGGGCACCTCCGGCGGGATGATGTAGCGTACCACCGGATAGAACACCGCGGCGAGGAAGCCGCCGGCGCTCGTCCCGAGCAGCCAGTCCACGAATCGCTTGCGCGTGACGCTCGAGGACTTCTCGGTCTCTTCGGGTGTCATGTCTCCTCCGCTCGCTCGATCTCTCGGATCTTCAGGAAGAGTCCGAGGATCAACACGACGATGATCGCCGAGGAGAGCCCGAGGCCCACCCGGCGGAAGTGGTGCTCCTCGAGCGCCGCGCGGCCGCGCTCTTCGGCGCGCGCGGTGATGAGCAAGCCCGCGGCGACCTCCTCGCGCACCGGATCGACTCGGAACGTGTGGATCGCGCTGTGCGCACGGGTCTGGGCGTTGTTCACGTCCTCCAGCTCGAAGAGCGCCTGGCTCACCTCCATGCCCACGTTCTCCGCCTCTGACAGGAGGCGACGACCCGCCTCCTCGGCCGCCTCGAGCGAGTCGAGTACGGCCGCCATTCGCTCGAACTGGAGACCGAGCGTATCGGGCGCGACGTGGCACGTCTCGCAAACGTCGCCGGAGCGCTCGCGCAACGTCGCGTCGGATGCCGACTGCACCGCGTGGTGCTCGTGGCACGTCGCACACCCAGGCAGATCGCTGTCGTTGAAGATCTCCTCGTGGTCGCTCTGATCGAAGTAATCCGCCATGACCGAGTGGCACTGGCCGCAGACGTTCCGGACCGAGGCGATGCCGGGGGGGGCTGCGCCGTGATTGCCGTGACAGTCGTTGCAGACCGGCGCCGAGAGATCGCCCTCCTCGAGGAGGAGCCGGCCGTGCACGCTCGCGCTGTACTGCGCCACCTGATCCGTGGCGACGTCGTGGCCGGCCATGCGCACCGGATCGGCGTGACAGCGTCCGCAGGTCTGGACGATGTTGGCGGCGTAGACCGTGGACGACGGATCGTCGGGCGGGCGGATCGAGTGTGCGGGGTGGCAGTCGATGCACGTGGCGACGTCGGGGTCGTTGGAGCCTCTGAGCCGCTGGCCGTGCACCGACGTCCAGTACTCGGCGACCTGGTCGACGCGCATCCCGGGATCGAACTGGCGCATGAACGCCGCGTCGGAGTGACACCGCCCGCAGAGGCCCGGGATCTCCGCGCGGGTCGGTGCGGAGAGGAAGCCCGCCCTCGGGTCGAGCCGGCCGACGCCACCACTGCCGTGGCACGCCAGACAGCCGAAGCCCGCCACCGCGTGCACGTCACGCTCGTACGCGCGGGCGGGCGCGGAGAGCTCCTCGCTCGCGAGCTCGAGGTGGCAGGAGCGGCACTCCTCGGACGTCGGGAGCGTCTGCGCGCGGACCGGCGGCGCGAGCGCGAGCGTGAGCGCGACGGCCAGCAGTCCCGGGCACACCACGCGCGCGCGGCTCACAAGCCCGCTCCGCCCGGGCGGACCCGGTGGCACTCGATGCAATTGCCTCCGGGCTCATGGTCCTGCTGCGCTTGATGACAGAGCAGGCACACGGAGCGCGTGGTCGCCATCGCCTCGACGAGCGGCGCGCTGTGGCACCCCGCGCCGCTGCACGTCAGATGGGCATCGACGTCGTGGGTGGCGAGCGGCGAGGGCATGTGACACTCGGCGCACCGGATCTCCGCCTCCATGTGGGCGTCGTGGCACGACGCGCACGACGACGCGGGCACGAGCGCGGGCGCGGACTGGTGGCAGCTCGCGCAGTCGAGCTCCGTGTGCGCGGCATGGTCGAACGCGAGCGCCCGGGTGCGCGGCGCACTCCAAACATCGAACGCGAGCGTCTGCACGCTCTCGAGAGCGCCGCGCGTCTCGTGGCAATGCTCGCACGTCCAGGTCTGCTCGGCACCGTGGTGGCACGACTGGCACTCGGCGGGGCTGAGGGCAGCGAGCGTCGCCTGCGCGCTCGCGCGGTGACACTCGGCACAGGCCAGGTCGCCGTGCGACCCGTGCCCTCGGGGGGCCTCGTGGCAAACGGCACAGTTGATCTGGACGTGGGCTCCGTGCGCGAACGTCTCGGGACGTGTCGAGCGACGCATCTCGTCGGGGAGGAACCGCCGGAGCGCGGCTGCTGTGTCGGTCGCGGGTTCTGCCGCGGCGACATCCTCCCCGACCTCGCGCGTCTGCGATACCTCCGGCTCGTCACTCCTGCACCCGACGAAGAGCACGGACCCCATGAGCAGCGCGGCTCCGCATGTCCATCCGAAACGGGTGCGGCGCGCGGGCATCGTCAGTTGCCGCGCAGGGGGTTCCCGACGTGACACGCGAGACAGGTACGTGGACTGCGTGCCCACGCGCGCTCGGCGTCGAACGCGTCGGTATGCGGGCTCACCTTGAAGGCTCCGAGCACGCCGTGACATTGCGTGCAGTCGACCTGGCGGTGACAGGTCGCGCAGCTCTCGAGGTTCTGGCGCGCACCTTGTCCGTGGCGGAGGAGCCAGAGCGGCCCGTCATCGTGGTAGCCCGGGCCGAGCCGCCCGCCGCCCGCGGGTACCAGGCCCATCTCCACGTGACACTCGCGGCAGAAGGCCTGTGTGCTGTGACAGCTGGCGCAGTCTGCGTCCCGGCCGAATGCACTCGCCGTGTGTCGCGACAGGAACGCCTCGGGATGATAGCCGCCCCGCATCGGAGCGTCGTGGCAGCTGACGCAGAACGACTCCTCGTGGCAGGTCGAGCAGGAGGCGTCCCCCGCGGCCGCCAGCGTGGTGTGCGCGGCGTCGAAGAACATGCGCCCGTGGCTCTCGGGGGCCCGCGCAGCCACCATGACGCCCGGCGCGCTCACGTCCGCCCGCGCAGGGAGCGAGGCGATCACGTCGGGCACGGGCTGAACGTGACAGCTCGTGCAGTCGTTCGACGTGTGACACGTCACGCAGTCCGTCCGGGTGGCGCCGGCACCGTGCAGGGAGAGCCAGTCGCGGTCGGCGTGGCTCGCCGGCACGTTGTAGTGCGCGGCTCGCACCGGCAGCACCATTTCCGGCGGCGCGGCGGGGAACATCGCGATCTCCTCGCGCTCCGCGTCCACGTGGCACGTCACGCACCGCTGCTGAGTGTGGCACGTCACGCATCGGCCGGCGTTCTGCTGCACCTGCCGCCCGTGTTCGGCTGCCAGGAAAGACGCCGCCTGGTGATCCGCCGGCGCCTGCAGCGCCTCGATCCGCGCCAGGTCGAACCCCGTCTCCGCGAGCGGAACGTGACAGGATGCGCAGTCGGCATCCACCTGGTGGTCGGTGGCCAGGTGCGCGTGGCAACTCAGGCAACCGGCTACCTGCACCGTATCCGCGACTGCCATCCGCCCTCCCCCCGGGGGAATATGACAGCCGGCGCACTCTTGTGCGGGGTCTCCCGCGGCCGCGAGGTCGGCGGCGTGCTCGTCGTGAGCGAACGAGACGTTGTCGATGCGCTCGTTCGGGCCCTGCCACGTCACGCGCTCTTCACGCACGCCGTCGTGGCACCCGCTACAGGAGGCGGGCTCCGGGTAGTAATCCGCCACGTCGCCGGTCGGCACCCCTTCGTGGCACCCTGTGCACAGCGGGAAGAGCCCCTGGTGTGCCTCGTGAGGGAAGGACGCCTCCTGCATGCCCCGAAGCGAGAAGGCCACGCCGCCCAACGCGAGCACGGCGAGCAGGCCGAGCCACCCTGTCCGCGACGTCATCGCGCGCCCCTGCGCGCAGCGAGACCCGGATCCTGCCCGAGGTCGAAGCGGAGAGAGGACCAAGCGCGGGCCTGGTTCCACGGGCTCGTGAACACGTTGCCACCGTCGCGGTGGCGGATCACCGAGAAGCCGAGGGCGAGCGACGTGCGCTCGCCGAACGTGTACTCGGCCGAGGCCCCGCCACCGAATGCCCTCCCCTCGCCGAGTCGGTACTCCTCGATCTGCTGGAACGAGAGCGCCGACACCGAGGCGGACAGGCGCTCCGTCGCCTCGTAGCGGAGGGACGCGTCGGCGCTGCTCAGGAAGCCGCCCGGACCCCACTCGAGCTGGTAGCTCCCGCTCACCTGCATGCGCTGCCGCGCGACCCAACGCGCGCCGACGTCCGCGCGCCACCCGGTGTCCCGCATGGGACGGAGGATGATCGCCGTCTCGGTGTCGCCGTACGTTCGCCGCCCACCCGACGCCCACACGCCCAGCGACGGGCCCGGCGACCAACCTACGCGGGCCAGCACCTCGGTGTAGGACACGGGCTCGAAGATCCCCCAGAGCGTCGACAGGTCGAAGTACGGGATGTACCGGTGCGCGGACGCCTCGACGAGCCAGCGCCCATCCTGGAGAGGCACGGAGACCGTGACATGGCCCTTCCCTGCCCGCTGGAACGAGAAGTCGTAGTCGATGGAGCCACTCAGGGTCGAGCGCGGAAACGCGCGCGACACGTCGAACGAGACGCGCTCGCTCACCAGGCTCGAGCGGTCCCGGAGGATCTCACGTTGATAACGCGCGGTCATCTGCGCGTCCCATGGACGTCCGCCCGCGCTCGCACCGACGATCAGCACGCTCTGGTCCAGAAGAAACCCGTCCAGCCCCCGGAGCGCTTCGTTCTGCGGCTCCCGGAGGCCGCGCGCGAGGCTCCTGCCTCCGTAGACCTCGAAGCGATAGGAGTCGAGGTCGTACGCCACGCTGCCGCCGTCGAACGCGGAGAACCCGAGTCCGGAGCGCACGTCCAGTCGCCCGAGGCGGGCACGCAGAGGGCCCCGCTGCAGCTGCGCGTAGGCGAGCAGCGCGTCGAGCTCGTCGTCCGACCGTGGCCACACGACATCGCCCCCCGCACGAGCGCGCGCCCTCACCTGGGCGGTCACACTCAGGCCCTCCACACCGAGCCCCCAGAGCGTCAGGCCGAGGTCCTGGGTCGCGGCGATCGTGTGCTCGTCGTCGAGGGGCAGGTATCCCGTGCACACCGTCGCGAGCACGCAGCTCACCTCGTTCCCCTGATAGAGGAAGCGACCCTGTGCATCCGTCACCACTTCGCTCCGCGGCACCGAGTCGAGTCCGAGCGGCCTCAGCTCGACGACCTGAACGGACGTCGCCGTCCACCCTCGGTAGCTCTGCGCGGCGAGGCTCCAAGGGGCGAAGAGCGAGACGGCGAGCGTCAGGCCCGTCGCGCCCACGACGCTGACGTCGCTTAGGCCCGTCCATCGCCCTCTCACTGGAGACCTCCGCCCTGCGGACGGGGCGCGGGAAGCGTGTGACACTCCGCACACGCGCGGGGCGCCTCGTGCTCGCCCATGTCCTGGTGGCACCCGAGGCAGAAGGCGCGCGTGCGGGGCACCGTCTGGAACGGCACGTTCTGGTGGCACGCCGACCCGCTACACGTGACGTGCGCTTCCGAAGGAGGATGTGCCTCGACAGGCGCAGCGCGGTGGCACGACGCGCAGTCGCTCTGCGGCGTGTGGTGATCCTGGTGGCACCCCGAGCAATCGAGACTCACCGGCGCCGCCAGCGCGACGCCCTGCGTGTGGCACCGGGCGCAGTCGATCCGAGCGTGCGCCGGGTGCGGGAACGCGAGCGCGCGCGTCGGGTCCCGCGTGCCGACGGTGAACGCCACCGAACGCACCGCCTGGAACGTCTCGTCCGGCGCGTCCGCCGCCGTGTGGCACTGCGTACAGGGAGCCGCGCGCGGTGCCGCATGGTGACACGCGCGGCACTCCTGGATCGTGGTGACGAGCAGCGCGCCGTGTCGCTCCCGCGTGTCGTGACACTCGTAGCACTGCACGGCCTCGTGATCGGCGTGCGTGAAATCGGGGGGGACCTGCGGCGCGGGGACAGCGGCTTCGATCCCGAAATCGGTACCCGCCGAGCTCGTATGCGCGACCGCGCCGCCGGGCGCAGCACCCGCGGCCAACGAAATGCCGACCCCGGCCAGGAGGGGCGTCAAGAGTCGACCGGTCAGCCGCGCCAGCCGGGGGAGGAGCCGATCAACCATGGCGCTCAGAGTGGCGCGTCGGCCACGAGCCCTCAAGATCTGCCGATCCCCGCACCGTGGCCCCCTCACGCAGCGCGGCCGCCCGGCGATTTCGCCGGACGGCCGCGGGTGATCATGTCGCGCCCGCGTGCGCTCAGTTGCCGTACCGACTGACGAGCGCCTGCAGTGCCTGCGCCGCGTCGCTGGAGGCGGAAGGCAGGTTGTACGTCGTCTCGACGATGTCGATGCTGGCGAGCAGGAGGGCTTCCGTGAGGAACGGGTTGTGCACTGCGGAGCTCTCGATCGCACCCAACTGGGCGTTGAACCTCGCGCCCTCCGCGACCGTGAAGACATTGTCCGTGCTACTGAATTGGGTCGCCGGCACCATCGCGAGGAGCGCATTCAACTCGGCCACTCGATTCGCGATCCGCCCCTGCGCGACCGTGAGGGCGGAGTACGCAGCCGTCTCGTCACCGTGGCACCCACCGGACGTGCAGGAAGCGAAATTGCGGGCCGCCACCGTCTTGGCGCACGACTGATCCTCGGTCGGGACGTTGTTCGCATCCACGCACGGGATGGGCAGGAAGCGATGCCCGGTCACCGAGAAGACGTGGCTTCCCGTCGCGGGATCCGAGACATCGTAGGCGTTCACGTGGCACGTGGCGCAGAGCCGTGTGTTGCGCTCGCTCCCGTGCGTTCCGCGAATCCTGCCCAGGTCGTAACCGAAGTTGGGTGGCGTCCAACCAACCGTTCCGATCTCCCCGAGGAGCAGGGGGCCCTGCGGCGCGTGCGGTTCCCTCGTGCTCGTGCCGGCCGTGCCCAGGTCGGGGATCGCCCGTCTTTGGTGGCACTTCATGCAGAGGTTCGTGTCCACATCCGAGGAGCTGACTGAGAACCGCAGCTGACCCGCATTCTCGTTCGAGTGCGGATCGTGACACACTGCACACGTGATCGCGATCGGCGAGTTCGCACCCTTCTCGATGAACTCGGTGTTGATGCCCCAAGCGGCGAGCGCGCCCTCACCGCCGTGGCAGTTGTTGCACCCGGCCCGCGTGCGGTAAGCCTGATGGGTGGTGCCTTCGCCGTGGGCGGACAGGTTCCACTCCTCCGCGAACGGGTGGTGGGCACCGGTGTGGCACTCGGCGCACCCTTTGCTGAGATCGACGGCGACGTCGATCGGAGGGAGCGGCGCGTTGCTCTCGAGCGGGTTGGTCACGTGCGTGAGGCCCGGGCCATGGCACGACTCGCACTGCACGTCGTGGTAGCGATCCTCGCCGGTGGCGGTGTAGCCCGCCGTCGCCGTTACCGTGTTGCCGAGCTCGCTCACCGTGTGGCACCCTTCACAGAACGCTTGAGCCCCCGGGTTCCCCTGCAGCCCGGCCCACGCATCCGCGTGCGCGGTCCCGATCCAGTCGCCCTGCTTCTCGACGTGGCAGTTCCCGCAGACCGTGAGCTTGGAAGCCTGGTCCGAGTAGCCGAGGAAGCTGCCAGCCGCGGCCAGAGGCTCCTCGAACAGGTCACGATCCCGGTAGACGATCTTCTCGTCCACACAGCCGAAGAGCCCGATCAGGGCCAAGGGCGCCAGAGCCCAACGCCGGAGTGACGTCGCCATGCCTATCTCCAATCCCTGGCTATGCCAGGACGCATTGCTGAGTTCTTCTCGCGTCTCATGCCTGTGAAGATGGCTTGAGTATGGTGCCGACCGTGTCGGGAAAAGCCCGATCTGTACGGAGGGAGGGATGCGTACAAGTACGGAGGGAGGCGCACGGGGTCAAGACATCCACGGAACGCCCTGGGGGTGGCTAGCGTCCCCGGGTCCGTGCTCAGGCCCGAAGCGGCCTCACGCGCAGGCGCTCGCGACCGCCCAGATCGAGTCCAGCGGAAACCTTGAGCGCGTCCTTGGCGCAGACCGTCACACAGGTCTGGCACAACATGCACTCCGTCGAAAGCACCCGAGTCCCGTCGCGGATATAGGCCAGCAGATCGATATCCATGGGGCACATCTCAACACACGCGCCGCACTCGTTACAAAGGGTTCGATCCGCCTCGATCTTGAGCACCGAGAAGCGCGACGTGGCCTTCAGGAAGACGGTCACCGGGCAGGCGTACTTGCAGAACGCTCGGTTGTCCTGGAGCGCGAAGGCCATCCCGACCGCGACGACGTAGTAGAGGGCGTTGCCCACCAGCAGCCACGCGAGCCCCGCGGAGCTTCCGAAGTGGATCGGATCCCGGTATCCGAACGCGTACCAGAGAAGAAGCACGAGTGCCAGGCTCGCCCCGAAGTGCGCGTATCGCAGCGCCCCCCATCGTCCCGCGAGTCTGCCTGGTGACCGCTGGAACGGGAGCAGGTCGAGGACCATGAGCGTCCAGCAGGCCCAACCACACCACAGGCGTCCGAAGACGAGCGGGCCCACGACCTTGGCCACGAGGTAGTGCATGACCGCGGCCCCGCCCAAGCCCGCGAGCACGGAGAAGAAGACCCACTCGATCTGCATGTTCTCGGACTGCATCACGCCCATGAACACGAGGAGGAAGCCGCCCACGAGCACGAGGGTGAGCCGACGCGCTCGCTGCTTCATCTTCTTGGGCCACCAGGCGTACAGCCCGAGACCCACGGCGAGCGAGGTCCCGATGTACCCGAAGAGGAGCAGTGGTTGCACGTAACCGGATGACCGCCAGCCGAGCACGCCGACGGCCCAGAACGTGAGCAGGACCACCAGAGGGAAGACCAACTTACGCGCGCGCTTGGTGTCCATGGTCCGCGACCGTCCGCGCCATGCTCCTGCACTCGATGTACCGCTCTTCCAATCTCAGTCGCCGACGACGCGTACCGGTGTCGGGCCGGGGGCACCGGCTGCGTAGGGAGAAACCCGGCTCTGCGCCGACTGGCCAGCCCTCAGTCGTCACGCCTCGCACTCAGGAAGCGCCGGAGCCTCAGATGCTCCTCCCGCTCCCGCTCGTCCAAGAGGCCGGTCATGGTGGCGACGGCCGAGGCGAGCGCAGGCTCCACCCGGCGCTCGAGCGCGCGCACCTGGCGGGACGTCTGCGCCACTGCCTGGCCGAGCTTGCGCAGCAGCATCTCCCGCGGCGCCGCCTCGACGAGCAGCTGCGTCAGGCGCTCGAACGCCTCGGCCGCGTCGATCGTCGCCGGGCTCGTGGGCCCCGGCGCGGTACCCCGGGCCTCGAGCGTGCGCACGAGCACGGGACTTTCCGCCACCGACCCGACCGCCAGGCCCCACACTTGGGTCGTGCGCATCTGGACGCTCAGGCCTCGCAGGGGCTCCGCGGCCGCGGACACACCGGAGGCACCCTCCGTCGCGAGGGCCTCCACGAGCGCGGGATACGCGGCCGACGCCGCCTGCCCGATCCGTTCGCGCTCGTCTACTGCGGGCCGCGCGTGCCGAAGCAGCTCCCGGACGAGCGCCTCGCGCTTGCGCCGGAGGAGGTCGGTACCCTCCCGCACGCGCGCGAGCCTCCGGCGTGAACGGAGCAGCTCCAGACGAGTGGGCCGGACGTCGAGCAGGCGTCTCACGGCTCGGCTCCGTCGGCCCGCTCGCCCGTCCGGTCGGCGGCAGGCGTCACGCCCGCCGCCTCGCGTGCGGTCCAGGTATCGTCGGAGATGCGCGTCAGCTCCTCGCGCGGGAAGGTCTCCACCAGCGCCCACCCCACGTCGAGCGTCTCACGGATGGTGCGGCGCCTGTCCCCCTGGCCCACGAGCTCCGCCTCGAACCGATCGGCGAAGCCGATCGCGCGGCGGTCACCTGCGCTCAGGCTCGCCTCCCCGACGATCGCAGCGGTGAGGCGCGCCTCGCGCCCCCGCGCGTACAGCGCATAGAGCTGGTTCGCCCACTCGCGGTGCTCGGGGACCGTGCGCCCCACGCCGATGCCCGCGTTCATGAGGCGGGAGAGCGACGGCAACACGTCCACGGGAGGCCACACGCCCCTCCGGTGCAGCTCGCGCCCGAGCACGATCTGACCTTCGGTGATGTATCCCGTGAGGTCGGGGATCGGATGAGTGATGTCGTCGTCCGGCATGGTCAGGATCGGAATCTGCGTGACCGACCCGTCCCTCCCGTGCGCGATTCCGGCACGCTCGAAGAGCGACGCGAGGTCCGTGTACATGTATCCCGGGTAGCCGCGCCGGGCCGGGATCTCCTCGCGGGCAGCCGCGACCTCCCGCAGGGCATCGCAGTAGTGCAGAATATCCGCGATCACGACGAGCACGTGCAGGCCGTGCTCGAACGCGAGGTACTCGGCCTGCGCGAGTGCCACGCGCGGGGCAACGAGCCTCTCGATGGTCGGGTCGCTCGCGCGGTTGATGTAGACGACGCTCTCTCCACCTGCGCCGGCCCCCCGCATGGCGTCGAGGAAAGCGCGTGCCTCCCGGTCCGTGACACCGAGGCCGACGAAGATCACCGCGAACGGCTCGTCGCGGGGCGCGCGAGCCCACGTGGCGATGCGCGCCGCCAGCTCCATGCCGGGGAGCCCCGGTCCGGAGAACACGGGGAGCTTCTGGCCCCGCACGAGCGTGTTGAGCCCGTCGATCGCCGAGATCCCCGTCTCGATGAAATCGGACGGGGGCAAGCGCCGGATCGGGTTGAGCGGCGCGCCCGCGAGGGGCAGGAGCGCCTCGCCGATCGGCTCGGGCAGGCCGTCGAGCGCCCGGCCGCCGCCCGAGAGCACCCGCCCCAGCAACTCAGTGCCCACGACCGCCAGGGGTGCCTCGCCCGTGAGCGTGACCGTCGCCCGGCCCGGCGCGAGGCCCACCGTGTCCTCGAGCACCTGGACGACCGCAATCGTCTCCGACACCTCCACCAGCTGCCCGGTCCTCGGAGGCCCGTCCGGCACCTCGACCAGAACACGCTCGCCCAGCGCGATCCCCTGCCCTCCGCGGATGAAGAGCAGCGGGCCGCTCGCGCCGCTTGCGCCGTGGTGCCTGAGGATCGGCGCGCTCACGGGCGGTGCGCTCCCGACGGCGCGGCTGGGGCCATGCGATGGATCTCCTGCTCGAGCGGCTCGACCAGCTCCTGCCATCCAGACTCGGGAGCGTGCCGCAGACGGAGCAGCGCCGCCCGCAGCGCGGCCAGTGGCAATTCCTCGTAGCCTCGCCCGGATTCGAGCGCACGCGCGCCCGCGTCGGAGACGGCCATCGCGAGGCGCGCCAGCGCGTGCGTCTTGGGCAGCGACGAGGTCGCGTCGACCGGGTTGAACGCGTTCTGCTGCAGCACGACCTCGCGGAAGAGGGACGCGGAGTCGAGCACGAAGCGCTCCCGATCCTGCAGCGCGTCGCGGCCGATGAGCGCGGCGATGTCCTCGAGCTCGCGTTCCTTCTGGAGCAGCTCGAGCGCGCGCCGACGGAGGTCGAGCCAGTCCTGTCCGGAATGCTCGGCCATCCAGTCACTGATCTCGTTCACGAAGAGTGTGTAGGAGAGCTCCAGATCGACCGCAGGAAATACGCGCTTCTGCGCCAACGACGGGTCGAGCGCCCACATGGTGCCCGCGACGCGCAGCGCAGCTTGGGTGACCGGCTCGGAGAGGTCGCCTCCCGGCGGGGACACGCTGCCGATGAAGGTGAGCACGCCCTCCCTCTCGGGCGACCCGGCGGCAGTGACGCGGCCCGAACGCTCGCAGAAGCGGCCGAGTCGGTTCGCGAGATACGTGGGGTATCCCTCCTCCCCCGGCATCTCCTGGAGCCGAGCGCCCAGCTCGCGCAGCGCCTCCGCCCACCGCGACACGCTGTCGGCCATCACCGCGACCCGGTACCCCATGTCGCGGTAGTACTCGCCGATCGTCATGCCCAGGTAGATGGACGCCTCGCGCGCCGCCACAGGCATGTTGGACGTGTTCACCACGAGCACCGTGCGCTCCATGAGGGCACGGCCCGTGCGCGGATCTTCGAGCGCGGGGAACTCGTCGAGAACCTCCGCGATCTCGTTGCCGCGCTCTCCGCAGCCGACGAAGACCACAACGTCCGCATCGCCGAACTTCGCCAGCGACTGCTCGACGACGGTCTTCCCCGTGCCGAACCCACCGGGGAGCGCGACGGCGCCGCCCTCCGCGACCGGGAACAGGAAGTCGAACACGCGCTGACCGGTTACGTACGGCCGCACGCCCGCCAGTCGCGCCGCGTACGGTCGCGGCCGACGCACAGGCCATGCATGCGCCAGAGCGAGCCGGGTGCCGTCCTCGAGCACGGCGATCGGCTCGTGAACCGTCGCGGTCGTGGACTCGATCTCGCTGACGACGCCCCGCACGTCCGGCGGCACGAGGACGCGATGCACGAAGCCGGGCTTCTCCTCCACTGTGCCCAGGACGTCACCAGGTCGGACGGCGTCCCCGGGACGCCGGACGGCCTCGAAGCTCCAGCGCTTCGACCCGGCGAGTGTCTCGGCGCGCGTCCCCGGCCGGACGTAGATGTCGCCCGACGCCGCGATCTCGCCGAGCGGGCGCCCCACGCCGTCGAGCACGGAGCCCAGGAGGCCCGGCCCGAGGACCGCGGCGAGCGGCCTACCCGTCGGGACCACGCGCTCGCCGACGCGGAGCCCCTGGGTGTCCTCGTAGACCTGGAGCGTCGCGAGGTCCCCCTCCGTGCGCACGATCTCGCCGAGGAGCTCGCGCTCGCCGACACGCACGAGCTCGTAGAGCGCAGCGGCCGGGATCGGGCCAGCCTCCACGAGCGAGCCGCTCACGCGGCGTACGCGCGCCACGGCGCTCACCGCAGCCTCACGCGGTATCCGACGGCGTGACGGAGCAGCTCGGTCACATACGCCTCCGCCTCGCCCACTCGGCGCTCCCGTCGCGGCGCGGGAAACGGAACCACGATGGGAAGTCCCGTCGCCGAGCGGCGCCACGAAGGCGACGAGGCGGCTGGCAGGAGGTCCTCCTGCACGAGGATCACACCCCAGCGCCCCTCCTTGGTCAGCTCGTCGAGGAGCCGCGCCGCGGCCTCGCGGGAGTCGGCGACCCGCGGTCGCACGCCGGCCAGTCTGAACCCGAGCGACACAACCGCGTCGCTCACGACCCCGACTCGGTGGCTCAAGCGCGCCTCCCGCCCGTGAGCGCGGCGAGCCAAAGCGCCCGTCGCAGCTGCCACGCTTCCCTGCGCAGACGGAGCACGAAGAGCAGGACGGGCGCCCCCGAGAGCGGCTCGACACGGCCGATTGCGGACATCTCATCGATGCGCGCCGTCAGGATGCGGGCCGCCGCCGCGGCGGGTGTCGGCGGGAGCTCGGAGAGTGCGGCGGCGAAGGGCGTGCCCCGCGTCGCCCCTGCGAGGATCTCGGCGCTCCCGGCCCGGTCCGGCGCGTGCGCGGCCCGAGCGAAGTCGTCGCGGCGGAGCACGATCCCGCCCTCGAGGAAATAGTCGAGCGGCTCGCCCTCGCGTTGGGTACCGGCGAGCAGGAGCGCGGCCACCACGTTGTCGGCATCGATCCCCTGGCGCACGAACTCGAGCATACGCCGACTCGATCGCCTGGCGGCCGAGAGCGTCTCCGTTGCGAGGCGCCGCGCGAGCGCGCTCTCCACGCGGAGGAGGTCGGGATGCGTCCGGCCCGCCTCCTCCATCAGCGCGGACCCGAAGGGATGGCCCCAGCCCGCGAGCGTCGCCGCCACCGCGCCGGCCGACTCGGAGCGGGCGAGCGCCTCGAGGGCGCGCCGGCCGAGAAGGGGCGTCGGAAGGGCATCGGACATCCGCTGCTCGGGCGTCAGGCCCCCCACGGTGCCGCGCAGGATCGTGCGAATGGTGCGCGCATCCTGCTCGAGGAAGAGCGGCAAAAGAGCGCGTGCGTCGCCGCACGCCCAGCGCGAGAGCGTCGACATGCGGTCGGCGAGCGAGCGCACCACCGCGGTCTCGAGGGCAGTGGACGCGCCTCCGTGCGCGGGGAGCCACCGCTCGTACGGCGTGCCGCGGAGGCGACGGAGCAGCTCCGCGAGGTCTCCGGCCTGCTCGATCTCGTGAACGCGCTCGTCGGCGAGCAGGTGCGCCGACAAGCCTCGCGCGCGGGCACCGAGCGCCTCCCAGGACGGCCTCACTTCGCCGCCTCGCGGAGGACTTCGACCGCCAGGCGCGGCCACGCGTGCTCGAGCCGGGCCCGCAGGGTTCCGTCCACCTCGACGCCCGCGTCCTCGACCGCGGCCAGGAATCCCACGCCGACTTCCGCGGTAGCGCGCACGTCCACCCCGCGGCGATCTCCCACGGCGACGGTGACGGCCTCGACCAGCTCGGGCCGCGTACGAAGAACCACGCGCCCTTCCGGTAGCCGGGCAAGCCCCCGAGCGATGTCGACGGACAGCGACGTGACGAAGGCCTCGTCGGTCGCGGCGCCGTCGATGCGCTCCTCGAGCGCTCCCTTCACGCGCGTGAGGAGCCGGTCGCGCGCCGCGAGCTCCGCCGCCGCCGCCTCCGCCCGGGCATGCGAGACGGCCCGGTGCGCCCCCTGCTCTTCATGGCGGCGCGCACCCCCCAAGAACTCCGCCCGCCGGCGCTCGAGCGCCGTGCGGGACTCGGCACGGATGCCTTCGGCAGCGCGAGCCGCGGCGCCGATCTCCTGCTCACACTTCTCCGCGGCCTGCTCTCTCAACGCGCGGAGGAGGTCCGGCAAGGCCATCGATCGTCAACCGCCTTGGCCGAGCAGGATCATGACGGCGATCACGAACCCGAGGATCACCATCGTCTCGGGGATCGCCACCAAGATGATGACGGTTGCGCTGAGCTCTGGTTTCTCGGCCATCGTTGCGGCACCGGCGGCGCCGATCTTCGACTGCGCCCACGCGGTGGCCAGCGCGGGGATGGCCACGGCCAGGGCAGCGCTCAAGTAGATCAACGCGGTCTCCATCGATTTCTCCTATCGCTTGGAAGGCTGCGGGCGTCGGGTCGCCCAGTGACCGAACGGCTCGTACCGAGTGCCGCCGGGGCTGTAGAACGTCCCGAAGAACTCCACGAAGTGCAGGCGCAGCGCGTGCACGGTGGGGCTGAACACGCCGAGCGCGAAGTTGACGAGATGGAAGAGCAACGCGAACAGCGAGCCCACCAGCACGCTCCCCATCGCGCCCACCATCCGGTTGGCCGCGGCCGCCATCATGACGGAAGCGGTTCCCACCGCCATCACGCGCGCGTACGAGAGGATGTGGCCCAAGGTGGAGAGCAGCTCCGTCGGCCCGAGAATCCCCTCGACGATGACGAGCACCGGAAAGAGGGCGAGCACGAGCAGGACCGACGGCGTGAAGAACTCGCGGGGCAGAACGCCGGCCGCCGCCAGCAGCACGAGAACGATCAGCACCACCATGACGAGCGTCACCCCCGGACCCACGGCTGCCCGCGCGCCTTGGCGGAGCTTGGTGACCAGGTTGAGCACCAGCCCGAGTAGCGTATGCACCACGCCGATGGCGAGCGCGAGGCCGAGGAACGGTAGGAGTGCCTCCTCACGTTGCAGGGCGAGCGCGCGCAGGCCGAACCAGCGCGCGCCGGCATTTCCGAAGAGCTCTCCGTAGAGGAAGCCGAAGATGACCGTGAACGCGGCACAAGCGCCGGCGATCTCGGCAAGCGAGCGGCCCGTGCTGCCGACCGGCGACCGATGCCGGAGCACGAGAGCGAAGGCGGTGAGAATGAGTCCGTAGCCCACGTCTCCGAGCACGAGCCCGAAGAACATCGGGAAGAAGATCGCGAGGAAGGGTGTCGGGTCGATGCTCCCGTAGCGCGGGAGCGGCAGGAGCCTCACGAGCACCTCGAACGGGCGGAACAGGCGGGGGTTGCGCAGAACCACCGGTACGCGCTCGCCCACCCACTCCTCGCGCGAGAGCTCCTCGACCACCGCCGTGCCCCCGAGCGAAGACTCGAGCTGCTTCCGCAGCGCAGCCGTCTGACTGCTCGGGAGCCACCCCTCCAGAACGAAGGCGTGGTCCGTGGCGGCGGCCTGCTCTGCCGCGTCGAGTCTGGCGAGCGCGTCGACGAGCCAGGCTTCGGCCTCACGCAGCTTCTGACCGTGACGAGTCGCGAGCCGGGCGAGCGATGCGTCGATCCTCCGGATCTCCCCGGGAATGGCCTCGAAGCGGTCGACGATGCGCGTCATCGCGTCCGCGGGCGCCGCGCCCTCGGCCGCACCGGGCAGCTCGACCTCCTGCACCCGCGCCGATCGGAACAGCTCCTCGAGGCGTTCGTCGGAGGCTCTCGGCACGAGGATGAGCACGCCCGTCTCCCCCGTCTCGATCTCGCGCGACCAGATCTCGAAGTCCTCGCCGAGCAGCTCGCGAAGCCCCTCGCGGAGTCGGGCGAGAGCCCTCTCGCCACCCCGGGGGAGGATAACGTGGTGCGCACCGGCATCCGGCCACCGCGCCGCGGCCTGGGCGAGCGCCTGAAAGGAGCCGAAGAACCGGCGGTACCGCCCCAGGAAGGCCCGCTCCTCCTCGAGCGCGACGCGTTTGGCGCGTAGGCCCTGGCCTTCGCGGCGTACGCTCCGCGCGAGCCGCGCCCAGGCGGCCAGCTCCGAACGCTCCGCACGCCCGATGCTCCGTCTCGGCCCGGTGGCAGCGCCGGCCACGTCGATGGCGGCACGCACGACGTCCCGCAGTCGAGCGAAGTGTCGGCTCCGCCGCGCGTCCTCGTCGCCCGCGTGGACCACCGTCAGACCGCGAGTCTCGTGGGGAGGGGTCAGGTGCAGCTGCCCGAAGTCCTGTAGGATCGGCAGCACCTCGGCAAGCAGGCCGCGGGGGCCTAGGATCCGCACCTTCGACATCGGGAGGATCACGGCTCGCCCTCGGCACCGACGAGGCGCCGAAACGCATGGTCGGCCAGTCGCGCGACGCGCTCTTGCGTTACGCTCTCGTAGCTCGCGACGCGCTCGCGCGCCCGCGCGGAGATCTCTCTCACGGACGTCTGTGTGTCCGCGTGGATCTGCGCGCGCACGCGCTGGGACTCTGCCTCGAGCGACGCCTCCAGCTCCGCCCGCGCTCGCGCGGCGTCCGCTCGCGCCGCTTCCACCAGCCGGCGCGCCTCCGCCTGGGCACCCGCGAGCCGCTCGGTGAGATCCTGCTCGCAGGCGAGGAGCTCCTCGAGCGGGGTCGGCCCGCCGTCCTGATACGGTTTGCGATCGCTGGTCGTCGACATCGTCGTCCGCCCCATGGGCCCCTGGCCCGGCCACTCTCGTCGGCCGCCCGGGCTTGCCGCTCGCCCGAGCAGGCCGTACGCTCGGGTGATCGAGTCCGGGTCGCAACATAGGCTCGGCGAAGTACAGGGAGTACCGAGTAGATGTCGCTGATGTTTGTCGGGGAATCCCCCACGGCT
>CAZBCN010000046.1:0-26301 GCA_964490285.1 uncultured Gemmatimonas sp. | reverse complement strand
GCTCGATCCGTACTTCTCAGGCACCAAGATCGCGTGGCTCCTCGAGCAACGTCCCGACCTGCGGGGACGCGCCGAGCGCGGAGACCTGGCGGTGGGCACGATCGACTCGTGGCTCGTCGCGCGGCTGACAAACGGGGCGACGCACGCGACCGATCCGACGAACGCCTCGCGCACGATGCTCTACAATCTGCACGAGCGCTCCTGGGATCCGTGGGCGCTGGAGTTGCTCGGCGTCCCGCGCGCGCTCCTGCCCGAGGTGCGCCCGAGCTCGGGCGACTTCGGCACGGCCGTCGGCGACCACCTGGGCCTCGACGTGCCGATCGCGGGCGTCGCAGGCGACCAGCAGTCCGCGCTCTTCGGCCAGGGGTGCTGGACGCAGGGGCTCGCCAAGAACACGTACGGCACCGGCGCCTTCCTGTTGCTGCATACCGGCTCCGAGCCTGTGGGGTCGAAGCACGGCCTCCTCACGACCGCCGCCTGCGACGAACACGGCGGTGCGGCGTACGCGCTCGAGGGCTCCGTCTTCATCGCGGGAGCCGCGATCCAGTGGCTCCGCGACATGCTGGGCATCGTCACGCGCGCCGACGAGTCGGAGGCGCTGGCGCGCTCGATCGAGGACAATGCGGGCGTCTACTTCGTGCCCGCGTTCGTGGGGCTCGGCGCGCCGCATTGGGAACCGGAGGCACGCGGGATGCTCGTGGGCCTCACGCGGGGCGCGTCGCGCGCGCACGTCGTGCGCGCCGCGCTCGAGGCGATGGCGTACGGCACTGCGGAAGTCCTCTCCGCCATGGAGGCCGACTCGGGCGTTCCGCTCGCGGAGCTGCGCGTGGACGGCGGCGCGGCGCTGAACGACTGGCTCATGACGTTCCAGGCGGGCGTTCTGGGTGTGCCCGTCCGGCGTTCCGCGCTCGTCGAGACGACCGCGCTCGGAGCCGCGGGGCTCGCCGGGCTCGCGACCGGCGTCTGGGCGAGCGGTGAGGATTTCCTCGCCGCTCAGGGTGAGCCGCGCCGCTTCGAGCCCGCGATGGCTTCTGCAGACGCCGCGCGGCTCAGGGAAGAGTGGGGGCGGGCGGTGCGGGCGGCGATCCATTGGGCGCGGGACGTGCGCGTCTAGCGAGATGTACCTGGGCCCTACCGATCCTCGACGCCGGGAGTCGGGGCAGCGCCCGGGTTCGCGAGCCGCGGCAGAAGGTCCTCGACCAGCCCGGTACCGATACCTCGAGCTCCGGTTGCACGGGGCCGGCGTCGGAGTGCAGCCCGGATCCGGGGGGCAGTCGCCTCAACCGCTTCGAACACCCCGGTGTCCCCTGGGTACGAGAACCCGCTCCCGACACGGCTTCCGGGCCAGTCAGGAGGACGGAGTACGGGGTTTTCCGGACTGGTCGCATCCGAGGCGGGCCGACTAGATTGGGCCTCGTATCAGGGCGTTACCCCACGGGAGGCGGACATGAAGAAGAACGGTCGATTCATGGTGGGCCTGGTCGGTGTGGCCGCGGTGGTGACGTACCTGATCTGGACGGGCGTGAGCGAGACGATGGTCTACTACCTCACGCCGGTCGAGCTCATGCAGCGCGTCGAGGCCGATCCGACCTTCCGCGATGTGGGCGTGAAGGTCTCCGGGCAGGTCGTGAAGGGCAGCTACCAGCGCGTCGGTGGTGAGCTCCTCCATGTCTTCCTCGTGCACGACCTCGCGGACACGTCGGTCACCTTCCCGGTCGAGTTCCGCGACGCGCTCCCCGACACGTTCACCGACGAGGTCGAGGTGGTGCTCGAGGGACGCCTCCGTGAGGACGGCGTCTTCGAGGCGACGACGATGCTCACGAAGTGCGGTAGCCGGTACGAGGCCGCTCCCGAGGATCTGGCCGGGTGACGCTCCTCGGAGAGTTCGCTCTTTGGATCTCTCTGCCGGTCGCCTTGTGGGGGATGGTCCTCGGCTACACCGGGGGCCGAACCCAGCGCGGCGACCTCGTTCTAAGCGCAGAGCGTAGCGTCCACGCGGTCTTCGGTCTGCTGATCCTGGCTTCGGCCGGGATCGTGACTTCGTTCCTGACCGACCGGTTCGACTTCTACTACGTCGCGAACTACTCGAACCGCGAGCTCGAGCTCTTCTACAAGATCACCGGCCTCTGGGCCGGTCAGCGCGGCTCGCTCCTCTTCTGGGCGCTTCTGCTGGGGTTCTTCTCCTCGCTCGCGGTCTTCATGAACCGAGCGAAGAATCGCGAGTTCATGCCCTACGTCGCGGGCGTGCTCCAGACGATCCTCACGTTCTTCATCGTCGTCCTCCTCTTCGCGGACGTGAACCCGTACGAGCGGCTCGGCTTCACGCCGGCGAACGGCCAGGGGCTGAACCCGCAGCTCCAGAACTACTGGATGACGATCCACCCGCCGACGCTGTACCTCGGGTTCACGGCGTTCACGATCCCGTTCGCGTTCGCGATGGCGGCGCTGCTGTCCGGCCGCCTCGACTCGCGCTGGATCCAGCTGACGCGGCGCTGGATCCTCGTGAGCTGGCTCTTCCTCTCCGTCGGCATCGTGATGGGGATGCGCTGGGCGTACGAGGAGCTCGGCTGGGGCGGTTACTGGTTCTGGGATCCGGTCGAGAACGCGTCGTTGCTCCCGTGGCTCACCGCGACCGCGTTCCTGCACTCGATCCAGATCCAAGAGAACCGCGGCATGTTGAAGGTCTGGAACATGTCGCTCGTGCTCATGACGTTCATTCTCACGATCTTCGCGACGTTCCTCACGCGCTCCGGGCTCATCGAGTCCGTGCACTCGTTCGCGCAAGAGCTCAAGATCGCCTACATCTTCCTGGGCTTCATGGGGTCGGTTCTGGCGGCGTCGATCATTCTGATCCTGTACCGGCTCCCCTCGCTCCGATCCGAGAACCAGATCGAGTCGTTCGTCTCGCGCGAGTCGGCGTTCCTCTTCAACAACCTGATGTTCATCGGGGCCGCGTTCACGGTGATGTGGGGAACGATGTTCCCGCTCATCTCCGAGGGCGTGACGGGCCAGCAGATCAGCGTGGGGCCGCCGTTCTTCCAGCGCGTGAACTTCCCGATCGGGCTCGTCCTGCTCGCGCTCACCGGCATCGGGCCGGTCATCGCGTGGCGGCGCGCGACCAAGAAGAACCTGCAGCGCAACTTCGCCACGCCTGTGATCGTGGGTCTCGTGGTCGCCGGCGCGCTCTGGGCCTCCGGGGCCCGGCATGCACTCGCGCTCACGACGTGGGGCATCAGCGCGTTCGTGCTGACGATCATCTTCACCGAGTTCTGGAAGGGGACCCGCGCGCGCGCGCGCATCGAGGGAGAGGGGTACGCCACCGCGCTCTTCCACCTCGTGTCACGCAACCGCCGCCGCTGGGGCGGCTACATCGTGCACGTGGGGATCGTGATGATCTTCATGGCGTTCGCGGGTGCCGCGTACAATGTCGACGAGCGCATCCACATGGTGCCCGGCGACGTCGCCGAGGTGAGCTCGCCGATGGGGCACACCTATCAGCTCACGTACGAGGGCCTCTCGGTGTCGCTCGCCAACGGGCAGCGCAATCTCCTCTGGCAGGCGATCGCCACGGTATCGGTGGAGCGTGACGGCGATCCGCAGGGGATCCTCACGACGGAGAAGCGCCGGTACACGACGCAGGAAGACGGCAGCCCGCCCATGACCGAGGTGGGCATCAAGTCGTATCCGCTCGAGGACCTGTACCTGATCCTTTCCGCGCTCGACGATATCAACGGCGCTGTGAGCGCGGACTCCGAGGCGCAGGGACTCGACCTCCAGGTGCTGATCAAGCCCCTCGTGAGTTGGATCTGGCTCGGCTGCCTCACCCTCATCGCCGGCACACTCATCGCGCTCTGGCCGAGCGTGGACCGGCGCCGGCTCGAGGAGGCCGGGACGGAGCCCGAGGGCGAGCCCGCCACCGCCGGGGCAGCGGACTGACTCAGGTCCGGGAGAACCCGTGACGATCGTGGGCGTGGCGCTGGTCGTCGCGGCGGTCCTCCTCTTCATCATGCAGCCGGTGGTGAAGGGCCTGCACGCATCGATGGAGCGCGAAGACAGCGAGCTCACCGAGACCGAGGCGCGCAAGCGCGTGGCCCTGCTCGCGCTCCGCGACGTCGAGTACGACTTCCTCGCGGGTAAGCTGGACCAGGACGACTATCGGTCGCTCAAGAGCCAACTCACCGCCGAGGCGCTCGCCGCGCTCGAGGCGGACGAGGCCGCGAGGGTCGCCGGTGCGGGTGGGTCCGACGCAGACATCGAGGCCGAGATCGCACGCGTGCGAGATGGGCTCCGAAGCGGGGAAATGTGCACCGAGTGCGGCTACGCGAACGAGAAGGGGAGCCGATTCTGCTCGGCGTGCGGCCACGCGCTCGAGGCGCACGCCGCCGGCCAGGCGAGCAGGCGGTGATCCTCGTCACGGAGCCGGCGCGGTCCGTGACACCGACCGCGCTCCAGGCCGTCGTCGAGGCGCGGGGGCTCGTCCGCGAGTATGGTCCCGTCGTCGCGGTCAACGGCATCGACCTCGCCCTCGGGGCGGGCGAGTTCCTCACCATCTTCGGACCGAACGGAGCGGGAAAATCCTCGCTACTGAAGATGCTCGGCGGTGCGATGAGGGCCACGAGCGGGACCGTATCCATCGGCGGAGTGCCGCTGGACTTCTCGGACGGCGAATGGCGGAGGCGGGTGGGCATGCTCTCCCACCAGGGCTTCCTCTATCCGCAGCTCACCGCCGAGGAGAACCTCCGCTTCTACGGCAAGCTCTTCGGGCTCGAGGACCTCGACCGTCGGATCGCGGCTCGGCTCGAGCGCGTTGGGCTCGCCGACCGCGCGGGCTTCCAGGTCCGCAAGCTCTCGCACGGGATGCGCCAGCGCCTCGCGCGCGCTCGCGCGCTCCTGGCCGACCCCGACCTCGTGCTGCTCGACGAGCCGTACACCGGCCTGGACCCCGCCGCGGCCGCGGTGCTGCGCGGCGTGCTCCAGGAGCTCCGGAGCGACCTGCGCACAGTGGTGATGGTCACACACAATCTGAGCGAGGGGCTCGCGCTCGCGACGCGCGTCGCGATTCAGGTACGGGGTCGCCTCGCGTGGGAAGGCTCGCGGGCCGAGATCGAGGAGCGTGCCTTCGAGCAGCTCTATCACCGAGTCGTCGACGAACGGGTGGGAGGACGCGCGTGAGCCTCTACCTGCGTCAGGTCGGCGTGATCGTGTGGAAGGATCTGCTCCTCGAGATACGGACGCGCGAGCGCATCGCCGCGATGGCCGCGTTCGCGGTGCTCGCCGGCGTGCTCTTCAACTTCTCGACGGACCGGAGCCTCGTCCGGGCCCAGGACGTCGCCGCCGGGCTCATCTGGATGACGCTGGTGTTCGACGGCCTGCTCGGCATCGGGCGCACCTTCCACCTCGAGGGCGAGGACGGGGCGCTCCAGGGCGTCCTCATGTCGCCCGCTCCCAAGGACGCCATCTTTCTCGGCAAGGCGATATCGAACTTCGCGCTGCTCTACGCCGTGGCGCTGCTCGTGCTGGGTGTGTTCATGCTCTTCTTCGGGCTCGAGATGGGCGCGAATCCCGCGGCGGTGCTGCTCGCGCTCGGGCTGGGCGCGCTCGGCTTCGTCGCCTTGGGGACGCTGTTCGCGGCCGTCTCATCCGGCACGAGGATGGGGGAGACGGTGTTGCCGATCTTGGTCTTTCCGCTTCTCGTTCCCATGGTGATCTACGGCGCGGGGGCGACGGGCAGGCTGCTCGCCGGTCGTCCCATCGCCGAGGTCGCCGGGAATCTCAGGATGCTTGCCGCGTTCGCGATCGTCGCGCTCGCCGCGGGTGCGGGGCTCTTTCGCTTCGTCGTGGAGGATTGATGTCAATCACGGGAATTCGTCGCGCGGGGGTCTTGTTCGCCACCCTCGGCCTGCTCGGACTCGGCCTCGTCTACTGGCTCTCGTTCTTCTGGGTGTCGACCGAAGCGAGCCAAGGCATCGTGCAGCGCATCTTCTACGTGCACCCGCCCGCCGCGTGGACGAGCTTCCTCGGCTTCGGCATCGCGGCGCTCACGAGCGCGATGTACCTCTGGCTGCGGGACGAGCGCCTGGATTGGGCGGCGCAGAGCGCGGCAGAGGGGGGCATGGTGTTCGGGACGATCATGTTGATCACGGGGCCCCTGTGGGGGAGGATCGCCTGGGGCACGTACTGGACCTGGGAGCCACGACTGACGCTGACGCTCCTGCTCTGGTTCATCTTCCTCGGGTACTTCATGGTGCGTAACTCCACGGACAACCCGGAGCAGGGGAAGCGCTTCAGCGCCGTCGTCGCGATCGTCGGCGCGCTCCTGATCCCGTTCATCCACCTGAGCGTGCTCTGGTTCCGCTCGCTTCATCCCGAGCCCGTGGTCATCAACGCCCAGGGGCCGGCGCTCCCGGGGGACATGCTCACGCTGCTGCTCACGAGCGTCGGGGTCTTCACCGTGCTCTTCACCGGACTCTTCATGCTCCGCTACGCGCTCGAAGGAGCGCGCCACGAGCTCCAACTGCGCGCCCGCCGCGCCGCCTGAACGCAACCGCCCATGTCCAGACTCGTGAAGCTGTCCAGCGTCGCCCTCCTTCTCCCTTTCCTCCTCGCGGTCGCGTCCTCGGACGTTGCCGCCCAGGCGTCCGCCGGTGCGGCCGGCGTCGGCGGTCTGCGCGCCTATTGGCACGTCTTCATCGCTTACACGGTCGTGATTCTGCTCGTCCTCGGCTGGGTGATCTCGATCGGAAGGCGGCTGAAGGACGTGCAGGAGCGGTTGGGCAAGTAGCGTGGGGTTGGACCGCGCTCGCCTGACGCCCTCACCGGGTGCCGTCCGCCTCGGACTGCTCGCCCTCCTGGGCGCGCTCGCGCTCGTACCACCCAACGCCGCGAGTGGCCAGGAACCGAGCGGCGCACAGACGCCAACCATGCCGAGCACGCTCCGGTACGGGTCCGGCTTGCTGGACATCCCCGTATCGAGCGTGCTGCCCCACATGATGTCGACCGCGACCTATTCGGGGTTCTGGGTCGGGCTCGACCGGACTGCCGTCGTGGACGGCACCGGCGCCACCGTCGGGTTCGGCCCGGCGGCCTCGTCCTACCATTGGGATGCCTCCGCGGCGACGGGCCTCTTCGACCGCGGCGAAGCGGGCATCTCGGTCCAGTCCCTGAAGGGCGAGGATGTCGGCGGAAAGGTCTTGGGACTCTTCGGTCGAGTGCGGCTGTGGGAGCCGATCGATCAGGGACTCGGGTTCGCCGTCGGTGCGCGCTACCTCACCAGCCCCGACTTCGCGGACGGCGCACGGTACGCGCCGAGCCGACTGGGTATCTCCGATCCGCGGCTCGCTCGCGCCTACACGGACGGTGCGAACCTGACGGCGTACGGCGTCGCCACCGCATACCTACGCGGGTTCGACGGCGGAGGGCGAATCTGGGAGAACGACGTCACGTTCACGCTCGGATACGGCGGCGGGATGTTCAAGTCGGGCGGCGCGCTCGACTTCTACGGCGACGGCAACGCGAACGGGTGGTTCTACGGCACGTCCGTGAACTTCCGCACCACGCCGGCTTCGATGCTGACCGTGATGGCGGAGCACAACGGCTTCGACGTGAACGTCGGGGCGCACTTCGACTGGGAGGGGTGGCGCGCGGGCATCCACTGGCTCGCATCCAACCACGCCGAGCCGGCGGGCGGACACTACTCGCAGTACCAGAAGGGAAAGGTCGGCATCGCGGTCTCCGTCGCCGTATGTCCGGGCCACCGGAATCTCCGTTGTCGTCCGCAGATGATGCGGCGCGTGGAGCCGGATACGATCCGCATTCCGGCTCCGCCCCCCGACACCGTAATCGTGGCGGGTCCGACCGCGCCGCCGGTTCCCCAGGGCGAGGACATCGCAATCTGCCTATCCACCGGCCAGAACATCCCGCTCCGGCTCACCGCCGCGGGTGACACGCTGATCGCCCCGACGTTCACGCCGCTCGGCTCGCTGCGCCCGGCGATGACCTTCGCAGGGGGCTACGCGGGCGGAATGTTCTGGTACGATGGCAACGCGGTGGTGACCTTCGAGGGCGCAGACTTCGGCCAGGTGCCGGGGACGTTCCCCATCGACTGCAATCAGATCGCGCGCGTGGGGGTCCACCAAGGGGTGCCCGTCTTCGCGGATCGTGTGGCCGAGCGACCGTTCGTGGTCCTGTTCATCCCCGTGCGTCCGGGGCAGTGGGCGAGGTACGAGCGCGGGATACGGTAGGGGCGGTTGACGGACTAGACCGATCGGTCTAGTCTTGGGTACACGAATCACCCGCGCACCGCCCCATGGCGTCCATACCCACCAAACAGCGGCTCCTGGAGCTGGGTCTCCCGCTCCTGCTGAAGCACGGCTACTCGGATCTCGGAGTCGCCACCCTGCTCGAGCGCGCCGGGGTTCCGAAAGGGTCCTTCTACCATCACTTCTCCAGCAAGGAAGACTTCGGCCTCCAGGCCATCGACTTCTACATGCAGAACGTGCATGTCGCACTCGAGGCGGCGTTCAGCGACCACCGTCGAGAGCCGCTCGACCAGATTCGCCGTTTCTTCGAGCTGGTGGCCGACGGGTACGAGGGAGACGGTTATCTCGGTTGCCTGCTCGGTGGACTGGGGCAGGAGCTGTCGGGGATCAGTCCCGCGTTCCGAAGTAAGGTCGAGGAGTGCTTCAACGTCATCGCGGGGGCTTTCACGACCGCCCTGGAGCGGGCCGACGCGCGCGGCGAGCTGCGCGAGGGAATCGAGCCGCGCGAGCTCGCGGATCTGCTCGTCAATTGTTGGGAAGGAGCGGCGCTCCGTAGCCGCCTGCGTCGGAGCCGCAGCCCGCTCGGTCAGATGCTCGACTTCTACTTCGTCGCAGTGAAGGCGTGACGTGAGCCACAACGACCACCAAAGGAGGCAGTCCATGGAGGCGCAGTCACTGTTCGAGAGGCTGGGCGGTTCGTCGGGTATCGAGCGCATCGTCGACGAGGTAGCGACCCGTCATCTGGAGAACGTCACCATCAACGCGCGGTTCCGGCCCTTTCTGGAGCCGCCCGAGAAGTTGGAGGCGTTGAAGGTGCACTTGGCGCGCTTCCTCGAGCTGGGAAGCGGCGGCCCCCAGCGCTACACCGGTCGTGACATGAGGAGCGCGCACACGGGCATGAACATCAGTCCGGCGGAGTACATGGCGGCCGTCGACGACATCATCGATTCGTTGACGGTGTTGGGCATCGATGAGCAGACGCGAAAGGACGTGCTGGCCATCACGTGGTCGCTGAAGGGCGAGATCATTCACGTGTGAGGGGTGCGGAGGGCACTTCACGGCCCTCAGGTTCTCCGACGGAAGCGCGTTCGAGCTTGCCCGTCGATCCCACGGATCCCGACCGTTCCTGACGCGACGCCTACGCCTCGACGAGCTCGACCCGCTCCACGACGCCCTCCAACGTCTGCCCCTCCAACGTCACGAACACGTGTCGATCCGTGATGGAGACGCCGAGCGTCATCCTGCGCTCCAAGCGGCTCGTGAGCTCGGCCAGCAGCCCGCGGTCGATCGCGTAGATCTCGAGTTGGTCACCGCGGTGGATCCGCTCACCGGCCAGCGCGCGTTGGAGATGCCGGGCCTCCCTATGGGTATAGACCACGACGCGCGGAGCCGCCTTGCTGGCCTTGTGCAACCGGTCGGCGTCGGGCGAACCGACCTCGATCCAGCTGACCAGAGCGCCCGTCAGGTCGCGCACCGCGAGCGCGGGCTCGTCGGGCTCGGCGAGCCCACGGGAGAACGTCAGCCCCTCCGTGCACTCGAGGCAGTAGGCCAGTACGCGCGTGACGAGGTACTCCTCCGTCTCGGAGGGGTGCCGCGCCACCTTGAGGGCCAGCGCTTCGTACACACCGCGATCGATGTCGGACAACTCGATCTCGAACGTGTAGATCGTGGAAGGAAGGGCCACTGCGTGCCGCGTTCTCGGTTCAGGCTCGTACGAGAACGCCGGACGCGCCTCGCTCGATGAAGAATCTACCGCGCGATCGGATGCTCCATCACACGGTTGCTCGCGTTCAACACCGCTTTCACCGCCGCGTTTGGGAGATCGTCCTCGCCCTCGCAGGGTGCGGCGCCGAGCAGCCTCATCTTCTCGTCGCCGCGCGAGCCGTTGAGCCGCGTCACTACGACCCAGCCGTCGAACGCCTTGACGGCCTTCACCCCGCCGACCTCGAGCGCGAGCCCATGGCCGTTTCCGTTCTTGGGTCGGGAAGCGAGGGTGGCACGCAACGCGGCCTGTGAGGCGGCCCGGATGATGCCCTGCTGCGTCTCGAGGCAGGGCACGGTTCCCTCGTACATCTCCCCGCCCCACTCGAGCCGCACGGAGACCCGCCCCGACCCGTCGGGGGTCGTGGTGTGGTCGAGGCGATCGAAGCGAAGGCGGGAGCGAGTACTGGTCGGCGTTTCCATTCGCTTCCGGCGTTGTGCCTGGGGGGGCATCCCTAACCTGTCAAACGTGAAAGACGGGTCGCAAGAGTGACGTCCGGAAGACACATTCCAAGGTCCCGCCGCGCTTCGTAAGCTTGGCTTCGATCGAAGAGAAACGTCGGACTTTCGCTTTCTCTTCGGGTCTAGTACCTTGGGTGCCGGAACCCCGCATCCAGGGCCCACAGAAGCCTACACGGAGGGGAGATGGCGAGCGTCCAAGCGACCGATCCACGAGCCAGCGACAGAGTCGGTGACAAGAAGATGAGCGACACCAAGTCGGACCCGAAGAAGGCCGACCAGAAGAAGAAGGCTCTCGACACGGCGCTCTCCCAGATCGAGCGCTCGTACGGGAAGGGCGCGATCATGCGGATGGGCGAAGACGGCGCTTCCGCCGTCATCGAAGCCATCTCCACGGGCGCGATCAACCTCGACGCCGCGATCGGGATCGGCGGGATTCCGCGAGGCAGGATCAGCGAGATTTACGGACCGGAGTCCTCGGGCAAGACGACGATCTGCTTGCAGGTGATCGCCAACGCCCAGCGCGCAGGCGGCATCGCGGCATTCATCGACGCCGAGCACGCGCTCGACGTGAACTACGCGAGGAAGCTCGGCGTGGACGTCGACAACCTCCTCGTCTCGCAGCCGGACACGGGCGAGCAGGCGCTCGAGATCGCCGAGGTGCTCATCCGCTCCAACGCCATCGACGTCGTGGTGATCGACTCGGTGGCCGCGCTCGTGCCCCGCGCCGAGATCGAGGGCGAGATGGGCGACACGCACGTCGGCCTCCAGGCGCGCCTCATGAGCCAGGCGCTCCGTAAGCTCACGGGCGCGGTGAACCGTTCGAACACGTCGGTCATCTTCACCAACCAGATTCGCGAGAAGGTGGGCGTCATGTTCGGTAGTCCGGAGACCACCTCGGGCGGACGGGCGCTGAAGTTCTACGCCTCGATCCGACTCGACATCCGACGTATCGGAGCGATCAAGGACGGGCAGGAAGTGACCGGGAATCGCACGCGCGTGAAGGTGGTCAAGAACAAGTGCGCGCCGCCCTTCCGCCAGGTCGAGTTCGACATCATATACAACGAGGGCGTCAGCCACAGCAGCCTGCTCGTCGACCTGGGCGTCGAGCACCGCATTCTCGACAAGTCCGGCTCCTGGTTCTCCTACGGCGACATGCGTCTGGGCCAGGGCAAAGAGAACACCAGGGTCTTCCTGGCCGAGAACCCCGACATCGCGACCGAGATCGAGGCGCGCGTGCGCGCGGCGCTCGGTGCGGCGGCGGAGCCGCGGCGGGGTGGGGGCGGCGGCTCGTCCGACGAGTCGTTCGAGAGCATCGAAGAGTAGAGGCAGGCGCTTCGACGACGGTCGAGGCCGTGGGCCCAGGGTGGGCTCGCGGCCTCGTCGACGTTCACGCGGCGACGGGCGTACGCTCCGGCCCTCTCGGTAACGGCTTCCCCCGATTATTGTTCCGGTCTTCCGCCATCCCAGCGAGGCCATGAAGACCGCCGAGATCCGCAGTCAGTTCCTCGAGTACTTCCGGGCGCACGGCCACTCCGTGCTCCCCAGCTCCTCGCTCGTCCCGGCGAACGATCCGACGCTGCTGTTCACGAACGCGGGCATGGTTCAGTTCAAGCGGGTCTTCCTCGGAGAGGACTGGATCGGCGTCGCACGCGCCGCCACATCGCAGAAGTGCGTGCGCGCGGGGGGCAAGCACAACGACTTGGAGGAGGTCGGCCGCACGGCTCGGCACCTCACGTTCTTCGAGATGCTCGGCAACTTCTCGTTCGGCGACTACTTCAAGAAGGATGCGATCGGCTTCGCCTGGGAGCTGATGACGAAGGTGTACGGGCTCGACCCGGACCGGTTCTTCGCGACGGTGCACCACACCGACGACGAGGCGGCCGAGCTCTGGGCTGGTGAAGTGGGCCTCCCCAAGAACCGCATCCATCGGCTCGGCGACAAGGACAACTTCTGGCAGATGGCCGACGTGGGCCCGTGCGGCCCCTGCTCGGAGCTGCACTACGACCTACGGGCCGACCGGTCGCACACCCCGAGTACCGACGAGTTCGTGACCCTGAACTCCTCGGGCACGATCGTGGAGCTCTGGAACTTGGTCTTCATGCAGTACGACCGGGACCCGCAGGGGGTGCTGCATCCGCTTCCGGCGCCGTGCGTAGACACCGGCGCGGGGCTCGAGCGGCTCGCGGCGGTCATGCAGGGTGCCGACTCGGTATTCCACGCGGACGTGTTCGCGCCCTTGCTCGCACGCGTGGCGGAGTTGGTCGAGCAGCCCTACGACCGAACCTCCGAGCGAGCGGTGAGCTACCGCGTGCTCGCGGACCATGCGCGCGCGGTCGCGTTCTTGCTTGCCGACGGGGTCTTCCCGTCCAGCGAGGGTCGGGGCTACGTGCTGCGTAGGATCCTCCGTCGTGCGGTGCGCCACGCCTGGCTGCTCGGTCGCCGCGAGCCCACGCTGGTGGGCGTCGTCGAAGCGGTCATCGACACCATGGGCGGCACGTACGCGGACCTCGAGGAGCGCCGGGGTCATGTGATCTCCTCCACACGCGCGGAGGAGGAGCGCTTTCTCGCCACCATCGAGGGGGGTATGTCGCGTTTCGAGGAGCTCGCCTCCGGGAAGAGCGGCACGATCCCGGGGGACGAGGCCTTCAAGCTCTACGACACGTTCGGATTCCCGCTCGATCTCACGGAGTTGATGGCGGCCGAACGCGGCTACACCGTGGACGTGGCGGGCTTCGAGCGTGCGCTCGACGAGCAGCGCTCACGGTCGAGGGCCGATCGCGCGGCGAGCCAGCCGATCATGGGGGCGGCTGCGGGCGACGAGAGCTGGACCACGCTGTCGGAAAAGGACCAGTCGTTCGTCGGGTACGACACGCTGTCTGCGCGCACCGACGTGCTGGCGTACCGCGTGGACGGCCAGCGGGTCGGGCTGGTGCTCCGCGAGAACCCGTTCTACGTCGAGAGCGGTGGCCAGGTATCGGACGTCGGCGAGGTGCGCGGCGAAGGGTGGGTGCTTCGCGTCACCGATGTCGCCAAGGTCGGTGGGCGGACCGCCGTCTCCGGTCCGGTGACGGGTACCTTCCCCACGGGCCCGGTGCGACTCGAGGTGGTGGCGCAGGTGGACCCGTCCACTCGAGCGGATACGATCCGCAACCACACCGCGACACACCTCCTGCACGCAGCGCTCCGCTCCGTGCTCGGGAATCACGTCGTACAGCGCGGCTCGCTCGTCGCCCCGGACCGCCTCCGCTTCGACTTCGCGCACAACGCGCCGATGAGTCCGGAGGAGCGCAGGCGCGTCGAGGAGATCGTGAACGAGGGCGTGTGGGCGAACCATCCCGTGCAGATCGATCATCGCAAGTATGCCGACGCGGTGAAGTCTGGAGCGATGGCGCTTTTCGGCGAGAAGTACGGAGACGAGGTGCGCGTCGTGAGCATTCCGGGCGTGAGCATGGAGCTCTGCGGCGGGACGCACGCCGGCGCGACCGGCGAAATCGGGCTTTTTCGGTTGGTGAGCGAGGGAGGCGTCGCGGCGGGGGTGCGCCGTGTGGAGGCGCTCACGGGGCGGGGCGCGTTCCGCCATCTCGCGGCGAAGGAGCAGACGCTGGTCGAGGTCGCGCAGACGCTGAAGACCGCTCCCGAGAACCTGATCAACCGCGCCGAGCAGATTCTGGCGGAAAGGGCCGCGCTCGAGTCCTTGATCGACGAGCTACGCGCGGGTGGCGGTGCGGGGGAGGTCGACGTGGCGACGGAGACGCTGACGCTCCCGGGAGGGGCGACGGCGAAGTATCGCGGCCTGCGGCTGAAGGCTCGGGGAGCCGACGACGCGCGGAAGTGGGGGGATGCGTTTCTCGCGGGCGATCACCAGGGTGTGGCTGTGCTCGCCGCGGAGCTGCCGGGCGAGAAGCAGGCGATCTTCGCATTCGTGACCGACGACCTCATCCGACGCGGTGTGCGCGCGGACGCGATCGTGCGCCGGGTGGGTGCGATCGTCGGAGGGCGAGGGGGTGGACGTCCCCACATGGCCCAGGCCGGCGTCGAGGATCCCACCAGGGTCGATGAGGCGCTCGCCGCGGGCGTGGTGACTGTGCGCGAGCTGCTCGCGGGGGGTGTGAGTTGACGGCGCTCACGGAGTGGATCGAGAGTCGCCGGCCGGCACCGCCCGCCGGCCTCGCGGAGCGGATGCGGGTAGAGGGAGATGGCAGCGCGTTCGACGCAGCGCTGTCTGACATCGCGCGCGAGCGGTTGAGCCAGGCCCGAGCCCGGCCCGGGCGCGTGCGCGAGAGCGCGTTTCGCCTGCTCGAGGCCGACGCGCTGATCACGTATGCGTGCGAGGCTGCTCTGGAAACCCGAGACCCCCCGGGCGCGCTCCGCCGCATCCTCGCGTCCGCGAGCCTCTGAGGCCGGCTCCGGTGAATCGCCCGGATCCCACCGCGCTCGTCGACGTCCACAACCACCTCGTGCCGGGCGTGGATGACGGCGCGCGCGATCTCAAGTCGGTGATCGAGTCGGTCGAGCGGATGACGCGACTCGGCATTCGCAGGATCATCACGACGCCGCACATCGAGGCGAGTCTCACGCTCGATCCCGCTCGGCTGGAGAGTAGATTGGGCGCGGTGACGAGGGCCTGGGAGCGGGCGGCCGAAGCGATCCGGGAGAGCTTCCCGGAGGTCGAGTTCCGTCGTGGCCACGAGGTCTGCCTCGACGTCCCCGAGGCGGACTTGTCCGACCCCCGTATCCGGATGGCCGGCACGTCGTTCGTGCTCGTGGAATGGCCGAGGCTCCAGCTGCCTCCCGGCACGGCGCGGGCCCTCGCGCGCATCCGCGAAGCGGGATATCGGCCGATCGTGGCCCACCCCGAGCGCTACTCGGGCATGGGACAGGCGATTGGGGTCGCTGGGCAGTGGCGTGACGCGGGCGCGTACCTGCAGGTGAACTACGGCTCGCTGGTCGGTCGCTACGGAGCGGACGCCCGGAGCACCGCGCTGCGCCTGCTGCGACGGGGGTGGGTCGACTATCTCGCTTCCGACTTCCATGGGCATGCGAGCCTCAAGGTGTACAAGGAGGAGGCTTGGGCGGCGCTCACCGAGGTCGGCGCGGACGAGGTCTTGCACTATCTCTGCCGCACGAACCCGGGAAGGATCCTCGCCGACGAGCTGCCCCTGCCGGTTCCCGTGCTACCGACCGAGCGCCGGTTCTGGAAACGCGTCATAGACATCCTGCCGCGGTCCAGCGCATGAACAGCGAGATCGTGCAGGCGGAGCTCGCGGGGCACTCCGAGGTCATGCGGCGCGTAGCCAGCGAGTTAGCGGATGAGATCGGAGAGCTGGCCCAACTCGTCGTCGACACCTTCCGTAGTGGCGGTAGACTCCTGTTGTGCGGCAACGGGGGCTCGGCCGCCGACGCGCAGCACTTGGCCGCCGAGTACGTGGTGCGCTTCAGCCGGGATCGCGGGCCGCTCCCGGCGCTGGCGCTCACCACGGACACGTCGGTGCTCACGGCAGGAGCGAACGACCTGGGATTCGATCTCGTGTTCGAGCGCCAGGTGCGCGCGCTGGCGCGTCCCGGCGACCTCCTCATCCTCCACTCGACGAGTGGCCGGTCGGAGAACCTGCTTCGCGCGGCGACGGCGGCGAGCGAGCTCGGTGTGCGCACGGCGGCGCTGTTGGCCGACGGAGGTGGGCCGCTGCGCGGCCGCGTCGATCTGGCCCTGGTGGTGCCTACGACCTCGCCTGCGCGCGCCCAGGAGGCGCATATCGTCATCGGGCATGTCGTGTGCGAGCTCGTGGACCGGGCGGTGAGCGCGTGACGGCCGGAGGGACGGGCGTGCCGATCGACCTGCGGGGCAAGAACGCCATCGTGACGGGTGGCTCACGGGGCATCGGGCGGGCGGCCGCGCTGACGCTCGCCCGCGCCGGCGCGTCGGTGGGGATCTCGTACCGTCAGCGGAGGACCGATGCCGACTTCGTCGTTGCCGAGTGCCGAGCGCTCGGTGCCCACGCCTGGGCCGAGGGGGGTGACCTCGCCGAGTCGGCGCACGTCGATACGTTGTTCGCCCGATGCGACGAAGAGTTCGAAGGGCTCGACATCTTCGTAGGCAACCACGGCGTCTGGCCGCCGGAGGACGTGGCCCTCGCCGACATGAGCGACGCGCAGTGGCACGATACGATGGCGGCCAACCTGCACTCGATGTTCTACGCGTGCCGGGCTGCCGCCCGCCGTCTGCGACAGGACGGGAGGCTCGTGCTCGTGAGCAGCACGGCGGGGCAGCGCGGAGAGGCCTACCATGGCGACTACGCCGCCACGAAGGGCGCACTCATCTCGCTCGTGAAGGGGTTCTGCGTGGAGCTCGGTGCACGCGGTATTACGGTCAACGCGGTCGCGCCGGGTTGGGTGGACACGGAGATGGCCGCGAGCGCGCTCGTTGGAGAGTCGCTGGAGAGAATCGCGCGAGGGATCCCGATCGGACGGGTCGCGACCGCCGACGACATCGCCGGACCGATCCTTTTTCTATGCTCCCATCTCGCGCGCCACGTGACGGGAGAGGTTCTCAACGTGAACGGCGGCTCGGTGCTCGTGGGGTGACGACCGCGACGCCTTCCGCACCGCCGGCTGTCCGGTGGATCGCGCGCAAGCTGGAGGATGCCGGCCACGACACCTGGGCGGTCGGAGGCGCCGTGCGCGACGTGTTGCTCGGGCGGCCCTCGGGTGACTGGGACCTGGCCACGCGAGCGCGTCCAGCGGATGTGCGCAGGCTGTTCAAGCGCACAGTCCCTCTCGGCGTCGAGCACGGGACGGTCGGCGTGCTCAAGGACGGCACGCTCTACGAGGTGACGACGTTTCGCCGTGACGTCGAGACCGACGGACGCCACGCGGTGGTGGCGTTCGCCGACACCATCGACGAGGACCTCGCCCGACGTGACTTCACGATCAACGCGGTCGCGTGGCATCCGCTGCGTGAGGAGCTCCGGGATCCGTTCGGCGGGATCGCCGACGTGGAGCGCCGGGTGCTGCGCACGGTCGGGAGACCCGAAGAGCGCTTCCGCGAGGACTACCTGCGCATCTTGCGCGCCCTACGCTTCGCAGGACTGTTCGACCTCGGCATCGAGAGCGACACCTGGACTTCGTTGTGCGAACTCGTCGACCACCTGACCGATCTGTCTGCGGAGCGGATCCGGGACGAGCTGGTCAAAGTGCTGGACGCGGACCCTATGCCGTCGCGTTCGCTCGACCTGTACGCGGAGTCGGGGGCGCTGGCGGTGCTCTACCCGGAGCTCGAGGCGTTGAGGGCGGCATCGCCGAGCCCAGATCGGTGGACGCTCGCGGTCGCTGCGGCGGAGGAGCTTCCGCGTGGTCGTGCGC
This sequence comes from uncultured Gemmatimonas sp., assembly GCA_964490285.1. Classification (GTDB taxonomy): domain Bacteria; phylum Gemmatimonadota; class Gemmatimonadetes; order Longimicrobiales; family Gaopeijiaceae; genus UBA2982. The sequence continues at coordinate 8,461 of CAZBCN010000046.1, read as the reverse complement.
TGCTCCGCCTGGCGGCGCTTCTGCGTGACGTGGCAAGGGGCGATGCGGCCGCGCTCTTGCTCCGCATGCGGTTCTCGAACGCTCAGGTGGACGAGACTGCCTATCGAGCGGCTGCGGCTTCGATGCCCGACGCCGGAGCCGACGCGAGTGCGTTCCGCGTCTGGCTCAGCGCGAGCGGACCCGAGCGCTTGGCGGCGCTCGCGCGGCTCGACCTCGCGCGCGCGCGCGCGGAGCAGCGACTGGGGCTCCCGGACCGCGTGGCGTCGGTCGTGGCGTCGTGGCGAAGGGCTCGAGCGGTTCGCGCGTCGGCTCCGCCCCTGGCGGTCGGCGATCTCGCACTCGACGGGCGGGGCCTCATCGGCCTCGGCCTCAAGCCGGGCCCTCACTTCGGCCGGATTCTGGAAGGGCTGCTCGACTGGGTGCTCGAGGATCCGAGCCGCAACCGGCGTGAGCTCCTGGCCGAGCGGGCGCTGGAGTTGGCCGCCAGGGAGACCGACGGTGGCTGAGCCCGACCTCTTCGGGACGCCGGAGCGTCCCCAGAGCCCAGCGACGCCCCGGCGGAGCGAGGCGCGAGCGCCGGAGCGCTCGGCACCGCTCGCCGCACGGATGCGCCCGCGCACGCTCGCCGAGTTCCGCGGACAGGAGCACCTGCTCGGCTCCGGCAAGGCGGTGCGCGCGATGATCGATGCGGGGCGACCGGGGAGCATGATCCTCTGGGGACCGCCCGGGAGCGGGAAGACCACGCTCGCGAGGCTCGTCGCGGCCGAGAGCGGGACCGCGTTCGTCGCGCTCAGCGCCGTGACGGAGGGCATCGCGCGGGTTCGTGAGATCATCGCCGAGGCCGACGAGCGGCTCCGGACGACGGGGCGGCGCACCATCCTGTTCTGCGACGAGATCCATCGGTTCAACAAGGCTCAGCAGGACGCGTTCCTCCCGCACGTGGAGCGAGGCACCGTCGTACTGATCGGGGCCACCACGGAGAACCCGTCGTTCGAGGTGGTGCGTCCGCTCCTCTCTCGCGCGCCGGTCTACGTGCTGAATCCGCTCGCGCCGTCCGAGATCCGCTCCATTCTCGAGGAGGCGGTCCAGGACGAAGGGCGCGGCTTGGGTGCGGAGAGCCTGAAGGTGGACGACGACTCGTTCGACTTCATCGCGGTGGCATCCGATGGGGATGCACGCCGCGCGCTCGGGGTGCTCGAGGGCGCCGGTGCCCTGGTCGGCCGAGGGGGCCACGTGACCGTGGCGGTGGCGCGGGAGGCGCTCCAGCACCGCTTCGCTACCTACGACAAGGGCGGGGAAGAGCACTACAACCTGATCTCGGCGCTGCACAAGGCGGTGCGGGGGAGCGACCCGGACGCCGCGCTCTACTGGCTCGCCCGCATGATCGACGGCGGCGAGGATCCGCTCTACATCGCGCGTCGGCTCGTGCGCATGGCCGCGGAGGACATCGGGCTGGCGGATCCGGCGGCACTCCAGGTGACGATCGCAGCGAAGGACGCGTTCCATTTCCTCGGCGCGCCGGAAGGCGAGCTCGCCCTCGCGGAGGCGACGCTCTACCTGGCGACTGCGCCCAAGTCGAATCGCGCCTACGAGGCGTGGAGCGCGGCGATGGCCCGGGCGCGAGAGACGCCTGGCGCGCCCGTGCCGCTCCACATCCGGAACGCCCCGACCGACCTGATGAAGGACCTCGGGTACGGACGCGACTACCTCTACGACCCCGCGGAAGAGGAAGGGATCGCACGGCAGGAATACCTCCCGGAGGCGTTGCGCGGGGAGGTCTTCTACCGGCCGGGGAGCTTCGGCGCCGAGCCGGAGATCGCGAGGCGGCTGGCGTGGTGGGCTGAGCGGCGTCGGGGGCAGGGCGGCTAGCCTGGGCCACCGGGCTCGCGTCGGGTTCTCGGCGGCGCGGCCCATGACTATCGTTCGGGGCGGGCGCGAGGCACAGCAAGGTCGGAGGCAGCGGGGATCGCTACGGAATTGATCGATGTGCGGACGCCGGTGGACCGGGCGGTGCTCGTGGGGGCACCGGACCGTGACCTTCCGAAGCGCCTCGCCGACGAGCACCTCGAAGAGCTCGCGCGCCTCACGGATACGGCCGGATGCAGCGTCGCGGGAACCGTGTCGCAGCGGATCGCGCAGCGGCACCCGCGCTACTACATCGGTGAGGGCAAGGCCGAGGAGGTCGCCGAGGTGGTTCGGGAGACGGGCGCCGACCTGGTCATCTTCGACGAGGAACTGACCCCCGCGCAGGGGAAGGCGCTCGAGGAGCTGCTGGGCGTTCGCGTCATGGACCGCTCGGAGGTCATCCTCGACATCTTCGCGACCCGGGCGCGCTCGAAGGAAGCGAAGATGCAGGTGGAGCTCGCCCAGCTCGAGTACATGCTGCCTCGACTCAAGCGTATGTGGACCCACCTGTCACGCATCCGTGGCGGTATCGGGCTTCGGGGTCCGGGCGAGACGCAGATCGAGACCGATCGCCGCCTCATCGGGAAGCGCATCAGCGAGCTGAAGCGGAAGCTCGCCGATGTCTCGAAGGCCCGCGCCGTCCAGCGGCAGGGTCGGGGTGAGAGCTTCCGCGCGTCGCTCGTGGGGTACACGAACGCCGGGAAGTCGTCTCTGCTGCGCGCCCTCTCGGGCTCGGATCTGTTCGTCGAGGACCGCCTGTTCGCGACGCTCGACTCTGCGACACGCACGGTGTCGCTCGGCTCCGGGCACGAGGCTCTCGTGACCGACACGGTGGGCTTCATCCGCAAGCTCCCGCACGACCTGGTGGCGTCGTTCCGATCGACTCTGGACGAAGCGCGCGAAGCCGACGTGCTGCTCCACGTCATCGACGCGTCGCACTCCGACTGGGAGGAGCAGTACGAGGTCGTGAATGGCGTGCTGGAGGATCTCGGCCTCGCCGATCAGGACACCATCCTCGTATTCAACAAGATCGATCGCCTCACGCACGCCGAAGAGCAGACCCTCCGGGAGCGGATCCAGGCGTTGGAGTCCAGCCCAGCCGTCTTCGTGTCTGCGCTCGACGGGCGTTCTCTGGACGTGCTTCGTGATACGCTTCGTACGCGCGTGCAGGCCCGTCTGGCGCATGTGGTCGTGCATTTGCCGTCGACGGACGGCGAGGGGATCGCCGCGCTGTACCGGGAAGGCGAGGTCGTGGCGCGAGCCGACGCGGACACCAAGGTCTCGCTCACCGCCTGGGTTCCCCAGGCCGTGCTCGGACGCATCGCGGCGCGCGCGGGCGTGACCGTCGAGGACGTGGCGTGAACATCATGCGGCTCTATGTGAACATCGATCACGTGGCCACGGTGCGGCAGGCTCGCCGCACCGACGAGCCCGATCCCGTCCGGGCCGCGGTGCTCGCCGAGCTCGGAGGGGCGGATGGGATCACCGTGCACCTGCGCGAGGATCGCCGCCACATCCAAGACCGGGACGTGCACCTGCTCATGCAGACGGTGCGCACCGTGGTGAACCTGGAGTTGGCCGCCGCGTCGGAGGTGCTCGACCTGGCGTGCGAGTTGCGCCCGATGCAGGCCACGCTCGTGCCCGAAAAGCGCGAGGAGATCACGACGGAGGGCGGGCTGGCCCTGAAGCAGGGCGCGCCGCTCGAGCAGACGAAGAGCGCGCTGGCGCGCCTCTCCGGCGCGGGCATCCGCACGTCGCTCTTCATCGATCCAGACGAGGGCTCGATCCGCGCCGCCTTGGACATGGGAGCCGACGCCGTAGAGCTGCACACCGGGGAGTATGCCAACGCCCGCGGGGCCGATCGTGTCGCTCAGATCGATCGCATCAACCGGGCTGCCGCGCTCGCGCGCAAGCTGAGCCTCGCGGTTCATGCCGGCCACGGGCTGACGTACGAGAACGTCCACCCCGTGGCCGCGATCCCGGAGATCGAGGAGCTCAACATCGGCCACAGCATCGTGTCGCGAGCGGTCTTCACGGGTATGGAGGCCGCGGTGCGCGAGATGGCGGAGATCATCCGGCGGGCGCGGTCGCGCGCGTGAAGCACTGGGGGAAGGCGATCATAGGAATCGCCATCACGATCGTGGCCCTGTGGTGGGCGCTCGCGGACGTGGCGTTCGCCGATGTCTGGGCGAACATCCGCACCGGGAACCCGTGGCTCCTCCTGGCGTCGGTCGCGGTGGCGACGTTCGGTTTCTTCCTTCGGGCGCTCCGGTGGAAGGTCCTCCTGACCCCGGTGAAGCCCGACACGAAGCTGCGCTCGCGCTTCGCGGGAGTCTCGATCGGGTTCATGGCGAACAATCTCTTGCCCGCGAGGGTCGGTGAGTTCGCCCGTGCCTATGCGTTCAGCCGCATGGAGCCGGTCACGGCGAGCGCGGCGTTCGGGAGCCTCGTGGTCGAGCGCTTCATGGACGGGGTCGTTCTGCTGCTCTTCCTCGTGCTGCCGATCTTCTCGGCGGGGTTTCCGGCGGGTGGGGCGCTGTCCGGGGGAACGGGCGCGGTCGTCCTACGGGCCGGGGTCGCGGCGGTGGCCGTGGTGCTGCTCGCCCTGATCGTGATGGCGGTGTGGCCGAAGGCGTTCGTGCGCGCCGCCCACGCCGTCGCGCGCTTCCTGCCGAAGACCTTGGCCGATCCGGTCCTCACCGGCCTCGACGCGTTCCTCGGTTCGATTGCGATCATGCGAAACCCGAGGCTCCTCGCGCTCGGGTTTGCCTGGACGCTCGCGTTCTGGACGTGGCATGGGGTCTCGTTCTGGCTGGGCATGCTGGCTTTCGGAATCGACACGGGATTCGTCTCCGCGATCTTCACGGAGGCCGTGGTCGGGTTCGGTGTCGCCCTGCCTTCGGCGCCGGGTTTCTTCGGCACGTTCCACTTCAGCGCCAACGTGGCGTTGAGCGACGTCTACGGCGTGGACGAAGCTCAGTCGCTCGCGTTCGCGTTCGGATATCACTTCGGCGGGTGGGTCCCGATCACGCTGATCGGTCTCTGGTACGCGTGGAAGTTGGGATTCTCGCTGGGCGATGTCGGGCGTGCCGAGGAGCGCGTCGAGAAAGCAGTGGAGCGGGCGGCGCCGGTGGCGGGCGAGGGGTGAGCGCGGCGGCGCGTGTGTCGGCGCCGGCGAAGGTCAACCTGCGTCTGCGGGTCTCGAGCAGGCGGGCGGATGGATACCACGATATCGACACACTCTTCCAGGCGATCGACTTCGGCGACGACGTCGAGGTCCGCCTCGGAGAGGCGGGTATCCGACTCAGCGTGGAGGGCGCTGAGCTCGGGCCGGCCCACGACAACCTCGCTCATCGGGCAGCGGTCCGGTTTGCGGCCGAAACGGGACATGCGGCTCGGGTCGACATCCAGCTGACCAAGCGGGTCCCCGCGGGTGCCGGCCTCGGCGGCGGGTCCTCCGACGCCGCCGCGGTCTTGCGGTGCCTCGCAGTCCTCCACGGCGTGGATGGCGCGGACGCTCGGCTCGCGCGCGCGGCCTCCGCGCTGGGATCGGACGTGCCGTTCTTCCTGTGCGGCAGCCCCCTCGCGCGGGGGCGAGGGCGCGGCGAGGTGCTCGAGCGGCTCACCCCTCTCCCCGCGATCGATCTGGTGCTCGTGACGCCGCCGGTCCACGTGGCCACTGCCGAGGCATACGCGGCCCTCGCGGGGTCGCGACGAGGAGGGGCGCCGGTGGCGGAGCGCGGTGCGCCAGCCGAGACGCCCCGTGGCTGGGCCGAGGTCGCTGCGCAAGCCTCGAACGACTTCCAGCCCATGATCGCTGCTGCACATCCGGAGATCCGTCGTGCGCTCGACGCCCTCGAGGTCGCCGGCTCCTCGTTCGCGCTCATGTCCGGAAGCGGGTCGAGCGTCTTCGGCGCGTTCCCCGAGCGCGCCACGGCCCAGCAGGTGGCCGGCGCACTCGCCGCAGAGCTGGGCTGGCCATGTCGAGCCGTGCGCACGCTCGAGGAAATGCCCGCGCCGCAGCCGACCTGACTCGCGGCGAAAAAGCTGCGAATCGATGGTGGGCCTTGAACGGCCCCCACCCGCTCGGGTAGGATGGTCTCGCTGGCCCGTCGTCTAATGGCAGGACACCGGTCTTTGGAACCGGCGGTGGTGGTTCGAATCCACCCGGGCCAATCCATGCGTTTTCCGAGACTCGCGGCCGTCTATCTCGCTCTGGCGGCCCCCGGCGGGCTGCCGGCCCAGGTGGCGGTCACGGGCTCGGACACCCTGAACATCGTCGCCGATCCCGGCGACGCACGAGGTGCGGCGCGCTCCCGTCAGGCGGCGTTCGAGCGTGCTCGAGAGCGCCACTTGCCGCGCACGCTCGGATCGCACGGCGGCCCGTGTGACGAGGTCGTCGGACGTCTCTGCACGTGGTTCGGCGAGGGCGAGTGGTATCCGACGCCGGAACCGGAGGACCTTCGAGAACTGCGCGCCGATCTGGTGGCGGACCTGGACTCGCTGCAGGGACTGATTCCGTCCGACTCGTGGGTGCTGGGGCAGCGCGTATGGTACCGTGGAGAGAGTGGCGACTGGAGCGGCGCGCTCGACGCCGCGCGGGAATGTGGTGCAGCGCCCTCGTGGTGGTGTGCTGCGCTCGAGGGCCTCGCGCTACACGGCCTCCATCGGTACCCGGAGGCCGCGGTCGCATTCGAGCGCGCGCTCGCCGAAATGGACCCCGAGCTCGCGCTCGAGTGGCGTGTGCCGGACCGCGCGGTCGACTCGGACGGGAGAGCGATCCTGGAAGCGGCCGTGACCTCCGCGGGCGAGACGCTGGTCGATATTCTGGATCGTCTGTGGTGGCTCTCGGACCCTCTCTACCTGGTCGAGGGCAACGACCGGATGACCGCGCACTACGCGCGGTGGACCGTCGCCACCCTCAAGGACGGAGCGCGCAACCCGTATCGCCTCAGCTGGGGTCGGGATCTCGAAGAGCTCACCGTCCGCCACGGGTGGGAGATCGGCTGGGAACGGTCCTGGGCGTCGACGCCTGGGAGCCGGAACGACATCACCGGCCACAAGGACCCCGAGGGTCGCGACTACCTGCCGGCTGGACGGGTGCTGGCGGATCCGACCACAGCGACTGCGTTGGATCTCGCCGCCGACCGTGCGCGCCCGAGGAGCCTATATGCGCCGAGCTATGCTCCCGTGCTCCTGCCGATGGACGGGCAGTTGGCCTTGTTTCCGCGGGGGAACCGCATCGCCATCGTCGCCACGCACTTCCTTCCGGCGGACACGACGTACCACGCGGAGCACGACCATCCACGTCCCTGGATGGACGCCGGAGACCAGGCGGGCCTGGAAGACCGGATCGGCCTCTTCGCCATTCCCGTCGATGGAGGTCCGCGCGCGGCCGACCGGCGGGTGGGGTCGACCGAGGGGGCGCTGATGGTCGAGGTGCCGGTGGGCGCCTGGGTGGTGTCCGCCGAGAGCTGGAGCCCCGAGCGTCGCCGCGCCGGACGGTTGCGCATCGGCTTCGACCGGGCGCCGGTGCCGCTCGACGTGGCGACCCTCTCCGATCTCCTCCTGATCGCACCCACCGGGGTGCCGCCCACGTCGCTCGCGGAGGCGCTGCCCCACGCGCTCCGCGCCCCTGAGATCGTTACGGGCCAGGGGCTCGCGATCGTCTGGGAGGTCGCCGGCCTCGGGCTCCGGCCCGAGGCGCTCCGGTTCGCGGTGGCCGTCGAGCGAGTCGACCGTGGCGTGCTCCGTCGGATCGGGGAGGCCCTCCGGCTCGCGCCCCGTCCGGCTTCCGTCGCGCTCTCGTGGGAAGAGCCCGGTCCCGAGCGCCCCACTCACCACTTCCGCCACCTCGACCTGGCGCTTCCCCGTCTCGACCCGGGCGTCTACACGGTGAGCCTGACCCTGCGAACCGCCGGCCGCGACGACGTGATCAGTCGAAGGACGTTCCGGGTCGCGGAGTAGCGAACCTGCGCGGGGTTGGGCGGTGCCCGGGCGTCGGCGCCGCGACGCGATTCGACGCAGCCGCGCGCCGTTGTGAACAGCAACACCTGTCGCGGTCCCTGCGCGTCCTCCAGCAATGGCCGGGTCTCCGATGGGCTGCCGCGCACGCCCCCGGGGGGAACGGAACGTGCGTTGCTCGATGGCACAGATCCTTCATTCGACCGAGGCACCAAATGCAAAAGCGAGGCATGAGAGAGAAGCTGGCAGAGACCAAGCCTGGACGAGACATGCGGTCGTCCGTTGCGCCGGACGTGAACCCGGATCCCATCACCGGTGCGCCCGGGGCGCATCCGATCGGCACGGGAACGGGAGCTCTGGGAGGCGCGGCCGCGGGCGCAGCGGTCGGCACCGTGGTCGGCGGGCCGGTCGGCTTCGTGGTCGGCGGCGCGGCGGGCGCGATCGCCGGGGGACTCGCCGGGAAGGGGGTAGCGGAAGCGGTCAACCCGACGCTCGAGGACGAGTACTGGCGCGAGAACTTCTCATCGCGTCCGTACACCCAGCCCGCGACGACGTACGAGACGCTCCAGCCCGCGTATCGCTACGGGTGGGA
>CAZBCN010000045.1:0-26481 GCA_964490285.1 uncultured Gemmatimonas sp. | reverse complement strand
GAGCTCGAGGATCCGTCGAGAGGTCGGCTGCATGCGCACGCGGAGGCGTTGGGGACTGACGAGCGGCGGGTAATGGTAGAGGACTTTGCACTACAAAGTCAATCGGCACGTGAGCGAAGGTCGGGTCTTCTGGAGGCGCCGTTGTCTCCGGGGCCGGCGACGGAGTCACGGCCAACTCGTCGTCGATGACCTCGTGGCGCGTCGTGCCTGGGTTGGGGAGACGGGCGTGCTGCGCGAGGGACTCCCTACCGGGGCGCTCCCTGGGCGGGATGGGCCGCCTTCATGCATCGCTCGAACAGCGTTTCATCCCCCGAGCGCTCCGCCCACGCGGCGAACCCCTCCCGCGGCCCGCGCCAGCGCGTTTCCTCCACGTCGTCGAAGATGGGCGCGTCGGTGCGGAGCGTCGCGAGCTCCTTGAAGAGCAGGGCCTCCTCCCGATTCTCCCCGAGCACCTCCTTCGGGAACGACTCGATCGGGCCGTGCTGCGCCAGGAGGCGCGCGGCGCCCACCCGGCCGATCCCGCGGATCCCTGGATAGCCGTCCTGCGCATCGCCGACGAGCGCCAGGAAGTCGGGGATGAGCTTCGGCGGCACTCCGTACTTCGCGCGCACGCCCTCGGCGTCGAGGATCTGGTTGCCACGGCGGATCACCTGCACGACGCGAGCGTGGCGCACGCACTGCGCGAGGTCTTTGTCGTTCGCCCAGATGCACACCTTCGAGACGCGGGGATCTTCCGCGGCGAGGTGAGCGGCCGAAGCGAGGCCGTCGTCGGCCTCGAGCTCGACCATGGGCCAAACGGCCACTCCCATCGCCGCGAGCGCCTCCTCGAGGGGGTGGAACTGCGCCCAGAGCGCCGGCTCCATGCCTTCGCCGGTCTTGTAGCCGGGCCACAGGTCGTTTCTGAACGACTCGATGACGTGATCGGTCGCCACCCCCAGGTGCGTGGCTCCCCCTTCGATCATCTCGAGCACGGAGTGCAGCACCCCGATCACGGCCCCGAACCGCTTGGTCGCGGGCTTCTCGAAGCGTCTCCGGCCGTAGAACTGGCGGAACAGCTCGTAGGTGCCGTCGATGAGGTGCACGATCATGGTCAGGGCGACACGATCCGGCGGATGGTCCCCTGCGTGAGGCTCACGATGTAGAGCTCTCCCGCGCCGTCCTCGCCGAACGAGGACGTGCCGCTCACCGGGCCCGCGGTCGCCGAATGGTCCTGGAGACCGGCGACCGCGCCACCGACGACCACGAAGCTCCTCAGCCACGATCGGCAGTAGTCGGCGAAGAAGTAGCGTCCCTGGAGCGCGGGATATGCGCCCCCGCGGTAGACATAACCCCCCGTGATGGAGCACCCGTCGGAGTGGTCGTACTCGTGGATGGGGAGGGTGAGCCCGGTGGTCGCGCACCCGCTCGACGGGTTGTAGCAGCGCGTCCCCTCCATGATCCGCCAGCCATAGTTCTCGCCGCCGTCGCTCGAAGCGGGCTGGTACGACACCTCCTCGCGCTCGCCCTGGCCGACGTCCCCGATGTAGAGATCCCCGTTCGCGGCGTCGAACGAGAAGCGCCACGGGTTGCGCAGCCCGGACGCCCAGATCTCGTTCGCCACCGAGAGGGAGCCCACGAAGGGGTTATCCGCCGGAATCGCGTACGGAGAGCCGACGTCCACGTCGAGCCGGAGCAGGTCGCCGAGGAGCGTCATCCGGTTCTGGCCATGATTCTGGGGGTCGCCGCCCGAGCCGCCGTCACCCATGCCGACGTACAGCATGCCGTCCTCGGGTCCGAAGGCGATCATGCCGCCGTTGTGGTTGGAGTAGGGCTGCTCGACCGTGAGGATCGGGAAGGCCGACCCGGGATCGGCCACATCGGGGTTCGCGGACACCCGGTAGCGGACGATCTGCGTGTGGCCGAGCGTGTCGGTGTAGTTGACGTAGAAGCGGCCGTTCGACGCGTACCCGGGATGAAACGCGAGGCCGAGCAGACCCTGCTCGCCGCCGGCGGTGATCACGCCCGCGACGTCGAGGAACGGAGCGGACAGGACCGAGCCGGCCCGGACGATCCGGATGGCTCCACCCCGTTCCACCACGAAGAGCCGGTCACGGTCGCCGGGTGGTGCGGTGAGGAAGACCGGCGCGCTCAGACCCTGGGCCACGGGTTGGAGCGAGACCGACACGGGCTCGTCGGGGTTCGGGCCGATCGTCTCCTCGCTGCACCCGGCGAGCGCCGCGCAGAGGGTCAACAGGAAGCCGCCTCGCTTCACGATCATCCATCTCCTGGGGTAGATTCCCCGCCCAAGCTAATCTGCGAGCCGAGCATGTCCGAACCCCAGATCGAGATGCGGTTGCCCGACGGCAAGGTCCTCGCCGTGGCGCGGGGTGCTACCGCGGCCGACGTCGCCGCGCTGATCGGGCCGCGGCTCGCCAAGGCGGCCCTCGCGGCTGTGGTCGACGGCGTGACCGTCGGTCTGATGGAGCCCCTGGAGAAGGGCGGCGAGATCCGCATCCTCACGGAAAAGGATGCCGCGTCGCTTCCCGTGCTCCGCCACTCGGCCGCGCACATCCTCGCCACCGCGGTGCGCGAGCTCCGGCCCGGTGCCGGGATCGGGTTCGGCCCCGCGATCGACGAAGGGTTCTACTACGACTTCGAGGTGGGGGCGCCGTTCACTCCCGAGGACCTGGCGACCTTCGAGGCGAAGATGGCCGAGGTCGCCGCCCAGGACATGCCGTTCGGTCGGCGGCAGGTGAGCAAGGAGGAGGCACGCGGGCTCTTCTCCGACGACCCGCTCAAGCTCGAGCGCCTGGAGGAGTTCGCCGACGACGAGGTCATCACGGTCTATCAGAACGGACCGTTCCTCGACCTGTGCAAGGGGCCGCACGTGCCGAGCACGGGTCGGCTGAAGCACTTCAAGCTGCTGTCGGCGGCGGGTGCGTACTGGAGAGGCGACCACCGTCGCCAGATGCTCCAGCGCATCTACGGCACGGCGTTCCACACGAAGGCCGACCTGGACGAGCACCTGCATCGGCTGGAGGAGGCGAGGCGTCGCGACCACCGGCGCCTCGGCCGCGAGCTCGACCTCTTCCACTTCTTCCCGGTCTCGCCCGGTGCCGCGTTCTGGACGCCCCGCGGGACCGTGCTCTACAACGAGCTGGAGCAGTTCGTGCGCGAGCGGCAGCGCGAGGGCTTCCTGGAGGTGAAGACGCCGCTGCTCTACACGAAGGAGCTGTGGGAGACGTCGGGGCACTGGGGGAAGTACCGCGAGAACATGTTCCTGGTGCTCGACAACGAGACCGGCGAGCACGACATGTCGCTCAAGCCGATGAACTGCCCGTCGCACCATCTCTACTACGCATCCGAGACGCACTCGTATCGCGAGCTGCCCCTCCGGTTCGCGACGCTCGACGTGCTGCACAGGAACGAGGTGTCGGGCGCGCTCTCGGGACTCACCCGGGTGCGCCAGTTCGCGCAGGACGACTGTCACGTGTACCTGCGCGAAGACCAGATCGCGTCCGAGGTGAAGTTCCTGATGGACTTCATCCTCGGGCACTACGATGCGTTCGGGCTCAGCTCGAGCCTAAAGTTCGCGACGCGGCCCGAGCAGAGGATCGGAAGCGACGAGCTGTGGGACCGTGCGGAGGCGGCGCTGCGCGAGGCCCTCGATGCGACCGGCCGCGACTACGAGGTCGTGCCGGGCGACGGTGCATTCTACGGCCCGAAGATCGACTTCCACGTCACCGATTCGATCGGCCGCCACTGGCAGCTCGGCACGATCCAGCTCGACTACATGGCCCCCGAGCGATTCGGCCTCGAGTACGTCGGCGAAGACAACGCTCCGCACCGACCCGTGGTGATCCACCGCGCGGTGTGCGGCTCGTTCGAGCGCTTCATCGCGATCCTGATCGAGCACTACGCCGGAGCGTTCCCCACCTGGCTCGCCCCGGAGCAGGTGAGGGTGCTCCCCGTATCCGAGCGCTGGAGCGCGAGCGGGGCGGAGTTGGTCGCTCGGCTCAAGGCCGCAGGGGTGCGTGCGACGCTCGTCGACCGCGAGACGCTCCCGTACCGTATCCGCGAGGCCGAGACGCTCAAGGTGCCCTACATGGCGATCGTGGGCGAGCGCGAGACGGCGGCGGGAACGGTGGCGGTGCGCAGGAGAGGGGCGGGGAACAAGCAGGACGTGATGAGCCGCGAGGCGTTCGCGGCTCACCTGGTCGAGGAGATCGCTTCGCGGGCGCAGGGCTGACCACGCTCCGCGCCCGCGTCGAGTCGGCTGGGACGGCCGTCTTCAGCAGCCCCAGATCTGCGACCGACAGGGCCGCCCGGTCCCCTCACGGAAGATCTCGTTGGGCTGGCCGCTGACCACGATGTGGCCCGCGCCACCCTTGTCGACCGCCCGGAAGATCGCGTGGTCGACCATGACGTACGTCCCCGGATAGTCGACGCGGAACTCGGTGATGGTCGAGCCGCCCGGAGGCACGAGCGTGGTCTGGACGTTCCGCGTGAACGCGGTCCCGCCCTCGGCGTAGACGTTGTCGAAGATCTCCCCGATCACGTGGAACGACGAGGAGAGGTTCGGTCCCCCGTTCCCGACGAAGAGCCGGATTCGGTCACCCACCCGCGCCTGCACGGCGCCGTCACCCGTCAGCGCGCCGACGCTCCCGTTCAGGACGACGTAGTCGGGGTTCTCGTCGAGCGCTTTGGCGTAGCTGAAGGGCAGGTGACCCTTCGCCCCGCGCTCGCCTTCCGTGTAGAACTCGCCCTGCATCACGTAGAACTCGTGATCGACCTCGGCGAGACCCTCCGCAGGCTCCACGAGGATGAGCCCGTACATCCCGTTGGCGATGTGCTGGCCCACGGGCGCGGTGGCGCAGTGGTAGACGTACAGGCCCGGGTTGAGCGCGCGGAACGTGAACGACGTCGCCTGCCCGGGCGCCGTCATCGTGGCCTTGCCGCCGCCGTGGGGGCCCGTGACCGCGTGCAGGTCGATGTTGTGCGGCGTGATGCTCGAGGCGGCGTTCTTCAGGTGGAACTCGATCTCGTCGCCCTCGCGCACACGAATGAACTTGCCGGGCACCGAGCCTCCGAATGTCCAGAACGTATAGTCGACACCGGGGGCCAGCGCCCTGGTGACCTCGATGGTCTCGAGCTCCACGACGACCCGCGTCGCGTAGTCACGCTCGATGGGGGGAGGGACGTACGGCGCGTCGGTCAGGATCGCGACTTCCTCGCCTCGGAGCTTGGGCAGATCGGGCGCATCCATCACGGAGGCACCCTCGATCTCGCCGCTCCATCGGACTCCCAGGAGCACGATCAGGAACGTGGCGGCCAGGGCCCCGACTGCGATCCAGTGCCAGCGGGTCGTGAAGAGTTCCGTACGCATGCGATCCTCCAGTGTGTAGTCAGCTCTCGTCGGCCAAGAGGTCGGCGAGCGTCGTCCGCTCCATGATCTCGTTCAGGCGTACTTGCACCTCGAGCCACCTGCGGTGCGCGCCGCACGACCGCGCCTCGTTGCACGAGCGGTCGCCGAGTAGGCACGGCGCAGGCCGCTGACTCCGCTCGTCGACCGCATCGAGCAGCGCCGCCAAGGTGAGGTGGGCGGCGCTCACGCGGAGTCCGAAGCCTCCGTTCGGACCGCGCGCGCTCCGGAGCAGCCCTTCGCGGGCCAAGCGACGCAGCGTCTTGGACGTGTAGTTCGCGGGTGTCCCCAGCGCCCTCGCCACCTCGCCCGCGGATACGAGCACGCCCGCCTCGTGGCGCCCGAGATAGAGCGCGGCGCGCAAGGCGTGCTCGGCTGTCTGCGAGAGTAGCGGGCGTCCGATTCGGGCCGAAGGGGCTATTCGCATGTCCATATGCTAAATGCGCCGCCCCCGTGCATCCCTCGGGCACTCTCCGCGCAGACGTGTAGGGAAATGTCCCGGCTGGGATCCCCCACGCGGTGCGTGCATCCCGACGCGCGCGCGACCTATACTGAAGGCCGCTGCCCGAGAGCCCCCCCAAAGCTCCAGCCCTCGGAGAACGCGAAGTGCCGCTCACGAAAGACGACCTCGACGCCGTCTCGATGACGCTGCTCGTGAACGGCGAGCAGGTGTTCCGGATCTATCTCACCCGCGGGGGGCTCACCCAGCGCATGGGCTCGAGCGACCCCATCGACCCGGCCGCGCTCCTCATCAAGGGCGGGACGGACGCCTTCGAGCCCTTCCTCGCCGCGCTCCCGGAAACGCTTCTGAGCCAGGAGGGAGGGGTGCTCGACGACGGGGGCTCGGGCACGCCACGCCACGAGTGGCGCTTCGAGCTCGGCGGCGGCATGAACTCGCTGATCTACGACGTCTCCTACGACCCGCGTTCGGCCAGCCTACCCGACGAGTTCGCGGACATGGTCGTGCTCGCCGAGCGCCTCACCCACTCATGGTACGTGGCGATGGTGACCGAGGAGACCGGAGCTCCCGGCGCGGCCGAGCCCGTGCCGCCCGCGCCGACGCCCAAGAAGGCGTCTGCGGCGGTGCCGACGAAGGCCGGGGCGGGCCGCGCCCGAGCGCCGAGCTCGGGGCACGCTACGACGGGCAGGTTCGTGCCGGCGTCCCGCGAGCGCCTCGCGCTCGCGATGCTCCTCGACTTCCTCGCTTGGACGCTCCCGTTCTCGTTCCTCGCGTGGCTCTTCGTGGGCGGGGCCGAGCGGACCGGGCCGCCGGGCGCGGGCCTGGTCCTGTTCGCGATCGTCGAGTTCGTTCTCCTCATGATCGTGCGCAGATCCCCCGGGCTCTGGGCCCTCGGCATGACGGTGCCGGCCGGCGCCAAGCCGCAGGTGGATGCGAGCTGGCCCACGCGGGAGTCCAAGGTGACGCTCGGGGTCGGGACGGGCATGTGCGCGCTCGGCGTCGTGGGTCTCACGTCCTGGACGCTCTATCACACGGCGGTCCCCTGGTTCGGCCTCGCGTTCCCGCTCTGGCTCTCCGTCCCGCTCGCGCTGCTCCTGAGCGTCGCGCTGATCGTGGCCGGTGGACTCCTCCTGCGGCTCGACATGCGGGGCATCTGGCTGGGTGGGGGGGTGGCCTCGGTCCTGCTGCTCGCGGGCGTCTTGGGCAGGGACGACTGGGGCGGCTTCGTCACCGCGGCCCTCGCGAACCGGAGCGCCTACGAGGGCCGGCCGGTGGGGGAGGGCCTGCTCGGGCTCCTCGGCGGCTTGGTCCCCATTTTGGTCGTCGCGGCTCCGGTGCTGCTCGGGCTGGGCATCTTCTACAGCTGGAAGCGGCTCGCTCGCCCGCTCGCCGCGGTCCCGAAGGCCAGGGCGGCACGCAGTTGACCCACCCCGATGCTTGGCGCATCTTCCTCGCTCCTGCTCAGGCAGGAACAGACATGCATGGAAGCGGGCCGCTGACCGGCGGCCCCACCTTCAGGGCTCTGACGAGCTGACGTGAGGGTCGCAGGCGGCACCCGGATCCAACCGGGTGATCGTCGTGGTTGCGGCCCGAGACGTTCTTCGGGCCTTCTTCTTTTTGAGGAAGGCCAGCCGTTCGGAGACCTGGTCCACAGCCGGAGGGGTGCCCATCGAAAAGAGAGTCCGCGTCAATGAGCAGATCCGGATCAGCCCCGTACGGCTGATCCAGGACGATGGCGAGCAGATCGGCATCGTCTCCATCGACGAAGCCCGCGAGCGGGCCCGAGATCGTGGAATGGATCTGGTGGAGGTCGCGCCGGAGGCCCGACCCCCCGTGGTGAAGATGATGGACTACGGCAAGTACAAGTACGAGGCGGCGAGGGCGGCCCGCGAAGCGCGGAAGAAGCAGCACGTCATCAAGGTGAAAGAGGTGAAGTTCCGGCCGGGAATCGAGGAGCACGATTACGAGTTCAAGGTCGGCCACGTGCGGCGCTTCCTCGACGAGGGGAACAAGGTCAAGCTCACGATGATGTTCCGTGGGCGTCAGATCACCCACCCGGAGCTCGGCCTCGAAGTCCTCGCGCGTGTGACGGAAGAGTTGAAGGAAGTCGCGAAAGTGGAGTCGCATCCCAACATGGAAGGGCGGGCCATGTCGATGGTGGTCGCCCCTCTCAAGATGAAATAGATCGATATGCCGAAGATGAAGACGCACCGCGGGGCGAAGAAGCGCCTGAAGAAGACCGCCAGCGGGAAGCTCAAGCGCAGGCGCGCGTACAAGAGCCACATCCTCACGAAGAAGTCCAAGAAGCGTAAGCGCCGCCTGCGGAAGCCCGACCTGGTGTTCAAGGGCGAAGCGAAGCGGATCAACAAGATCCTCCCCTACGGGACATGAGGAGGAGCAACCATGCCTAGAGCAACATCCGCCCCAGCGCGTAAGAAGCGCAGGAAGAAGCTATTCAAGGCCGCGAAGGGTTACTTCGGCGGCCGAAAGAACCTCTACGTCGCTGCCAAGGACGGGGTCGAGAAGGGCTGGCAGCACGCCTATCGCGACCGCAAGAAGAAGAAGCGCAACTTCCGGAGCCTCTGGATCGCACGCATCAACGCGGCGGTGCGCACCCATGAGCTCTCGTACTCGCGCTTCATCTCCGGCCTGAAGGAAGCGGGCGTCGAGCTCGATCGGAAGGCGCTGGCCGACCTGGCCGTGCGCAATCCGGAGGCGTTCGGCGCCGTCGTCGACCGAGCCAAGGAGGCTCTGGCCGCGAAGGCCAGCTAGGCCTCGGCCTCGTGGTCGGCGCATGAGCGACACCGACCTGATCGGGGCGCTTCGAGGCCTCGAGGGAGAGGCGTTGGCCGCCGTGGCCGCCGCCTCCGACGCGGCTGCGCTGGAGGCCGTGCGCGTCACCTACCTGGGGCGCACCGAGGGGAGCATCTCCAAGGTGCTTCGAGGCCTCGGCGCGTTGCCGGCGGAGGCACGCCCTGCGGTGGGCCAGGAAGCGAACCGCGTGAAGGCCGTGGTGAGCGACGCGCTCGAAGCGCGGGCGCGCTCGCTCGCCGGGCCGTCCCGTAGCGAAGCCGTCGATCTCACGCTTCCCTCGCGAGGACCGTGGCGCGGCGGGCTGCATCCGATCACGCAGGCGGTCGACGAGATCTGGCACATCTTCCGCGACATGGGCTTCGCGCGTGCGCGCGGGCCCGAGGCCGACACGGAGTGGTACAACTTCGAGGCGCTCAACACGCCGCTCGATCACCCGGCGGCCGACGAGCAGGATACGCTCTATCTCGTCGACTCGGTGCTGCTACGGAGCCATACGTCGCCCGTGCAGGTGCGCACCATGGAGACCCACGAGCCGCCCATCCGGATCATCGCGCCGGGATGGGTCTACCGCCGCGACACCTACGACGCCACGCACACGCCGGCGTTCATGCAGATCGAGGGGCTCGTCATCGACGAGGGCGTGTCGTTCGTGGATTTCAAGGCGACGCTCGCCGAGTTCGCGCGTCGCTACTGGGGCCCGGACACGCAGATCCGGTTCCGGCCCTCGTTCTTCCCGTTCACGGAGCCCTCGGCCGAGGTGGACGTGAAGCGGGTGATCACCAGACCGGACGGCACACGTGTCGAGACCGACTGGCTCGAGGTCATGGGCGCGGGCATGGTCGATCCGGCGGTGCTCGACAACGTCGGCTACGATGCCGAGCGCTACACCGGCTGGGCGTTCGGTATGGGACCCGCCCGCATCGCCATGCTCAAGCACGGCGTCGACGACCTGCGCACGTTCTTCGAGAACGACGTGCGCTTCCTCGCCCAGTTCGCATGAAGCGCACGGCATGAAGGCCTCGGCGCGCTGGCTACGGGAGCTCGTCCCCGGCCTCGACCTCTCGCCCGCTGCGATCGCCGATCATCTGGCGCTCCGCGGAGCTCCGGTCGAGTCGATCGTCTCGCCCGGGGAGGGGCTCGCGGACGTCGTGGTGGCCAAGGTCGTGACCGCCGAGCGGCACCCCAACGCGGACCGTCTCTCGCTGTGCACCGTGGACGGCGGACAGGGCGTCGTGCCGGTCGTGTGCGGGGCACCGAACGTGCGAGCGGGCGGGTGGTACCCGTTCGCCCCCGTGGGCGCGGTGCTCCCTGGCGGACTCGAGATCAAGAAGGCGAAGATCCGAGGTGAGACGTCGCAGGGCATGTTGTGCTCCGCCAAGGAGTTGGGCCTCAGCAGCGACCACGAAGGCATCCTGGCGCTGGAGGGGGAGTTCCAGCCCGGCGAGTCGTTCGTGTCGGCGCTCGGGCTCGACGATGCGACGCTCGACGTCGAGGTGACGGTGAACCGCGGCGACCTGCTCTCGCATGTGGGGCTCGCCCGCGAGCTCGCGACGGCGGGGTCGGGCCGGATCGCGCTCGGGCCCATCCCCGGGGCCCCGGTGGTGAGCGTGCGCTATCAGGAAGGCACACCCGAAGTTCGGGTGGGTGGCGTCTCGGTCCGGATCGAGGATGCGGACCTCTGCCCCCGGTACCTGGGCGCGGTCGTGCGGGGCATCCGCGTGGGACCCTCGCCCGCGTGGCTGCAGGAACGGCTCCGCGGTGCAGGGGCGCGTCCCATCAACAACGTGGTCGACGCGACCAACTACGTGATGCTCGAGCTCGGCCACCCGCTGCACGCGTTCGATCTCGGGCGCATGGCGGGCTCGGCGGTCGTGGTGCGCAGGGCGCGGGCCGGCGAGAAGACGTTCACGACCCTCGACGGCGTGGAGCGGAAGCTCGAGCCCGACATGCTCATGATCTGCGACGCCGAGAAGCCCGTCGGCGTGGCAGGCGTCATGGGCGGCCTACGCTCGGAGGTGGAGGCCGACACCGCGGACGTGCTGCTCGAGTGTGCGCTTTTCCTGCCCAAGTCGATCCGTGCGACGCGGAAGTCGCTGGGCATGTCGACCGACGCGTCCTACCGCTTCGAGCGGGGGGTCGATCCGGAGGGCATGCGGACCGCGCTCGAGCGCTGCGTCACGCTCATCCTGGCGACCGCGGGCGGATCCGTCGACGGACCGGTGCTGGACTGCGCGTCGGTGCGCTTCGAGCCTTCGGTCGTGCAGCTCCGACTGGCGCGCATCGAGCGGCTGCTCGGCGTGCCGTTCTCCGCGGCCACCGTGGAGGCGCTCCTCGCGCCGCTCGGGTTCCAGGTGGACGCCGAGCGTGACGGCGCGCTCGCGGTGCGCGTGCCCGGATTCCGTAGCTACGACGTGCGACGTGAGGTCGACCTCATCGAGGAGATCGCACGCACGCACGGCTACGACGCGTTCCCCGCCGACCTCGGTCCGTATCGCGTGGGGAGCGTGCCGGACCATCCGCTCTTCGCGCTGGAGGACGAGCTGCGGGCGGCCCTCGTCGGGCGAGGGCTCTTCGAGGCACACACCCCCGCGTTCGCGCCGGAGGGCGAGGGGGACGTCGAGGTCTCGAACCCGCTCTCCATGACCGAGCGCTACATGCGTGCCTCGCTCGTGCCCGGACTGCTCCGGCGCGTCGAGCACAACTTCGCGCGTGGGAACCGTGACGTACGCCTCTTCGAGATCGGAACGTCGTTCCGGAAGCGGGGGCGGGGTGAGCAGCCACGCGAGGCCACCTGCCTCGCCGCCGTGCTCACCGGCGCTCGGGAACCGGCGCACTGGAGCGGCCCCGTGCAGCCCTTCGCCGTGTGGGATCTCAAGGCGTTGCTCGAGGGCGTGGTGCGTCGCGCCTACGGCGGGTCCGTGGAGATCGCCCCGGGGTGCACGGATCCCCGGTTCGACGCTTCCGTGGCATTCACGCTGAAGGGTGCCGACGGAGCCGTGCTCGGTCGCGGCGGTCGCGTGGCCGAGGGCGGTGTCGACGCCCCGGTGTGGGCGGGCCCGGTGTGGGCGCTGGAGCTGGAGCTTCCGGCCGGGGGTGCCGTCCGTGCCCCCGTGGCATACCGGCCCCTGCCCACGTACCCGCCGGTCGACCGGGACCTCGCGCTGCTGGTTCCCGAAGCGGTCGCGGCCGGCGCGGTCTCGAGGGCCATCGTCGACGCGGCCGGCGCCCTGCTCGAGGAGATCTCGCTCTTCGACGTCTACACGGGAGAGGGGATCGGCGCCGGAAAGCGCTCGCTGGCATTCCGCTTGCGCTTCCGCTCCGCGGAACGGACCCTGAAGGACACCGAAGTCGACGCGGCCGTGTCTTCCGTCGTCGCGCGGCTCGAGGAGGAGATGGGTGTCGAACGCCGGGGGTAACGGAGATCAGCCCGAGCGCGCCGCCTTGGACGCGCTCGAAGGCGCGGTCGGTGACGTGCTCGATCGTCTCACGTGGCTCCACGAGCGGGCCGCGCTCTCGAAGGACAAGAGCGAGGAGCTCGAGGAGCTGCTGAGGCGCTTCACGGGCAACGAGGTCGATGCCGGACAGATTATCGATCGCCTCCGCACGCTCGAAGCGGAGAACGCCGACCTCCGGAGTCGAATCGATCAGGGGCGCGCCGGCGTCGACCGGTTGCTCGCCAAGATCCGCTTCCTCGAAGGCCAGCAATGAACAGGGGCCAGCCATGAACGGAGAGAAGACGTCGGTCACGGTTCGCATCGCCGGAGAGGAGCATACCATCCGGGCGAGCGCCGAGCCGGCCTACACCCGCCGCTGCGCGAAGCTCGTGGACGACCGCATCCACCAGATCCGGCTCCAGGCCGGCCTGATCGAGGGGCACAAGGCGGCGATCCTGGCCGCGCTGTCCATCGCGGACGAGTGCTTTCAGGCCCAGGAGGAGCTCGCCCGCGTTCGCCGGGACGTCGCGGAGCGGGCGTTGGAGCTTTCCCGCCGCATCCGCGCGGCGACCGACTCGAGCCCCGACCGGCGGTAGGAAGCTCCGGGCCGGGCCAGCTTGCGGGCCCGTTCGCGCCCGGTCTATTGTCACCCCCGTCACGAGACCCTCGCGCCCCCGTGCGCACCACGTGGGGGTGAGGGGCTTTTCGCTCACCTTCGGCTGCCGCGTGTAGCCGATTTTGGAGTACCTACATGGACACCGCGCCTGTGCTGTGGGCGGCGGTGGGGGTCGTCCTCGGGGCGCTGATCGGGTTCGGAGTATCCACGGCGCGGGAACGAGCGCGGGAGCGACTGGAGAAACAGCGCGCACAGGACGAAGCCTCCCGCATTCTGGAGCGGGCTAAGGACCAGGCAGAGAGCGTTCGCAAAGCGGGTGAGCTCGCGGGGCGCGAGGAAGGGATCCGCCTTCGCGAGGCCTGGGAGAAGGAAGAGGATCGACGTCGGGAGGAGTTCGAACGCGCCGAGCGGAGAGCCGCGGAGCGCTCCGACGCGCTCGACCGTCAGTTCGAGCGGCTGAACACCCGCGAGGCCGAGCTGGACGGCCGGGCCGATGAGCTCAAGCTGCGCGAGGCCGCGGCCGTGGCCGAAGCCAGCCGCATCGAAGCGGAGCGCGGCGAGGTGCGCTCGCGCCTGGAGAAGCTCGCGGGCATGAGTCCCCAGGACGCCAAGCGCGAGCTCGTCGAGGCCATGCGGGACACCGCACGGGCGGAGGCGGCGAACTCGCTCCGTGAGATCAAGGAGCAGGCTCAGCGGGAGGGAGAGCGTGAGGCTCGCAAGATCGTCGCGCTCGCCATCCAGCGGATGGCTGCCGACCTCACCGCCGAGACCACGGTCTCCGTCGTGCAGCTCCCTTCGGACGAGATGAAAGGACGCATCATCGGTCGCGAGGGGCGAAACATCCGCTCGTTCGAGCAGGCGACCGGGGTGGACGTGATCATCGACGACACGCCCGAGGCCGTCGTGCTCTCGGCGTTCGATCCCGTGCGCCGCGAGGCGGCGCGCATCGCGCTCGCGCGCCTGGTCGAGGACGGCCGCATCCACCCCGGGCGCATCGAGGAGGTAGTGGCGAAGGCCGCGGAGGAGGTCGAGCAGTCGATGGTGCAGGCCGCCGAGGAGGTTCTCTACGAGCTCGGCATCCACAACGTGCACCCCGAGATCGTGAAGACGCTGGGGCGCCTCAAGTTCCGCACGTCGTACGGTCAGAATCAGCTCCAGCACGCGAAGGAAGTCGCGCTGCTCGCGGGCAACATGGCCGCGGAGATGAAGCTCGATGTGCAGGCCACGAAGCGGGCGGGCGTGCTGCACGACGTGGGGAAGGGCATGACGCACGAGCACGAGGGCACGCACGTCGAGCTCGGATATCGACTCTGCAAGAAGCACAACGAGAGCGAGATCGTGCTCAACGCCATCCGGGCGCATCACGACGAGGAGCCGCACTTCTTCGCCGAAACGTTCCTGGTGTCGGCCGCCGACGCGATCAGTGGGTCGCGCCCCGGCGCCCGGCGCGAGATGTTCGAGGGCTACGTGAAGCGGCTCGAGAAGCTGGAGGAGCTCGCCATGGAGCACCCGGGCGTGGAGCGCTGCTTCGCCATCCAGGCGGGCCGGGAGCTGCGCGTCATGGTCGAGCCCGGAAAGGTGAGCGACAGCGAGATGGCTCAAATCTCCGAGGCGGTGGCGCGGAGGATCGAGAGCGAGCTCCAGTACCCGGGGCAGATCAAGGTCGTGGTCGTGCGCGAGACGCGGGCGATCGACTTCGCGAGGTAGCGATCATGGCGCGCCGTATCCAACTGGTGATGGCGAGCGCGGTTCTCGTGCTCGCGGGATGCAACACCGCGCGCTCGGGCGCGCCCTCGTTCAGCGTGGTCGAGGCGACCATTCCTCAACTGAGGCGCGCGCTGGAGGAGGGGAGCGTCACGTCACGCGATCTCGTCGAGGCGTATCTCCTTCGGATCGCCCTGTACGAGGAGACCTTGAACGCGGTGATCGCGGTGAACCCCGACGCGCTCGCGGTCGCCGACTCGCTGGATCGCGAGCGCGCGGCGGGTCGAGTGCGCGGACCGCTCCACGGCATTCCGGTCGCGCTCAAGGACAACATCCACACGACGGACCTCCCGACCACCGGCGGTGCGCTCGCATTCGAGGACTACGTTCCGCCGTACGACGCGACCCTGACCGAGAATCTCCGGGAAGCCGGCGCGATCATCCTGGCCAAGACGGTCATGACCGAGCTCGCCAATTTCATCGCGGACGGCATGCCCGGGAACTACAGCGCGATCGGCGGCTACGGGATGAACCCGTACGACCCGCGTCGCGATCCGCGTCCGGAGCAGGAGGACGGCCGTCCCGTGCTGGGCACGGGTGGCTCGAGCTCGGGCATCGGCACGGCGGCGAGCTTCTGGGCGGCCAACGTGGGTACCGAGACGTCGGGCTCGATCCTGTCGCCCTCGAACGCCAACATGCTGGTCGGGATCAAGCCGACCGTCGGGCGCATCAGTCGCTGGGGCGTCATCCCCATCACCGCAGACCAGGATACACCCGGCCCGATGGCGCGCTCCGTGACGGATGCGGCGATCCTCATGGGTGTGCTCGAGGGCGATGCCCCCGACCCGAACGATCCGGCCACGGCGAGGTGCACTCGTCCGCCGAACAGCGACTACACCGCGTTCCTGAACGCCGACGGCCTTCGCGGAGCGCGCATCGGGATCCCGCGGGCCAACTACTACGACTCGATCCAGATTCCCGGCGAGCCTGCCCCACGCGGAGGGCTTCCGCCCGAGCGCCGTGCGATCATGGACCAAGTGATCGAGGTTTTGCGCGCGCAGGGCGCCACCGTGGTCGACCCCGCCGACATCCCGAGCGTGCTCGACCCGGACTCCGCCGCCAACCTGTTCCGTGCCGGCGCGAGCAGCGTGCTCTCGTACGGGATGAAGCGAGACTTCAATGCTTGGCTCGCGAGCCTCGGCGGAACCGCACCGGTCTCGTCGCTCACCGCGCTGCGCGCGTGGAACCTCGCGCACGAGCTCGCGGGCTCGCTGAAGTATGGGCAGGCGCAGCTCGACCGCTCGGACGGTCTGTCCCTCGAGGGCTCGGACCGCGTGCGCTACGAGGCCGACCGCGCGCGAGACCTGTACCTCACCGCCGAGCACGGGGTCGACGAGGTGATGACGGCGCTCGACCTCGACGCGCTCCTCTTTCCGGCCGTCGCCGGCGCGAACCTGTTAGCGCGGCCGGGCTACCCTACGGTCGCGGTGCCCTTCACGCGCGTGCCGGTGCCCTCGGACCCCGATTACCCGGCTGGCTTCGATCCTCTGCCGGCACCCATGGGCGTGAGCTTCGCGGGCACCGCGTGCAGCGAGCCTCGCCTGATCGAGATCGCGTACGCGTTCGAGCAGGCGACGCGGGGCAGGGTTCCCCCCGAATCCGCGCCCTGACGCGTGTTATCTTCCGGCCCCATCTGACCCTCGCACGCGAATGAGCGCACAGATCATCTCGGGCCGCTCCATAGGCGACGAGATTCGCACCGAGCTGAAGGCGCGTATCGCCGAGCTGAAGTCCGCGCACGGGATCACGCCGGGGCTCGCCGTCGTGCTCGTCGGTGACAATCCGGCGTCCCAGATGTACGTCGGCATGAAGAGCAAAGCGGCCCTCGAGCTGGGCCTCCACTCGCGCCAGATCACCCTTCCGGCCGAGACCTCCCAAACCGAGCTGCTCGGGCTGATCGCCGGGCTCAATGCCGACCCTCGGATCCACGGCATCCTCGTGCAGATCCCGCTCCCCGCGCACTTGAACGAGATGCTCGTCATCGAGGCGACCCATCCGTCCAAGGACGTGGACGGGCTCCACCCGATCAGCGTGGGGCGCATGGCGACCGACTCGGGTGACTTCTTCGCGCCGTGCACGCCCGCGGGAGTCGTCGAGATGCTCGTGCGGAGCGGGCACGATCCCGCCGGCCGGCATGTCGTCGTGGTGGGTCGCTCGAACCTGGTGGGAAGGCCGGTCGCCTCGCTCCTGCTCCGCAGGGGCAGAGGCGGAGACGCGACGGTCACCGTGTGTCACTCGCGCACCCGCGACTTGGGCGCCGTCACGCGCACCGCCGACATCCTCATCGTGGCGATGGGCCGCCCGGAGGCCATCACCGCCGATATGGTGCGGCCAGGGGCGGTCGTGATCGACGTCGGCACGCACCGCGTCGCAGCTCCCGGCACCGAGCGAGGCTACCGCGTGTGCGGCGATGTTCTCTTCGACGAAGTGAAGGAGGTCGCGGCGGCGATCTCGCCTTCGCCCGGGGGGGTAGGCCCCATGACGATCACGATGCTGCTCGCGAACACCGTGAAGTCGGCGGAGCGCGAGGCGGCCGAGCGGCGGGCTTGAGCGCGCCGTGAGCGACCCGGAGCTCGACCTGTTCGACGGGGACGAGGGAGCGGCGAGCTCTCCGCCTCCCGCGCAACCAACCGAGGCACGGCCGAAGGTGTGGTCGGTCTCGCAGGTGAACCGTGCGGTGAGGGGCCTGCTCGAGCAGAGCGTGGACCCGCTCTGGGTGGGTGGAGAGGTGGCGGGGTGGACGCGGTCGCGCGCCGGCCACTGCTACTTCGGGCTCAAGGACGAGCGCGCACAGATCCGGTGCGTGATGTTCGGCCGCGAGGCGTCGCAGCTCCCCGCCGACCCGGAGGAGGGCATGCAGGTCCGGGTCTTCGGCACCCTGACGCTGTACGAGGCGAAGGGCGACTATCAGCTCGTGGGGCGGCGCCTCGAGGCCGAGGGCGCGGAGGGCCTGTGGCGCCTCGCGTTCGAGAAGCTGCGCGCGAAGCTCGAGGCGGAGGGGCTCCTCGCGCCCGAGCGCAAACGGCGCCTGCCCCGCGTTCCGGCCTGCGTGGGCGTGGTGACCTCTCGGGATGGCGCCGCCCTCCACGACATCCTGTCGGTGCTCGCGCGGCGGGCACCGTGGACGCGCGTGGTGCTCCGCAGCACGAAGGTGCAGGGCGAGGGGGCGGCGCAGGAGATCGCCGGCGCGATCGAGCACTTGGGCGAGAGCGGCCTCGCCGACGTGATCATCGTCGGGCGGGGCGGCGGTGCGATCGAGGACCTCTGGGCGTTCAACGAGGAGCCCGTGGCCCGGGCGATCGTCGCGTGCCCCGTGCCCGTGATCTCCGCGGTCGGCCACGAGATCGACGTGACGATCTCGGACCTCGTCGCGGACCTGAGGGCCCCCACGCCGTCCGCTGCGGCCGAGGCCGTCGTGCCGGACGGGAGTGCTGTGCTCGAGATGCTCCGCCGCGCGCCCGCGCGGTTGGGCAGAGCACTGGGTGGGGCGGCCGAGCGCCGACGGGCGTCGGTCGAGCAGCGTGTTCGTCGACTGGAGCGCTCGATGGAGCGGCGGTTCGCGCCCGCGCGGCAGTCTCTCGACGCACTCTTGGCCCGCCTCGAGCGGTCCGCGGTGGTGGGTACCGACCGCCGACGCTCGAAGCTTGCAGCGCTCGGAGGGCGGCTGGACGCGCTCTCGCCGCTGTCGACGCTGGCCCGCGGTTATGCGGTGCCGAGGACGGCGGAAGGGCGGGTGCTCCGGCGCGTCGCCGACTTCCCGGCGGGACTCGGGTTCCACCTGCGCCTGGCCGACGGCACCGTGACCGCCGAGTCGACGGGTCCCCTCGAGCCTGGAGGCTCTCGTGGCTGAAAAGAAGAAGATGAGCGGCGAGCTACCCCTCGAGGCTCGACTCCGCCGCCTCGAGGAGATCCTCGCGCGCATGGAGTCGGACGAGGTCCCGTTGGAGGAGGCGCTGCAGCTGTTCGAGGAGGGCGTGGTGCACGTCCGAGAGGCGGAGCGGGTGCTGGCGGCGGCGGAGCTTCGCGTCGAAGAGCTGCTCGCGAGCGGACGCACGCGCGCGCTCGAAGTCGATCAAGATTGACCGCGGCGGACTTTCTCCACGGCGAGCGTGAGCACGTCGAGGCCGCGCTCGAGCGCGCGGTCGGCGCCCTCGAGCGGGAGCTCCCACCCGATGTATTCGGCGCGGTACGGCACGGCGTGCTCGGCGGCGGAAAGCGGCTCAGGCCGATCCTCTGTGTGAGCGCGTACGAAGCGTACGGCGGCCGGGCGGGCTCGTCGGTCTACGACCTGGCTGCTTCACTGGAGCTCGTGCACGCCTACTCGCTCATGCACGATGACCTCCCGTGCATGGACGATGCGGAGCTGCGGCGGGGCCGACCCACCACGCACCGGGAGCACGGCGAGGACGTCACGATGCGCGCCGGCGCGGCGCTCATTCCCGCGGCCGCGCTCCAGGCACTGTCCGCGTGCGCGGCGCTCCGCTGCCCACCCGAGCGAGCGCGGAAGGTGACGGCGGCGTTGCTCGAAGCCGCCGGTGCCGGTGGGATGGTCGGCGGACAGTGGGAGGACCTGCTCGGCGAGGGCCGCTCGCTCGGAGCCTCGGAGCTCGACGCACTGCACTCGAGGAAGACCGGCGCTCTGCTCGCGGCCTCGCTGGTCATGGGCGCTCTCGCAGCGGGGGCACCAGCCGAGGCAGTCGACGCGCTCGAGGAGTACGGCCGGGCGATCGGGCTCGCCTTCCAGATCGCCGACGACATCCTCGACGCCACCCAGTTGGCGGACACGCTCGGCAAGAACCCGAGCGACGTCGCGCTCGGGAAATCGACGTACGTCGCGCTCCACGGTCTCGACGCCGCTCGGGCGCGCGCCCGGGACGAGGCGGATCGCGCGATCCGCGCGCTTCGCCGTGCGGGGCTGGAAGCGCCGACGCTGGAAGCACTTGCCGCCTACGTCGTGGAGCGGGATCGGTAGAGCGGCCGCGGCCTTCGCCCTGTTCGGCACGGTCTCTGCCGGTATCTTTGTCACGACCCCCGCGACCCCAAAGGAGCCCCGAGTGTCGCTGCTCGACAGCATCGAGTACCCCGCGGACCTGCGCCGGCTGAAGCCCGATAGCCTTCGGCGCGTCGTCGAGGAGGTGCGTGAGCGGCACATCGACGTGGTCTCGGAGAAGGGGGGCCACTTCGGGGCGAGCCTGGGCGTGGCCGAGCTCACCGTGGCCCTCCATTACGTGTTCGACACGCCTCGGGATCAGCTCGTCTGGGACACCGGCCACCAGGCCTACATCCACAAGATCCTGACCGGGAGGAACGATCGACTCCCGAGCATTCGCACCCGGAAGGGCCTCGCGCCCTTCCTGCGGCGCGACGAGTCCGAGTACGACGCGTTCGGTGCCGGACACGCGGCCACGTCGATCTCGGCCGCGTGGGGCATTGCGGTCGGGCGCGACCTGAACGCCGAGGACTTCAAGGTCGTCGCCATCATCGGCGACGGCGCGATGGGATGTGGCCTCGCGTACGAGGCGCTGAACAACGCCGGGCACACGGGACGCGACTTCATCGTCGTGCTGAACGACAACGACATGTCGATCGCGCCGGCGGTCGGCGCCATGAACAAGTACCTGACCGGCGTCATCACCAACCCCGCGTACAACAAGATGCGCGGCCTCGTGCGCGACATCCTCCACCGGACGCCGACCGCCATCGGCCCCGTCATGGAGGAAGTGGCAGGCAAGCTCGAGGAGAGCGTGAAGCACATGCTCACACCCGGGATGATCTTCCAGGAGCTCGGCTTCCGGTACGTCGGCCCCGTGGACGGACACGACGTGGACCAGCTCGTCGAGACGTTCTCCCGGGTGAAGGAGATGAAGGGCACGATCCTCGTGCACGCGATCACGCGAAAGGGCAAGGGATTCACGCCGGCCGAAGACGATCCCTGGACCTGGCATGCGTCCGGCCCCTTCGACAAGGTGACCGGGAAGGGCACGAAGGGAGCGGCGGGGCTCCCGCGCTACCAGAAGGTATTCGGCCAGGGGCTCATCCAGCTCGCGGATGCCGACCCGCGCGTCGTGGCCATTACCGCGGCCATGCCCGACGGGACATCGACGGACCTGTTCCAGAAGGCACACCCCGGGCGCTACTTCGATGTGGGCATCGCCGAGGGGCACGGCGTGACGTTTGCGGCCGGGCTGGCGACGCAGGGCATCAAGCCGATCGTCGCGATCTACTCGACGTTCCTCCAACGGGCCTACGACAACATCGTCCACGACGTGGCGCTCCAGGGCCTTCCGGTCGTCTTCGGAATGGACCGAGCGGGCATCGCGGGCGAGGACGGGCCCACGCACCACGGCACGCTGGACATCGCGTACATGCTGGCGGTGCCCGGGATGACGGTGACGGCGCCGAAGGACGGACGCGAGATGCTCGCGCTCCTCCGGCTCGCGACCGAGAAGCACGACGGCCCCTGGAGCGTGCGCTGGCCGCGCGCCGAGGTCCCCGACGAGGTCCCGCATCTGAAGGACATCCCGTCCATCGAGCCCTACACCTGGGAGATTCTCAGGAACGGCGCAGACTGCGTGCTGCTCGCGGTCGGCACGATGGTGCTCGCCGCGCTCCAGGCCGCCGAGCAGCTCGACGCCGAGGGGATCCGCTGCACGGTCGTGAACTGTCGGTTCCTGAAGCCGTACGATCACGACGTGCTCGACGAGATGGTGCGGAGCCACCCCGCCGTGCTGACGATCGAAGAGGGACAGGTGTCGAACGGGTTCGGCGCCTTCATGGCTCGCGAGATCGACGCGCTCGACCTGCGCTCCGCTCCCCGGGTCGGGTCGGTCGGCTTGCCCGACGCGTTCGTCGAGCATGGCTCCCGCAACGGACTCCTCGCCGAGGTCGGCCTCGACCCGGCGGGCATCGCCGACAGGGTGAGGAAGCTCGTCCGCCGGACTGCCGAGCTGGAGACGGCGTGACCCCGGCGGGGGCCGATCGGCTGGCGGGCCCGATCCGGAGGGTGGGCGTCGTCCTCCGGGAGCGCACTCCGGAGATCGAGGCGGCGCTCGAGCGCCTGCGGCGCTGGCTCGAGGCTCGCAAGGTATCGGTCGCCGTGGAGCGCCTCGAAGCCCGCTCGGCCGCCGGAGAGGTCGGGCTCGACACGGCCAAGGCCGGCCTCGACCTGCTGATCGCGCTCGGGGGCGACGGCACTCTGCTGCGCGCGGCGCGCTCGGTGGTGGGGACGGACGTTCCGGTCCTCGGGGTGAACCTCGGCCGACTCGGGTTCCTCACCGCCTTTCCGGACGCCGAGCTCGAGGCGGGACTCGGCGCCGTCCTCGGCGGTGACGCGCTCCTCGACCGTCGGTTCGCGCTCCGCGGGCGCATCGAGAGAGCGGGGAAGGTGGATGGAGATAACTTCTTCGCGCTCAACGATATCGTCGTTCACACCTCGGGTGCCGCGCGAGTCACGCCGCTGACCCTCGAGGCGGCCGACGGGAGCAGTTGGGAGGAGGTCGGCAGCTTCGCAGCCGACGGCGTGATCCTCGCGACCCCCACGGGCTCCACGGCCTACTCCATGTCCGCGGGAGGGCCCATCATCGTCCCGGGCGTCGAGTGCATCGTGGTGACGCCCATCTGCCCCCACTCGCTGGCGGTCCGGCCGCTCGTCCTACCGGCCTCGGCCGAGATCCGGGTGGGCTCACCCCATCCCGCGGCCGAGCATCAGGTCACGGTGGACGGGCAGGTCGAGCGCGGCCTCCCGGCGGGCGAAACCGTCGTGGTGGCGCGCGAGGCGAAGCCGGTCGCGCTGGTCCGTCTCCCGGGCCAGACGTTCTTCCACACGCTGCGGCGCAAGCTGAACTGGGCCGCGCGCCTGCCGGAGCGGATGTAGCGACCCGCGAGTGCCCAGGGGGCCATTGGTGCGCCCCGGGACACGTCCCTAGCTTGGCGCATGCTCGTCGAACTGCGCATCCGTGACTACGCCGTGGTCGAGGACCTGAGCCTGGAGCTCGGCCCCGGCCTCAACGTGCTCACGGGAGAGACCGGGGCCGGAAAATCGATCATCGTCGGCGCGCTCGGACTCCTCCTCGGCGAGCGAGCGTCGGCGACCCTCGTACGCGCCGGGGCCGAGCGGGCCACCGTCGAGGCAGTCTTCGATGTGGGTACGCTGCCGGTCGTTCGCCGGCTGCTGGAAGAGCAGGGGTTCCGCCTCGAGGACGGCCTGCTGATCCTCCGCCGAGAGGTCGCAGCCGCGGGGCGCAGTCGCGCGTGGGTGAACGGCTCTGCAGCCACCGCGGGCGCGGTCGGCGAGCTCGGCACCGCGCTCGTCGACCTGCACGGCCAGCACGAGCACCAGACGCTGCTGCGCTCCAGGGATCAGCGGGCGATCCTCGACTCCTTCGGCGGCGCCGAGGAGACGGCGACGCGGGTCGCGGAGCTGCACGCCGAGGTGCAGTCGCTACGAGTTGCTCTCGAGGAGCGCGAGGAGCGGATTCGCGAGATCGAGACGCGCGCGGACTTCCTGCGCTTCCAGCTCGACGAGATCGATGGCACGCAGGTGGAGCCGGGAGAGGACGCGACGCTCGAGGCCGAAGCCCGACGGCACGAGCACGCGGCGGAGCTCGTGCAAGGGGCCGCATCGGTTCACGAAGCGTTGTACGCCGCCGACGACTCGGTCGCGGATCGCCTCGCAGGAGTTCGGCGCACGCTCGAGCGCCTCGCAGAAGTAGACGCGGACCTCGCAGGCGACGTCGAGCGACTCGAGGAGGCACTCCTGGCGATCGAGGAGATCGGCCGCCGCGCGGGGGACTACGCGAGCCGCGTCGAGCACGACCCCGAACGGCTCGAGCACGTGCGCGAGCGACTCGACAGGCTCTTCCGCCTCAAACGGAAGTACGGCCCCGAGCTCGCTGACGTGCTCGCGGCGGCCCAGCGTGTCCGCGCCGAGCTCACCGCGCTCGAAGACGCCGACCACGACCTCGGCGTCTTGCGACGCCGCATCGAGGAGTCGGCCGCGGCTCTCGGCGAGGCCGCCGAAGAGCTGGGTCGCCTCCGGCGCGCGGCCGCCGAGGGCCTCGCGGGCGCCGTGGAGGAGGTGCTCCCGGAGCTCGGCCTCGCGGGCGCCTCGTTCGCGGTGAAGCTGACACGGCACGACACGGTCTCGGCGGGCGGCGCGGAGGGCGTCGAGTTCCTGGTCTCCCCGAACCAGGGGTTCGAGCCGATGCCGCTCGCGCGCATCGCGAGCGGGGGCGAGCTGTCGCGCGTCATGCTCGCGCTCAAGTCCGTGCTTGCCGACGTGGATCGCGTGCCCGTGCTGGTCTTCGACGAGATCGACGCCGGCGTCGGCGGGGTCGTCGCGGCGTCCGTCGCGCTGAAGCTCGCGGAGGTGGCCTCGCGCCATCAGGTGTTCGTGGTGACGCACCTGGCACAGGTGGCGTCACGGGCGCAGCAGCACCTCTTGGTGGAGAAGGGCCAGGGGGATGGCGTGACCACCGCGGGGGTTCGCTTCCTCACCGGCGAAGCGCGTGTGGAGGAAATCGCGAGGATGCTCGGAGGCGATCCGCACTCGACCAAGTCGCGGGAGCACGCCCGCGAGATGCTCGGCGCCGCTAACTCCGGCCCCAGATCCTCCGGAAGAGCCTCACGCCGAGCTCGACCTGTGTCGTGACGGGAGTCTGACCTCCGCCACCCGCAACCGCGCGGACGATGCGCAAGTGCGCCTGGAGGGGGCGGGCGCCCTCGCCGAGCCAGCGAGCCAGGGTGTCATATCGGATCGTCCCGCCGATCTCGTGGAGTGTGACGCCGCTCTCGATCTCGAGCACCGCCGGATCGACCGACGCTCCCACCGACGTGCCCACGAGCTCGTAGCGGTCGCGGTACTTCCGGAAGGCCCGGTACTCGGCGGCCACGCTCAGCTCGTCGGAGATGCGCCAGACCGGTGACACCTCGAGGCCGAAATAGGCCCCCGGCGTCCACTCCACCCGATGCCTCGTGGAGACCGGCGCGAGCACCACCTCCGGCGGCGCCACGCGGCGGAGGAGCGTGCGGGGCCGCTGCGTGCCATACCGCGCCCCGGCCTGGAGGCCGAGGTGCCGGCCGAGCGTCAGCTGTCCGTGCAGCCGGCCCTCGAGGTCCGACTGACCCTCCCCGGTGCCTACGTCGAGGAACACGTCGGTGCTGTCGACCTGGCCCGTCGGAAGCCGGCCCATCACGGTCGCGAGGACGCGGTAGGTGAGGCTCGGGGGCGCGTCGGGCGCGGGGCGGACCGAGCCCTCCAGCAGGCGCACCGTGGCGGAGACCTCCACATCGCCGGCGTGCCATAGACCCTTCACGCTGCCGAGGGGAGCCGCCTGGAGCCCCGATCCGGTGCTCGAGGGGAGCGACCAGAAGTCTTGCTCGCTCACCCGCTGGGTGGCAAAGGCCATCGGAGCGGCGATGCCCGGTAGGCCCGCGTTCACCAGGTCCGTGGAGAGTGCGATGACGGAGGCCGTGAGCGCGTTCGCCGTCGTCGAGCTCGCCACCGGAAAGAACGCCGACGCCCCGTAGGCGTCGACCGCGGAGCCGCGGAAGGTCGTGGCCCGGTCCGCGAGCGCCTGCGCGGAGGCACAATTCGGGCTCCCGGGCGACGAGGAGCACACCTGACTCGCGTTCGCCTGAGCGGAAGCCTCGGCGGCACCGAGCGACTGCAGGAACGCGGTGACACCGGACGCGTTCGTCGCATTGGGGTTGCGCCCCAGGTCTCCGCCAACCGTATC
This sequence comes from uncultured Gemmatimonas sp., assembly GCA_964490285.1. Classification (GTDB taxonomy): domain Bacteria; phylum Gemmatimonadota; class Gemmatimonadetes; order Longimicrobiales; family Gaopeijiaceae; genus UBA2982. Next base: position 1,256 of record CAZBCN010000045.1, on the reverse strand, counting down.
CGGCCGGAAGTTGACGTCCACGCTCGAGCGCGTGCGGGTCCAGGGGAGGACCGCCCCGACCGTGAGCCAGTCGAAGACGCCGACGTGGCCACCGATCTCGATCCGCGTGATGTCCTGGGTGACGCGCGCCTGGGTCTCACCCAGGACCGGCGTGTATCCCGCGGTGCCCGACATGGCAGAGATCGCCGAGCGCAGTGACTCCGCACCGGGGAAGAGCGTCTCGGCCGAAGATGTCGTCAGATCTTCACCCAGGAGCTCCTGACCCGTCGTGCCGTCTGGCGCTCTCCCGAAGCGCGAGTCCCAGCTCGTGAAGACCGGCGAGATCTCGATGCGCGCGAGCCCCGGGGGCACCAGGGCATCGTCGAGCACTTGGCTCGCGAGGTCGGGCGCGCCCACGAAGCAGAGGAGCGCGAGGACTGCCAGGCTGCGGGGCATGAGGTCCCGAAAAATGGGGTACGTCCCGGGGTGACGATCGCACGCGCGGGAAATCGTCCCAATGGCTCGATCGGCCGCGAAACATAAGGACTTCCAGGGATGCGAGGTACCGCGCGCGGAGGCTGGGAACGGCATTGACCGTCCCGGAGCACGTGTCTACCTTCGAACCGACACGTTGCGGGAATAGCTCAGTTGGTAGAGCACAACCTTGCCAAGGTTGGGGTCGCCGGTTCGAGTCCGGTTTCCCGCTCTGGAAAAGACGAGACCCGGCAGGGCGAGACGCCCTGCCGGGTCTTTTCGTCCCTACGGTGCTGAGTCGGATCAGCCGCCGAGCGGGAAGTTCACGCCGACATCGAGCCCGATGTACCGCGTGTCGTCGTTCTCACCGAAGCCGGTGAGGAAGTACGCGTTGAACACACCGTTCACGCTGCCCAGCGGGAAGCCGACACCTACGCCAGCGATGGCCGCGAGGCTACCGTCCGATCCCTCCGGGTACGTATCGGACTTGAAGGAATGGACCAGGTAGCCTGCGCCACCCCACACCTGGGGCATCAGCGAACCGGACGTCGCAATCGCGTAGCCCAAGGTACCGACGCCGCCGTAGAGGTTCGTCTTGTCACCCGCCGCCACCCCGGCAACATCCTCGTCGTGGCTGTTGCTACCGAAGAAACCGTGCGCTCCGACAGAGACGTTTGTGGCGACCGGGAACTCGACACCTCCGTGCGCGAGCCACCCCAACTTCGCGTAGACCTCGTAATCACCGTTCGGAATCGTCGCGCCGGCGCCGACCGTGATCGAGGCCTGCGCGTAAATGGCGCCAG
>CAZBCN010000044.1:0-26551 GCA_964490285.1 uncultured Gemmatimonas sp. | reverse complement strand
AACGCAGCCGGTGCCTCGGAGGCAGACCGGACCCACGGTCCGGATCTCGCTTCAGCGGCTCGCGGCGTGGCCGCGCGCGCCGACCGAATGGCCGAGCTGGGCCGGCGCGTGCTCGCGGCCACCAACGCAGCCGAGGCCGCTCCGCTCGTCGAGGAGCTGCGTGCGCTCGCCCTCGAGCTGGATACGGGGGAGGGGAACGATCTCGCGGCGGGTCAGGGGGGCATGACGCACGTCGAGGCGCAGGCCTACGAGATCCTCGCGTCGGCGGGACTCCTACGGGTCCTTCACTGAGCGGTCAGATCCGCGGGACGTGCTTCTCCAGCATCCGGCGCCGCACCACGCCTCCGTACACATTGCCGCGAGAATCGAAGCCCACGGCCTCGGCACCGCTGTGGGAGATCGTCGTCGGCTCGAGGTCCTCGATGAAGTACTCGACCGTGCCGTCGCGGGCGCTGCCGATCCGAATCCCCTTCTTCCAGCCCGGATTGTGGAAGTCGAACGACTCGGAGTCGGCCACGTAGATCCGGTCGTCGGGGGAGATGGCGATCCCGCTGGGTCGTCCGAACTGGTACCAGAGATCGAGGAAGTTGCCGTCCTGATCGAAGATCTGGATCCGGTTGTTGTTTCGGTCGGCGACGAACACGCGGCCCTGCGAATCGAACGCGATCGAATGGGGAGTGCTGAACTCCCCGATGCCGGGACCCGTGCGGCCCCACGACATGATGAACGTGCCGTCGGGCGCGAACTTGGAGACGCGCGCCACGCGAGCGTCCGGGCTGTTGTTGTGGCCCTCCGTGACGAAGACGTTTCCGTTCGGCGCGACGGCAACCGCCGTGGGCTCGGTGAGGTGGCCTGGGGGATCCCCCGCCATGCCGCGCATGCCGAACGTCATCGTCAGCTCGCCATCCGGTGAGAACTTGAAGACCTGGTGGCTTCCCTGGTCCGCAACCCAGAGGTTCCCGTCGCCGTCGATTCCGAGCCCGTGCGGGAAGCTCATCAGCCCCTCACCCCAGGCTCGCAAGAGCCGCCCATCCGGATCGAACGCCATGAGCGGAGCCTCGGGGCGCCCCTCGCACGAGTTCGCCATGCAGCGTGACAGCGCGTAGATGGTTCCATCGGAGCCTTCCACGATCCCGATGAACGAGGCCCTCCCGTCGTAGTCGGCGGGATCGACGGGACCCGTGGGGAGCTCTCCCCACGGCCAAACCCGCTCGTAGGGATTGGGGAGATCGTTGATCGGCAGCACCAGTCGCTGCTCCGGATACGTGACTCCGTCGTGGGTGAGCGCGTTACCCATCGCCACCGCCTCGACGCGGTCCGCCCCGACGGGGGGCGTGCCGGAGTCGGAGCCAACCTCGGCGCAGGCCACGCCACTGCACAGGAGCGTGGCGATCAGCGTCCTCACGGCCTTGCTCGACATCTCGGTCCTCCTGGTCGGGACGTGCCTCCTCGGAACAGTCTACGCCATCCACCGCGAGCACGCACCGCTGCGGTCGCGAGTCGCGTTTGCATCGCATCCCCGCCACGGCTAGCGTCCGCGAGGCACGCCTGAAGACCGGCGCGACACGCACCCGGAGCCGGCCACCGAGCATCGATGGCAACCGCGAAACAGCGACAGAGGAAGGCGAGAGTCGAGGCGACGCTTCCGTCGTCCGCTCCCTTCACGCGCCTGCGTTTCCTGGTGCCTCTCGCCTTCACCCTCGGTCTCGTTCTCGTCGCCTCGGTGGAGCGGGTGCGCGCGAGCTCGATTCTCACATGGTCGTTCTGGGCCGCTGCGGGCGCGCTCGTGTTCTGGCAGGTGTGGCTCTTCGCACGGGCACCGCGTGGGGCCCCGGCCCAGGGGTTCACGGTGGCCCTACGAGCGCAGCACTACCTGCAGGCCTGCCTCCAGCTGTCGGTGTTCGGGTACTGGGGGTGGTACTGGCGACCGGTCTACGAGCATGCGTGGCTCCTCGTCGCGCAGATCCTCTTCGCATACGCGTTCGGGATTCTCCTGGCCTGGTCGAAGCGTGAACCCTACGCGCTGGGATTCGGTGCGTTCCCCATCGTGCTGAGCACGAACCTCTTCCTCTGGTTTCGGGACGACTGGTTCTACCTCCAGTTCGTCATGATCGCCGTCGGGCTGTTGGGCAAGGAGTTCGTCCGTTGGAATCGCGAAGGGCGGCGGGTGCACATCTTCAACCCTTCCGCCTTCTCGCTCGGGCTCTTCTCGGTCATGCTGATCGCCACGGGCACGACCGATCTGACGTGGGGTCAGGAGATCGCGTCGACGCTCGGCATGGCCCCCTCGATCTATCTCTTCCTGTTCCTGGTCGGGCTGGTCGCGATGCTCAGCTTTTCGATCACCTTGGTCTCGGGCCTGGCGGCTGCGGTCCTGTTCGGCTGGAGCGCGTCGTACTTCTCGGTGACGGGGGTTCCGTATTTCGTCGACTCCGAGATTCCGAGCGCGGTCTTCCTGGGTTTGCACCTGTTGGTCACGGACCCGTCAACGTCGCCACGAACTCCGCTCGGAAAGGCGCTGTTCGGGATCCTGTACGGCGCCAGCGTCGTGGCGCTCTTCGCGGGCCTGGATCTGATCGGCGCACCCCGCTTCTACGACAAGCTTCTCGCGGTCCCCCTCCTGAACCTGAGTGTCCAGCGAATCGATGGTCTCGCGCGAAGGATTCAGGGCAGCGAGTGGTGGCGGCGCCTGAGTCCCCAGTGGGGGAGCACCCGCCTGAACCTCGCCCACATGGCTGGCTGGATCGTGTTCTTCTCTCTCATGACCGCGACGGGGCGCACCGACGGACGGCATACGGGAGACAGCGTCCCCTTCTGGCAGCAGGCGTGCGAGGACGGCAGGCGAAGGGCGTGCGACCGCCTGCTCGACATCGAGTATTCGTACTGCGCCGGGAACTCCGGCTGGGCGTGTAACGAGCTGGGACGTCACCTCGCCGAGGGCCGGATCGTGGATCCCGACCCAGACCTGTCACGCGGCTACTTCGTGCGCGCATGCGAGGCGCGCTTCCAGCCCGGGTGCCTGAACCTACTGGAGCCCGAGACGCTCGTGATCGCCCCGCCGAGGACGCTGGATCTCCGGCTTCTGGTCCGCGAGGGCAGGGCGACGCTCATGGAGATGCCCGAGCGCGAGCTGTACGCCAGGGCCTGCGACCATCAGTGGCGGTTCGCCTGCGACGTCCTCGCGCTGCGCTCGCCCTGATCAGCAGCGACGCCGAGGCGGCCCCATCAGGGCAGCGTCAGCGCGATGTACCCGCCCGGCATGTTGAAGCGCAGGCCGCCCGCGTTCACCACGATGTACTGCTTCCCCTCGTGCATGAACGACATCATCCCGTACTGGCCCGGGGCTGGCAGCTCGACGCTCGCCAGCACCGCACCCGTGCGCTTGTCGCGCGCGTTCAGGAGCGGGAGCCCGTTCGGGCCGAGCTCCGTACGGCCCCTGAGATCCTCCTGCGTCTGGACCAGCAGGTCGCCCATGACCATCTGGATGGAGTTCCCCGTCCCGCCGGTGTTGGGCACGTTGACGCCCTGCAGGAGCGGATGATCTCGGAAGGTCGGCCCCACGCCTGTCGGAACGTCCCAGAGCTTCCGGCCGGTGTTCATGTCGATGGCCACGAGCATCTGGTCGATCGGCTTGTAGACGGGGATCCCGTCGATGGTCGGGAGCGAGCCTCCCGGCCCACCGGGCAGGTACGGCACGACCGTCGTCCCGGTGGTCGGGGTGTCACGGACGCCGGGAGAGAAGCCGGTCACTTCTTCGTCCACACCGCCCGTCGGAACCAGGAACCCGGAGTTCCCGCAGCCGCGACTGTGAGATGCGTAGAGGATTCCCGTGGTCGGATCCGCGACCGCGGGGTGATAGATGTTCAGACCCGACATCCCACAGTTGATGAGCGCCGTGTAGTCGTTGTCGTGATCGATCGGGAGCGGGGGCGCATACGTTCCCCCGTCCTCGAAATCGCTGAGGATCTCCATCGCCCGGGCCTTCAGCTCGGGCGTGTAGTCCATGATGTACTTCTCGCTCAGACCCTCGTAGATGATCGAGTCCATCGGCGCGGGGAGGGTCGGATACGGCTGCGTGGGCGATGTCCAATCGCCCGGCACCTGAGTCTGCGGCACCGGCCGCTCCTCGATGGGCCAGATCGGCTCTCCCGTCGCCCGATTGAAGGCGAAGATGAAGCCCTGCTTCGTGGTCTGGACGAGGGCGGGGATCTCCCGCCCGTTCACGTTGAGATCCAGGAGTATGGGAGCGCCGGGGATGTCGTAGTTCCAGCGGTCGCTGTGGTGGATCTGGTAGTGCCACCTTCGCTGCCCCGTCCGCACATCGAGCGCGATGACGCTCCCGCCGAACAGGTTGTTCCCCGGGCGATGACCCGTGTAGGCCTCGATCGTCGACGCATTCGTGACCACGTAAACGAGGCCGAGCTCCGGATCGGCTGAGGCGGGCGCCCACTGCCCCATGTTCCCCGACCACCGCCACGCGTCGTTCTCCCACGTCTCGTGACCGAACTCCCCCGGCCTCGGCATCACGTGGAACTTCCACAGGTGCTGGCCGGTGCGGGCGTCGTAGCCGGACAGGTCACCCGGAACGTTCTCGATCCGGGTCTGCCCATACGCGGGTTCGTGAGCCGTGAGGGCCACGACGACATCGTTGACCACGATCGGCGGTGCCGAGCTCGTGATCATGCCCAACTGCCTCGGGATCCCGTAATCGGCGTCGTACGTCCCGCCGGCGGCGACGTAGTTCTCCCACGGCTCCCAGCCGCGGAGCAGATCCGGAATCAGATCCTTCACGCCGGATCGCGGGAAGTTTTCGAGCGGAACGGGGGTGCCCCAGTTCTCGAGTGGACGGCCTGTCTTCGCGTCGAGCGCCCAGAGGAAGAAGCCGGGCGTCGTGTAGTAGATCACGCCCCGGCCGTTCAACTCCGCGTAGGCTACGCCCTTTCCATAGTTCGCCCTGGGCGACCGTAGGAATCGAGTCGTTTCCGGCTCGCGGAAGGTCCAGATCGTCTCGCCCGTCGCGGGGTCGATCGCGACGACCGTCCTGCGAATTCCGACTTCCGCGTAGAGCAGGCCGTCCGCGTAGACGGGGACGGCGCGGGACGTCGGCTCGGGAAGGGGCCCATAGTTGTCTCCGCGCCAGACCCAGGCCACCTGGAGGTCCGCGAAGTTCGACGCGTCGATCTGGGTCAGGTGAGGATTCGACCGGGTGGCTCCGGCGTCGCCGACGTTGAAGCGCCACTCGCCGTTCTCCAGCCCCGTCAGCTGCGCCGATCCCGCCGTGGCGAAGCTGAGTGCGGCCGCGATTGCCGTGACGCCGCAGATCATCCGCCGTCGACCAATCATTCCGCCTCCTTCGCACCGGTCCGGAGACGACGCATGGGGCATCGTCCGCACGACGCCGACCAACCTACGCGGGGCCTCGGAAGCCGGAAAGCCGAAGGCCATGCGAAGCGCGAGCGCCGTCCTCACGGCAACCGGAACGCCGCCAAGGACCCGGGGAGGCCTCGACCCGAAACCTGCGTCATGATGTACTGCCGCCCTTCGTGCATGTAACTCATCATGCCGTATTCACCGGCTCCGGGAAGATCGATCTCTCCGACGCGCGCTCCGGTCCGCTTGTCCAACGCGTAGAGGCGAGGTTCTCCGGCCGACCCCTGCGAGTAGTAGAGCAAAAGGGTTCTCGTGGTCATCAAGGGAGCGGCGCCGTTTCCGGTGCTCTCCGGCAGCTGCACGCCTTGGAGCGCGGGGTGGTTGCGGATCCGGTCGGGGGTGTCGCCCGTGGCGACCCACCACAGGTGCTCCCCGGTATTCATGTCGATGGCCGTGATCTTTCCCCACGGCGGGTTGTAGATCGGGAGCCCCTGTGGCCCGGAGAACTGCCCGCGGTCGAGCACCGCGTACTGGGACAGCGTCGTGCCCGTGGTCATGATGTCGTCGGGACGGTCGATCTCCGATGCGGGCACGAGGCGCTCCGCGCGGCAGGCGCGCGCCGACGAGACGTACAGGATGCCGGTCACCGGATCCGCGGATGGCGGATCGGTGATGTTGGTCGCGCCGCTCGGACAGCTCAGGAAGGACCGGAGCCCCGACGGGTGACCCATCTGGATGGGCGGGTTGTAGATCGGACCCCAGGAGTACATCTCGAGGATGTCCAGGGCGTCTTCCCGGAGCGAGGGCGTGAGATTGATCACCTGCTCCGGCGTGATGCCCTGCTCGTCGTACGGCGCGGGACGCGTCGGGAACGGTTGCGTGGGAGATAGCCGTTCGCCCGGCACGGTCGACTGGCGGACCGGGCGCTCCTCGATCGGCCAGATCGGTTCGCCTGTCGCGCGGTCGAAGGTGAACGCGAACGCCTGCTTCGTCGCCTGCACGAGGATCGGCCGCTCGCGCCCGTTCACGTTGACGTCGAGCAGGATGGGAGCCGTGGGATTGTCGAAGTTCCAGATGTCGTGGTGTACGGTCTGGAAGTGCCAGACGCGCTCACCGGTCTCGACGTTCAGCGCGATGATGCTCGTCCCGAACAACCCATCGCCGGGACGGAAGCCGCCGTAGAAGTCGATGGTCGGAGGGTTGGTCGGGATGTACACGATGCCGCGCTCGGGGTCTGCCGACATCGGCGCCCAGGAAGAGACGTCGCCGGTGCGATACCAGGCGTCGTTCTCCCACGTCTCGTGCCCGAACTCGCCGGGCCGGGGAATCACGTGGAACTTCCACTTGAAGTCCCCGGTCGCGGCGTCGTAGGCCAGGATGTCGCCCGGCACGTTCTCGATGCGGGTCTGGTTGTAGCCCTGCTCGGCTGAATTGCTCACGATCACCACCCCGTTCACGACGATGGGGGGCGCGGAGCTGGTGATCATGCCGAGCTCGCGCGGCAGGCCGAACTCGGGGTCGTAGCGCTCTCCGCGATTCCGCCACTCCTGCCACGGCCCCCAGTCCTGGATGAGGTCCTCGACCAGGTCCACGCCACCCGTCTGGGAAAAGCCCTCGACCGGAATGGGCCGGCCCCAGTCTTCGAGGGGGCGGCCGGTCTTGGCGTCGAGCGCCCAGAGGAAGAAGCCCGGTGTCGAGATGAAGATCACGCCGCCTCGCCCGGGGACGTCCGCGTACGCGACGCCCTTCCCGTATGCGGAGCGCATCGAGCGCTCCCACCGCGTCGTATGGGGCTCGCGGAACGTCCAGATGGTCTCTCCCGTGGCGGGATCGAGCGCGACGACCTGGCGCCGCGAGCCGGCCACCGTGTAGAGCATGCCGTCCACGTACACGGGGGTGGAGCGCGAGGTGGGCTCCGCGTAGGGGGCGTAGTTGTCGCCTCGCCAGAGCCATGCCATTTCGAGCTGCTCGAAGTTCTCGGCGTTGATCTGGTCGAGCGGAGAGTAGCGCGTATGGCCCGCATCCCCGCCGATGTAACGCCACTCGCCGTTCTCGGTACCGGGTCCGCTCTGTGCCAGGGTGGCGAGAGGTGCCGAGGCGATTGCCGAGAGCGCGAGCAGAGATCCGAGGACTCGTTCCATGCACCCCCCGTGGGTTCGTGATCTGCGGTTGGACGCTACCTCGGGGAGGCGAACCGGTGCCGCCCGGAGGTGCGACGGGGATACTAGTTATCGGCTTCCCGGCGCGCGACCTCGGACCGAGCGCGGGGCCCGAGGGGCCTCCTCAGAGACCGAGCTGGAACGTGTGCGAGTACTTCACCAGAATCGTCCGGGCCGTGCTGAACGGACGGACCGGAGTGAAGGACGTCCGGTCCGTCACGAGGCCCTCGTTCCACACGATGTAGAAGTCGTTTCCTTCGCGCGGATTGAAGCGGATGCGCAGGTTCGCGATCACCGCATGGTCGGTGTTGCTGTACTGGACGAAGCCGACCGCGGACGTCGCGGTGGACAGCATCACCTGCGCCCTGACGCGTGCCACGTGCGCCGTGAAGTCTTGGTCTCGCTCCGCGAATCGGACGCGATCGATCCGGTAGTTCGCCGAGAGGTTCAGGTGTGCGGACGGGTCCCAGACGGGTCCCAGGCTCAGCGACGTGCGGGTACCGTCGAAGAACTGGCCGGCCTCCACGGTCGCCTGAGCCCGGAAGCGATCGCCCTGAGGGGCCGAATACTGGGCACGACCCGCGACGAAGTCGTACGTCCCGGCGGGCACCGAGGTCGCGCCGGGCAACGAAAACGACGACTCCAAGCTCTCGTGGCTGAAGGGAGCGGATAGCGTGAGCTGGTGCTGGCCCCAGGTCTGGAGCACGATGCTCGGCTCCACTTCGACGGTCTCGACGACCCCGTCCTCGTTCCGGCGGTATATGCCACCCCCTAGGCTCAACGTCGTGGTGTAGAGGGCGGAACCCGGCGCCAACCGCCAGCCGTAGCCGAGGTTGGCCTGCCCCTTCGTGTAGTCTCTTTGGCGCAGGAAGCCCATCCCCGGGTCGAAGCTCCACCCCGTTCGAGAGAGATCGAGCGCGTACGTGAGTCCGTCCTGGCCCCGGCGCTCCCAATTCACGCGGGCAACGCCACGATCCAGTGCGTCCAGCGTTCCCCCCGGGGGAGCGGTCTCCTCGTCGTCGAAGCTCTGAGCCCAGTTGAACGCGAGGTAGTCGGCGCGCCCCACCCGGAAGATGCCATCGACTCCGTAGACCAGATTGCGGTGGCCTCCCGATCCGAGCCGGCTCGTGAACATTCCGCCGACGTAGGAGTTCGGATTCAGCACGCGGCGTCTGAGGCGCGCGACGCCGAGGTTCTCCGACGGCAGCGCATCGGACTCCGCCGTCTGTAGGTTGAGGAGGCCCACGTCCCATTCACCGATGCGCCCCACGAGTCGCCCCCCGCCGTAGATGCGCACGGGCTGGCCGCCGGCGAGTCCCACCGTGCGGGAGTGGAACAGCCGATCCTGTCCGCCCAGGCCGACCTCGAAGTTCGAGGCGCGCTCCTGGAAGAAGCGCCGCTTCTCGGGGAAGAAGAGCGAGAAGCGGGTCAGGTTCACCTGCTGATCGTCAGCCTCGACCTGAGCGAAGTCGGTGTTCGCCGTCAGGTCCAGCGTGAGGTTGGACGTCACCCCGACGCGAACGTCGAGGCCGCCCTCGTGGACCCGATCGGTCGTGCGGTCGTAGGCTCCGGCGCTCTGGTTCAAGACGTGGGAATAGCCGGTGCCACCGAGCGCATAGGGCGTGACGTACGTCGGCGTACCCTGAGGGTAGATCCCCTCGAACACGATCTTCTGCATCAGGGACGGCTTGGTGTATGCGAACTGCCCTTGGTCGGGCGGAATGGCCGGGTAGACCTGCCGCTCGTTCTTGCGGGAGATGTTGCGGAGCGCCGAGAGGCCCATGACGACGCGCCCGTCGACGGACTGGAAGAGGAGGCTGGCGAAGGGGATCCGGATCTCCGTGTACCAGCCCTCCCCATCGGTGGAAACGGCCACGTCCCAGAAGGCGTTCCAGCTGTTGTCGCTCTGCTGGCCGTCGTTGAACCGCTGCGAATCGCTGCGGTTTCCGAGCGGACCCGTCTTGAACTGCAGAGCGTTCTCGTCGTCGTTCAGAGTGTCGAGATAGACGGAGCAGAAGTCGCTGCGGAAGCCCGTCTCGTCGCGCTCGTAGGTGTACGCGAGAATGCCATCGACGTCCGAGTCGTACGCTTTGCACGCGAAGTAGAAATACTCGGAGTCGTAGGCCATCCGGAACTCGGTCCGCTCCGAGAGCGGGGCGAGGAACGTCGGAAAGTGCATCACGACGGGCAGCGGCTCGATCGCCTCCCACGCGGGGTCGTCCAAACGGCCGTCGAACGCGAAGGCACCCTCCATCCTGGGAACGACGAAGGCGTCCCCTCGCGGCGGTGGCGTCGAGGTCGGGGCCGACCGAAGAGCCTCCACCGGCGGATCGGCCTCCTCGCCGCGCACCGGAGCCCCGTCCGGCGGCGCGGGAGCGCCGGTCGGTCCTACCAGGGTCGAGGCGGTCTGCTCGACCGGGGAGATCTCCTGCTGAACGATCCTCCAGGTCCCGTCGCCTCGGACGCGTGTCTCGGAGTAGCGAAACGGACCTTCGACAACCGTACCGGAAGGGAGTCGCAGGGTGCCCTCGACTCGCGCGACGGTCACCGCGGTGGCCCCGAGCACTCGGCTCTCCACGTCGACGGGCGTCCAATCGACCCCGCGGAACACTTGCAGCCATTCGTCCAGCTCGAGCTCGATCAGCGGGCCGACGTCCAGGAAGATCCGAGCACCGCTCATGTACTGGGCTCGCAACGAGCTCGCGTCCCCGGCGCTCATGGCCGCAAAGGTCTGCTCCACGGCCGTGGAGACCGGAGAGCTCTGCGAAGAGCACGGTGCGGGCACCGCCGCGGCGGCGGCTAGGCAGAGCAGCAGCTCCCTGGTCATGGATCTCATGGTGGTCGGCCCGGTCCTCGTGCCCGTGGAGCTGCCTCACCCGTCGGGCCGGCTCGCGAACTCGCTCGGTCGGTGGAGAACGACAACTGTTCTGTCACCCGGTGGTCTTCGTTTGTTGTCGTCGGTGTCCGGGGGCTTCGATCGGGTCTGGCGGTCGGCCGTCACTCGCCCTATCCGTCAGGCTGCGGCATCATGGCTTCCGGGGGACTTCGTGACGCGATCCAAGCTTCTTCCGCATCTGTTACTGACGCTCGCCGTCGCGTGCTCGCCCGAGGCGGGGCCGCCGACGCCGGGCGCAACGTGGTTCGAGGGCGCGCGGCTGATCGTGGGAGACGGGAGTAGCCCCATCGAGGCCTCCGCGTTTCTGGTCGAGGGTGACAGCATCGTGTGGGTCGGACGCCGAGGGGAGCGCGATGCGCCGCCCGGAGCGACGGTAGTCGACCTGTCCGGCAAGACCGTGATTCCTGCCCTGATCGATGGCCACAATCACATCGGCCTGGACGACCTCCGTACCGGCACGAGCAGCAAGGCGAACTACACACGGGACAACCTGGTCGACCAACTCCAGCGGTACGCCTACTATGGCGTCGCGGCGGCGCTCAGCATGGGTCTCGAGGCCGATCAGGAGCTGGCGTACAGGCTGCGGGACGAGTCACTGCCGGGAGCCGCGCGGTTCCTCACCGTCGGCCGCGGCATCGCCGCCACGCCGATGGCGGGGCCGCCGACGGATGCCCGCCTGGGAATTCCGTACGGCGCCGAGACGGAGGAGCAAGGCCGGCTGAACGTCAGGGAGTTGAAGGCCCGCGGAGTCGAGTTCGTGAAGATCTGGGTCGACGACCGGGACGGGGCGGTACCGCTACTCCAGCCCAACGTGTACCGCGCGATCATCGAAGAGGCGCACGCGAACGGAATGAAGGTGCTCGCCCACGTGGGCCGCACGACCGCACTCCGGGACGCCAAGGATCTGCTGCGCGCCGGTGTCGACGGGTTCGTGCACACGGTTCGCGACCGCGACGTGGACGAGGAGTACCTCACCCTGGTGCGCGAGCGCCCCGAGGTGTGGACCGGAGCGAACCTGCCCGGCGTCCCCCTCACTCGAGACGATGTTGCCTCCCTCGCCGAGACCTTACCCGCCGCCCGGATCGCGCGCCTGCTGGAGGAGGTCGAGCGCATGGAGGCCGCTTCCGACACCGCTCCCAACGCCGTGTTCGAGCTGCAGTGCCGAAACCTGAGGCGAATCCACGAGGCGGGCATGACCATCGGTCTCGGTACCGACGGAACCGGCGACGCCTTCGGAGTGCACCAGGAGCTGGCGGACTACACCCGGTGCGGGTTCACTCCGCACGATGCGATCGTCTCGGCGACGGGGACGAACGCCGAGCTCCTCGGGCTCGAGCGACTCGGGACCGTGGCCAGCGGCAAGAGCGCCGATTTCGTCGTGCTCGACGCGAATCCGCTCGACGACATCAGGAATACGCGCCGCATCTCCCGGGTCTATCTCCGCGGTCAGGAAGTGGATCGAGCGGGCCTCCGTGCGCGCTGGCAGGAGGGGTAGCCGCCTGCCGATCTTCGAGTACGGCTGCTCCGACTGCGGCCACGAGTTCGAGTTGCTCATGCTCAGCTCCTCCGGTCCCCCGACGTGCCCGTCCTGCGCGAGCCGGAAGCTGGTGAAGCGGTGGTCCCTGACGTCCTTGAGCTCCGAGCAGACCCGGAGCAGGGCCTCCCGCGCGATTCGGGCCAAGAATCGGTCAACGCGGCGGGACCAGTCCGCGGCCGAGGTCAGGCGAATCGAGGCGCACAATCGAGATCACGACGAGTAGATCTGCAGGTACGCTGGTGCGGCTTCACGCCGACGCATAAGCTGTTGTGCAGAGCTGGCGGGGGACGACCCGCTGGACGGAGGAGTGTGGATGGCGCTCGAGAAACAACGGGCAGGCCGCGCCGCGGTGCGCGGGTCGCGCGCGGGCTATGCGACTCTGAGCGGCGCACTTCTCGTCTCGGGACTCGCGGCTGCTCTCATCGGGGCCCGCCTGGCACCCGGCGCTTCTCCGAGCGCCGAGCACCCGACGACCGCGGCCGACCCCGAGCAGGTCCGGGAGATTCTCGACGCGTACTGCGTGGGGTGTCACAACGAGCGTCGCTTGACCGGAGGTCTCGCGCTGGACGTTCTCGACGTCCGCGCCCCGGGGACGGCAGCCGACCGGTGGGAATCGGTGATTCGGCGGCTCCGGACCGGCACGATGCCGCCAGGCGGCGAGTTCCGGCCCGACCCCGCCGAGTATGACCTGGTCGCAGGATGGCTCGAGGGTGAGATCGACCGAGCGGCCGCCCAGGGCCCGCCGGACCCGGGGACCACGAACCCGGTGCATCGTCTCAACCGCGTCGAGTACAACAACGCGATCAACGACCTGCTCGGGCTCGATGTGGACGTGCGCACCCTGTTGCCAGGCGACGAAACGGCGGATGGCAGCTTCGACAACTTCGCCGACGCCCTCTCCATCACGACCACCCACATGGAACGGTACATGTCGGTGGCTCGACAGGTGACGCGCCTCGCGGTGGGATTGCCGCCCACCGCTCCCGGCGTGGAGACGTTCGAGGTTCCGCTGCACGTGGTTCAGGATCAGCAGCAGAGCGAGGACCTCCCGTTCGGATCGCGCGGTGGGATCGCCGTCCGTTACTACTTCCCCGTGGATGGAGAGTACCTGGTCAAGATCCGCCTGCGGCGGCAGTACCAGGACTACCTGATGGGCATGGGGTGGCCCCAGCGCCTGGACCTCAGGCTCGACGGAGCGCTCGTCGAGCGCTTCACGGTCGGGGGAGGTGCCACCGGCTTCCGGCCGGCGGCCGCGAGCTACGCCGGCTCGGGGGAGCCGGGCTCGTTCGGTGCGCCCGAGTGGGAGGAGTACATGCAACTCACGGGCGACGCGCATCTCGAGGCGCGCGTCCGGGTCGAGGCGGGCCCGCGTGTGGTAGGCGTGTCCTTCGTCCGCGAGCAGTTCGAGCCAGAGGGGCTGCCGCAGCCGCTCCAGCGCGGTCGGGTCCTCACGAACGACCAGCTATACATGGACATCGCGAGCGTGCACTCGCTTCAGATCGGCGGCCCCTACGAGGTCGCGGGCTCGTTGGCGGACACGCCGGCACGCAGGCGCATCTTCGTATGTCGTCCGCAGTCCGGCGCGGGCGAAGAGGTCTGCGCGAGGGAGATCCTGGGTCGCTTGGCGGAGCGCGGCTTCCGCCGGCCCACGAACGCCGACGACGTGGAGATGCTGCTCGGGTTCTTCAGGCAGGGCCGTGCGGAAGGGGGAAGCTTCGACGCGGGTATTCAGCTCGCGCTCGAGCGCCTCCTGGTGGATCCCGAGTTCCTGATGCGCGTGTATCGCACGCCCCGGGGCGTGGAGCCCGGTTCGGTATACGACCTCCCCGACCTGGACGTCGCGACCCGACTCTCCTTCTTCCTCTGGAGCACCATCCCGGACGACGAGCTCCGGGAGCTCGCGGAGCAGGGGCGGCTGACCGAACCGGACGTGCTCGACGCACAGGTCCGCAGGATGCTCGCCGACCCGCGTGCGGCCGACGCGTTGGTGGAAGGCTTCGCCTCGCAGTGGCTGAACCTGCGTCTCCTTCCCGAGAAGCTGGCCGACCCCGTCAAGTACCCCGACTTCGACGACAGTCTCATCGAGGCGTTCCGCCTGGAGACCGAGCTCTTCGTCGCGAGTAACTTGCGCGAAGACCGTCCGGTTCCCGAGCTCTTGAGCGCCGACTACACGTTCGCCAACGAGCGACTCGCGAGGTTCTACGGGATTCCGGGGATCTACGGGAGTCGGCCTCGTCGGGTCCCGCTCCCGGACCCCGAGCGCAGAGGCGGTCTCCTCGGGCACGGCGGGCTCATGGCGCTCACGGCGTATCCGGATCGGACGTCGCCGGTCCTGCGGGGCAAGTGGCTCCTCGACAACATCCTGGGTGCCGACCCGCCACCGCCGCCCCCCAACCTCGACACGAGCCTCGACCAGGGGCCGGACGTCGCCGCGCTGGGCATTCGGGAGCGTCTCGACCGCCACCGCAGCGACCGACTGTGCGCGAGCTGTCACTCCATTCTCGATCCGCTGGGTTTCGCGCTCGAGAACTTCGACGCGGTGGGCGCGTGGCGAGACGTGGACGAGACCGGCGGGCCGGTGGACGCCCGCGGCACGTGGCCGAGCGGTGTGGAGCTCGACGGCGTGGCGTCGCTCCGCTCGCTGCTGCTCTCCTACGACGACCAGTTCGTGCGGACGGTCACCGAGAAGCTCATGGCGTACGCGCTCGGTCGCCCGCTCGAGTATTACGACCAACCCACGGTGCGGCGCATCGTGCGTGAGGCGAAGGACGAGGACTACCGCTGGTCCGCGATCGTCCTCGGCATCGTGAACAGTCCGGCGTTTCTCTCCCGCCGGTCCGCGTCCAACTCAGGAGCCCAGTGATGACGACCTTCCTCACGGGGGGGGCGATCCCCCGCCGGACCCTTCTCAGGGGCCTCGGCGCGAGCCTCGCGCTTCCTTTCCTCGACGCGATGGTCCCGGCGGGGCTGCGTGGCCTGGCCGCTCCCGGGCGGGTCCACCGCTTCCAGGCGTTCTACGTCCCCAACGGCATGGCGATGGAATACTGGTCGCCCCAGACCGTGGGCCGGGCGTTCGAACTCACGCCGATCCTGGAGCCGTTGGCGCCCTTCCGTGAGCAGATGCTCGTCCTGTCGGGAATCAAGGCGAACTGGGTGCAGATCCACTCGGGTGCGTCTGGATCGTTCTTGACCGGAGTCCGTCGAGGGGGGCGGACCGAGACGGAGATCATCGCCGACGTCTCGATGGACCAGCTGCTTGCCCGCGAGTTCGCCCGCGAAACGCAGGTGGCATCTCTCGAGCTGTCGATGGACGCCCCGGCGAACGCGGGGGCATGCAGCGGCAACCTCAGCTGCGTCTACACACACACACTCTCCTGGCGCGGCCCGACGCAGCCTCTGCCCACCGAGTACAACCCGCGCGCGGTTTTCGAGCGGCTCTTCGGGGACACGGGCTCCACCGCCCGGCGCGCCCGCGAGGAGCGGTTGGCCCAGCAGAAGAGCATCCTCGACTCGGTATCGGACAAACTGCGTGCGCTGAGCTGGGATCTGGGCACGGGCGATCTGGTGAAGATGGAGCAGTACACCGACGCCATCCGTGACATCGAGCGGCGCATCGAGCGGGCCGAGGCGCAGATCGACATCGACCTTCCCGAGTTCCCACAACCCGAGGGTGCCCCGGCGGTCTTCGAAGACCACCTCGACCTCATGTTCGATCTCCAGCTCGTCGCGCTGCAAGCGGACCTGACCCGGGTCGTCACGTTCATGCTCGGGAAGGAGCAGAGCCCGAGGCCCTATCCGCAGATCGGCGTGCCGGACGCGCACCACCCGCTCTCGCACCACAACGACGAGCCGGAGCTCGTCGAGCGCATGTCGCGGATCAACCGGTACCACACGGAGCTGTTCGGGCGCTATCTGGCCAAGCTCCGTGCGACGCCCGACGGAGACGGCTCACTCCTCGACAACATGACCATCCTGTACGGGTCGGGGATCTCCAACAGCACGCGGCATTCGGGCGACAACCTGCCGCTCCTCCTGTTGGGTGGTGGGGCGGGGACGCTCCAAGGAGGACGTCACCTGCACTTCGAGGAAGAGCCCGGCATGGCGGACCTGCTCGTGACGATCATGGACAAGATGGGCGTCCCGGTGGACCGGATCGGCGCGAGCTCGGGGCGGCTCGACATGGAAACCCTGTCCGACATCTGACCGGACCGGACTCGGACAGGCAGAAGCCATGACGACTCGCCTTCGTGCGTACCTGACGCTCGCGCTGACTGTGGCGTTGGTGGGGGCGCGTGGCCTCGACGTGCCGCCCGTGGTCGACGCGGCCAAGCAGCGGGACTGGGAGGTCGTCCGCCGGCTCGTGTCCGAGCACGCGGACGTGAACGCCACGGCCCCGGATGGGTCGAGCGCGCTCCACTGGGCGAGCTACTGGGACGAGGTGGACGTGGCAGATCTCCTGATTCGTGCGGGAGCCGACGCGAACGCCGTCAATGACCTCGGCGCCACCCCGCTCTGGAACGCGAGCATGAACGGGAGCGCGGCGATGGTGCGGATACTCCTGCGCGCCGGAGCTAACCCGAACGCCGCGCTGTTGTCGGGCGAGAGCCCGGTCATGACCGCGGCGCGCACGGGTGCGCCGGTCGTGCTGGAGCTTCTCCTCGCCGCCGGCGGGGACCCGAACGCCAGGGGCACGCGTGGCCAGACGGCGCTCATGTGGGCGGCGTCGCAGCTCCACCCCGAGGCGGTCCGGGTCCTCCTCGAGCACGGGGCCGACGTGCACGCACGCACCGACACGTGGAGCCAGGTCATGGCGGTCCCACCCCACGCCGATCCCGCGAACCAGCAGGACGTGCCCCACGGGGGGAACACGGCGCTCCTCTTCGCGGCCCGCGTGGGTGACGTCGCCTCGGCTCGGCTGCTTCTCGATGCAGGAGCGGACGTGAACGCGACGGACGCGTGGGGCCTGAGCCCCATCGCTCTCGCCGCCCATTCGGGGTTCGCCGAGCTGGTGGAGCTGCTCGTCGAGCGAGACGCAGATCCCGACGTGGCCGGCGCGCCCTTTTCGGCGCTCCACGCCGCGATCCTGCGCCGTGACGAAGGAGTGGCGCGTACCCTTCTCGCGCATGGAGCGGATCCGAATGCGCGCATCGGCAAGTGGACGCCCACGCGTCGTGCCTCGGCGGACTGGTCCATTCACCCGTCCTTGGTCGGGGCGACGCCGTTCTGGCTCGCGGCCCGCCTGAGCCAGCCCAGCGTGATGCGCCTGCTCGCCGAGCACGGGGCCGATCCGCACTTCGTGCATCGCGTGCACTACGTCGGCTCGGCGGGCTCTTTCGGCTCGGAACCGCGGGACGAGGCGACGACCGCGCTGATGGCGGCGGTGGGCATGGGAGGAGTGAGGGGTTTGGCTTTCGTCGAGCCCGACCCGTCCGCCGTGGAAGCGCTCGCGCTCGAGGCGGCGAGGGTGGCGGTGGAGCTCGGCGTCGATCCGAGCGCCGTGGACCTGGAGGGCCACACCGCCCTCGACGGCTCCCGATACGATTCGATCACGGAATTCCTATCCGCTCTGCGCTAGTCGCCGAGCCAAACACCCGTACGAGGGAGATCCCAACATGAGCAAGGAAACGCCCAAGGCTTCGATCAGCCGGCGGAGCTTCGTGAAGACGGGCGCGACGGCGGGCCTCGGTGCTACCGCACTGACCGGGCTCGCCCAGACCGAGCTCGAGGGGCAGAGCGCGCAACAGGCCTGGGACATGACCGCGGACGTGGTCATCGCCGGGGCGGGCATCTCCGGGCTGTCGGCGGCGATCGAGGCCCGAGATCGGGGCGCCTCCGTAATCATCGTCGAGGAGAACTTCGACTGCGGAGGCCACGGCATCGTGAGTGGCGGCAACGTGAACCTCGGCGGCGGCACCAGCCGCCAGCGGGCGGCGGGCATCCAGGACAATGCCGACGCGGTATTCGCTGAGTGGATCCGGCACGACAACCTCGAAAGCCGCTACACCGACAGGGATCTCACGCGCGTCTTCGCCGACCTCAGCGCCGAGACCTTCGAGTGGATGGTCGCCAACGGAGTGCAGTTCGAGGGCACCGTGACGGGCGCGGACCAGAGGAACGGGCCGACAGTCCAGTGGCCGGTCTACGAGGAGCTGATCACCTCGTATCCGACCCGGAAGGGCTCCGGGCTCGCCAGGGCGCTCGAGAAGAGTGCCAGGGCCAAAGGCGCCCAGATTCTGCTCCTGCACAAGATGACGGAGCTCATCCAGGATCCCGCCTCCAAGAGGGTCGTGGGGCTGGTCGCGACGAACCAGGGACGCACGCTGCGTATTCGCGGCACCGGCGGCGTGATCCTCGCGACCGGCGGTCACACGAGCAACGTGCACTTCCGCCGGATGTTCGATCCCCGGCTGACGGAGGAATACCAGACTGCGGGCGCGCCGTACACCGAGCAGAACGCGGACGGCGAGCTCGCCGCCATGGCGTTGGGCGCGGCGCTCTGGGGGACGGCGAGCCAGTCCATGGAGGACGGCAACTGGATCTCCAAGACCGCGCACATCGGGTGTCAGTGGGGCTACTCGAGCCTCTGGTGGCAGCCCGATAGCCCGATCTTCGAGAAGGTCCGGGCCTCGGGCCTCACCGGCGTGAACTGGCAGAACGTGATCTTGGTGAAGCAGAACGGCCGCCGCTTCCACGACGAGACCGCCGGCGGACACGACTTCTTCGCCGCCTGCCTGTCCTACAGCGGGGACCCGAACAAGAAGAACGGTGGAGGACCCATCTGGGCGGTCTTCGACGCCGATGCAGTGACGCGTCAGGAGTGGGATCCGACGCCCCCGAACGTCGATCCGAACGGGTACTTCTTCAGCGCCGACACGCTCGCCGAGCTGGCTGGCCGGATCCGAAATCCCCACCAGACACTGCGCATGGACGGGCGCGTGCTGCAGGAGACGGTGTCACGCTACAACTCGTTCGTCGACGCGGGTGTCGACGAGGATTTCGGCAAGCCGACTCCCCGCTACAAGATCCAGAGGCCGCCCTTCTACGCCGCCTGGTCCACGCCCATCCTCCACGACTCGCTGTGTGGGCTCAGGGTCGACACGCGGTGCCGGGTAATCGATCTGCATGGGCAGCCGATCACCGGCCTGTATTGCTGCGGGGAGGCCATGGGCGGCTTCCCCCAACACGGGTTGGGACGGTGCTCGCTCTTCGGCCGCGTTGCCGGAAGGGATGCGGCCGCCAGCGCGTGACATCACCCACGACCTCCCGGAGACCAGGCGCGCGGTGACAGTGCCGGGGACGGAGGAGCCGTCGCCGACGGGAGCGACGGCACACAGGATCTCGGTGGAGTTGGTGGAGCCGTTCGCCCCGGAAATCGAGGCGGCCGCCGCCGCCTCGATGTCGGTGCGTATAAGGTGCTCTCATGGCTGTGATCTCGGACGGGCACCCCTGCGAGTCGAGAGCGCCGGGGAGACGGTGTCCACGATCGAGCTGACCAGCCGCGGAGCCGAGGCCTGGGCCGAGGCCAGGTTGGCCCTGCGGGCGCCGCCTCGCGTCGGAGAGTGGACGTGCTCCGTCGTGGCTCCGGGCCTCGTCATCGAGGGCATTCACCATGCCGAAGCGAGACTCGAGGTCACGAGCAGCGTGCTGCCCCACACCACGAGCTTGGCGGTCTGGGGTGTGCCGTCCCCGTTCACGGGCAGCGCGTTTCGTGTGACCGTAGGCGTGAAGTGCTCCGCCGGGTGTGACATGGCGGGGCGGGCAGTGGAGGTGCTCGACGAGAAAGGCGCTCCGCTGGCGACCGGGACGCTCGGGGATGGGCCGCGGGCGGGTACGAGCGCCGTGTACGCGGCGGACGTGGAGTTGTCGGCCCCGGCAACGCCCGGTGTCTTCACCCGCACGGCGCGCTTCGCGGGCACCGAGGACGGCGTGCCACACCTCGGGGCTTCGGCCTCGTTCACGTTCCGGTCCCTCGATCCGCCCGAGCACGTGGTCGCCGTGCGGGTCGTACCGAAGGGCTTCGAGCCGCGCGCCGCAGGAATCGAGGTGTGGGTCGGCGCGTATCGCGGCGAGACGGATGCCCTCGGCGTTGCTCGAGTCGGGGTCCCCAAGGGCACCTTCGAGATCAGTGCCTGGAGGGTCGATCTCGAGCCGACGTCGAAGCATTTCGACGTGACGTGCGACACGGAGGTCGAGTTGGTGATCGAACCGAGGCGCGTGGTGGACGAGGACGCCGCGCACTGGGGATGAGCTTCGGTCGGTGCATTGACACCGAGCAGCCGCGTCGCGCAACATGACGCGCGGGCCCGTGGCCCCCTCGCTCGATCCGTGGTTCATCGTGGCCGGATCGCGCTTGCTGACGACGTCCTGAGCCGAGCCCCGGGTGCGAAGACGAGACCTCATCGCGCGATCCTGCCGCGGCACCCGTGAGGGGTGCGGGTCGTGCGGCCCGAGGGATCGATGGCCGTAGAGTTCGCCCGCCCCGCCTTTCTCTATCTCCTCCTCCTCCTGCCGTTCTGGTGGCTGTTGTTGTGGCCCTGGGCGACGGGGGGGATCCTCTTCGCGCTCGGGGGCTCTCACGCCGGTCACGGGGAGCAGGGGAGAGGGAGCGCCGCGGTTCTCGTGGCGCTTCCGCGACTCCTCCGCATGGGCGCGATGGCCAGCCTCGTGGTGGCGCTGGCCCATCCCCAGCAGACCGAGGTGGTTTCCGAGTCGAGGCTCAGCGGGAAGGGCATGGCGATCGCCGTGGATATCTCGACTTCGATGCTGGCTCCGGACATGGAGGAGCAGCGCACTCGGATGTCCGTCGCTCGGGAGGCGGCCGTCCGGTTCGCAGAGAGCCGCGACCTCGACGAGCTGAGCTTGGTCGCCTTCGCCGGGCAGGCCGTGACACGCGTGCCCCCGACGATGGATTCGGACCTCGTCGTCGTCGGTATCGAGTCCTTGGACGTGCAGCTCGTCCTGGACGGCACGGACATCTCCGCCGCGATGTTGAACTCGATGGCGCGCCTTCTCGAGACCGACGGTGAACGGGTCATCGTCCTCCTGACGGACGGCGCCCATAACGGCACCGGGGTCACCCCGCTCACCACCGCCCGCGCCGCGGCTGCTCTCGGCATGCGGGTCCACTCGATTGCGCTCCTCGGCGAGCCTGACCTGGCGTCGTCGCCGCCCGCGGTGCGCGCGGCCATGGCGGCGCGTCAAGACCGCATTGAATCGGAAATGCAGACCGTCCTCACTGCGATTTCGGGGATCACGGGCGGGGAGTACTTCCGCGCCTCGGGGCAGGCCGCGCTCGACTCGATCTACCGCGAGATCGCGGAGCTCGAAGC
This sequence comes from uncultured Gemmatimonas sp., assembly GCA_964490285.1. Taxonomy (GTDB): domain Bacteria; phylum Gemmatimonadota; class Gemmatimonadetes; order Longimicrobiales; family Gaopeijiaceae; genus UBA2982. The sequence continues at coordinate 5,260 of CAZBCN010000044.1, read as the reverse complement.
GCCCACCGAGGAGGTGGTCGAGCAGGAGATCATCCGCTCGCTGAGGGTTTGGCCCCTGTTGACCGCGCTCCTCCTCATCGGTCTCGACGCGGGCCTCCGCGGAACCCGCTGGGGGCTCCTGCCGTGACGTTCCTCGAGCCCTCCGCCCTTCTCTTGGGCGCAGCGACGGCCCTCCTGGTCGTGGTCGCCTGGTGGGAGCACGCACGTCGACGTCGCCGCCTCGCGATCTTCCTCGGGGGAGAGAGGGCCACGCGGCGCCTGTCGAGGCTCGACCTCTACCGGCCGCGTGTGGAGCGCCTGTTGCTCTTGGGACTCGCAACCCTAGCCGTGGCTGCCGCCGCTGCCGAACCGCGCTGGAAACCGGACGACCGCCCGACCCCCGTCTCGAGCGTGGTTCTTGCGATCGATGTCTCCGCATCCATGCAGGCAATGGACATCGTGCCGACGCGGTTGGCGAGCGCCGTCGATCTCGCCGGACGATTGGTCGACGGACTGCCGGACGCCCGTATCGGACTGCTGCTCTACGCAGGTGACAGCTATCCCCTCGCGTCGCCTACCCGCGACCACGCTGCGATCCGATACTTCCTGTCGGGCGTGACGCCGACGATGGCGAGCGCGCACGATCCCGGGTCACTGCCCTCGGTCGGGATCCGCGACGCTTCGGCCCTGTGGCGGACACCCGTCGCCCCTGGCGAGGAGAGGACGATCGTCCTCATCGGCGACGGAGAAGCCGGAGAGCCCGACGATGCGGTCTTGCAAGCCGTGCGCGAGGCCGGTCAGCGGGGCATCCGCGTCTCTGCCATCGGCGTGGGCAGCGCGCAGGGGAGCGGGATGGTCATGCCCGCAGCCCCCTACCAGATCGGGGGCCCGGTCGTCGACGCCAACGGTACCCCGGCGGTGTCGCGGCTGGACGCGGCTGCGCTCCAGCGCCTGGTCGAGGCCGGTCGGGGTCGCTACGCCCCCGGAGACGACGAGCGCGCGGTCGGGGCGCTCAGGGAGTTGCTGGGCCCGAATCGTGTCGATGCGCCGTGGTGGGTCCGTTACGACCTGACCTATCTGCTGGCGCTCGCGGCGCTCGCCGCCTTGTTGGTGGAGAGCCTGCTCGACGTCCGGATGCCGGGCTGGCACGCGGCGAGCAGCCGGAGGACCGTGTGAGGCGAGGGCCGACAGGATGGGCCGGTGTCGGCGCGTGGGTCGGCTGCGTCGTCGCGGTCGGCCTCGGCGGAGCGTCCCTGTGGCTTCATCGCTCGAGCCTCGAGCGCGGGAATCACCTCTATCGCGAGGGACAGGCCGACGGGGCGGCCGAGATCTACCGGGCGCGCCTCGAGGCCGAGCAGGGCCAAGCGGTCTCGGCGTATAACCTGGGCACGGCGCTGATGACACTCGGGAGCTTCGAGGCCGAAGGGTACCTCCGCGCTGCCTCGGAGGCAGCCGACCGACCGGCCGCGCAGCGGGGGCATTACAACTTGGCACGGCTCTTCCTGGCCCGGGCCGTCGCAGCCGAGGCTCCTGAGCTCGCGGTTCCGCTGCTCGAAGTCGCCGTCGTGAGCGGGCGCTCGGCGCTGCGGCTCGACCCCAGAGACGACGATGCCCGCTGGAACCTCGTGCTCACGCAGCGGCTGCTCGACTCCCTGTCGCTGGAGATCGACGTGGAGGCGATCTCGGACGACGACGGTGCGGCCGACCGCTCCGAGGGCGGCCTCGTGATTCCGGAACCGGCGCAGAGGGGCACGCCGCGCGGGGCGGAGCGCGAGGCCCTGGCAGGCGACGATCCGGGCTCCCTGAACACCGCAGAAGCTCTGGCCCTGCTCGACGTGGTCTCGACGGACGTCGAGGCGCTGATCCGCGGCATGTTGTGGTCGCTACGGCCCGACGTGGACCCCTGGATCCAGCCGTATCCGGGCGGGGCTTGGTAGGCGCACCCAGCGGGGCAGCCGACGTCACCCTTGCGAAAAGGCCTCGCGGTCCGCCTTATAACCGGATTACAGCTGGGGAGGGACCGTTCCCCCGTGTCATCGGGGGACGTTGCATAGTTTCGCGACGAGCGGTGACGCTCGTTCGCGAGTTATTCGTTCACACTCCCATGGAGGCCTCCATGTCCCGAACCACGTTCGGCGCACGCTCTCGCGGCCCGACCCTCCTTCTCGCGACCTTGCTCCTCGGGCTTTGCTTCGTGGCCGAGCGAGCGGACGCGCAGCAGACCGGAACGATCACCGGCCTGGTCACGAGCGCTCAGGGCGGCCAGCCGATCTCTGCTGCTCAGGTCTACATCTCGACCCTCGACGTCGGCGTGTTGTCGCAGGCGAACGGGCGGTTCACGCTCCAGAACGTGCCTGTCGGCGCGCACTCGCTGACGGCCGAGCGCATCGGCTACCGCTCCGTGACAGCGAGCGTCGTGGTCGGGCCCGGTGCCACGGTCATCGAGAACTTCGTCCTGTCGGAGGAAGCCCTCCAGCTCGACGAGGTCATCGTGACGGGAACGGCGGGCGGGTCGCTCCGGCGCGCCGTAGGGAACACCGTCGCCGCGGTGGACGTCGGCCAGATCAGCGCCGGCGCTCCGATCGCGACCGTCGAGGACGCGCTCATGGGCAGAACCCCGGGCGTCGTGCTGTTGCCTTCCACGAGCGCAGGCGGCGGCTCCAAGATCCGCATCCGTGGCCACTCCAGCCTCGCGCTCGCCGGCGACCCGATCATCTATGTCGACGGCGTCCGCCTCAATGACAACCGCACCAACGTGGGTCGGTACACGAGTCAGTCCAGGCTCGCCGACTTCGATCCGAACACGATCGAGAGCATCGAGATCATCAAGGGGCCCGCGGCCGCTACCCTGTATGGGACCGAGGCGTCCAACGGCGTGATCCAGATCGTGACGAAGCGGGGACAGGCGGGTGCGCCCGCCTTCGAGTTCAGCACCGAGGTCGGGCAGAACTACTGGCCCATGTGGACGGGATACAACCGTCGCGCGTGGGCTCCGAACCCCAACGCGGGGTGCACGGCAGCGACCGCGCCCTGCACGGACGTGAGCCAGCTCACGGAGATCGACTACGCCGAGCGCAATCGCCAGCTCGGCTTCGAGTACCCGTGGCAGAACGGTCTCGTCCAGCGCTACAGCGCGGCGGTTCGCGGCGGCACGGAGTCGTTCCGGTACTCGTTCGCGCTGAACCGCGTCGACGAGGACGGCGTGGTGAAGTGGAACAGCGACCAGCGCAACTCGGTTACCGCGAACATCGGTGTGACCGCCTCCGAGAAGCTGAGCCTCCAGCTGAACGGCGGTTACTACCAAGGCGTGAATCGTCCGGCCGAGTCGTTCTGGGGTGGTGATTACGGGTGGGGCGGCGTCCCGACGGGCTTCTACAACACGGACGGGACGGAGGCGGTCTGCGGGGACCGGATCACGCCCTCCTGCCCCGCTCCGCAGGACAGGGGATGGCGCGACGGAGGTCCCGAGCGCTACGACCCGAAGCGCTGGGACCACACGGTCTCGTCGAAGAGAAGCACCTGGAGTCTGCAGGCGACCCTGAACTCCTTCGAGTGGCTGAGCCACCGCCTCACGCTCGGGCTCGACAACGTGTACGAGCGCGAAGAGACGCTGCGCCCGCGTGAGGGCACGGACTTCTGGTGGGCCACCGACGGGCTCGAGGGGGACAAGCAGGTCAATCTCCTCGACGCGCCGGTGTACACGCTGGACTTCTCCGGCACGGTCACGCGTCGCCTGATGCAGGAGAGGCTGGGCACCGCCACCTCCTACGGCATGCAGTACTACTCCAAGACGCAGAGAAGGCAGGGCGCCCAGGGCGAGAACTACCTCTCGGGCGAGCTCACGACGGTCTCGGGTGGCGCGGTCAGGACGGGCACCGAGTCGTTCGTGGAGAACACGACGGTCGGCGTGTACTTCCAGGAGCAGTTCGACTGGGAGAACCGCATCTTCCTCACGGCCGCGGTGCGCGGGGACGACAACAGCGCGTTCGGAGCCAACTACAAGGCCGCGATCTATCCCAAGTTGAGCGCCACGTGGGTGCTGCACGAGGAGAGCTTCTGGAACGTCGACTGGGTCGACCAGCTCCGACTGAGAGGCGCATGGGGCACGGCGGGTAAGCAGCCGGATGCCTTCGCGGCGAGCCGGCTCTACAACACCGCGACGGGCCCGGGAGCTTCACCGATCGTCACGCCGGGCCAGTTCGGGAATCCCGACCTGGGTCCGGAGACGGGAGAGGAGCTCGAGCTCGGGTTCGACGCCTCGTTCTTCGAGGGCCGGATCAGCAGCACCTTCACCTACTACAACCGCAAGACGAAGGACGCCATCATCGGTAGGACCGTTCCACCCTCCCTGTGGCCCGGGTTCGCGGGCGACTTCGCCGGGGGGATCCAGTACGTGAACATCGGTGAGATCAAGGGGTGGGGGACCGAGACGACGCTGAGCGCGCAGGTGATCCCGGAAGGACCGATCCGGGCGGACCTGGACATCTCGTTCACGACGCAGGGGAACGAGATCACGGACATGGGCGGCATCGGGAGGATCCAGGAGGGCAGGGCCCGTGCGCACGTCGAAGGCTTCTCGATCGCCTCGGCCAACGACATCCGCATCTTGTCGGCGGATTTCGTGAACCCGGCGGCAGGCCGGGGCCCCGTGACGAACGTGATGTGCGACGGTGGAGCCGGGAAGAATGGCCTGGAGTTCGGCGGGGCTCCGGTGCCTTGCGACTCCGCGCCTCAGCTCGTCTGGGGTCCGACCGACCCGACGCGGACCCTCAACGTGACGCCGTCGCTGACGATCTTCGACGACTGGCGGCTCACGGCGAACATCGACGCCCAGTGGGGACACTGGGTGGCCGCCGACTACGCGACCGCGAGGCACACCAGTCACCCCAGCAGCAAGCTCGTGTGGCTGCAGGATGACCCGATGGGGATGGCGTACATCCAGTATTCGCGCAACGGGCTCGGCTATCACAAGGCGGGCTTCGCCAAGCTCCGCGAGCTGGCGTTGAGCTACACGGTTCCCAGCGACCTGGCCGCGAGGATCGGAGCCTCGGCCGCGAACATCCGCGTCGGCGTGCGGAACGCGCATCGCTTCTGGCTGCAGCAGAATCTGACCGGCGATCCGACGGCGAACGGCGGCCAGGGGATGAAGTACCCCGAGCCGATCTCGGACCCGGAAGTGAGTCGGGGCGAGTTCATCTTCGCTGGAGAGGACGGCGCCGGTTGGCCGCCGATTCCCCAGTGGACCATCCGCTTGGGGGTGACGTTCTAATGGCCACGACGT
>CAZBCN010000043.1:21768-26879 GCA_964490285.1 uncultured Gemmatimonas sp. | reverse complement strand
CGTATTCAACGGCGGGATGCCGGTACTCGTCCGGTATCGAAGACACGTTGGAGTCGCTCACGCCGCCCTCACATGCTCGGCACAGAAGAACCTCACCGGCTGGGTCTTGCCTCGGACGATGCGGGTTTCGTGCCGGCGCACGTCCTTGACGCGGAGCTCCCGGTCGCAGATGGCGCAGACGTGCGGGGCTTCCGGCCACAGCTTCCAGGCGAACTGCTCCGAGCCCATAGCCACTACCACGACCTCCGACGAAGCAGCCCGAGCGCGGCGGCTCCGACTCCGAAGAACGCGACACAGGCTCCGACGCAGAAAGCAGCGACACGATGGGTCATTCCGCCTCCTCCGGTGTAAACGCAAGCTCGAGGTCGAGCAGGCAGCCACCGCACAGCTCCAGGTCAGGGAGCGCTTCGTTCTCGCGGCAGCGCTCGCACATGCCCGTGGACGGCGAGGGCTCGCGGTAGTCATTCTCGTCGCCGGGGTCGGCCCACTCGATGACGCTCACGACACGTCCTTGAGGATGCTCTTGAGGTCGATTACCTGCCCAGCGTCTTCCACAGACGTAACGTCCCTAGGGACGAACGTAGTAGGTTCTTCTTTATGTAAGGGGTACGGGTACGGGGCATGCTCACTGTGGTGCTCACGAGAGCGCTTGCGTGAGCGATAGCGTGATTGCTCACGCGCGTGCCTTTCACGCTGCTCTTTGACCTTCACCGAGGACGGGTTGTAGTCCAGGTAGTCCTTGATGCTCCACCCATGCGGCTGGACGATCCACAGCCCCGCGGAGATGAGTTCGTTGACGTAGCGCTTCCACGTCGTAAGTCCACAGATGGGGGTCAGGACGCGCACGTCACGCTCCGTTAGCCGTCCGTCCGTGAGGTGTGCCGCGCATCGACAGAGCCCCGCTACGTGCAGGCGGAAGGCTTGCGCTGAGAGTCCGATGACCTTCGGATGCTCGGCGAATCTGTCGTCGATCTTGAGCCATGTCATACCTCGACGGTATCCCCGGAGTGGGTCGCTCTCCGGCGCTTCTGGAGCTCGTATGCGGTGCGGTATGCCTTACCGCCAAGCGCCTCGGAGAGATGTCTACGCAGGACCTCGCACCGCTGAATGGAGAACTCGAGCGCCGTGCTCTTGGCGTCCAACTTCGCCCGAAGCCGATCCGACGCCGCGGCGGCACGACGGAGTCGATAGGCCTCACGGTCGTGCCACGCCAACCGCTGCCGCGTGTCGGTGAGTTGGCGGTTGAGGTCGATGACCATTCGCGCCAGCGTCATGGACGTAGGAGTGCGCTTGCCGAGGATGGCGGCGAGTTCACGGATCTCGTCGTCGCTCATGCGGTTACGTTTTCCACGTCGGGGTAGTCAGCACTCGGGGGAACCCATGCCCGGTGTGCGAAACCGGCCAAGGAAGCGTCCTGGAGCACCAGCGCAAGCGCGATGGCGTAGGTCTGGAACTGCCAGTGGGGGCGCTCATGCGTGCCCAGGTGCTTCGCCGCGCCCGTCAGGATCTCGGCGTGCGCCTCGTCCTCGTCGAGCGGGACGCGGTAGCTGCGGGTCTTGGTGTTCGGGCTCGTCGGCTTGCGCTCGTGCGGCACGCGCCGGCCGCAGCCCTCGCAGGTCTGTCCGGGCTCGACGGTCACGCAGCCACTCGCTCCGGGTAGTGCCGCTCGATCCATGCCGCTGCCGCATCCTGCGATCCGAGCTTGCGAACGAGGTACGCGCAGTTCTCATGCGTCAGGGCCGCACCGAGGGCGGCGCGAGCGGACGGGTCGCGTGCTTCGATCAGCCCGTGGCATCCGGTCGTCCCGGAGCCACAGAGGGGCGCGAAGTTCTCGATGAAGTCGTCGCCGCCCTGGGAGCGCGGGTAGATGTGGTGTGTGTTCGTGGCGCGTGCCTGCTTGCACACCCAGCACGTCTGCTCCGAGCGCCACTCATGGAAGTTGATCCACTCGTCCTTGGTAGCCCGGTAGCGGCGAGGGGGCTTGGGGAGGATGCGCGTGTCTGATTCCTCCCAGTCGCGCTGGTCGAGCTCGCGCAGGACAGCGCGGTCGTAGTCCTCGAGGTGGCGCGGGTCGGAGTAGTAGTCGCTCACTAGAACGGAATGTCGAAGTCGGAGGTGTCGTCCCCGGCCGCGAGCGAGACGGCAGCCATTTTGAGCCGCCTGTCCTGCGGGGAGTCCTTGGGCTCCCACGTCTCGGCGTACCACTTGAGTTGCCGGTCGGTGAGCTGCCCGAGGCGCGTGCCGGCGTTCTTGCCGAAGTGGACGAGTACCTCGGAGGGCTTGCCGTTGTCGTCAGGCGTGCGTGCGGCCTTCGCTGCTTCGGCGGCTGCCTGAGCGCGTGCGGCGGGATTTTCGGCCGGGGACGCACCTTCGTGCGAGCCTTCAGCATGAGGCTGTGGTTCCCCGGCACTCCTAGCGCGGACTTCGTCCGCAGATGCAATCTTCTTGGAGGGGAAGCCTGCGAGCACGATGGCACGCCCTACCGCGCTCGTGCTCGCGTTCATGGCTTCCGAGTCGCGCGTGTACGGCGTCTTTCCGGGGACGGGCTCGACGGCCCAGTCGCACACCGGCAAGGGGTCTTCGGGGGAACGCCAGATGGTCGCCTTCGCCGCCCAGCCGGTCAGTTCACCCGCGCCGTTTCGCACTTCCACGAGCTCGACCTGGACACGTCCGTCCGGGTAGCGCTCGAAGAACTGGCGCTCCCGCTCCGCGACGTCCACATAATCGCCCAGGTCGAAGCTCACGCACTCGCTCCGGGTGGAGTCGAACCACCGTCCGCACCTATTCGATGCCAAGCAGGACTGATGCGGACACCGCTCTTTCGGAGCGAACTTCTCACTTGCCCGTGCTCCCGATCCACCAGCCGATGAGGAACGCGAGGATGCCGTAGCCGATGATGAGCTCGGCCATCACGCCGCCGGAACCCGTCGCGAGTGGGGATCGAGCGCGTACAGCTCAGCCAGCCCCGCGCTCTCGTCCACGTTGCACGTAAACGCAGGCTTGACCTCGGGCGCGTACTGCCACGCGAGGGCCAGGGTAAGGAGGATGCTCGCGCGGATGTCTCCGGCGTACAACAGTTCCTCACCGAGCTTCTCGATGTCGCGGATCGCGTCTTCGTGGATGGGGATGGCGCGCGTGATCACGCTGCCGCTCCAAAGAACATCTGCACGGAGGAGTTAGCGTCACCAGGAGGGAAGGAGTCGACGCCGTCCAGACCGCCAGAGGTCGTCTCCTCCGTGCAGATCAGGCGGTAGGCGTGGGCCTCGGGGCCGACGCCACCGACGAATTCGTAGGCGATGTTGTAGCCGCGCTTCCGCAGTTCTGCGATGCGCGAGTTGAGCCGAGACGACCCCGCCCGCTCGTGAATCTCGGCGGTTGTGTGGAGCTTGCCGTCTGCGAGCACGGCGAGGATGCGCTTGGCCTGCGACGGTCGGGGGAGCGTGCCGAGCTGTTCGGCCCGCTCGAGGATCATCTGCGAGCCTTCGCGGATGTTGTATCCGGTGGTCATGCGGCCTCCTTCGCTAGTTTCTCGCGGATCATCTGCCGCAAGAGGGACGCTATGGAGCGGTCTTGCTCGCGAGCCTGGGCGACCAGCGCATCGTGCTCGGCTTGCGCCACCCGCGTCTTGACTGTCACGAGCTTGCTCATGTGGGCCACATTAGGACACTTCGGAACGAATGTCAAGAGGTGCGGTCGTAACGGGCCAGTAGCCTCCGTCGTTCACGCGGAGTTCGTGGCACGTCCCGCACTTCTGGACGCCCATGCCCATCTCGATACGCCGGGGAATCGGGTGGTAGCACGCTACGAGTCCCTTGGCCCACAGGGGCGAGAGCTTGGCTGCGCCGCCTTCGTGCCACGGGCGGTCGGCCCTCACAGAAGCCCCCGGTCGACTTCCTGCCAGTAGAGCCAGCGGTTGATAGCCACGTCCGCCTGCACTCGTTGGTTCATCACTTCGACGGCCCACGGGATGCCGTCGTAGGCCGCTTCCCAGACGTGCTCCTCGAGGTGCGGCTTGAGGATCGGGCAGCCCCACCGAGCCGTCAGGTTCTCCAAGGAGCGGGAGAGCCCCTGCATCTTGGGGAGGTCTAGGTAGGTGTCGATGATCCGCTTGGACGAGAGCAGCGGCAGGCCTAGCGCCATGTACCAGCCGTCCAGGATCTTGCGGTCGTGCCGCCGGCAGTTGTGCCCGACGATCCTGTCCGCCGCATCCCACACCGCACGAAACTCCTCGGCGGCGTCGACCATCTTGTCTACGTCCAGCCGACAGAACGCTCTACCTTCGGTAGACGTCGCCTGCCGATCTAGTGGCCCCCACCCGATAGCCGTGACCTTCGGGTGTGTGTAGTCGCCGGGGCCGTATGTACCGGGCTTGTTCTCGATGTCGATGACGAGCCCGGTGAGCTTCCTAACTACCTTCCACCGGGCCACTTGCGAGCTCCGGCTTGACGATGTTCTCGTCGACGATCCGCTTGACGAGGTCGGAGTACTTGTCCTCCACCTCGCGCAGTTCTCCCGAGCCGATGGCCTTGACGTAGTCGTCCCAGGCCGTCGAGAGCAGGGTGTTCAGCACTTCCTCACGTCGGTTCTGGATCTCAGTGTCGAGATCCCGTGTCAGCTTGCGTCGTATCCGATTCCAGACGAGATCGGTTTCGTCCTTCTCGCGATAGCGAGCCACTGCGCTCCTCTCGTAGACGACGTTTGTAGAGCGCCGACTGACGCCGCATCTGGAGTAGTCGCTTGCTGTACGCGACGTGCTCTAGGCGGTCGTAGGTGCGTCGGGCTTTCGCACGGCGTTCGACGGGGCAGCGCCACTGCTGCTGGGGCGGCTTGAGCCGCTTGTCCATGCCGTTCATCAGCATGGGTTCGCCGTGGCACTTGCAGAGAGGACGCTCCACGTCTTCGGCCGTGGTGCTGCTACTTGCGGGTCAGTTCTGCGAGGGCGGCGTCGATGATTGCTCCAAGTCTCGTCACCTCGGCGTCCAGAGCTGCCCGAGACGCATTGAGCGCTGCGATCTGGGCGTTCAGCGCGGACACCTGAGAACCGAGCGCGGCGATCTGCTCGTCGCACGTCGGCGCGCACGCGGGCGCGTAGTCAGGAGGAGGAGGAGGAG
>CAZBCN010000043.1:0-21758 GCA_964490285.1 uncultured Gemmatimonas sp. | reverse complement strand
GTGGGGGCGTGGGTGGGGGCGCGTGGCGCTGGTGTGGTTTCGGTCGCTGTGGGGGGGGGGGGGGGGGGAGGCGCCTCCCCGCCGACGTAGGCTAGCAGCCCCGCGAACGTGCATTCCTGGCTTGTGGCTGCGGCAATCGAGTTGCCACCCATGTCGCCGGAAGCGGGACGGTAGGTGGCGCGGCCCGAGTTGGACTCGCAGACCAGCGAGTTCCTGACGCCGGATGCCTGGTCGCTCGGCGTTCGGATCTGGTTCGGGTGGCGCGGTCCGAACGCGCAGCCGTCGCACACAAAGCGCTGCGGTGTACCTCCGTTGAAGCCAGCGATGAAGTAGTTACCTCCTCCACCACCGACGCAGTCGAAGACGAAGTTGCGGATGGTGACGTCCCGTCCGCCGCCTGCCTGGATGCAGTCCTGGTGAACTCCGCCAGAGGGCGGGCCGTCCACGCGGCAGAAGCCCGACTCGATGACCATGTCGTGCGCTGCCGGTGCGGGCGGGTTGACCTTGATGCAGTCAGCGAACGCGCCGCTAACTTCGAGGCTGCCGATACGCCCCGAGCAGTCCTGCCGAAACTGCACGGCATCGCTCGAGCCGTTGGACATGGTGATGCGGACCAGGTCACGGTTCTGCGCCCCGGTACAAACCCACTGCGAGCTCTGGACGATGTCTGGTTGTAGCGGCGGGAGAGACTGTGCCGTTCCTTCGCTCGTCAGACCGAGGACGAGGCCAGCCGCGATGACCAGCGGGGCGACAAAGGCGGCGAGGAGCTTACGCATCGGATGGACCGAACGCCTGAACCTTCGGGTCGCGCCAGGCGGAGACGAGAACCAGCAGTGCGTTCACGGCTCCCACAACGGCCACGTTCTGACTGTCCGAGATGTCCACCCCGAAAGCGAGCAGAAGCGCAAGCGCAGCGTTTACCACGCCGAGGATGGCGGCGTTCTTGACCGAGTTCATATCTAGTCTCCTTCCAAGAGACGAACTATGAGGTTGGCCGGCAGCCCTTGGCGTAGAGTTGCTCGGCTTGGTGCGCCACGTCAGGGATCGCAATGAGCCGCAGGGCGTCGTCTGGGTCGATGTGAAGCGCGAGGAGCGCCAGGTAGCGATATGCGAGCAGGTCTTCGGTAGGGGTGAGTTCTCGTTCGGGTTCAGGTTCTGGCTCGCGGAGGGGGGTTCCCATGCGCTCACTGGTGGCCGAGGTAGAGGGCAATCGCGGCCAGGAGAAGTGATAGGAGGGCCGTTCCTGGGAAGGCGTAACGGAACCGCTTGAGCCGCTCGATCTCAACCCCGTACTCCGTGATCTTCTCCGCGTGGTTTTCGCGGCCGGCGCGGGAGAGCTCGAGCGATTGGACACGCGCCTCCAACTGCTCGATGTGGTGGAGGTCAGCCTTCTGAGCCAGAGCAGCAGTAAGGCGGTCGATAAGGCGAAGCTCCAGTTGCGCGAGTTCAGCGCGGAGAACCTCGACCGATACCGATATGCGCTCTGCATCGGCCACCTCAAACCTCCGCCCTCGGGTCGACGCCCGAGACGTGGATGTGGAAGTCGTGCGAGGTGTCGCCAGTCGTCAGTCGATGCCAGTACGGCTTGGCGTCCGCTGGGTTGCCGGAAGCCGGCTGTACTGGCCCCCAGATCCGCCTGCCCAAGATCACGTAGTTGATGCTCAGTGGCTTGTGGTACTTGACGTAGAGCTGCGCGAGGCGACGCGCTTTGATGTATCCCCACCCTTTAAACAGGAACCGGTCTTTGCGGCCGAGGTCGAAGGCAATTGCCATGCGGTTCGCGTCATCCCATCCGTGATCCCCCGGCTTGTTGACGTACGTGCCGAGGTCAGTGAACCCGCGCTTGCGTCCCATCGAGTACGCCAGCCACAGCGAGTCATGGAGGGAGTCGGAGCCCTGCACGGGTTCGACGAGGCGCTTGTGCTTCTTCCGGTACCGGAACAGAAGTTCGGCGTAGGTCATGGTCACGGCCTCGTGGTTGTTTCGCCGGCTCCGGTGAGCGTCACGAAGTAGGCATGTAGACGGGCGGCGGCGATGGTGATGGACGAGCCGTGGTTGTGCCAAACGCTCAGACTGATCGGGAACGTGTTGATGTCTGCTATTTCCATCACCGTCCCCGAGACGGTGAAGTACGTGTTGTCTCTCGCGATGTGACTGAACGGGTATCGGGTCGAACCAAAGTTGACGCCGAGCATGAGCGTGTCGTCGCTGTCAACGCCCCCGCTGAATGTCACCGTCCCCGAAGCGACCCAGATGCCGCCGATGACGCCGCCGGAACCCGACACGATCTGGCCGGAGTCGAAGTCCGTCCCCCAGTTCCCACGGACGAACGAGGTGGTGTAGAACCGCGTGTCCCCGCCCGACCCACCCGCTACGCTCGTCCAGGTGCCTGTCGTGACGAGGTTGCCGTTCCCGGACCAGTCCCAGTCGTAGAGAGCGGCGGTGCTCCCCAGGCAGGGGATGTCGTCGGCACCGCCAGGGCAGTGATCCCTGCCGTGAATGGGGGGCTTGAGCGCCATCAGAAGGGGCTCGTCCCGTAGGCCGCGCGAGGCGAAAGGTCGACCTCGAGCGTCACGTTCAAGAAGTCACCATCCATCGGCTCGGCGGTGTAGTGGAGCCCCTCGACGAAGTAGTCGCCGGAGATGCGGCTCGTGGTGATCGTGATGATGTCCGAGATGTCGATGCCGCAGAGCAGCGCCCACTGAGCCGCTGCATTCGTGGTGCCGATGAGCGCTTGGGTGGACGCGAACGTGATGCGGTTGATCTGGACGCGCGGGTCCTTGAAGTTGTCCACGTAGTACTCCGCGAACTTCAAGGTCGCGGCTTCCTTCTCGGAGTTGTCCGTGTGGTCGAAGCCGGTGAGCAGGTTGTCGAACGAGACGGAGCGGTTGCCGTAGGCGGCGATGGATGCAGCGTTCTCGTATCGCTGCGCCGAGATGTCCGCGTCCGCGATGCCCTTCGGAAGAGCGATGGCGGAGTTGATGACCTTGTCCGCGTCCAGCGAGTATTCGAGGTCTTGGATGACCGGCCCCGAGCCGGCGTTCGCCTTATCCCCCGCCGTCCAGTTGGTGATGTGGTACTGCGAGGACGTGGGGTTGAAGCGGGCGAAGCGTCCGTGGAAAGTGAACCGCCCGTCCTTCTGCACGTAGACGTTGGCGACACCCGGAAACTCCGCGTCCGCCGCGTCGAGGATGGGGGCGAGCGCGGAGGTGCGGTGCGCGTAAACAGCGGACAGCAGCCCGACGTTCCCGGAGAAGATCTCCCGCGCGGTGGACGACCAGCCGAACTGGTCGAGCACGCGGTTGATGCGCGTGGCGACCGCGTTGCCGGTGAGGTCTTCGGTGAAGAACGTGTCGCCGTCCTGCACCACGCCGGACGCTGCCGGAACGTAGCCCCACTCGGTGTAGCCGGGGAGGACGCCTGGGTAGAGCTCCGTGCGCGCAATCCGCTCCATGCCGTCGACCAGGTGCAGGGTGGCAATCGCGTAGTTCTCGGTGCGGTGGAGCTTGTAGTCCACCCGCGAGACGTTCCCCACGAACACCGGAGAGTCGGTACCCGCCACGGGGTTGTAGAGGCCGATGGCCGCAGGGGTGCCGGGGTTGAAGTCGTAGCCGCCCGAGGCCGGGTCGAGCTCCCCGTTGATGTCGATGAACGTGACGGCTGCCGTGCCAGGGGAGTTCTTGTCCAGCTCGTAGCTCCGCCCCCGGTCGATCTCCCAGCGCGAGACGATCATGCGCGCGGCCCCAGGTCTTCGAGGTTCTGCCAGAGGGGAAGCTCCGTGCCGAACGGCTGCCCGAAGGCGATGGAGATGCCACGGATGGGCCGGAGAACGAGGCCGCCGCCCACGGTCGGACCGCCCGTGTCGAAGGACACCGGCAGACGGCCAGGGTCGTCAGTCGGGTCGAACCCGAGGAAGGGCACGGGCGGGCCTTCCATCTAGCTCTTGATCGCCTCGAGCCAAGCCTGGTGATTCGTGATCTGCGTGCCTGCCGTGTTGACCGAGAAGTCGGCCGTCACCGAGAGGTTCTTCGCCGTTGTCGTATCGAGCGACGAGACGACCGCCGGGATGTTCGCGCCGGCCGATCCCATCGTGTGATACTGAGGTGCGGCAGCGGCAGCGTCCGACACGTTGTTGAGCAGGACGAAGCCCTGACAGAACGCGGAGCCTGCCGAGCCGATGGAGCGCCAGGTGAGGAACGCCTGCAACATTCCGGAGTAGTTCGCACGCGCCGTCGTGTCCATCTGGATCGCGGCCGTGGTCGCGAGCACCGTGCCCGACACCCCGCCCCAGCGAATCGCGAAGGTGATCGTCCCCGGCGTGGTGACGACGTTGGAGACGTCGAACGTGTTGGTGATTCTGAACGCAGCGCCCTGGTAAATCTTGGGGTCGTTCGCTGCGAAGGCGTAGTCCGGACAGATGATCGTTTCCGTTGTCGAGGCTGCGTGCTGGGCACCGTCAGCCACGTCCACCCTGAGCGGGGAGACGAAGAAGCTAGGCATTGACTCTCCTTATCCGAGGGCGAGGTTCTGGCCCGTCCAGGAGCCGCCTCGTTGCTGTGCGACACCGGACTTGCCGATGCGTTGTGCGTGGCCGATCACGACTCGGGCGAACTCGCGGCCGTCCACGTTGAGGACGACGGTTCCGAACCCACCGCCGCCGAGGGCTTCGTTCGGGGCGATGAATCCGCGCTGTCCGCCCATCGTCAGGATCTCCGGGCCGCGCTCTCCGACGAGGTAGGACGCGCCGGGACGAACGGAGCCACCGCTAGCTCGCGGGCCGTCGTATGTGGCCTTCGGAGTGCCCGCCGGCTTCGCGGGTGTACGTGTCCCCCGTGCGCCTTGAGCCCTCGTACCGCGTGAGCCGGGGCCGGGGTCGTTGCCGCCCTCGAACGGGTTGACCGCGTCCAGGATCTTGCCCGGTAGCCCCTTGAGCCCTTCGAGGACTCCGCCGGCAAGCTGCTTGCCCATTTGAAGGCCGAACTTGAAGAGACGGGCGGGGACAGCCTTGAGGTACTCGTAGAGCAGGGTGAACCCCGCCACAACGGTCTTCTTGATTCCGCCCCAGACCTTCGACCAGTCACCTTCGACGATGCCGGAGATGATCTGAACCCAGCCGGAGAAGTAGGACTTGAACGCGTCGAATACCGGCTTGATCTTCGCCCAGGCATCCGAGACGAACGCCGCGAACCTGGGCCAGTTTCGCTCGCCCCACTCGATGAGCTGAATGAGCTTCTCCGACACCTTGACGAGTGCCGGGAGCATCTTCTTGCCGAGCTTCTCCTGGACGTTCTCCCAGGCGATGGCGAGGCGCTCGTTGGCAGCCACAGAGGTCTTGCCGTAGCGCTCGGCCGCGCCACCAAAACGGCGCTGCGCCTCCGTGAGCTCGTCCGTGGCGTCCTTGTTCTTGTTGGACTGGATGCCAAGTCGCGAGAACGCCGACTCGTTGCCCGCCAGCGCCCGCTCGACCGCCTTAGTCGCGGCTTCAAGAGAGATGTTCCGCGCTCGCGCGATGTCGGCGGCGAGCGCCATGCCTTTGGTCGCCTTCTCTACCGATCCGGTGGTGCGGACGAGCTTCGCGAACGAGTCCGAAAGCTCCTCGTCGTCGAGCGCCGCTAGCTTGGAAGTCTTCTGGATGACGGCGTCCAGTTGCTTGCCGTACTTCTTGTGCGAAAGTCCGGCCGACGCGAGCGCCTGACCGAGCCGTGCTTCGGCTAGTTCGGCCTCCTTCGCTGCGGCGACAGACTTGATGAGCTGCGACGTAACTAGCGCAGTACCGGCTGCCGCTGCGCCCGCTAGCCCGGCCTTCGCGAATGTCTTGAGGCTCGAACCGGCCTTCCCCATCGAGGAGTCGAACTGTCGCCCCTTACGCTCAGCGCGGTCGAACGCCCGTTCCAGGGATCGGCTGTCACCGACGAGGTGAACCTCGACTCTCCTAGCCATTCATCCCTCTCTGTCGCTTCGCCTTACGCGCCTCGAATTCGCGGAGCGTGATGTCGTCTTGAAGTGCTCGCATCTCACGCTGGGTGAGACGGGGCATGTCCCAGGGCTTTAGGCCGTAGCCGATGTCGCCACGGGCGTACCAGGGCTGCCATTGGTCGCGGAAGTCTCCGCCGAAGATGCGGATGCGGCGTCTGCCGCTTCGGACGGGGGGCCGTCCACCACCTCCACGGTGTTACCGAACACGAGCCCCTTCATCTGCTCGATCTCTGCGAGCGGGACCGTCTCACCTGCCGAGTTCTTGGCAATCCATACGAGGACGACCGTGGAGCGCGTGTGTGGCCTGTCCCAAACGAAGTTCTCCCACCCGCCGAGGTAGTCCTCGAGCATGGCGGATTCTGCGCCCGTCAGGTCTGCCATCGCGTCCTCGAACGACAGCTCGTACAGCTTGCCGTCGACCTTGATTCCTTCGCTCATAGACGCCTACCCTCCATGATGTCCGCGACGTGATCCGCCGCCTGTTCCATGCGCTCGATGACGGCTCCTTGCTTATCCGCAAGGACTTCCCGCCCGTAACGCATCTGGAGTCCGCCGTAGTCGGGGCGTAGCCCGGACGTCTTGCGGAGCTTCTGCTGTACGAACACCCCCGCCTGTCTCACGGACACGCGGAAGTTGGACGCCGAGTGTGCGTCCACGACGCGGAACCGCTGGTGCCACTCGTCCCGCACGATCTCGCCGGCTTCCCTGAGCTCGTCGCGGACAGCCTTCTTCGTGGCCTTCTCTGCCTTGCCCGTGTCGCGGATGAGCTCCTTGAGCCCCTCGACCTTGACGGTGTTGCGGTCGGGGGTGCGTGCCACTACGAGGTAGCGCGAACGATGCTCGACCCCGGAGCCGGAACGAACGTGACCTGCGGCGTGCTGATCTCGCCCACGGTTGCGTTGATCGGCTGGTAGTTGAGCAGGATGCCCGTCATGGTGTAGGACGGGTTCGTCGAGGACACCGCCGAAGACGTGGGCTTGACGACGATGGCGAAGCCCGTCGAGGTGTAGAGCGCCGCGAGTGTGGCGTCGACCTGGGAAGCCGCGAAGTCCTGGAGGAACGTGACCTCGATGCGGTCGTCGCGGAGCCCGCGAACGTGCGCTCGAGAGGAAGCTCCCATGCCCGTCCCGTCGAGGTCTTCCGCGTCCTGGCTCACGACAATGGACTGCACGTTGTCGCTTAGATCCGTCCCCCCTACAGAGAGGGTGACGTCATTCGACATGACAATCGCCATGTGCGTACTCCTTGGTGGTAGGGGTGACTAGGCCGCGATGACGCGGACTGACCACTCAGCGCCGAGGTACTCGATGTCTCCGATCACGAACCGCCGAGGCCCGGAGGCCCGCACGACTCGGAGATGGGAGACGGTGGCGCTGCCCCCTACCGGGAGCGTGGGTGCTGCTTCGAGCACGGTCTTGACCGAACCCGATCCTGTAGACGCGAGCCACACGTCGAGCTGCTTCTGTGCGGCCACGTCAAGGCTGGTGGAGCGAATCCCTCGGACGGTGAACATCCAGTCGTCGGCTCCGCGCTTCATGGAGAGGTCGTAGGTGACGCCGTCCTCACCCGGCTCCACCTCGAACGCGGGAGCCGAGGGAGAGGGAAGGAGATACCCCGTGACCTGAGCCTCGGGGTACGCAGCGGAAAGCACCGCCGCGAAGCCGGCGCGGATGTTCGCGAGTGAGGCCAACTACTCGTCCGGGTCTAGACGGACGTACGGCTCGACGAGCATCTGAACCTGCGGGTCCGAGCGGGCGATGTAAACAGCGGCGCCGTCGAGCCCCTGGGAGATGACGCCGAACGGTGCCTCGCGCTTGCGCTTGAGGATCTGCGTGGCGAGGATCTTGGTTGCCTCGGTGATCGCCTGAGGCACCGCGCTCCACCCGAACTTCCCCGTGACCTCGACCGACTTGGGGTAGCCCGTGGTGAAGTACTCGAAAGCCGTGGGGCGAAGCCGAATGCGCGTGTAGGGCTTCCCGTCAGCGGCGGCGTTGAGCGGCTCGAGGACGTACTGCCCGGAGGTCAGGGTCGTCTCGAACGTCCCGTCGTCTCCGCTGTCGAGCTTGATGGAGGTGAGCGTGACGAGGTCGTTTATCGTGACCGCGTCAGGACGAGAAGGTGAGTAGTACCTGACCTGCGAGGAGTTGCTGTCGGCGTAGAACCTACGCCCGCAAACCTCGTCGATGGCGCGAGAGGCGGCGATGATCGCGCCCTTCGCGTCCCCGTCCGCGAACGTGAACCCCGAGAGGTCTGCCGTCTGCTTGAAGTCCTCGAGCTCGACGTACGCCTGTGTGATCGCGGCGTGGTCGCGGATCTCGATGATGACTTCGCCAACGGCCTGGATCTTGCCGCCGGTCGTGACTTCCCACCATCCGAGATACTCCCCGGCGGTGTCGACGTCAGCGGCAGCCCAGGCGTAGGAGACGTTTCCTGCAGTGGCCGGGGAAGCGATGGTGGCCGAGGCGTCCACGGTGAGGGTGGACTCACCGATGGCCCGCATCTTGAACTTGACCGTTGACGAGGAGAGGTCGACGGCCACGCCCCCGGATGTGATGTTCTCCGAGATGACGGGGAGGCGGTCGCCCGTGTACCACACAAGACGTTCAGGCATTAGGAAGGACTCCCTGGGTCGAAGCCGCCAGAAGGTGAACCCGAGTCGAAGCCGCCAGCAGGCGAGCCGGCGTCATAGCCCCCGCCCGGAGAGCCGGCGTCGAAGCCTCCCAGCGGGGAGCCTGGGCCGTAGCCGCCGTCTGGGGTTGGCTGGTCGAAGCGTCCGAGGTTGACGGCTGGTGCTGCTTCTCCGCGTGGTCGGAAGAGTAGTAGGAGGCTCAAGCAGCTTCGTAGTAATAGTTGAAGTGGACCTGATCGTTAGCGGCAAAGGAGGTGGCATTGAGAGCCGTGCCCGACCCCTCGCGCCACCACACACATCGGCTGTTCGCGATGTCTATGCGCGGATACATCGAGAAGACCTGCGGAGCGCTTGAGTCGTACCACATGCCACCCGCCAAGAATTGGGCGTCCCAACTCGACTCCGGGGTCACCGATGGAAGGGCCATGCGAATCTCCCCAGAGCCGACCGTGGGTGAGCCTCCGTAGAGGATTTCCACTACCACTAGAACAAGCCGCCCAGCCTTCTTGTATCGACCGGCGACTTGCGAAAGTCCGCTCGGGTTTGTCGTTGCCGCCGTCAGCGTCGGGGTAAACGAAGTCCAAGCGCCTCCCAATTCCGCAAGCACGCCCTCCACATCCGTCGCCGTGAAGTCACCGGCTGAGTCCGCGACGCTAATGGCTGATGCGTCGTGGGCGTCCGAGGTGTCTGCGATGTGATCGGCAGCCGACGAAGCGGGGTTGAAGAGAGGCATCAGGCAGTCCGCTCCCAGATGTAGACAACGAGATAGGGCGGCATGTTGTTGTGGGCCTGCCCGCCACCCGTGGCCCCGGTCACAGGGCCGAGGTCGGCGGGGTTGGAGGATGAGGTGTCAGGCGCGGTAGTGACCCCGGACAGCGCGCCCGTCGTCGTTCCGTGCCGGCGCTGCATGTGCGTATGCGAGGGGATCTGCGTTACATCGAGCGTGACCGTCTTTGCGCCGCCCGTCTCAAGCGCCGTGTCGAAGTCGACGTCCCCGCTCGTCTGTCCGACAAGCACCCGCCCTCCGGCGATCTGCTGCCAGGTTCCGCCACCCAGGAGGGTCGCAGGGGATGTCGATACGGCACCGATGAACACGCTGCCCACCGGCCAGGCCTCAAGCGGGGATGCGGAAGCTCCGTCCGCGCCTCTGTCCCCCTTCGGTCCTTGTAGTCCACGGGGGCCGGACGGCCCCGTCCAATGTGGCGCGTCAAGAGGCATTAGGTGAACTCGACGATGCGTGCCGCGCCGTCGCCAGGGTCGGTAGCCCAGATGCCGTCGATGCGCCCTGTGTACCCGTAGGGCACCTCGAAGTAGGCGTACTGCACCATTCGCACGGCGTAGTCCGTGGCCGAGGCGGTCGTGCCAAGCTTGACGTAGAGAACCGCGCTCGAGTCGTTGGTGATGCTCGCCCCGAGTCGGCTCGTGTTGGAGCTCAGAAGCGTGGTCGAGGTGGCGGTGTCGGCAACCGACGAGTGTGTGGCGGTGCCGCTTCGCTGCTCCTTGACGAGCCAGGCCGTCGTGTTGGCGGTGTTCCCCGGCTGGACCGTCCAGGTGCCCGACTGCGAGACAGCCGTGGTCGGCATGGTGAGCACGTCCACCTGGAGCTCATTGCCCGCAACCGTGTTGTCCAGCGTCTCAACGGCGGTCTTGATCGAGTCGAGCTGCGAGGTGACGAGTCGGAGCTTGGCCTGGATGGAGCCCGTGGAGCCGGCGGTCGCTGCTGCGTCTGCGTTCGCGCCGAACGGATCGGCGGGGACGGAGAGCACATCCACATCACCAATGTTGTTGGTGCCCGCAGGGAGCGCCCCGACGACGTCCACCTGAACTTCCGTGTCGATGGCGGCGGCGAGCTCGGTGAGGGCCGCGTGCGAGACAGGCTGGGTGGCAGCCGAGCCGTCGACCGTCAGCGCATTCCCCGCCGTGACGTTTACGCCGCGCTCGTTACCAGCCGCATCCCGAAGGGTGGTAAACAGGTTGCGGTTCGCGGAGATGCGAAGCCGCCCGACGTCTCCCTCGTCTACCGAGTCCGGGAGAGTGTCGTCGAACTCTGCGCCGATGAGTACCGGGTTGCCCGCTACCGCCGCATCGTGGGCTGCGTCACCGACGATCTCGATGGTGTTCGTGGACGCCGGTAGCGAGACGATGTCCACGTTGCCGATGTTGTTGTCACCGGCTGCGATGGAGAGGATGTCGACGTCACCGATGTTGTTCGTGCCTGCCGGCAGCGCCGCGACCACATCGACCTGAACCTCAGTACCCGCGACCGCTCCCGCCAGCGTGCCGGTGTCGGCGTCAATAGTGGTGAGCAGACCCTCGACGCCGTCGAGGTGGCCGATGATCGTGGACTGGTTCGCCGCCGTGGACGCCCCGGAGGGGAGCGCGGAGGATTCGACGTCGACCTGGAGCGAGCCGGTGGAGTCCGTCTTGAGGCTCTGAACGTTCGTGCCGTCCTGCCCCGCGACGAGAACCGGGTTGCCGGACACCGCAGCACCGTCCGCCGCCTTACCGACAACCGTGTGATCGCCGGATGGGGTCGTGGTGACGGTGCCGTCGACGGTGAGGGAGCTGCCCCCGTCGTCGACGGTGATGGAGTTCCCGCTGTCGTTGATCCCGACTTCATCCCAGGCGCCGGACTGGGTAACGGCCACCGTGCCGCTGACCGCCACCGTGCCGTCCACCGTGAGTGAGCCGCCCGCGTCCGAGATGGGAAGCGGGTCAGAGTTGGAGATGTTGGCCGCACCGCCGGACTTGGCGATGACGAGGCCGACGACTGCGCGGGTGTCGGTCCCTGCGCCAGTGTCGAGGTCTGCTGTGGTGAGCTCGGTGTCGGCGGTGACGGAGCCATCGACCGTCAGGCTCGAGCCGCCATCGTCAACCGTGATCGAGTTGCCCGAGTCGTTGATGCCGACTTCGTCCCAGGTTCCCGACTGCGTGACCGCAACCGTTCCCGAGAGGCCCGAGACGGCGACCGTGCCGTCGACGGTGAGGCTGCCGCCGTTGTCGTCCACCGAGAGGACGCCCGTGGAGTCGGATGCGACCGTGACGCGGAGAGCCGTGGCCTCCGTCCCGCCACCGGCTGCGATGGGCGTCGTGGCGTTCGCCGTGCCGTCGAGCAGCTTGACGCCCTGGGCTTGCTTGGTGCCGCCCGTGTATGGAGACGTAATCTCGTCGGTTACGACGTCGTAATCGGTGAGGTCGCCGTTGTCGACGGTTACGTTGTCAGCCACTCACTAGCTCCTGATTCTCTACCCCGAGGGAGTCACGCATCTGGTAGTAGCCCTGCTGCGCGTTCCGGCGAACGGTCGCGCGTTGCTTGGTGCGGTGGTACACGGTGAGGTTCCGGCTCATGTCCTCGGCGGGCTCGAGGTCGTAGGGGCCGCGAAGCCACTTGCGCGGTTGTTCCGCCCAGCCAGCGGCAATCGACATGTCCCCATGCGCCGGCCCAACTCTCAACGAAGGGTCCCAGCGGTACAGGTCGCGGGTCTGCGACACCCACTGCGTATGCAAGGTGGTCTGCACCGCCAGCGACTCAGCGCCGTTCGCCAACCAATCCTCCGTGTCCACAATCCCGTAGGTGGCGACGACACACTCGGTAGCCGCGAGGTCGTGCCGCAGGGACTCCGGGTTGCAGCGAACCGTGTGGTAGTCCGCGTCGAACACGCAGAGCCAGTCGCCGTCCTCCGCAAACGCCCCGACGATGTCGAGGGACTTGTTGCGCTTCTCGACCTCGTTGCCCCACCACACTTCGGAGGGCTGGCAGAGCGTGCAGGCGACGTTCATCGCCTCGGCGGTATGGACGATGACCTCGGCCTGATGAGGATGCGAGCGGGGCTTGCCGTCCGGGTAGAGCGCATACGCGCCGTCGATGGCAAGGATGTGGTCGCAGAACCGGCCGAGCGAGGCGGTGGCGGTACCGAGCCAGGAGGGTGACTCGTCAAACCACGACAAGATTCCGTGAATCTTCATGTGGTGACCACCCCCTTCGCCCGCTGCCACCGCACGAGACCTGGTTCGTGCAGGCGGGCGTGTTCGGAGGCGGTCAATATCTCGAGATTGGCGATGCGGTTGTCTCTTCGGTCACCGTTGCGGTGATGGACATGTTCATCCGAACGGAGCGGACGGCCGAGCCACTCGGCCATGACCAAACGATGCACCAACACATACCCGCCTGAGACGCGCATGGAATCAAACGCAGGCGGGACAAGCCGTGTGTGCTCGTAGCCGTTGCTGCTGACTTTGGCTGGAGCCGTTCTCCTGTTATGCCCGTGGATGAACCGCATCGGCTGACCCTTGACGTGTCCCTGGTATGCCCTGGTTCTCTTGGCAATCGGTGCGGGAAGTCCACACCCGCATTCGCATAACTTCATGCTGTCCCCCTACCGAGTAGGCATGGCATCCCCGAGCGCATCTCGTGGGAGCTGATGAAAGACTCGACCTCGACGTCCACGAAGCCCGCCGAGCGGAGAACCCACGCCAGCGAGTAGGAGTCGAAGCCGTTTTTGTGGAACTCGCCTTCGTGCTCTTGCGAGCCGTAGACGTCCATGACCCACTGCTCGCGCGGCTGGGCCATGATTCGCGACATGTCCGGTACCTCGACGGTGATCGTGGCTCGGTTGAGCATCCACGAGCGGATGCGGTTGAGCGTGGGGATGGTGTCCGCTCGGGCCAGGTGCTCGAGGAGGTGGTACATGACGACTTCCTCGACGTCTCGGAATTGCAACGAGCGCACGTCCCCGATCACGTCGGCCGCTTCGTTGTGCTGGTCGACGTTGGTGTAGCCCTCTAGGGGCAGTCCGCCGCATCCGAGGTTCAGTCGCACGGATCAGGCACCCGCACCCACGGCCCCCAACTGCCGTCCCAACTGTCCCGCTTCTTCATCCACATCCGCCCCTGGTCGTCTATGGCGAAGACGTAGCCGCCGTGAGCGTTCGTAACCGATGTCCACTTCATGCCGCCTCCCTTACCGAGGTCGTGAAGATGTGGCCGCAGTCGATGTGCCGAGAGAGCGTCAGCCCCTCGGGGAGCGCGTTGTATTTCGGCGGCTCGCTCAGGTCAGGTCTGGAAAGCCACCATGACCGGCCGTCACGAGCGAGCCGCACTACGAGGTCCAGGAAGTTGTGCGAGTACAGGCTCCATAGACCGAAAGTGGTGAACCCGCGTCCGGCGTTGATCTCAGTGGGCCTAGGTGTCCCGGCAGCATCGCCCTTTAGGTCTACCGAGTAGATCCCGTGGGGTTTTGCATCGACAGCTAGAACCGCAGCCTCGGCAGTCGCATTGACTTCGTCGTCGCAGACAATTCGGGCAACGGTTGGCGTCCCGGTCAGACCTTCCGGTGTCAGGTGCGGGTAGAGGTATTCGAGACGCTCCCTTGCGAACGAAGTGATGAGCTCGCCGTCGTACCACACCGACGACCACGCGAAGTCGCGTCCGGGGAGGTACTCCTCCGCGAGCCACTCGATGTCAGCGCCGCGTGATTCCCAGAAGCGAATCCAGTGAAACGCCTGCTCGCCGGACGTGACCTTGATCGCGCCCTTCGCGCCGGCTCCTCGAGATGCGCGGAGCCAGAACGGTAGGCCGAACTGGTCACGGGCGATGTTGATGTGATCGGGCCAGGACTCCGCGATCCAAACGGGGGGTGATTCCCGGAGGGCTTCCCGCCACCACGTCAGGCCGGTGGAGAACTTGTCCTGGCAGGCGCGGATGGTGCATTCGTCGGGAAGCAGGGTCTGCGTGCGCGAGAGGTTCCGCACGGCCCACAACACGAGATTGTCGGGCTGTGGGATAACCACCTCGACCTCGCGTACGTTTTCGCTGCTCAGGAGCGTTGTGGCGTGCGAAATGTATGGCTCAGTCCATACGAGATGCGCGAGCGACTGATCTTGGGCGTAGCACTCGTGCCCCGCTTTATGCAGCGCCCGGAGTGCGTTTACACCGGCAGGCCCACCGGCTCCGAGGACAGCCACCCTCATCGCCAGGAGTCCTTCGCCAGTAGCTCTTTGGACGTCCCCAGCCTTCGTCGCAGTTCGTCGGCGGCGTCCATGAAGTCGACGCCCGCCTGGATCATGGCGCGGTAGGTGTCCAGTTCTGCGAGGGCTGCTTCGCCGGAATCGTCGGGAGGCTCGATGCCGTGCTCCTCGAGGAGCGTCCGGTAGCGCATAATGGTGATTTCGCGCTTGTCGAGCTCGATGCGGTGCTGGAGTGCGAGGGCGTGCCACTCACTCATGGCACGGTCCCCACGAACACGTACGGCGGTCGGACGTATGCGCTATGAAACACTGCCGCGTCTAGCGCCTTACCCGCAACCTCTCTGGCGACCTTCTCACTGACAGGCCCAGCGGTCGGGCCTACCAGCGCGTGCAACGCTCCGAGCGCGTATGGCTCTCCTGATCCCGTTGCCACGTACTGCGGGTCGGGTTCCGCTACCTGGAAGTCGCTATGCACTTCGAACAGCCGGTCGCGAACGGCGAGTAGAAAACAGCCGCCCTCCTCGCGCCCGTTCTCCTTGAGGTAGCCGCCTTCCTTGAATGTCTGCCTACACGCGGGAATGAACTCCTGGACCGCCCACTGGAAAGCGTCCTCGGTACGTTTCTCCCCTATCGCGTCCACGATGGCGGGAAGCGCAAGGTTGTACCGAAGCAACTGCCCCATCCGAAATGAGGACGTGTAGCCGATAGCGACATGGCGATTTATCGCAAACGTCTTCGGATCGCGCCGCATATCCGCGCCGCCGCCATCGTCTACTCCAACGGAGTCTCCGGCGAGTACGACGCCCTTGTCGTGGCGTATCCCGACAATGCAGGTCATCTAGTCCTCCCTACCGAGGTATCGCTCATGCCGTTGTCACTTCCCCGCGTGCGAGGTTCTGCTCCCAATCCTCGCGAGGCCGAAGCCGAACGATGGCGCGTTCGCCGCGTGTGGCGACGAGACGGACGGGCTCAATGACTCCGTCGACCTCTACCGTGCCCCGGTCGCAGATGTCGAGCGCTTCGTCGGAACGGATGAGCCACTCGCCACCACCGAGGTAGATGCGAAGCCCGGAAGTCTGGGCCAGCGTCTCGGCGTAGTCGGCCGGCAGGTATGCGCCGTTTACCTGCTCGTGCGGCGCGAAGGAGCCAGGGGCCGCTTCTGTGCCCGATCCGAGGGCAGTTCGGCGTCCTTCGCCGTCTCCCCGAGTTCTTCGTTGATCGCCTTCACGCGATCCTTCTTCCCGTCGCGGATGCACAGCTCCCGCTCGCGAAGGAGCGCCCTGATGTGGGCTTCCCTGCGCTCGGTGGGTGTCGCTGCTCGCGCCATGTTGGACATTCGTCCTCCTGTTCATGTCGGCCACACCGGAAGGGTCATCAGGTGCGCCATTCGGCAGGCCGGGTCTACCTTGATCTCGTACCCGGCCGCTCTGACCTTGCGCGAGAACTCGATGTCTTCGTTGAGGTAGACCCCGTCCGTCGACTCGAAGTACGGGTAGCCGATGGTGTCGAACACCTCGCGGCGAACGAGCATCCCTCCCGTGCCGCAGATCTCTACCGTGAACGGCTCGTCGGGGATGTCGGCCAGGCATGTGGACTCGTAGGCGGGGTACGTCCTGCCGGTCGGCTCGTCCACCGTCTGTATCTCCTTGCCGAATACGAGCTGGTCAGGCCGGGAGCGGCGGACGATGAGCGGGCAGACGATGTCCGCTTCGTTGTCGAGGAGCTTGAGGAGGAGGTTCTTGGGGAAGGCGTGGTCGTCGGACTGGAGCCAGGCCCACTCGAGCCACGGCCAGTTCGTCCGCATCTCCAACAGGGAGCGGTTCAAGTTCTGTACCACGCTGCCGGACTGCGGGAACGCGACTTGCGTACCCACCGGCTTGTCGCAGGCGAACAGGTCTGCGACGAACTGGGTGTAGCGGAGCATCCCCGAGTTGGGGACGACGATGAGGCCGGGCGGGTAATCCATGCGCCTCCCTACCGAGGTGTTGCGGAGGGGCTGGGTAGGCAGCCCCTCCGCACTTGATCCGGCTTAGAACGGAGCCGCGAGGCCCGTACCGGAGATGATCGAGATGCCCGACGGGTATCGGCCAGAGACGAAGGCCGAGTACGCGAACACCTGGAGGCGAACCTGGAGAGTTCCCGCGAGGACTTCCTGGAGCGCCCTGACCCGAAGCGGTCCCTCCATCAGAAGGAGGTCCGACGCACGGATGGCGTAGATCTCGTCCTGGTTGGAGTTCGTCGGGTTGCCGTACGTGGTGCCGACGTTCGAGTCCACGACGACCGGGAGGCCGGCGAGAACCTGAACCAGGGCACCGTCCTGGGAGCCAAACGCCCCGAACGGGATCTGGCCCTGCTGGAACAGCGCGGCCGAGCCCGTACCGGCGGCGATGAAGGCCGCGCGGCGGGGGTGCATGACGAGGTGCGTCGCCGGGCGATGACGGTTCGTCCAGATTTCCTGGATGGCGTCATAGATCGGCGAGATGTGCTCCGCAGCAGTCGGGGAAGCGTCCGTGTACGTCGTCGTGTTGACGGAAGACACGGCGCGGATGCCGAGGTGCTGTGCGTTGGCACCCGTGCCCGAGATGAGCTGGAGGTCGAGGTAGGCGTCATATGCCGCCCGAAGGTCGGACAGGACGACTGCGTCGAACCCAGGCTCAGTGCGCTCGAATGCCTGGAGCGAGAGATCCTGCTGACCGGCGATGAGTCTCACCGGAGTCGTCAGGGTCGTCTCGTCCGCGTCCGTCTCCTGTGGGGCGTCAGCCTCCGTCTGCTGGACGGCGACTGCGGTTCCCGTGGTCAGACGCGGGATGGTGATGCTGTTACCGACCGTCGGGAGGTCCATCTTGGCGACGGCGTCTGCGACCGGCCGCGACTCACGCGGGTACTCGGCCCACAGCTCACCCATGTACAGCGGGGGAACGAAGCCCGCAGCACCGCCGGCGGCGGTGACGTCACGGGACTCCCAGCTCCAGCGCTGCTTCGAGGTGTCGATCTCGTGGCGGCGGAGGCTCTCCCTGGCTGCCTCGTTGCCCTGGAGGGCAAGTGCCACGTCCCGCAGGAACGAGCGCTCACGCGCGTTGTCCTTGCGGTAGGTCAACGGCTCGTTGACGACGGTGCTTCCGGCGGGGCGCTTACGCTCCTCGGCGTCGGCCTCGTCGATGACGGGCGGAACCGCCTCCCTCGCCTGCTGAATGGCGATCTGACGCTCGAGCGC
Source organism: uncultured Gemmatimonas sp. (assembly GCA_964490285.1). Taxonomy (GTDB): domain Bacteria; phylum Gemmatimonadota; class Gemmatimonadetes; order Longimicrobiales; family Gaopeijiaceae; genus UBA2982. The sequence continues at coordinate 3,973 of CAZBCN010000043.1, read as the reverse complement.
CTCCCTTGCATGGGAGACGAGCGTCTCTGCACGCGCGAAGCTAGCTGCATGGAACTCGCGCTCCTCGTCGGGCGTCTCAGGCGCAAGCGCCTGAATCTTCGTGTCCGCCTCGTCGAGAACCTCGAGAGCCTGGTTCAGCTCCTCGCGAGCAGCGATGACTGCTCTGGTTTCGGTCATGTGTGGGTTCCTCTGCGGAACCCCTCGCGGTGCCGACCTAGGTCAGGTCGTGTTCCTTGAGGAGTCGCAGGACGGACTCAGCGGTTTCGTCCCTGCGAGCACGGGTGCTCGCCTGGAGCTCGGCCACCAAGTCAGTTGCCTGCTCGACGCCAGCCTCAGGCTCGACGTCTCGCTCCTCGCCCACGGTCAGATCCTCGGGGCCAACTTTGCCCATGAGCTTTATGCCCTGCCGTGCGACTTCGGTTGCTTCCTCGTGGCGGTGGAGTTCGTCCAACACCTCGACGAAAGCGTCCGTCTCCTCATCGGAGGCGACGGATTCGGCCCGTTCCAGGGTGATCCCTGGCACGCGACCTCTACTGATCGCGTCCTGCAACACCGAACGCATGGTTACGTCGGTGGAGCGGTACGCGGGGAAGGTGACGACTGAGACGTCGAAGAGCTCGTCGGCTCCGTCCGCCCGAAGCGTACGGATGATCTGGTCCCCTTCGTCTCGCCATTCGTCCCCGTCCTCGCGCAGTGTGAACGCGAAACTCATCTGGTCGACGTCGCCGCGCTGCATCTTACGACGAAGCTGCTCGACGTCGGGGTCGCCCCTGTCCAGGCGAGCGAAGACGTGAAGCCCTCGGTCGTCCTCGCGGAGCTCGAGCGTGCCGGACGCTGTGCGTGCGAGCGGCAGCCCGTCGTGGTTGATGAGGAGCCTGACGTCCGGCTTGCGACGTAGCGCCTCGCGGAAGAATCCCGGCTCGATGACCTCGCGGAATCCCCCGAGGTCTTCGGAAAGTGAGTTGAAGACGGCCGCGTGACCACGGAGCGTCGTCTCGTCCTTGCGCCCCGGATCTCCCGAGTCCCGCCACTCGACATCCTCGAGCGGGACGACGAGCGTGCGGGTCTGTTCAGGCGTCGTCATCGGCTTCCTCGTTGTCGGATTGCCCCGGTGAGGGGTTCGGTGCCCCGCCTACCGGGGTCTGCTGGAGCTCGTCGCCGCCGTCCTTCGGGGGCATGTTCTCCAGTTGGCGGATCTCGTTGGCCGTGATCCAGCCGCCCTGGACTGCGTCCTTGTAGCCGCGTGTCCGGGTGACGAAGTCGGCACGCTCCAGCGCAGCCGACAAGAATTCGCCGTAGAGCCCAGACCCGCCGAAAAGGTCAGCGTCGGCCTGGAACGCTCGCTCGATACGGCGAAGACGGGGGTAGACGTAGAGCTTGATCAGCTCGGCCGTGCGCGGTGCGGTGTCGACCGACTGGCCCTCGTCCTTGGACTCCACCCACTCCTTCGGCCAGCGCCAGATGCGGCAGGCGTCCTCGACCGAAAGCTGCTTGTTCTCGACGTAGGACGCGTCCGACATCGAGATCGGAAGCGATTTGACGTCGATGGTGCCCCACAACGCGCCGGGGTCGCTCGCCTTGCCCCGCGACCGCGCGGAGTTGTACGAGTCGATGATCTCCTTCGCGTGCGCCGGGTTCGCGGAGCCGGTGAACCAGAACGGCGGAACGCCGCCGCGCTGGAAGTAGTCCCCCTCGAACTTCTGTTGCGCCCTCTGAGCGCCGAGAGCGTTGCGGTGGAGCTCGATCAGGGACACGCCCGCGATCCCGCCGGGGTTCGGGGTGAATCCCCGGACGTGCAGGATGTCCCTGGACGTCAGACCCTCGACAACCTTGTTGCCGTCCGTCCAGATGTCGAAGACCTTTTCGCCCTGCTTGGTGAGCCTGACGACGACCCGGTGGGGATCGATGACGTGCAACTCCTCCAGACGCCCCTTGCGCGACCCAATCCCCCTGACCTTGCGGACAAAGGCGTTCTGCGTGGCCTCGAGCGAGAGGACGAGGTCGTAGAAGAACCGGAAGGAGTCGCAGTACTCGGAGGGCTGGTCGTGGAGAAGTGACCACTGCCAGGAGTCCCGAGCCGCCGTGCGTACGTCTCCGTTCGTGTAAACGAAGAACGGCAGCGATGCGATGAGGTCGGCGGGAGAGCGGATGACGTTGGAGACGGCAGGGATGCCGTACGCGTCCGACTCGGTGATCGCGATGCCGGCGTCACTCAGCCACGCAGACCAGGGGGCGGGGATGATGTGCTCCGTGCCCCATTCAGCGCGTGTCTCGACACCGGGACCCGAGAAGGTGTCCCGTAGAAATGTCCTGAGCCCCATCTAGTAGTAGAGCCCGCCGCCGCCGTAGGTCGCCACCGAGCGAACGCCGATTGCCGTCGCGACCAATGAGGTGATGTCTGCGGTGGAGTTGCGCCGGCTGAACGCGAACGCATCCTGGAGCGGGCGCTTTGTGGCCCCTCTGATGGCAGCCATGAGCTCCGGCGTGCCCAGATGCCTCATCCCGGCGCTTGCCACGGTATCCACGAGGAACGCGCATGATTGCGCGTACTCCTGGGCGGTGATCGTCTCCACATAGACCCCTAGCGGTTCGAGTTCCTTGACAAGAGATGCCGCTGGGCCTACCCCATCGCAGAGGATCTTGTCCGGGTGATGCTTCGCATTCAGCTCGGGGAGGCGCTCGAGGAGCCATGCCGTCCCCATCTTGTGCTCGACGACCTCGGCGTGCAGAAGCCCCGCCTGGTTGTAGCCCGTCGCGACGATGCTCGCCTTGGAGCGATCAGGCGCGATGTCGTAAACAAGGTGGATCGGATCGACGAGTTTGGAGCTTTTGTCGGTGAGATCGGCCCAGGCCTTCGGGCTGATGGCGAGATGAGACGTGCCATCGGTCGCGGGCCAGTCGCCCACGCCGAGTCGCTCGACGGCGAAGTTCCGCGACGAGAGCGAGCGGTACTCGTGCTCGACGTGCTCGGGCGAGATCCTGAGATTCATCGCCGGATTCGCCTCTGCCCACGCCAATTCCGAGCTTGCGACCTCGTCGGGGACATCGTCGGGGTGGTCGTAGGGCAGTGACCACTCGAAGTAGACCAGCGACTTCTCCTGGCGCTGGGCGCGTTCCCTTACGCGGGCAAGGACGATGCCGTGGTCGTGGACTTCCTGGTCGACCGAAGAGCTCGTGTACCAGACCTGCGGACGGGCGCGAGCCGACATCGTCGGCAGAAGCGCCGCGTGCGCGAACTCGGGGAGCTCGAACGACTCGTCCAGCAGGAGTGCATCGCAGGAGAAGCCCTTACCGCCGCCGCGCGTCCTCGTGCGGTAGCGAATACGGCAGCCGTTCTTGAAGTCGAAGCCCTGCTCGCCGTGCGCGTTCCGCACGCGCTGAATCGGGATCTCGGCTTCCTCGAGCAGCGGCCCCATACGGTAGAACGCTTCGAGCGCCGTGGCGTACTCGTGGGCGGAATGGATGATGAGCTTCTCGCCCAGCAGCTCCACGCCGGCCAACTCGCGGATCTCGAGCGCTCCGCCCTTGCCGTTCTGCCGCGGCTCGACGACACCCACCTCGAACGCGGCGAACTTCCCGTCGTTCCGCATCCCGAGCGCCGCATCGATGATGAGCGTCTGGTGGTCGTCTGCGATCAGCCCCGCTCGAGCCGCTAGTTCCCTGGCCTCTGGGCCTAGGGTGTAGTCGTACTCGGGGACAAGGCTGATGCGCGGGGCAGTGATTACCACTTCCTCGAGAAGGCTCGCCGGCCACTCGTAGCTCGATTGCAGGCCTGATGCTCAGGCCCGGTGTAGAGGCTGCGGTCGTGATCGTCGTGGCCTAGATCCCAGGGCTCATCGGGGTTGATGGATCTGCCACAACGAGCACATCGCACGCCACCGATGGCGATGAGCCGTCGCCAACGCTTGCGAAGTTTCTGATGCTTCCAGCCGTAGCCGCGGGCCGTGGTCGAATCGGGGGGGGATTTAAAGAC
>CAZBCN010000042.1:6109-27088 GCA_964490285.1 uncultured Gemmatimonas sp. | reverse complement strand
CGAGTCGCGGTGATGTACCTCGGTCGCATCGTGGAGCTCGCCGACGCACGCGCACTCTATGCCGCGCCGCGCCACCCCTACACGCGCGCGCTCCTGTCGGCGGTGCCCCGTCCCGATCCGGTCGGACGCGAGTCGCGCCAGAGGATCGTGCTGGAAGGCGACGTGCCGAGCCCGATCGATCCGCCCTCCGGGTGTCCGTTCCATCCGCGCTGCCCCCACCCCGAGAAGGACGCCGCGTGTCGAGAGGTCGTCCCGAGGTTGGACGGGGCCCCGGAGCGCACCCCGGACGGCGGGCCCACGGGGCATCAGGTGGCGTGTCACCATCCCTACGGGAGCACCCGGAACCAGCCTTGACACCCCCCTGGGGGCTGGGCATACTGCGACCCGCTGGTCCCACCCGCGCCGTACGGCGCGTCTCGCCGGAGGTTCCCCGTGGGGGTGCAACTGTACGCGCTGGTTCTTCAGATCCCGGGGCTCCAGGGTCCCGAGCTCACGTGGCGGGAGCAGCTCGCGCGGAACTGGATCGACCTGAGCTGGATGCGGTGGCCGCTCGCGATCTGCGGACTCATCGGCGTGGTCGTTTGCGCAGTGAAGCTCTACTCGCTGCAGACGAAGACGACGAAGACCCGCAAGATCATCAAGACGGTCGACGAACTGCTCACGCAACGCCGCGTGAAGGAAGCGCTCGACCTGACGCGCGAGAGCGACGCGCCCGCCGCTCGCATCTTGTACGCGGGCCTCGAGCGGCACGACGAAGGCACGGAGCGGGTCGCCAAGGCGATCGAGAACCAGGGCCTGATCGAGATGAGCAAGCTCGAGCGCGGCCTGATCGTGCTCGCCACGGTCATCAACGTGGCCCCACTGCTGGGCTTCCTCGGCACGGTGGTCGGCATGATCCTCGCGTTCCAGGCGATCGAAGCCGCGGGCGAGGTGGAGGCGACGCTCGTCGCCGGCGGCATCAAGGTGGCGCTGCTCACCACCGCGTTCGGCCTGCTGATCGCCATCCCGGTGTCGGTCTTCCACAACTACTTCATCTCGAAGATCGATACGCTGGTCATCGACATGGAGGAGTCGGCGCAGAAGATGGTCGACACGCTCCACTCGATCGAGATGGGCCGCGAGTGACCTAGTTCTCGGAGGTGTCTCGGGCCATCGGCCCACCCCCCGGCCGAAGTGGTGGCCCTTTCGCGGGGCCGGTTGGTATAGTTTGCAGGCATGAACGTCCGCTTTCGCCTCCCCCCGCTGGTGCTGATCGCCCTTTGGGGCACGACCGCCAGCGTAGACCCGGCCGGGTCGGGACCGCGCGAGGCGGCCTTCTCGGACTCCGCGCGCGCCGAGCTCGCGAGTGGCCGGTACTGGCACGCCGCCCGGATCCTGCGCGCCGAAGGGGCCCACGAGGGGACGCCCGACGAGGTGCTCGTGCTGGCGACGGCGGAGGCCGGGTGGGAGAACTGGCCGGCGGTGCGCGAGTTGCTCGAGGGCACGGACTGGTTGGAGGCGAACGGCGCGGACACGGCATCGTACCTCCTGGGCCGGGCGCTCGAGCACGCGGAGAGCTGGAACGCCGCGGCCGAGGCGTACGGCCGCTACGCGAGTCGAGCCCGTCCCGGCACGCCTGCCGCGGACGCGGCGCTCGCACGGAGAGCGCTCGTGCTCGGGCGCGCCGGGGACCGCGCCGCCGCCGCCGCCACGCTCGGACGCCTGCTCGCCGCGCCTGCGCTGCGGAGCTGGAGCGCCGTGGACCTGCTCGTTTCCTCGGCGGAGGATGGAGACACCGCGGCCGTACGCACGCTGCTGGTTCACGCGGTGGAACCGGACGCCCGCTCGGTCGTCTGGCGTGTCGAAGCAGACGCGAAGCTCGCCTCGGGGGACACCGCAGGTGCGATGGGCTCGTTCCGCGCTCTGCACGCAGCGAGTCAGGGCGAGAGGCGCGCGGAGGCGGCGGCGGAGCTCGGGCGGCTGTTGCTGGCGGCGCGGGACAGCGCGGGGGCGCGGCCGCTGCTCCTGGAGGCGTTCCGCACCGGCCGCGACAGCGTGCGTGCCATAGCCGCGGCGAGTCTCATCGACCTGGGGGGCTTCGAGCGCGACGTGACGCTCGAGCTCGCGCGCGCGGTGGACCGGGCGGGGGACGGCGCGCGCGCACTGCGGGCGTACGACAGGGTGGCTGCTCTGGCGCGAGCGGAGGGGGCCAGGCTCTCGGAGTCCGCGCGCCTCGAGCGCGCCCGGCTGATGGCCACGGTGCAGTCGCGCCAGGAGGAGGCGCTCGAGGAGTTCCGCGTGCTTCGCGACTCGACCTCGGATGCGCGTATCGGGGCGCGCACGCTCGAGGTGTGGCGCGGCCTGCGGTCGCGGCAGGGCGCGACCGCGCAGGTTGCCACGCTGCGCGGCTGGCTGCTCGCGGAGTATCCGGAGAGCCCCGAGGCGATCGAGCTCGTCTGGCGCGAAGCCGCCAACGCCGACGTGAACGACCGGCTCGACGTCGCGCTCGCGCGCTACGGGGTCGTCGCCGAGCACGGGGGCTCGTCCGCGCGAGCGGGCGAGGCGCGTATGCGGGCCGGGCACATCCACGTACGACGGGGCAACGATCGCCCTGCGGCCGAGGTGTTCGAAGCGTATCTGGCGGAGTTTCCCGAAGGGCGTCGCTGGCAGGAGGCGGCTTACTGGGCCGGGCGTCTGCGGCTCGAGCTGGGTGATTCGGCGCGCGGCCGTGAGCACCTGACGCGCGCGATGACCGAGCAGCCCATCGAGTACTACGCCCACCTATCGGCGGAGCTGCTCGACGTTCCTTACGTGATCGATCTTCCTGAAGGCGAGGGCGCGATCGAGCCGCTATGGCTGAAGGACGGTCTGGCGCGGCTCGACCAGCTTCGCGAGGCGGGTCTGGAAGCGGGCGTCGCGAGCGAGATCGAGCGCCTGCGCGCCCGCGCGCGGGACTCCCGGGGCGCGACGCTCCGCCTGGCGGAAGCGCTCATCGATCGCGGCCGCACCATCGACGGGATCAACCTGGGATGGGCGCTGCTCGAGCAGGCGGGCGGCTGGGACCGGCAGATCCTGCGCGTGACGTATCCCTTCCCGTATCGGGAGCTGGTGCGTCGCGAGGCGGCGGAGTGGGGTGTCGACCCGCTGCTGATGGCTGCGATCATCCGCCAGGAGTCGGCGTTCAAGGCCGACATCGTGAGTCGCGCGGGCGCGATCGGGTTGATGCAGGTCATGCCGCCGACCGGGGCGCAGCTGGCCCGCGCCCATGGGCCGCGCCCGTTCACCGACGAGTCGCTCTCGCGGCCGGAGGTGAACCTGCACCTCGGGGCCGCGTACTTCCGCGACATGTCGCGGCGCTACGATGGCGACCTCGGGCTCGTGCTCTCCGCCTACAACGCCGGCCCCACGCGCGCCACGCGCTGGAGGAACTATCCCGAGGCGTCGGATCCGCATCGGTTCACCGAGCGCATCCCCATCGAGGAGACGCGCGGTTACGTGAAGAGCGTGCGCCGCAACTGGGGGCTCTACCGCGCGCTCTACGGCGAGGAGTAGTCGCCACCCCGGCCGCCACGATGACGGTCGGCCGATCCGCTCGCTGCCGCTGGTGCCGCAACTCGGGTCGCGTATTTCGGCCCATCTCGAGCCGGATTCTTGCGCGTCGGAGGACGCGGCCTCAAGGTGAAAAAAGTGCCGCGCGCAGCGCGGTCCAAGTCACTCGCCGGTGGGAGGGAGCGGCATGAAAGGGACCGTCAAATGGTTCAACGAGTCGAAGGGGTACGGCTTCATCAAGGCGGCCAAAGGTGACGAGATCTTCGTCCACTTTTCCGCGATCCAGGCGCAGGGATTTCGAACGCTCGCCGAAGGTGAAGAGGTCGAGTTCGAGCTGAAGGAATCCGAGAGGGGGCTCCAGGCGGCGAACGTGATTCGCGCCTGACCATACCCTTCTCCAGGGTTTCGACGAGCCCCGTGGCCTTCCGTGCCACGGGGCTCGTTTTCGTAGGGTCCCCCGCTATCTTGCCGCGTCGTCCTCCACCCTGACGCCGACAGCCTTGGAGATACCTCCCAAGAGCGCGCCCAGGATCTTCCTGATCGACGCGTACGCCCTGATCTATCGGTCGTACTTCGCGTTCATCAGCAAGCCGCTCACGAATAGCGCCGGCGAGAACACGTCGGCGCCCTTCGGGTTCACGCGCTTCCTGCTCGACATCCGCGAGAAGTTCGAGCCGGACTACATCGCCGTGGTCTTCGACGCGGGCGACTCGTTCCGCGACGAGATCTTTCCCGACTACAAGGCGACGCGCGAGAAGATGCCCGACGATCTGCGCGCGAGCATCCGCCACATCCGTGACATCGTCGCCGCGTTCCACGACCCGGTGGTAGAGCTCGACGGGTACGAGGCCGACGACGTCATCGGCACGCTCGCGGTGAAGGCGCGCGACGCTGGCCTCGAGGCCGTGATCGTCTCGGGCGACAAGGACTTCTATCAGCTCGTGCGTCCGGGCATCCACCTGATGAACCCGGGCCGAGGCGGTGCGACCGGGGTGGCCGCCGAGTGGGTCACCGAGGAGAACGCCGCGGAGAAATTCGGCATTCCGCCCTCGCAGGTGGCGGACTACCTCGCCCTCGTGGGCGACTCGTCCGACAACGTTCCGGGCGCCAAGGGCGTCGGGCCGAAGACCGCGGTTCAGCTGCTCGCTCAGTACCCGTCGGTGGAAGAGCTGCTCGCGCACGCCGCGGAGGTGCAGCCCGCGCGGGCCTCGAAGTCGCTCGAGGAGAACGCCGACGCGGTGCGTCTCTCCAAGCGGCTCGTCACGATCATGACCGACCTCGACGTCGAGCTGGATCTGGACGCCTTCGCGGTCGGCGAGCCCGACCCCGTGGCGCTCCGCGACATCTTCGTGGAGCTCGAGTTCCGGGTGCTGGCGGAGAAGTACGCCGCGGTGGCGCAGGCGGGAGGGCGAAGGGCAGGCGGCGTGACCGGGTCGACGCCCCCGGCGGCTGCGGGAGCGCCCGTCGCGACCGCGGACTCCTCGGCGGCGGGTGCGGTCCCCGCCTCCCGCGACTTCACGCCGGCCACCTATGAGCTCGTCGAGAGCGCCGATGCGCTCGCCGCGGTCGTGGAGCGTATACGGGTCGCCGGTCGCGTGGCGCTCTGGGCGGAGACGTCGACGCCCGACCCTCTGCGCGGGAGTCTCGTCGGCCTGGGCCTCACGGTGCCGGGCGGCGCAGTCTGGTATCTGCCGTTCGGGCACGCACAGCCGTTCGAGCTCTCGTTCGAGGGCGAGGAGCCGGGCGCCGTCCGCAACCTGCCAGCGCTCACGCACAAGAAGTGCGAGGGGCTTCGCGCTGTGCTCGAGGACGCTCGAGTCGCGAAGGTCGGGCACGATCTGAAGCGCTCGGCGCTGGCACTGGCAGGGGCGGGCGTGACGCTGCGTGGGCACGCGCACGACACCATGGTCGCGAGCTACGTGCTCGATCCGGGACGGAGGGCGCACGACCTGACGTCGCTCTCGTTGGAGATGTTCTCGCACAAGCCGCGGACGTATGCCGAGGTGGTGGGGACCGGGCAGAGCGCGATCTCGTTCGCCGAGGTGCCGGCCGAGCGTGCCCGGGACTACGTGTGCGAGGCGGCCGAGCTCTCGCTCCGGCTCGCGGATCGACTCGATGCGCTCCTCATGGAAGCGTCCCTGCGCGCGCTGCTGGAGGGCCTCGAGATACCACTCATTCCGGTGCTCACGCGCATGGAGCTCGCGGGGATCTCGATCGACGGCGACTTCTTCCGCGGCATGCGCTCACGGCTGAAGCGCGAGCTCGACCTGATCCAGGACGAGATCTTCAAGGTCGCGGGCGGCGACTTCAACCTGAACTCGACGCAGCAGCTACGGCAGATCCTGTTCGAGAAGCTCGGCCTGCCCGTCCTCAGGAAGACGAAGACCGGCCCGTCGACCGACGCGGCGGTGCTCGAGGAGCTCGCGGAGATGGGGCACGAGGTACCGCGCCTCATGATCGAGTACCGCGAGATGGAGAAGCTCCGCTCGACGTACGTGGACGCGCTGCCGCTCCTGGTGAACCCGCGCACGGGACGCATCCACACGAGCTTCAATCAGACGGTGGCGGCGACGGGTCGGCTCTCGTCGAGCGATCCCAACCTGCAGAACATCCCGATCCGAACCGATCTGGGACGAGAGATCCGGAAGGGGTTCGTGGCCGCCCCCGGCACGGTCTTCCTCTCGGTCGACTACTCGCAGATCGAGCTGCGCGTGCTCGCGCACTTCTCGCTCGATCCCGCGTTCGTGACCGCATTCACCCGGGGGATCGACGTCCACAAGCAGACGGCCGCGGTCATCTTCGACGTGCCCGTCGACCAGGTCACCGCGGCGATGCGCGGTCAGGCGAAGACCGTCAACTTCGCCACGCTCTACGGACAGGGCCCGTTCAGCCTCGCGCGCCAGCTCGGCATCACACGCGACGAGGCACGCGCGTTCATCGACACCTACTTCGAGCGCTTTCAGGGTGTGCGCGCGTTCCTCGATACCCAGGTCGAGATGGCCAAGCGCGAGGGGTACGTCGCCACGCTGATGGGCCGCCGGCGGTTCGTGCCCGAGCTTCAGTCCAAGAACTGGAACATCCGCCAATTCGGAGAGCGCGTCGCGCAGAACACGCCGATCCAGGGAACGGCCGCCGATCTCATGAAGAAGGCGATGATCGACGTGCAGGCCGCTCTCGACGCCGCGGGCGCGGGCGCGTCGATCCTCCTCCAGGTCCACGACGAGCTCCTGCTCGAGGTGGCGACGGGGGAGCTGGACGCCGTCCGCGCGCTCGTGGTGGAAAAGATGCAGAATGCGGTCGAGCTGAGCGTTCCGCTCGTGGCCGACTCGGGGACCGGCGCCAACTGGTACGAGTGCAAGGCGGACGGGTAGAGCGCACCGTTCCCGCACATCGGCCGTTTCCGCCATCGGGGCGCCCCACCGCACGGTGCATCCTTCGCGATACGTAGACCACGCGGTCTGCGGGGCTACCAGCGGCACGCCGGGCTTCATGGCCACTTCCCCCATCTCGCAGCGCGAGGTGCCCCTGTGGTGGAATGGCAGACACGCCCGCTTGCCAAGTGGGTGAGCTTCGGCTCATGAGGGTTCGACTCCCTCCAGGGGCACACCAACGACCTTGACCGTCTCGCCGCGGTCGCACAACTTCGAAGCACTTGGCAAGCGGGTGGAGAGGCCCGGGGGCTCATCGCCTCCGGGCCTCTCGTCTTTCCGGGTGTGCACATCGGCCGTTCCCGCCATCGAGACGCCCCACCGCACGGCACATCCTTCGCGATACGAACGCCCGGCCATGACGGCCGGGTGGAGTCGCCACCATCAGCGGAGGGAGTACCATGAGCCGGTCCGTGAACAAGATCACCCTGATCGGAAACGTCGGGCGCGATCCGGACATCCAGCAGACCAAGAGCGGCACGAAGGTCGCCCACTTTTCGATCGCGACGAACCGTCGCGCCCCGGCGGGCTCCGAAGAGCAGGAGCGCACCGACTGGCACCGGCTCACGCTGTGGAGCAAGCAGGCGCAGTTCGCCGAGGACTACATCCGCACCGGCGACCGGATATACGTCGAGGGGCGCCTGGAGTACGATTCCTACGAGCGTGACGGCGTCGTGATCCCGACTGCGGAGGTTCACGTGTTCGAGGTCGTGCTGCTCACGTCGAAGTCGCAGCCGGCGGCCGACGCGATGGAAGAGGCAGCGTAGAGGGACTTCGAGTCGAGCGTGGTGTCTCCACCACGACTCAGAGAGGCTCGGGGGCTCCGGCTCCCGGGCCTCTTCGATTTGGGCGGGTCGCTACAGCCAGTCCCGGAACCGCCGCGCGACCGAGAAGAGCGCTTCCCAGCCGCCGCCGCGCACGCCATGCGCGAGATCGACGCGCATCGCATCCCAGCCGAGTGAGAGTCCCGCCCCGACGGAGCCACGCAAGCCATCGGAGTCCTGCACGACCCAATCGGCGGGCAGGATGCGACTATCCAGATACGTGGCGCCGACCGCCCCGATGAGCCGAACGCCCACGTAGGGTGCGTACACGGGAAAGGTGCTCTCCGCACGGAAGAGCCAGTGGCGGTCCCCGGTGAACGAGCGGTAGTCGTGGCCGGGAAGCGTCCAGCGGCCACCGAGCGACGCGAGCGTCTGCGCGGGTGCTTCGTCGGTCACCGCGCCTCCACTCAGGCTGACCTCGGCGAACCACGCACGCGCGGGGCTATTGATCTCCCAAAGTGCTTCGGCCGAGGCGGTGCCGAAGGTGCGTGTCTCGAGGCGGCCGACCTCGCCGTCGATCGTCAGGCCCCCACCGCCCGGAAGCCCGAACGGCGCACGGACCGCCAGAGCCCCGAGCCACCCTTCGTCGATGGAGCGCACGGGACGGAACTCCGTATCGGCGGGATCGTCGGACACCACGTCGCGCCCGCTCACGTGCTCTTCCCAGCGGAAGCCGACCGAGAACCCCGCCGGCTCGGCCCCGTGGAGCGTGAGTCCCGCCCCGCGGCGGAAGAAGGGGTCGGTGTAGTCCTTCTTGCCCGACACAGCCGAGATGGTGTTCTCGAGCGTGGACGCGCCGGGGTATCCGCCCACGTCGCCGAGCGCGTTCCAGTGGAGGTCGACCGTGGGCCGCACGCGGCCGAGTCCGGCGAGCGTGAGGGCGAGCGCACCGGACGGCTCGCGCCGGCCGAACGCGTACCCGCCGGTCACGCGCATGGAGACCGAGCCCGCCGGCCGGAGCGAGAGCCCGGCGCCCACGCGCAGCCCTTCGGCGCGGTTGTACCGCGCCGCCTCCGAGACGGCGGAGAAGTAGAGGCGCAGCGGATCGAGTCCGCTCATCACACGGTTCTCGACCACCTGGTCGACCTCCCGGCGCACCTCTTCGAGCGAGGGCGGGAGCGCGAGCCCCTGCTCCTCGATGTCGTCGAGCAGACCGCGCTCGAACGCGAACGCCGCGCGCTGGGCCGGAGACACTTGGCTCACACGCGGGCCCGCGAACAACGAAAGGGGCAGGGCCGTATCGAAATCGTATCCGCGGACGTCGAACTGCGCCCGGATGACGCTGCCCGCCATGACGTCGAGCGCCGGGACCTCGCGGCGGATCTCGACCTCCTGCCGGTACGGGAGCCAGTAGCGCCCCATCCAGAGGGAGTTGTCTAGGGCGACGCGGATGTAGTCGAGGTAGGGGTCGACGTACGAAGCGGGCGTGAACGAGAAGCTCATGCGCACGATCGCCGCGCTGGCGCGGTCGAGGAAAATCGTGCCGACGAAGCCCGGGCGCGCGAAGTCCTTGGGCCGCACGCGCACCTGGTAGACGCGGATCTCCTCGGAGCCACCCGCGTAGCTGATCGTGAGCGAGTCCGCGAGCAGGAAATCGTACACGCTCTCGGAGCTCGGAGCGACGGGGTGAGGCACGTTCTCGACCTCGTCCCCATCGCCCATGCGCATGGAGTCGCCGAAGTCATCCTGCACCACGGTCAGGTGATCGAGGTGGTACGTGATGTCCGTCGGCAGCAGCTGTTGGTCGCGGCGGCCGACGATCATTTGCTTGGTCGAATTGGGCGCCTGCCAGTACACGTCGAGCGCGACCTGGTCGGCCTTCACGAGGGTGCGTGCCCCGGTGTCGGGCCGATCGAAAAAGAAGTAGACGTAGCCGCGAGCCTGGGCATGATACGACCGAAACGCCGAGTCGACGGCGGTGGAGCTGCGCAGTGTACGCGCGCGAGCTACGAGGTCGAGAACCCTCGGATCATTCCACGAGGGGGAGTCTTGGGCTGCCAGCACTCCCGGCAGCGCGAGGAGGAAGATCGCGCCGAGCCGTGCCTTCCGGCCCGGCGTCGGCTCAGTGCGCGTTCCAGAATCCCGAGAGGGACTCGCCGTGTGGGCTCTCCCGTAGCTTCTCGAACGCGCGGTTGCGGATCTGACGGATGCGCTCACGCGTGACCCCCAGAAGCGAGCCGATCTCCTCGAGCGTGCGCTCCTCGCCGTCGTCCAGGCCATAATAGAGATAGAGGATCTTCCGCTCGCGTTCGGTCAGGTACGAATCGAACATCGTCTCGAGGAAGTCGCGCCGGGCGACCGCCTCGACGTCCTCCTCGATGTCCGCAGCAGCTGCTCCTGCAAATCGCTCGCCAAAGCTCGCGCTGTCTCGGTCTCCGCGGTCGATCGGTGCGTCGAGGCTCAGCTCGGAGGCGGCCACCCGACGCAGCGCCCGGATGGTGTCCACCGGCTCCTGCATCTCGTTGGCGATCTCCTGGTCGGTCGGGGACCGCCCCAGAGACTGCGTGAGCTGGGTGTCCGTGCGGGCCAGGCGGGCGAGGTTGGAGTTCTGGTTGAGCGGGATGCGTACGGAGCGGGTCTGCTCGGCGAGCGCCTGGAGCACGGTCTGCCGGATCCACCATACGGCGTAGGAGATGAACTTCACGCCCTTGTCGGGATCGAACTTCTTGACCGCCTTGAGCAGGCCCTCGTTGCCGATGCAGACGAGCTCGGCGAGTCCGAGGCCCCGGCCCTGGTACTTCTTCACGTAGGAGATGACGAAGCGGAGGTTGGCGGTGACGAGCCGCTCCGCCGCTTCCTTGTCACCGGTGCGCGCTCGTCGGGCGAGCTCACGCTCCTCGCGGGGATCTTGGATGAGGGGGTACTTCTCGACGTCCTGCAGGTACTGATCGAACGAATCCAGGCCGCGCGAGGAGGAGAACATTCAGGATTTCCGGCCCTCAGCTGGGGGTCGACGAGGCCTGGCTCGGTGAGGCCGTCTCCCCGGAAACCCGTACAGGGCTTGGGTTTACCGAGGTCGCGGAGGAGCCAGTCCGAGGTGCAAAAGGGTGAAGGTCAAGCTATAAAGGCATGTTTCCGGGGTCAAAGGTTTTTTTTCGCACGCCGGGGCGATCAGGCGACCAGGAACTCGGCCTTCAGGCTGGCCACGCTCGGCCCATTCACGCCGAAGAAGACCCGGGCGGGCGCGCCGGCTCGGGTCTTGAGGTCGACGCGGCGGAAGAAGCCGGTCTCGAGCACGCCCTCGGCGACCAGGGGGCCGAGGTCGACGGACGCCGGCGCACGCCGACGACGGTAGACGAAGAGGGGGGAGCCGCCCCGCACGACGATCCAACCCGTGGCGAACCTGGGAGCGCCCGGTAGACGGTGCGCGCCCGCGGGGCTCCCGCGGAGCCCGCCGCCGGGCGCGAGCACGTCCCCCTCCAGCGAGCGCCGCACCCAACCGGGAAGCTCGTCCGGCCCGACCCAGCGGCGCTGGGTGAGCGTCTGCGATACCCGTGCGACCGCGAGGTGGACCGCGAACGCGAACGCGCGGGCGTGTGCGGGTCCGGCGGAAGTCGCGACGGCGATGAGGAGCGCGGCGGCGACGCCGAGCGAGACCAAGGGCGCGTCCAGTGCCAGCGCGACGAGTCCGAGCACGAGGGCGTCCTCGAGCATCGACACGAGCAACACGTGAGGGGAGGTGGCCGAGCCGAGCCACCGCACGATCGCGCCTCCCGATCTCACGGAGTGCGCGAACGACGCGACCGCCCCCGCGAGCACCGCGCCCGCGACCACGAGGACGAATGGTTCTCCGTCGAGCAACAAGAGAGCCAGCAGTGCCCCGGCCATGGGCCGGATGATGGCGTGGAAGGCGTTCCAGACGAGCGCGGAGGTCGCATAGCGCTCGGCCGCGAACTCGAGCAGGTAGAACGTGCCCACCATGATCAGCACGCCCGGTGAGTCGAGGTCGCCGAGTGCTCCGGGGAGCGGCTGGGTCCACCACGACGTCGTCGGCGCGGCGCCGACGAAGAGGAGCGTGAGGTAGAGATCGATCCCGGCCGCGACCGCCAGCGGAAGGAGGACGAGCAGCTCCGGAGGGAGCCCTTCCATGCAGCTAAGCGAGCTCCGACGGCGACGTCACGAGCACGACCGCGTTGATCCCACCGAACCCGAACGAGTTCGAGATGATGGCTCGGAGCTTCCCGTCACGACCCTGGCCGGTCACGTAGTCGAGGTCGCAACCCTCCCCGGGGTGCTCGAAGTTGAGCGTCGGCGGGATCCAGCCGTGCTCCAGCGACAGAGACGAGATCGCGATCTCGAGTGCGCCGGAGGCTCCGAGCGCGTGTCCGTGATACGGCTTGGTACCGGTGACGGGCACGTTGTCCGCATGGGCTCCGAGCGCCGTCCGAATCGCCTTCGACTCGGTGCCGTCGTTGAGCGGCGTGCTCGAGGCGTGCGCGTTCACGTGATCCACGTCCGTGGTCGCCAGCCCTGCGGATGTGATCGCTGCCCGAATGCACTCGGCTGCGCGAGATCCGTCGGGTCTCGGCGCGGACATGTGGTACGCGTCGTTGTTGATGCCGTAACCGCGGATCTCGGCGTAGATGTGCGCGCCGCGGGCACGCGCACTCGACGCCTCCTCCAGCACGAACGCGCAGGCGCCCTCACCCATGACGAAGCCGTCGCGGTCCTTGTCGAAGGGACGACACGCGTGGTGTGGATCCTCGTTCCGCGTGCTCATCGCGCGCATGGTGGCGAAGGCGCCGTAGCACACGGGCGCGAGCGGTGCGTCCACGCCACCCGCGATCGCGACGTCGACTACGCCCTCGCGGATGAGCCGGGCCGCCTCACCGATGGCGATCGTGCCCGCGGCGCAGCTCATCGCGTTCGTCGTGTTCGGTCCCGTGAACCCGTACTCGATCGCGACGAAGCAACTCGCCGCGCCGGCGAAGGTGGTGGTCGCGAGCCGCGGGTCGATGTGGCCTGCCTCACCCGAGATGAAAGCCCTCAGCTGGGTCTCGGCGTACGCGAGGCCTCCCATCGCCGAGCCCATCTGCACCGCGACCCGGCCCGGATCGAGACTCGCCGTGTCGAGCCGAGAATCCAGGACGGCGAGCTTGGTGGCGATCAGGGAGAACTGGACGAACCGGTCGACGCGCCGCGCCTGCTTGGCATCGAGATACGCGGTCGGGTCGAAGCCGACGATCTCCGCCGCCATGTGGCTGCGGAACGGACCCGAGTCGAAGAGCGTCACGTCGGCTACCGGGGAGCGACGGGCGCGCAGGCCCGCCATCAGGCCCTCGACCCCGATGCCGCAGGCGCTGAGGGGGCCGATCCCCGTGATGACGACGCTACGGCGCTTGGCAGGCAACGGCTGCGGTCCTTTTTCACCGACTCAGGGACGTGCTCGCGGGATCTTTGGCGAACCGCCCGGGCGATTCGCTACGATAGTCGCCCCGCCCCGCGAATTTGGAGCAAAGCTCACATGGCTCACCGCCGCCAGGAAGCCCTCGACTACCATGCTCTCGGCCGGCCCGGGAAGATCGAGGTCGTTCCGACGAAGTCCCTGGCCACGCAGCGAGAGCTGTCCCTGGCCTACACGCCCGGGGTGGCGGATCCGTGCCTGGAGATCCGCGACAACCCGGACGACGTCTACAAGTACACCGCCCGCGGCAATCTCGTGGCGGTCGTGTCGAACGGAACCGCGGTGCTCGGGCTCGGCGACATCGGGCCGCTCGCAGCCAAGCCGGTCATGGAGGGGAAGGGCGTTCTCTTCAAGCGCTTCGCGGGGATCGACGTGTTCGACATCGAGATCGACGCGACCGACCCCGAGGACGTGATCCGGTTCTGCGAGATGCTCGAGCCCACGGTGGGCGGCATCAACCTCGAGGACATCTCGGCCCCCGAGTGCTTCGTCATCGAGCGCCGTCTGCAAGAGTCGCTGGACATTCCGGTCTTCCATGACGACCAGCACGGCACGGCGATCATCGTGGGCGCGGCGATGATCAACGCGCTCGAAGTCGTCGGCAAGAAGATCGAGAAGGTGCGCGTCGTGTTCAGCGGCGCGGGCGCGTCGGCGCTGTCCACCGCGGAGCACATCCGGCGTCTCGGCGTTCCCATCGAGCACATCCTGATCTGCGACTCGAAGGGCGTCGTGTATCACGGTCGCAAGGAGGGCATGAACGAGTACAAGGCCCCGTACGCGGTAGAGACCGACAAGCGCACCCTCCTCGAGGCGATGGACGGCGCGGACGTGTTCATCGGGCTCTCGGCGAAGGGCGCCGTCACCCCCGACATGGTGGAGGCGATGGCGAAGCGGCCGATCATCTTCGCGCTCGCGAACCCCGATCCGGAGATCCTGCCGGAGGAGGTCGCCGCGGTGCGCAAGGATGCCATCATGGCGACGGGTCGCTCCGACTATCCGAATCAGGTCAACAACGTGCTCGGCTTCCCATTCATCTTCCGTGGGGCGCTCGACGTTCGCGCCACGGGCATCAACGCGGCCATGATGCTTGCCGCGACGCGAGCGCTCGCCGACCTCGCGCGCGAAGAGGTACCCGACACCGTGCGGGGCGCCTACGCGGGGTCGGAGTTCAGCTTCGGACCGGACTACCTGATTCCGAAGCCGTTCGATCACCGCGTGCTCTTCCACGTCGCGCCGGCCGTAGCGAAGGCGGCGATGGAGTCGGGCGTCGCGCGCACGCAGCTCGACCTCGGCGAGTACGAGGACCGGCTGCGCGCGAGTCTCGGGCCGGGTCGCGAGGTGATGCGCTGGATGACGAATCGCGCTCGCCGGAAGCTCGCGCGTGTCGTGTTCAGCGAGGGACACAACGAGACGATCATTCGTGCCGCCGCGCACATGGTCGAGGAGGGGATCTGCAAACCGGTGCTGGTGGCGCGGCCTTCGCGGCTGGCCGAGCTGGCGGCCGAGCTCGGTGTCGACCTCGAAGGCGTGGAGGTCGTGTTCGCGCCGGAGGCGGAGGACCTACGCACGACGCTGGCGGCGGATCTGTTCGCGAAGCGGGGCCGGAAAGGGCTCACGCTCGCCGAGGCCGAGTGGAACATGCTCAAGCCGATCTATTTCGCGGCGGGTCTGCTCGAGGCGAACCACGTGGACGCGCTCGTCGCGGGCGTCGAGGCGAATTACGCGGAGATCCTCCGTCCCTGCCTCGAGGTCGTGGGGGCCAACGCGGGCGGTCGCGTGTCCGGGCTCTACATGCTGGCGTTCCCTACGCGTGAGCTGCACTTCTTCGCGGACACGACCGTCAACATCGAGCCCGACGCGCAGACGCTCGCCGAGATCGCCGTGCAGACGGCCGGGTTCGTGCGCGAGCTCGGCATCCGTCCTCGGGTCGCCATGGTGAGCTTCTCCAACTTCGGCTCGTCTCGCCACGAGGAGTCGACACGTGTCGCCCAGGCGGTCGAGATCGCGCGCCGGATGGATCCCGAGCTCGAGATCGATGGCGAGATGCAGGCCGACACGGCGGTGAATCCCGCCAAGCTGCTGCAGGCGTACCCGTTCGCGCGGTTACGGGGGCCCGCCAACGTGCTGGTGTTCTCGCGTCTGTCTGCAGCGAACGCCGCGTACAAGCTTCTCGACGAGCTCGGGGGTGCCGACGTCATCGGCCCGGTTCTCCTGGGCATGGCCAAGCCTGTGCACGTGCTTCAGCGCGAGTGCTCCGTGCAAGACGTGATGAACTTGGCTACTGTGGCGGCGGTGGACTGGCAGACGCGAAATGACTGAGGCGCGGGCACGCTTGTGACCAAGCACGGGCTGGATCGACACGGGATCGAGGCGGTCGGGCAGGTTCATTGGAACCTCGCGCCCGCGCGCCTTTACGAGGAGTCGTTCGCGCGTAAGGTCGGCACGCTCGTACACATGGGCGCGCTCGCCACGCTGACCGTGCCGCACACGGGCCGGTCGCCGAAGGACCGCTTCATCGTGCGCGACGCCGCGACCGAGAGCACGGTCGACTGGGGCACGGTGAACGTGCCCCTCTCGACGGAGCACTTCGACGCGTTGCGACGGGATGTCGTGAGATACCTTGGCGGGCGTGAACTGTTCGTGATCGATGCACGCGCGGGCGCGGACGAGACCCACGGCATCGACGTGCGCGTCGTATCGGAGAGTCCGTGGCACGCGCTCTTCGCGCACAACATGTTCCTGCGCCTCGGGCCCGACGCGCTGAAGGGCTTTTCGCCCGATTTCACCGTGCTGCACGCGCCGGAGCTCGCGGCGGATCCCGCGCGACACGGCACACGGTCGGAGGTCGCGATCGTGGTGAGCTTCACGGCGCGCGAGGTCCTGATCGTGGGCACGCGGTACGCAGGAGAAATCAAGAAGTCGATCTTCTCGGTGCTCAACCAGATCCTTCCCGACCGCGACGTCTTTCCCATGCATTGCTCGGCGAACGTGGGAGCGGACGGCGACGTCGCGCTCTTCTTCGGCCTGTCGGGCACCGGGAAGACGACGCTCTCGGCGGATCCGGCGCGCGGGCTCATCGGCGACGACGAGCACGGATGGGGCTCGGAGGGCGTGTTCAACTTCGAGGGAGGCTGCTACGCCAAGACGATCAAGCTGTCGCGCGAGAGCGAACCGGACATCTATCGGGCGACCCAGATGTTCGGGACGATCCTGGAGAACGTCGTCCTGAACGAGCGCACCCGCGAGATCGACTTCGACAACGCGTCCATCACCGAGAACACACGCGCTTCGTACCCCATCCACTACATCGACAACGCGGTGCTGTCGGGTCGGGGTGGGCACCCGCGCCACGTCGTGTTCCTGACCGCCGACGCGTTCGGCGTGCTTCCGCCGGTCGCGCGCCTCACGCCCGCGCAGGCCATGTACCACTTTCTGTCGGGATACACGGCGAAGGTGGCCGGCACCGAGCGGGGCGTCACCGAGCCGTCGGCAACGTTCAGCGCGTGCTTCGGCGCGCCCTTCCTGCCGCGTCACCCGGGCGTCTATGCGGATCTGCTCGGCCGCAGGCTGCGGGAGCACGGCGCGCAAGTATGGCTCATCAACACCGGCTGGACGGGCGGCGCGTATGGCACGGGCACCCGCCTGAAACTCGCGCACACGCGCGCGATGGTGCACGCGGCGCTCGACGGGCGACTGGCGGGAGGGACGTTCGTGCGCGACCCGGTATTCGGCATCGACGTGCCGACGTCCGTGCCGGGTGTCCCGCGCGAGGTGCTCACGCCGCGGGGCACGTGGCCCGACGGCGGCGCCTACGACGCGGCGGCGGCGAAGCTCGCGAAGATGTTCAAGGACAACTTCGCGAAGTTCGAGGGCCAGGTGTCGGCGGAGGTGCGGGGAGCGGGGCCTAGATAGTCGGGCTGCACGTCTCCGATATCGTCCTCACTCCACGCGCCGCGCCACCTGCTTCAGCCCGGCGAAGCCGGACAGAAGCATGAGCGTGAGCAAGCTCCAGCCCACAGTCGCCGCCCGTGGCGCGGGCCCGGCCCGGAAGCGGCCGATCTCCCGGTCCGCCCAACCGAGTACCCAGTCGCCCAGCTCGACACCGAACGCCTCTTGGAACGCTTCGGGCACGGGCTCGCTCGACCTCCAGAAGCGCGCGAACGCCTCCGAGCCGAACTCCGCCTCGACGTCGGCGAGCATCGACGCGCTCCGTTGCCGGAAGGACGTCATCGCACCATGGGGATCCGCGACGTGCGAAATCGGCGTGTTTGCCGCGAGCCATGCCGGGTCGCCCCGGTCGGCCGAGGATCGGGCGGCGAGCACCTGAGGGTCCAATACCGCCTGCCTGCAAGCCGTTCGGTCCTCCGCCAGGCAGCGCGCGACGACCACGTGCTCGCTGTAGGGGCGGTTCCGGCCGAAGGAGAGTGGGAGCGTCGCCTTCGGTCCGAGCAGCGTGTTGGTCGGCGGCGTGACCGACGCATCGTACGCCAGCCCGAGGCCGCCCGTCTCGAGCCAGGCGTTCACCTCCGGCCCTGGCCTGCCGTACTTGGCGTACAGCCTGCATGCGCCGAGGTCGGTTCCCAAGGGTGACCTGAGGTCGGCGTTGTCCACCCTGTAGAACTCGGCGGACCCGGGCGGTAGGGGCTCGACCTGAAGGCAGTACGAAGATCCCTCCCGGACTCCGACGTAGGTCTGACGTCGGGATCCGGTGGCGAACGTCGGGACTCCCTCGAGCGAACCATGCCGGACGGGCTGGAAGAAGAACCCCACCAGCATGTCGGGATCGCGGGGCTGCAGCGCCGCGAGCTGTGCGGCGTGGAGCTGCCTCCACTCCGCCCTTCCCTCGGGCGTCACGCGCTCGAGCGTCGGGGTGCCGAGCGCCAGGCCGTTCTCCGCCGTGCGAAGCGTGAGCGCGGACAGCGAGTCCGACCAACGCCGCGCCTGGAGGATGCCGTGTGCGTGCGTGACCTCGGTCCAGAGCTCCAGGTAACGGAGCTCCTCGGCGCTGGGCTCGCGTCGCGAGTCGCTCGGGGCCGCGGGCCACAGAAGCATGAGGGTGGCGGTCGCGAATCCCGCCGCCAGCGCGCCGAGTCCGTACCTCATGCGAGTCGCCATCTCGTGCTCCTCATGGCCAGGGCCGCGAAGACCAGCACCCAGAACAGCACGGTCAGCTGCGTCGCGCCGAGCCCGGCATGCGAGTCGGGCCGGCTCTCGACCAGATGGGCTCGCCACCGGCCGACGAGCTCGTCGAGGGGGAGCCGCGAGACGTGCTCCAGCAGCTCCGGAGTCGGTGCGTCGGGGCGCTCGAGCACACGCGCCCAAGCCCCCTCACCGCCTGCGGTCACGGCATACCAGAAGAGGTGCGCGCGGATGTCGGGCGAGGTGGGCACGGACGACACCCAGTCGAGGGACGCGAGCACTCGGTCGCAAGCGCCGAAGTCGTTCGCCTCGAGGCACCTCCGCACGGCGGGGTCGTCGCGATCTACTCGCGGGGTCCAGGTCCCGACGCCGTCCATCCCGCGCGGGAGCTGGTCGACCCCGGCGACCATCGCCTGGCGAGCTTCGGGGGCGAACCAGGCGGGCAGCTCGTCCGCCGAAGCTTCCAGCCCCATGCCGACTGCCGCCATGCAGGCGCTCGCGTCACCACCCAGGCACGCCCGAGTCGCCCCGGAGGGCGTCACCGCGAGGAGGCGGTACACGGTCGCGTCGCTGCGATAGACCAGCGACGGGTTGATGCCTCGAGTCGGCGAGCCGACCGGGAGGTCCTGGGACAGAACGCGCGCGATCGCGGCGCGCACGGGCTCCTTGGCTCGGGCGCGCGTGGGCGTCCGGATGCGGGAGACGTCGACTCGCACGACCGGCTCGTGGCCGCGCGTGGGGACATGGAAGTCGAGAAGGCGCGCGCGCCACTGGAAGGCGAAGATGTAATCGGCCAACGCCGGACTCCCGGCGATCTCGCCGAAGCTCTCGCGCCAGACCTCCGCGAACAGCTCGGCTGCGGTCTCAGTGTCGTTCGGAAGGGTCACGATGCGCAGCGGGCCGACGTGCACCGTATCGGCTGGTGTGGCTCGTGCTGCCTCCGCGGCGAACTCCGCTTGGAGGCGTGCGTTCCATGCCGCGCGCGCTTCCAGGTAGGCCGGCATGAGCGCTTCGATTCTGGACACCAGCTCGGCCTCGGTCTGCTGCTGCGCGAACAGTTGCGCGGGCCGAACGGCGGCGCCGCCGGCGAAAAGCACGCCGAGGAGGGCGCCGAGCTTCACTCGTCTCGCCATCGCTCGCCTAGACATCGATCAACGCCCAGTTGCCGTTGAACACCTCGAATGGGCCACCTGTGCGCACCAGGAAGTCGGCCATGAGCTCGACGAACCCGATTTGGTCGAAGCCCAGGGTCGGGAAGGTGAGCTGGATCGCCTCCTGCAAGAGGCCGGCGAACACGAAGAGTCCGAGAACGCCGCTCGCGACCCACACGGTGGTCTTGATGGTTCCCGCCGCCATCGCGAAGAGCAGGGCGTACGAGAGGACGATGGCGAGGAAGAAACGCAGCGCGAGCTGGTTGGGGTAGGCGTTGAGCCCCGCGGGCAACACGACGGACGCCGACGCCACGTGCGCTCCGATCCAGAGCGCGAAGGAAGGCGCGGCGGCGAGCACCACGCCCGCCGACATCTTGAGCATCGCGTACTCCCAACGCGTCACGGGAAGGCTGAGCGCGTACACGTGCCCGAGCTGATGGTCCCAGTTCCACGCGGTGATGCCGAGCGTCACCCCGATGGCACCCGCCAGGAGGGGGAAGAGAGGCAGCCACAGCGAGAGTCCTGCCACGGCCTCGTACGCAGTCGCGAACGGGTCGCCGCCAGCCGGCGAGCCCAATCCCTGGATGGAGAGGAGCGGCAGCCCGAACGCCGCGACCACGAACGGCAGAAGCAGCAGTCGAGCCTGCTTCCAGTGGATGAAGAGCATCGGTTGGTACATGAGCTCAACTCCTATGGTTGTCGGGTCTCGAGGAACGGAGGAGCTCCACGAAGCCCTCCTCGAGGTCCAGATCGATCACGTCGCGCACCGTGGCTCCCACGCGCTCGAAGTAGTTCCGCATGGGATCCTGCCAGCCCCGCACGATCCAGGTCTCCACGGAGCCGAGGCCATTTCGCCCCGAACGGTTCAGGAGCACGAACGGCATCTCGCCCGGGGCGTCGGGCGCGTCCGTCACCCGGATGCGTTTGATCTCGTTCTTGAAGCTCTGCATGGGGAGCTCCGCCACGAGCCGTCCGCCGTCGAGCACCCCGACCCAGTCGCAGAACCTCTCGAGCTCGTGAATCAGGTGACTGGAGATGAAGACGGTCGCGCTCGTCTCCGACACGTAGTCGAGCACTGCAGTGAGGACCTCGCGGCGCACGACGGGGTCGAGCCCGTCGGTGGGCTCGTCGAGCACCAGCAGCTCGGGGCGCTGCCCGAGCGCGAGCAGCAGGAGGAGCTTCCCCGTCTCACCCTTGGACATGCGCGCGACCTTCCGCGCAGGGTCGAGATCGAGTCGTGTCGTCAGCTCCCTGGCCCACCCATGGTCCCAGCTCGGAAAGAACGACGAGTGGTAGCGGATGGCTTCGGCGACCGTGAGAGCCGGATAGACGTGCGGGCGCTCGGGGACGAACCCCACGCGGGCCAGGATGCGAGGCATCTCCTTCGGGACCTGCCTGCCCAGCACGCGGATTTCTCCGCGATGCGGCTTCATCATCCCCATGAACATCCGGATGGTGGTCGTCTTGCCCGATCCGTTCGGTCCCAAGAATCCGTAGATGGAGCC
>CAZBCN010000042.1:0-6009 GCA_964490285.1 uncultured Gemmatimonas sp. | reverse complement strand
GGCACGTCTTGCACGAAGGTGCCTTGTCCGTGCCGGATCTCGACGAATCCGTCGAGAGCGAGGTCCCGATAAGCCTGGACTACGGTCGCCGGGTTCACGCGGAGCTCCCGCGCGAGAGCGCGCACCGACGGGAGCGCGTCTCCCGATGACAGATCGCCGGACGCGACCGCAACGCGCACGCGGGCCGCGATCTGCTCGTAGAGCGGCGTCGGACTCCTCGGGTCGATCCCGTCGAACACGTGGCCTCGCTGTACTACTGTATGGGTTGACTAGTACAGTAGGGCGGCAGGCGCAGGCCGCGCAAGGGGGTTCGGGTCGCGCCGCCGCGCTTGTGGCCCTCGGCCCTCGCCGGTAACGTGGCCCCCAACATGGAATCAGCGGCGTCCGAGCCCGCGCCCCCGCGCGACGAAGAGAACCGGTCGATCGAGGCCCTTCGAACCGCCCTCGGCGACGACTTCGAGATCAAGCAGAAGCTCGGCCGCGGCTCCATGGCGACGGTCTACCTGGCCCGCGAGAAGGCGCTCGGGCGCCTGGTCGCGGTCAAGGTTCTCCTCCCGGGGCGCGCGAGCGACGAAACTGCCCGCAAGCGCTTCGAGCGCGAGGCCAAGGCGGCCGCCACGCTCTCCCACCCCAACGTCGTTCAGGTCTACCGCTTCGGCCGACTCCCGGACGGGACTCCCTTCCTCGTGATGCGCTTCGTGAAGGGCCGCACCATGGAGGAGCGCCTCGCCGCCGACGGGCGACTGTCGGCCGACTTGGCGCGTAAGGTACTCACAGGGGTCGCGTCCGCGCTCGCGGCGGCCCACGCCCAGGGCATCGTCCACCGGGACGTGCGGCCCGCCAACGTGCTCTGGGACGAGGACGCCCAGCAGGCGCTGCTCGCGGACTTCGGCATCGCCGCGCTGCTCGCGACGGGCGGCGAGGAGGTCACCAAGCTCACGAAGACCGGTCAGATGATCGGCGACCCGAGATACATGAGCCCGGAGCAGCTCATGGACCAGGACCTCACCGAGCTCGCGGACATGTACACGTTCGGCATTCTCGGCTACGAGCTCTTCACCGGCGAGGGTCCCTACCAGGCGAAGACGAACACGCAGTGGATCACCGCGCACCTGAGCGCCGAGCCGAAGGACCTCAAGCTGATGCGCCCCGACATCGACGCCACCGTGGCCGATCTCCTGAAGCGGTGCCTGAACCGTGAGCCGAAGCATCGCCCGAGTGCGGAGCGCGCGGTCGCGACGTTGCGGGGGGATGTGGCGGGCGGTGGCGTCGAAGGCCCGGTGGACCTCCAGGAGCTGATCAAGCGGCGCGTGCCGCAGATCGTCATCGTCGCCGCGGTCAGCGGCTACGCGCTCCTGCAGTTCATCGAGCTCATCTTCGACAACGACTCGCTCCCCTTCCAGCTCGCGCTGCCCTTCGTCGGATCCGCGATCGTCGCAGCCACCATCATCGCGTGGTTCCACGGCGAGCGCGGGAAGCAGCAGACGAGTATCCTCGAGTGGATCCTGTTGAGCCTCGTCGGCGTGGTCTGGCTCTCGATCAGCGCCTGGATTCTGCTGGCGTGAGCGCAGCACCGAAGCGCGGAAAAGCGTTCGACCGATCGATCGTCGAAGGGCCGATCAGGGACGCCGTCTGGAAGCTCGCCTGGCCGACGATGCTCCAGAACATCATCGGTGGGCTGCAGGGCCTCGTCGATCACGTGATGGTGGGCAACTACGTCGGCTACACCGGGAACGCCGCGATCGGCGTAGCCTGGCAGATCTTCCTGGTCGTCATCGTCTTCGTCAGTTCCATGTTCACCGGCATGGCCGTGCTCGTCGCGCGGTTCACGGGTGCCGAGCAGCACGAGATGGTCAACGAGACGGTGTATCAGGCTTTTCTCACCGCGATCATGATCACGCTGCTGATCCTGGCGCCGTTCGGATACTTGGCGTCGCCAGTGTTGCTCGATCTCGTGAACGCAACGCCGGAGGTGCAGGCAGAGGCGCTTCCGTACTTGCGGATCATGTTCGTGTTCTCGATCGGCATGCTGATCTTCTTCATGCTCGGTGGTGCCCTTCGCTCGGCCGGCGACGCACGCACGCCACTTAGGCTCGGCATCGCGCTGACGGTGCTGAACGTCGTGCTCAACATCATTCTGATCCCGGGCCTCGGACCGATTCCGGCGTTCGGCACCGCGGGCGCGGCCATGAGCACGGTCATGGCGGCGGGGATCGTCGGGACCTACTCGGTGGTGAAGCTCTTCGGCGGAACGTGGGTCGTGGCGTTCCACCGCGGCATGAACTGGCGCCCCGACTGGAAGATCATCGGACAGCTCTTCAAGTTCGGGCTGCCGACCGGAATCCAGGGCGTAGCCATGAACGTGGGCGGGGTCATCCTGCTCGCGTTCGTCGGATCCCTGGCGATGAGCGCGCAGGCTCAGGCAGCGTATGTGGTGAGTTACACGCAGCTGTTCTCGTTCATCACCTGGACGTCGGTCGGCATCATGGGTGCGACGGCCGCCGTGGCGGGTCAGAACCTGGGGGCGGGGAAGCCGGAACGAACCGTGCAGGCAGTTCGCACCGCGGCGGGATTCGGGCTCACACTCGCAGCGTCGATCGGCGCGGCCTTCCTCCTCATCCCCACCCTGCTCCTCCGGATCTTCGGCATGACCGACCCGATCGTCACGGAGCTGAGCGTGCAGCTGATGCGCTACTTGGCGGTATCGGGCCTCTTCATCACGGTCGCGCTCGCGTACACGGGCGGCCTCCAGGGCACCGGAGACACCAAGAGTCCGATGTACATCTCGTTCGTCTCGCAGATCTTCATTCCGCTCGGGATGTGCTGGCTGATTCGCACGGTCTCGACGCTGGATCCGGGTGACATCTGGCTCGCGATCGTCGTTGGCCACTTCACGCGTGCGACGCTCTCCGTGAGCGTCTTCAAGCGGGAGCGCTGGCGCGAGATCCGCGTCGCGGTCGGTACCGTCGAAGCCTGAGGGAGGCCATGGTATGGCGAAGCGCTATTGGCTGATGAAGTCCGAGCCGGAGGTCTACTCGATCGACGACCTGGCCCGGGACGGATCCACCGCCTGGGAGGGCGTGCGCAACTTCAAAGCCCGGAACAACATGCGGGCCATGAAGATCGGCGACGAGGTGCTCTTCTATCACTCGAACGCCTCTCCCCCGGCGGTCGCGGGGATCGCGCGAGTCGCGCGCGAGGCGTACCCTGACCCTTCGCAGTTCGACAAGAAGAGCGATTACTTCGACGCCAAGTCCGACCCGGCCGACCCCCGCTGGGACCTCGTCGACGTCGCGTTCGTCGCGAAGGCGAAGGAACCGGTGACGCTCCCCGCGATCCGCGAGGACCCGGCTCTCGCCGAGATGGAGTTGGTGCGATATGGGAGGCTTTCGGTGCAGTCGGTGACGAAGTCCGAGTTCGATCGGGTCAGGAAGAAAGCAGGCCTGTGATGCGTCGAATACTCCTGTTGGCGATCGGGCTCTCGGCCATGCACGCCGTGCCGGCCCCGTCACAGACACTCGCCACCGACGACGCGGTGCTGCGGGCGCTGTGGAGGGAAGCCATGGAGAACTCGCATCTCGAGCCCATGGCGCAGGCGCTTCTCGACTCGCTCGGCCCGCGGCTGACGGCCTCCCCCGGCATGGAGCGAGCGCAGGCCTGGGCCGCGAGCCTGCTCGAGAGCTGGGGCGTCGAGGCGCGGCGCGAGCGCTACGGGACCTGGGAGGGATGGAGCCGGGGCCCGAGTCACATCACGCTGGTGGAGCCGCGCGTGCGCTCGCTCGAAGGCCAGATCCTCGCCTGGAGCGCAGGCACGGGTGGCCGGCCGGTCGAAGCCGGTGTCACCTACCTTCCCGAGATCGACACCGCGGCCGACTGGGAGTCCTTCCTCCGGACGGTGAGCGGCCAGTGGGTCATGTTGTCATACCCGCAGCCTACATGCCGGCCCAACGATCAGTGGATCGAGTTCCAGATGAACGGCGCCGCTCAGCGGATGGCGGAAGCGCGTCGGCTCGCGAGTGACCGGTGGAACCAGAGTCTCGCGGTCGCTGGGTCCAGGACAGGAGGCAACCTCCGCACGATCCATACGGCGATCGAGGACGCCGGTGCTGCGGGCATCATCACGTCGGAGTGGTCCGGCGCGCCCGGCACCACCCGGGTCTTCGATGCCTACAATCGCAGGACGCCGACGTTCGAGCTCTCCTGCGAGGACTACGGGCTTCTGTACCGGCTCGCCGAGAACGTGCAGGAGCCGGTGGTGCGCCTCGCCGCCGAGGCGGAGAGCCTCGGCGAGGTGCCGGTCTTCAACGTCATCGGCGAGGTTCGTGGCTCGGAGTTGCCCGACGAGTACGTCGTGCTCTCGGCGCACTTCGACACGTGGGACGGATCCTCGGGAGCGACCGACAACGGCGCGGGCTCCGTGGTCATGCTCGAGGCGATGCGGGTGCTACGCGCGGCATATCCGAGCCCTCGTAGGACGATCCTGATCGGGCTCTGGAGCGGCGAGGAGCAGGGTCTGAACGGATCGCGCGCATTCGCGGAGGACCATCCCGAGGTCGTCGAGGGGCTGCAGGCGCTCTGGAACAGCGACAACGGTACGGGGCGTATCGCCAACATCTCCGCGCTCGGCCTCGTGGACGCGGGAGGCTCGATCGCCCGGTGGTTGTCGAGGGTGCCCCGGGAGGCCTCACAGTTCGTCGATCTCGAGCTGCCCGGGACGCCAGGCGCGGGCTCGGACTATGCTTCGTTCCTGTGCCACGGCGCGCCGGCGTTCAACCTGGGCTCGCTGACCGAGACGGACTGGGACTACGGGGCGAGCACCTGGCACAGCAACCGAGACACGTACGACAAGCTCGTCTTCGACGACCTGCGCAACAACGTGGTCCTCACGGCGTCGCTCGCATACCTGGCGTCCGAGGATCGCGAGTTCACGAGCAGAACGAGGCGCGAGGTCATGACCACCAATCGGGGCGCTCCGAGGCCCTGGCCCTCGTGCTCCCCTGCCGAGCGCTCGTCGCCGAATAGCCGCCGTCCCTGAGGAGCATGTAGCCGCATGAGAGCATCGACGCTGGTGAGTGGCGCCGCGAGCGCCGAGATCGTGCAGGGACACCGGGACCTCCTTCTCCCTGCGATGGTGCATCTCTATCGGGAGCCCCTTGCGCTCGCCGAAGGGAAGGGCGTGCGCGTCTGGGACGCCGACGGGCAGGAGTATCTCGATCTCTTCGCGGGCATTCTCACGACGTCCGTGGGGCACTGCCATCCGCGCGTTGTCGGCGCGGTCACCGAGCAGATGAGCAAGCTCGGCCACGTCTCGACGTTGTATGCGACCGAGATGCAGGTCGAGGCGGCGCGCAAATTGGCGGATATCGCACCCGGCGCTCTGAGGCGGACGTTCTTCTCGAACTCGGGCACCGAAGCGATCGAGACGGCGATCCTGATGGCGTGCCTCGCCACGGGCCGCAGCGAGGTCATCGCGCTGCGTGTGGCGTACCACGGGCGCTCGTTCATGGGCTCCAGCCTCACCGCCCACTCGGGCTGGCGGCCACTGGCCACGCCGGTCGCGGGCATCAAGCACGCGAAGGCGCCCAACACGTACCGGTGTCCGTACAAGCAGCCGTGCGACGAGTCGTGCGTCGACGCGTTCGTCGCCGATCTCGAGGAGGTGATCGTCACGACGACGAACGGCAAGCCTGCCGCGTTCATCGCCGAGACGATCCAGGGCGTGGCCGGGTATGTCGTGCCGCCGCCGACGTACTTCAAGAAGGCGGCCGAGGTCATCCGCCGCTATGGCGGCCTGCTCATCATCGATGAAGTACAGACCGGGTTCGGGCGCACGGGCGATCACTGGTTCGCCATCGAGCACTTCGGTGTCGAGCCCGACATCATGGTGATGGCAAAAGGGATCGCGAACGGCGCGCCCGTAGGCGCCACCATCACGACCGACGAGATCGCGCACGCGTGGAAGGGGAAGACGATCTCGACGTTCGGCGGAAACCCGCCCGCGATGGCGGC
>CAZBCN010000041.1:0-27560 GCA_964490285.1 uncultured Gemmatimonas sp. | reverse complement strand
GTTCGCCGAAGACGTGCACGCGGTAGCCACGCAACGAGTCGTCCGCGAGGCCGATCAAGTCGAGGGTGACCTCGCCAAGATCGCCGACGGTTTCATCTACCACCACGACGACGCGGGGGACGGGCTCCGCATCCGGCGAGCGCATCGACTCCGTGACGAATCGCCCCAGCTCGGTCATCGTGCGTGCCGACGGCCTCCCTCCGAGGGCGGATATCCTCTCCGCAGTGGCGTCGACCGTGTCGCCGAGGTAGGCCACATCGCGCATGCTCACCCACCCGAGCGAGCCGCCCCGATCGACCAGGATCCAGAAGGCGCCGGG
Organism: uncultured Gemmatimonas sp.; assembly: GCA_964490285.1. Classification (GTDB taxonomy): domain Bacteria; phylum Gemmatimonadota; class Gemmatimonadetes; order Longimicrobiales; family Gaopeijiaceae; genus UBA2982. Next base: position 27,241 of record CAZBCN010000041.1, on the reverse strand, counting down.
AAGGGAGCGCGTTTGGCCCTGTGCGATCAGCCCCGCCTGGGTGGGACCGATCGTGGCGAGAACTTCCGCGTCTTCGCCGGGCGCGGCGCGCATGCGGAGCAGATCGTCGTGGGCGATGCCCACCACCGCGAGGACGTCTCCTGCCCGCCGCTACTCCACCTCGAACTCGAGTCCCTGCGCGAGCGGCAGCTCCGTGCTCCAGTTGACCGTGTTGGTTTGCCGGCGCATGTAGGCCTTCCAGGAGTCCGAACCCGACTCGCGGCCGCCGCCGGTCTCCTTCTCGCCGCCGAACGCGCCGCCGATCTCGGCGCCCGACGTGCCGATGTTCACGTTCGCGATGCCGCAGTCGCTCCCTCGGTGCGAGAGGAAGTACTCCGCCTCGCGCACGTGGTCCGTGAAGATCGAGGACGACAGCCCCTGGGGGACGGCGTTGTGCAGGCGGATGGCCTCGTCGAGTTCGTCGATCGCCTCGAATGGCGAGCTCGACGCGTTCCCGTACTCGAGGATGTACAGGATCGGCGCGAAGGTTTCTTCCTGCACGATGGCGAAGTGGTTCTCGGCCGCCGCGATGCAGGGAGTCACATAGAGCCCGCCCGGATACGAGGGTCCCTCGAGGCGCTCGCCTCCATACAGGATGCGGCCGCCCTCCTCCTGGACGCGGCGCCGCGCCTCGAGCAGCGCGTTGACGGCGTCCTGGGTGACGAGTGGGCCCATGAGCGTGTCGTCGGCCATCGGGTCGCCGATACGGACACCGCGATACGCGTGCACGAGGCGGTCCACGAGCGCGTCGCGAATGGAGCGATGCACGATGATGCGCCGCGTGCTCGTGCACCGTTGGCCGGCCGTGCCCACCGCACCGAACAGGATCGCCGGGATCGCGAGACCGAGGTTCGCGTACGGCGTCACGATGATCGCGTTGTTGCCGCCGAGCTCGAGGATCGTGCGTGCGAGCCGACGGCCGACGACCTCGGCGACGTGTCTGCCGACGGCACAGGAGCCAGTTGCTGACACGAGCGGGACGCGCGCGTCGTGGAGGAGCCGATCGCCGATGGACGAGCCGCGGCCGACCACGAGGGAGAAGATCGCCGGATCGGCGTCACACTCCTGGCATACGGCTGCCGCGAGCTTCGTCACGGCGATCGCCGTGAGCGGCGTCGCCGAGGCGGGCTTCCAGAGCGTCGCGTCTCCGCAGACGGCCGCGATCGCCGCGTTCCAGCTCCAGACGGCCACAGGGAAGTTGAAAGACGTCACCACGCCGACCACGCCGAGCGGGTGCCATTGCTCCCGCATGTGATGGTCGGCCCGCTCGCTCTGCATGGTGAGGCCGTAGAGCTGGCGCGAGAGACCATTGGCGAAGTCGCAGATGTCGATCATCTCTTGGACCTCGCCCTCGCCCTCCGCCCGGATCTTGCCCATCTCGAGCGTCACGAGCGCGCCGAGCGCACGTTTGTTCGCGCGCAGCCGCTCGCCGAGGCGGCGCACGAGATCACCGCGCCTGGGAGCCGGGACCTTCCTCCACGCGAGGAAGGCTGCCTGCGCGCGGTCCACGATGCGGTCATACTCGGCTTCGGTGACCTGGCGAACGGTCCCGAGGCGCGCCCCATCGATCGGCGACCGTACCTCGAGCTCCGGTCCCGACCCGAGCCACGCCCCGTGGAAGCCGCCGGCGTTGTGGTCCTCGAGCCCGAGTGCCGCGTAGATCTCGTCCTTCCTCATCCGCCCTCCCACTCGCTGCCGCCCTCCCGGCGTCCGCCTCTCCAGCGCGCGGCGGGGTCCTCCGTGTCGGCGGTCTGAACGGTCCGTACGAGGCGCACGTTGCCACGCCCAAAGAGCCGCTGCAGCGCGCCGAGCGTCGCCTCGCCCGGATCCACGCGGAGCGAGCGCGACTTGAGTCGCGGAGCCCGCTCGCCATTGTCGGCGCCGACCTGGAACCACACCGCTGCTGCGCCTGGGTGTTCGGAGATCACGCGCTTCGCCATCGTGAAGGCTTCCTCGGCGAAGCCCGGCTCCAGCTCGATCTGGACCGCCAGCTCGGGCGCGACGGCATCGAGCGGGCGCGCCGAGTCGAGGAAGATCGGCGGGTTCTCCTCGTCGCGCTCCCGGCCGCTCACCCGACCGAGGACCTCGACGACGGCGTCCTGCTTCAACACCTCTTTGTACTTCTGCCAGGTCTCGCCGAACGCGAGGACCGTCGCGGTGCCCTTGAAATCCTCGACGGTCACCTTGCCCCACTCGGTGCTGTCGCGCCGCGAGATCTGGCGGGAAATCGCCGTGACGACGCAGGGAAGCGCGACCATGCGGCCTGGGCGCTCCACCAGGGTGTCGGAGGCCACGGGCTCGTAGGCTCGCACCACCTCGCGGTAGCGGTCGAGTGGGTGGCCCGAGATGAAGAACCCCAGCGCCTCCTTTTCGCGCGCGAGCCGCTCCGGCTCGGACCACGGCGGGACGTTGGGAAGTGGGGGCGCCTCGTGATGCGTCTCGGACGCCTCGCCGAAGAGGGAAGCCTGTCCCGATTCGATCTCGGCCTGGCGGGCCTGCACCTCACCGTATGCGGAGTCGAGCCCGGCGAGGAGCTGGGACCGGTGGCCGAACGCGTCGAGCGCGCCCGCCGCGATGAGCGCTTCGCACGCACGCTTGTTGAGCGCGCGAATGTCGACCCTCTCCAGGAAGTCGAAGAGCGAAGTGAAGCGCGCTGCGGCGCGCGCCTTCAGCGCCGAATCGACCGCCCCGTGACCCACCCCGCGCACGGCGCCGAGGCCGAACCGGATCTTTCCCGCGTCCGTGACCGTGAACTTCCATCCGGACTCGTTCACATCGGGAGGGAGGACGTCGAGGGGTTCCTCCAGCTTGGCCACGTGACGCGGCAGATCGCGGCAAGCGGCTATGTACTTCACCACGCTGTCCGTGTTGTCGAGCACGGACGAGAGCAGAGCAGCCATGAACTCGGCGGGATAGTGTGCCTTCAGCCACGCCGTATGGTAGGAGACGAGGGAGTAGGCCGCGGCATGGCTCCTGTTGAAGCCGTAACGCCCGAACGTCTCGATCTGCGTCGACAGCTCCAGCGCGACGTGCCGATCGACGCCGCGCGCGACGGCTCGCTCCACGAACTTCCCGAGGTCCTCGCGGATGAGCTCGGCGTTCTTCTTGCCTACCGCCTTCCGGAGCACGTCGGCTTCGCCGAGCGTATAGCCCGCGAGCTCCGAAGCGATCCGCATCACCTGCTCCTGGTAGACGATCACGCCGTACGTCGGCTCCAGGACCTTCACGAGCGAAGGGTGTGGATACGTGACCGATTTCCTGCCGAGCTTCCGGTCGATGTAGACGTCCGTCATGCCCGAGTCGAGCGGTCCGGGCCGGATGAGCGCGTTGGTGGCGACGAGGTCCTCGAAGCGGTCGCACTTCATTCCGCGGAGCTTGTCGTTCGCCAGGTTGGACTCGAACTGGAACACGCCCGGCGTGCCGCCCCGCGCGAGCATCCTGTATACCGTCGGATCGTCGAGCGGGACGTCGTCCATGCTCCGATAGACCTGCCCGGTCTCGGGATTCGAGAGCTTCCCGTGCCTCGCCTTCACCATCACCACGGCATCGTGAATGACCGTGAGGGTCTTGAGGCCCAGGAAGTCCATCTTGAGCATGCCCACCTCGTCGAGGCAGTTCATGTCGTACTGGGTCACGGCCATCGCGTCGCCATTCGAGCCGTTGGCGCCCTTCCCGGTCTGCACGCTCACGGGGACGTAGTCGTCGAGCGGGCCCGGGGCGATGACGACGCCCGCCGCGTGGACGGACGCGTGCCGGGAGAGGCCCTCGAGCGCCATGGAGTAGTCGAGGAGCTGGCGATGCCGCTCGTCGAGCTTGTAGAGGTCCTTCACCTCCTTGAGCTTGTCGACCGCCTCCTGGACGGTGAACGACTGGCCGGGTTGGTTCGGGATCAGCTTCGCGATGCGATCCGTCTCCGAGGGCTCGAAGCCGAGGACGCGGCCGACGTCGCGGATCACCGCGCGGCTCTTCATGGTCCCGAATGTGACGATCTGACCGACCGCTTCCTTGCCGTACTTCTGGCGCACGTAGTCGATCACCTCGCCGCGCCGCTCGAAGCAGAAATCGATGTCGATGTCCGGCATCGAGATGCGCTCGGGGTTCAAGAAGCGCTCGAAGAGGAGGTCGAACTCGAGGGGATCCAGGTTCGTAATGCCGAGCGAGTAGGCGACCAGCGAGCCGGCCGCCGAGCCCCGACCGGGCCCGACGGGGATGTCCCGCTCGCGCGCCCAGCGGATGAAGTCCTGCGTGATCAGGAAGTAGCCGGCGTATCCCGTGCCGCGGATCACGCCCATCTCGTAGTCGAAGCGCTCGCGAACCTCGGGTGGAAGCGGATCGCCGTACCGCTTCTTCGCGCCCTCGAAAGCGAGGTGCTCGAGGTACTCGTTCTCGGAAGCGTGGCTGGCCGGCAGCGGAAACGCCGGCAGGTGATACGTCTTCTCGAAGACGAGATCGACTTCTTCCGCGATGCGGAGCGTGTTCTCGATCACGTCCGCGCGCCCCGGGAAGCGCGATGCCATCTCCTCCGGGCTCTTGAAGTAGAGACCCTCGTCGTAGCGCATGCGCCGCGGGTCGTCCCGGTCCTTGGCGAGCCCGATGCAGAGCAGGATGTCGTGCGCCCCGTGGTCGGCGGGTGTGAGGAAGTGGGCGTCGTTGGTGGCCACGACGGGGAGGCCCAGGTCGTCCGCGAGTGCGAAGATCTGGGCGTTCAGCTCGGCCTGGCCCTGAGAAGCGTGAGCCTGGACCTCGAGGTAGTAACGGCCGTCGAACAGGTTCGCGTACCACTCCGCGACGCGACGCGCGCCGGCCGCGTCACCCGCCGCCAGATGACGGGCCACTTCGCCCGCCATGCAGGCGGAGCTGACGATCAGGCCTTCGTGGTGCTTCGCAAGCACCTCGCGATCGATGCGAGGCCTGTGGTAGAAGCCCTCGGTATATCCGATCGAGGAGAGCTTGACGAGGTTGCGGTAGCCGACCCGGTCGCGCGCGAGCAAGACCAGGTGGTAGTACGCGCGCTCGCCCTCCCCGGATGTCGAACGGTCGCGGCGGTCGCCGGGCGCGACGTAGGCTTCCATGCCCACGATCGGTTTGACGCCTGCCCGCTTGGCTTCCTTGTAGAACGTCCAGGCTCCGAAGAGGCAGCCATGGTCGGTCAGCGCGAGGGCCGGCATCTCCAACTCCTTGGCCTTGCCGACCAGATCGCCGATGCGGTTGGCGCCGTCGAGGAGGGAGTACTCGGAGTGGGTGTGGAGGTGGACGAAGCTCAAAGCTCGAGGCGTTCAGGCGGCGGCGAGCGAGAATCGGTCGCGGAGCCGACATTGTAGCGGGCCCCGGAACTGGAGCCAATCGAGCGTCGCCTGGCCGACCAACGGGAGGCGAGCGGAACCTTCTACGTCGCGGCGAGCCGCGGGCTCACGGACGGTGACGTAGAAGGCGGATCGACACGCGGGGAGGGGCGCGGGTAGCCCGAGCCGGCTAACCGCAGCGAAACGTGTCGAGAATCGTCTCCAGCTGGATGATGTACTCGTACTTTTCGAGCCCCGGGGCATAGAGCCACGCGTCGAGGAGGTAGGCCCGGTCCTGGCTCTGGCACACGGCGGCGCGGGTGATGAACGGGCCTCCCGCAGGCCAACCCCGATCGGGTGGGTTCGTCCACTGCCCGCGGATCTCGAGGGCGATGTAGCCAGTGAACGCGAGCCGCTCGAACGTCATGCCTTCCGGGACCACGTCTTGGGGCTCGCTGTAGTGCTCCGCCACTGTCCGGGCACGCCAGGCGAGCACGGAATCGGGTGACAGCTCGGCCGGGACCGGGCTCACCCACGTCACCACGACCTCACGTATGAGCTCGGCCGGGTCGGGGTTGTCGTTGCGGAATACGAAGGTCGAGTCCGCTCGGGACCAACGGTAGACCTGCGGGACGAGCACGGCGAAACCGGCCAGGGAGCTCAAGGTGTCGGCCAGCATGGTGTCGACGCCCGTCGTGTACATGCGGTTGCGCGCGAAGACGCGATAGTCCGCATCGAGCTGCGCGTACACCTCCGGAAGGTGCTCGGCCAGCTCATCGGCTGCATCCCCCGCCGACAGAACGATCACGGTGACGGTCTGGCCACGCGACCAGACGTCTTGCACGCGGTAGAGGCCCGGCTCCGTGACTGGGGTCTCGGCCTCTGCGAGTGCCTCCTGAATCCACCGGTCCCCGAGCCCGCCCACCAGCAGCATCTGACGGAATCGACTGAGGTCCCTCCACTCGTCGCCGTAGGGCTCCTGGTAGGTGACGGTGAACGTCTTCTCGTCGCGCACGGTGACGATCGTGCGTTCGAGGGCCGAGTAGAATTCGTCCGAGAACTCCTCCCAGCGCTCGGGCGCCATGACGGCGATCACGCTGTTGGCGTCGCCGTAGCTCATGCCGAGCGTGTCGCAGGCGCTCACCATCGTCGCGATCGCCGTTACACCGGCCGCGAACCGGGCGGCCCTCACCGAGGTCGCACCGCGTGCACTCACCCCTGTTCCAACGGACCCAGGTTCCGGTCCAGCAGCGCCTTCGGATCGGGCGCCCTCCCCATGAACTCGCGGAAAAGCTCGTCCGGGTCCGCCGAGTCGCCTCGCGACAGAATCGTATTCACGTAGCTGCGGCCCGTCTCGGGGTTGAAGATGCCCTCGCGCCTGAAGCGGGTGAACACGTCGGCGTCCAGGACCTCGGACCAGATGTAGCTATAGTAGGCGGCCGCATACCCGCCGGCGAACAGATGCGAGAAAGACGTGAGCGCGTGGTATTCGGCGAAGTGCCGGTCGGGGACGAACGATGCGAAGCGCTCCTCGCCGAAGGCCATGACCTCCTCCCCCTGCGAGGCGTCGAGTTGGGCATCGTCCGCCCCGTTCGCTTCGGCCCGGAGTTTCGGCGCGAGGTCGCCGTGGAGGGCGAGGTCGACGGTGCCGAGCGAAAGCTGACGCATCTGTGCCCATCCACCCATGAAGCGGCGCGCGGCGAACATGCGGGCGAAGACGTCATCGGGAAGCGGAGCGCCGGTCTCGTGATGCCCCGAGCACACGTCCAGTGCCTCGCGCTCCCAGGTCCAGTTCTCCATGAGCTGGCTCGGCAGCTCGACCCAGTCCCAGGCCACGTTGATGCCGGCGCGTGACGGGATCTCGACCCTCGACGTGCAATGATGCAGGAGGTGGCCGAACTCGTGGAACGTGGTCTCGACCTCCCGGTGGGTCAGCAGCGCGGGCTGGTCTCCCTCCGGGGGAGTGAAGTTGCCGCAGATCACGCCGAGGTGGGGAGCGAAATGGCCCCCGTCGCGGGGTCCGCCGGTCACGAAGTGGTTCATCCACGCGCCCTGACGCTTCTCCGTGCGCGGAAACCAGTCGGAATAGAAGCCGCCGACCAGCGTGCCGTCGGAGTCGTCGAAGATCTCGAAGTATCGGACGTCATCGTGCCACACCTCCTCGATCGCGCGCTCCACGACCCGGAAGCCGAAGGTGCGGCGCACGATCTCGAAGAGTCCGTCGAGAACCCGGGGCAGCGGGAAGTACGGACGCAGCGTTTCGTCGTCGATATGGTAGCGCTGCCTACGCAGATCCTCGGTCACGAAAGCGGCGTCCCAGGGCTCGAGTCGGGGGATACCGAGGGTGGCCGCGTGGGCCTTCAGCTCGGCGACATCACGCTTCCAGTAGGGGCGCGTGCGCTCCACGAGATCCGCCTCGAAGGCCGTCGCCCGTTTCCCCGATCCGGCCATGCGATCTTCGAGCGTGTAGTCGGGAAAGCCATCGTACCCGAGTATTGAAGCGAGCTCGTCCCTCAGCCTGAGGATGCGCGCGAGCAGTGGCCGATTGTCGAATTCGCCGTCGCGGCAACGCGTCGAATACGCGAGGAAGATCTCGCGCCGCAGCTGGCGGTCGCGGCAGTACTTGAGAACCGGCTCGACAGAGGGGTAGTCGAGCGTGAGGAGCCACCCCTTCCTCCCTTTCTCCTTCGCTTTCTCCCTCGCTCGCCTGCGTGCGGCCTCGGGCACCCCCGCGAGGCGGGACTCGTCCGTGACCACGAGCTCGTATACTGCTGTCGCATCGAGCACGTGCTCGCTGAACGACTGCTCGAGCTGCGCGAGCTCGATGCGAACCGCTTCCAGCCGCGCTTTGGCGGCGGGGGGAAGGTCGGCGCCCGCCCGCTGGAACTCGCGCACGGTCTTGTCGAGGTGCCGCCGCCGTATACCCGTGAGACCCTCCGCCTCGGACGTCGCCGCATACGCCTTCACGCGCGACCAGAGCGCTTCGTTCAGGGGCAGACGCGACCAGAATGCGGTGATCTTGGGCAGGACAGCATTGTAGGCCTCACGGAGCTCGGGGGTCTCGGCGACGCTCACGAGGTGGGTGACCGGTGCGATGCGCTCGGCGAGGAGCTCGACGGTCTCGTCCAGCCGTTGCATCGTGTTCGCCCAGCTGGGCTCCGATGGGTCGGCAGACAGCTGGTCGACGGAGGACTGCGCCTCGGCCAGGGCCTGCAGGATTCCGGGCTCGACGTGATCGGCCCCAATGCGATGGAACGGGATGCGGAAGGCGCCCGCGAGGAGCGGGTTGGTCTCTTGGTTCACGACGTCTGGGGTAGGGGAGGTCCCGGGGACGCACAAGATGAGGCGAGCGCGGCGGCCCGCCTAGAGCCCGACGCTCGCCCGAGACGGCCGATCGGACGACCCACGAGAGGCTCCGTAGCCTCTCGCACCGGTCTCTACGCCCTGGCAGTTGCCTCGGCCAAGTTCTCGACTGCCCGCATCACGAGCGCGCGCCTCGTGGCGAGGTTCATGCGCATGTGGTCCGCCCCGCCGACACCGAACGTATGGCCGGGGCTCACCGCGATGCGGGCGTGCTCGGCGAGCCAGCGCTGCACCACCTGCTCGGGGGCGACGACTGCCTGCCCGCGCGACGTTTCCTCGGCCGCGATCCGCTTCGCGTCGATCCGTTCGGCGAGTCCGCGCACATCGAGCCATGCCAAATATGTGCCCTCGGCCTTCCGGTACTTCACGAGCGGTACGTTATCGGCGAGGTAGCGCTCGACGACCGCGTGGTTCTCGCCGAGGTAGGGGAGCAGGGCGTCGACCCAGGCCTGCCCTTCCTGGAGCCCGGCGCGGGTCGCGACCATGGCCAGCGTGCCGATCTCGGCTCGGGTGTGCGCGCGGATGCGCGCGAGCAGGTCGGGGTTCGTGGAGTGGTACCAGGCGACCTTGAGGCCCGGGAGGTTGAACGTCTTGCTCACGGCCCGGAAGGTGATGCTGTTGTCCACGACCGCGCGGTTCGGGAGGCTCGCGAAGGGAGTGTGCTGGGCCCCCGGGGGCACGAGGTCGCAGTGGATCTCGTCCGAGAAGACGATGACGCGCCGTTCCAGGCAGATTTCGCCCAGGCGCATGAGGTCCTCCCTGGACCAGCAGTTCCCGGTGGGGTTCTGCGGGTTGCAGAGCAGGAAGACATTCGTGCGGCCTATGCGCCTCTCGAAGTCGTCCCAGTCGATAGAGTAGCGCCCGTTGTCATGGATCATCGGGCTCTCTTCCGCCACCACGCGCGCGAAGCGCTGACTCCCGAAGAAACCGTTGTAGATGGGGGTCGTCATGAGGACCGGCGCACCGGGCGGCACGAACGCGTGGTAGCCGGAGATCAGCGCCGAGTGGACGCCCGAGTGCAGCGTCACGTTCGCCGGATCGATCTCGACGCCGTGGCGGGTCCGTTCCCACGCGACGATCGCGTCGACGAACGAGTCCGGCATGTCGAGGTAGCCCCAGTTCTCGTGCAGGCATCGTTCGGCCACCGCCCGCGTGATGCACGGGGGCGCACGGAAGTCCATGTCCGCAATCCCCATGCCGACCTCGATCTGGGGCCCGAACTGCTGGATGGCGGCGTCCCACTTCGTGCTGTCCGTGCCGACGCGGTCGAAGACCTCGTCGAAGTCGAAGTCACCCGGGGCGAGCTGCGTGAGTCGCCTGAGCTCGGAAGCGCCGAGGGGCGTCTTGGCGCCGATCGCGCCGAACAACGCCGTGACTCCGGCGCCCCGCAGGAAATTCCGCCGGCCGATCCCTGTGCTCGCGCGCATTCGTACCTCCCGTGCTGGAGGGCGACCAGGCGCCGCGGCACCCGGTAACGGGCAAGCTGCGAGCCCCACGCACGCAGGGCAAGCCGGGTGGCGAGCGGTGCGCACCCCGCCTATACTGCCTGTGCGTTCGTTCCTCCTCAGCCGACCCAAGGAGGTTTTCCATGGCGGTGAGTCGCCGCGGCTTCGTTCGGACCGTCGGAGCAGGGACGGTCGGGGCCTTCTCGAGCTCCTTCGTCATCGGCCGTGGCCGTGAAGCCTGGGCCGAGTCTCCGGAGCAGGCGCAGGTCTACGACGACGGTGCCATCAGGATCTCCTCGAACGAGAACGCCCGGGGCCCGGGACCGAGCGCGATCCAGGCGCTCCACCAGACGATCTCGCCGCGGGCGGGGCGCGGTTACCCACCCGACCACACGGACGCTCTGGTCGACGTGATCGCCGAGGCGCACGGCGTGCCGCGGGCCAACGTCGTCGTCGCCACCGGATCGGGACCCATTCTCGCGGGCGCCGTCTACGCATTCTGTTCGCCGCAGCACGGGCTCGTGACCGCGGCGCCGACGTATGCGACCTGCGAGTCCACGGCTCGCCGACTCGGATACCCCGTGTCAGCCATCCGCGTCGACGCCGGCCTGTCGCTGAACCTCGACGCCATGGCGGAGGCGGCGCGTGGCGCGGGCCTCGTGTTCTTGTGCAACCCGAACAACCCGACCGGAACTGCCTATCCACTCAGTGAGGTCGAGGCGTTCGTGCGCCGCGTGAAGGAGCGTTCTCCCGAGACCGCGATCCTCATCGACGAGGCGTACCTCGACTACGCGTACGACTCCTCGGTGCGCACCGCCCGTGCGCTCGGCCAGGAGCTTCCGGGTGTGTTCATCACGCGCTCGCTCTCGAAGGCCCACGGGATGGCCGGGCTCCGGGTCGGTTACGGGATCGGACAGGCCGAGACGCTGAGGAAGATCTCCGACGCCTGGCACCTCGGCAGCATGAACACGCTCTCGGCGGTGGCGGCGGTCGCCTCGATTCGCGACCGGGCGCACATCGCCGACGAGGTGGCGGAGAACGCGCGTGTGCGTTCGTTCGTGGTCTCCGGGCTCCGCGAGCTCGGCTACGACGTCCAGATGCCGCATGCCAACTTCGTGCTCGTGGACCTCGGTCGACCCGCCTCGTGGTTCCGCGACGCTTGCCGCGAGCGGAAGGTCATCGTCGGGCGTGACTTCCCGCCGCTCGAGCAGACGCACTCTCGCATCTCGCTCGGCACCATGGACGAGATGCAGCAGGCGATGCAGGTCTTCCGGGAGGTGCTCAGGGCGTAAGGTACACGACACGGAGTGGCCGCCGCGTTGAGGGGCCCTCGGCGCGCTCCTATGTTCGTGACCATGAGCACCACACCGGGTGCGGAGCCACACGCGCACGCGCACGGCCCGCATCACAACCATCACCACGGCCATCACGCACACCTGCGTGGCAGTCGCGGCGCAATGAGCACGCGCCTCATGTGGGTGCTGGCCATCACAGCGGTCTTCATGGTGGCCGAGCTGGTGGGTGGTTTGCTATCCGGCTCGCTCGCACTGCTCGCGGATGCGGGCCACATGTTCACGGACGTGGCCGCCCTCGCGCTGTCCGTTTTCGCGATCAGGCTCGCACGGCGGCCGGCGACCACCAAGCGCACGTTCGGATACGTGCGCCTCGAGATCCTCGCGGCGCTCGTGAACGGGGCGTCGCTGCTCGTCATCGCCGGGCTGATCCTGGTCGAGGCGTGGGAGCGCCTGCGGATCCCCGTGGCGGTCGATGGTGGTCTCATGCTCGCGGTGGCCACGCTCGGTCTGGTGGTCAACATCGTCGGCGCGACGATGTTGCACGGCCACGCCCACGAGAATCTCAATGTGCGCGGTGCGTATCTGCACGTGCTCGGCGATCTGCTGGGCTCGGTGGGGGCGATCGCGGCCGGCATCGTCATCGTCACGACGGGGTGGATCGCTGCCGATCCCATCGCATCGATGCTGATCGCGCTCCTGAGTTTGTGGGGCGCGTGGGGCCTCGTGCGGGAGGCGGCCGACATCTTGCTCGAGTCCGCGCCGGCCCACGTGGACATGGACGCGATCCTGGCGGATCTCGCCGCGATCGAGGGGCTCGACGAGGTGCACGACGTCCACGTGTGGACCCTGACCAGCGGCTTCGTGGCTCTGTCGGCGCACGGCGTGATCGACGATCCACGGCAACACACGCGCATCCTGGAGAACATCCGGGAGCGGATGAAGGCCCACGGCATCGAGCACGTCACGTTCCAGATCGAGCTGAGGGCGTTGTACCAGCTGCCGTCGGCTGGGGCTCCGTGAGCAGCCCGCCAGTGGGCCCGCGTTCCGGCGTTGACAACCCGTAGGCCGGGTATACCTTCGCGGCAACGAACCAGGTCGATGCGGTCCGGGTCGACCCGATGCGACGTCCTGCCAGGGAGGTAACCCAGATGAACTCTTCGGGTCTGTTCGAGGAGGAAGAGGTTCTTCGTCCTAGCGCCCTCGCGTACGACGACGAGGATGAGGAAGAGGAGGACTGGGACGACTCCGAAGACGACGAGGATTGGGACGAGGACTCGGACGAAGACGGTGACGACGAGGACGACCTGGAGGACGATGAGGAGGAGGAGGAGGAGTGGTACGAAGAGGATGAAGAGGAACTCTGGTAAGAGTCGTCGGACGGCGACCGGAGTCATCGACCGCCTCGGCCGCGCCGGCCGGGGCGGTCTTCTTCTTTAGGACGGTCGCGTGTTTCCACTGACGACGTGGGTTCGCCGGCTGCTCGTCGCGAACCTCGCGGTTTTCGGCGTGACCGCGCTCAGCCGCGACCTGTATGTCCTGATGGTGCTGTACCCGCCGGCGGTCCTGATTCGTCCCTGGACGGTCGTCACGTACATGTTCCTGCACGCGGGCATCGCGCACCTGCTCTTCAACATGCTCGGTCTCTTCTTCTTCGGGCCCCGCCTGGAGAGCCGCCTCGGGGGCCGGGGCTTCCTGCTCCTCTACTTCCTGTCCGGGATCGGAGGAGCGGTCTTCAGCCTGCTCTTCGCCCGCAACGCGGCCGTCGTGGGCGCATCCGGTGCCGTCTACGGCGTCCTTCTGGCCTTCGCGATGTTCTGGCCGCGGGAGAAGATCTACATCTACGGCATCATTCCCGTGGAAGCGTGGCTGCTCGCTTCGATTCTGGTGTTCGTCTCTCTGGCGGCCGGAACGAACCCGGGCGCTGGCTCACGCACGGCACACTTCGCGCATTTGGGTGGTGCGGCGTTCGGGTTCGTCTTCCTGAAATGGTGGGAGTGGCGCAAGGGAGCGACCAAGCGTGCATTCCAGCGGCAGCTGAGACCGGACGCGACCGGGAGGGGGCTCGTCGGAGATCGAGCGGCCCTCGCGCGTTGGAAGGGCATCTCGGTCGCGTCGATGCACGAGCTGAATCGTGGCGAGGTGGAGCGCTTGCTGGTCAAGGCCGAACGTGACGGACCGGCCAGCCTCACCCAGTCCGAGCGCGACTTCTTGGATCGAATGTCGGTCGGGTGATGCGAGTGGACAGGCGACTCATGTGCATCGCGGCGCATCCGGACGACGAGTGTCTCGGTTTCGGCGGTACACTCGCGCGATGTGCCGCCGAGGGCGCGGAGGTATCGCTGGTGGTTGCGACGCGCGGTGAGAGAGGCCGACACGGGGATGGATCGGAGCCCCACCCCGGTCCCGAGGCGCTCGGTAGGATCCGCGAAGCCGAGCTGCGGACAGCCTGCGACATCCTGGGTGTGCGCCACCTCCGCTTCCTGGACTACCTGGACGCGGAGTTGGACAAGGCGGACGCCCGCGAGGCCTCGGCCAGGATCGCCACCCGGATCCGCGAGCTTCGTCCCCATGTGGTCCTCACCTTCGACCCGTTCGGCGCCTACGGCCATCCCGACCACATCGCCATCAGTCAACTCACGTTGGGCGGCGTGATCCGCGCGATGTCGACCGAGCCGCTCGCGGGCCAGGAGCAGAAGCCTCACGCCGTCCAGAAGCTGTATTACATGGTCAACACCGAACGCCGCTGGCGTCCGTACCAGCGGGCATTCAAGGCGATGCAGATGACCGTGGACGGTGAGGTTCGCGCGTCGGTGGCCTGGCCGGATTGGTCGGTCACCACGACCATCGACGCGTTCGATCACTGGGAAACCGTCTGGCGGGCCGTACAGTGCCACCGCACGCAGATGGCCCAGTACGCCGGGCTCTCCGCGCTCACTCCCGAGGACCATCGCGCCATCTGGGGGACGCAGGAGTTCTATCGCGCCCTGAGCCTCGTGAACGGGGGGCGGGCCCGGGAAGTCGACCTCTTCGAGGGGATCCGCTGACGGCTTCCGCGCGCTACCCCGTGCCGGCCCGCGCGCATCGCGTCGAGTCGACGGTGAGCCGCAGCCGGTTCGTGACGACGGCTGCGCGGGCGTCGGACATGGCGGAAGCGAACGCGTTCGTCGAGGAGGTGCGACAGGCGCTTCCGGACGCGTCCCACCACTGCTGGGCATTCGTGGCGGGCCCACCCGGAACCACGACGCGTATCGGGATGAGCGACGCCGGCGAGCCGCACGGCACTGCGGGCCGACCCATGCTCACCGCGCTGCTCCACGGCGGAGTCGGCGAGATCGTGGTGGTGTGCTCGAGGTACTTCGGCGGCGTGAAGCTGGGGACGGGGGGGCTCGCGCGGGCGTACGCCGACGCCGTGAACCTGGTGCTGCAGTCTCTTCCCACGGTGGAGCTCGTGGAGCGGGTGCGCGTCCGCGTCACGGTCGCGTACAAGGAGGTGGGCGCGCTCGAGCGTCTCGCGAGCGAGGTGGGGGCGATCGTGGACGCCGAAGAGTATGGAGCGGCCGTGCGCTACGATCTCGGGGTGCCCGCGCCCGAGGTCGAACGCTTCCGGAACGCTGTCGCGGAGCTCACTCAGGGGCGAGGCGTCGTCGACCGTATCTAGGCCCTGGCGGGCGGTTTCCGCGGGCCTTGCCAGGGGACGGGTCGGGACGGAAGATCCAGCGAGCGCGGACGTGACCACGTGCCCCCGCGGGAGGGGCGCTACGCCGGCGCCGTCCTGGAGCGACCATGCGATCCGATGTCCTGCGGGTGAGCCTTCGATCCCTCCTTCTCGTGCCCGTCGTGTGGACTGCCGTCGGCGAGACCTCTTCGCTCGCGGCGCAGCAGCTCCCGCCCGACGAGCCCGGATCGCCTGCGCGACTGAGCGCGACGCCGCGCCACGGTGAATGGGTCGACGTGCCATTCCCCGGCGGCTCGACGCCGATTCGTTCGTTCGTCGTCTATCCGGAGCGGCGGGACAACGCGCCCGTGGTGATCGTCATTCAGGAGATCTACGGGCTCACCGACTGGATCCGCGGCGTGGCGGATCAGCTCGCCGCCGACGGATTCATCGCCATAGCCCCCGACATGCTGTCCGGCATGGGACCCGGCGGGGGCGGGACCGCAGCCTACGCGACACGCGACGACGTGGTCGCCGGCGTCCGCCAGCTGACGCCCGAGGAGTCGATGCGCCGCCTCGACGCCGTGTTCGCGTACGCGCGGACGATTCCGTCGGCTTCCGGTCGCATCGGCACGGTCGGCTACTGCTGGGGCGGGAGCACGAGCTTCTCGTACGCGGTCCATCAGCCGGATCTGGACGCCGCGGTCGTCTACTACGGAACGTCTCCGGCGGATGCCGCGGCGTATCGGCGAATCAGCGCGCCGGTGCTCGGCCTCTATGGCGAGGACGATCAGCGCGTGAACGCCACGATTCCGACAGCCCGCGACGCGATGGGTCCGCTCGGCAAGTCCTACGAGGTCGAGATCTACCCGGGCGCAGGGCACGGCTTCCTCCGGGCCCAAGCCGATCGCGAGGGCGCGAACATGCGCGCGACTCGAGCCGCGTGGCCGCGGACGATCGCGTTCTTCAGGGAGCACCTGGGGCAGTAAGTTCGCGGGTAGCCGAGGGCCAGGGGGGTCGTATGAACTCACGTGTATTGCTCGTGCTGGTTCTGGTGGTCGTGGCATGCGGCGGCGAGGAACCCACTCCTTCGCCCTCCAGGGCGAACGGCACCGCCGCGCTGATCGCGCGTGCGGATTCGTTCGAGCTCGACACGCCGTACGAGCTACCGCCCGGCCAGACGCTCCACCACCAGACGGCCGGCTTCGCGAGCACGCTCTGCTCCGCCGTCTTCCTCACCGGTCTCGAGCCCGCGGACGCAGCGGCGAACATCGGCGGATTCACGAGTCCGTTCGAGGAGCGCCGCCACGTCGTCGACACCCTCGTCGACTACGAGCGCCAGCTCGTCAGTCTGACGCTACCCGACGGGGTGGTCCGTACGGCGAAGCGCTACAAGAACCAGGGGTGCGTGCCCTTGGCGATCGGGGAGGATTCGGTCCACTTCACGCCGAGCGACGTGCCGCGCAACCTGCCGCCCGCCGAGTCGACGCCGTGGCCGATGGGTGACGTGCTGACGCAAGAGCCGTGGCCCGCGGAGGTCGACATGGCCAGGGTGGCCCAGGCCCTCGACGAGGGCTTCGGTCCACCGGAGGCCCGCACGCTCGCGCTCCTCGTCACCTACGAGGGGCGCATCCTCGGCGAGCGCTACGACCCGCAGATCGGCATCCACACGCCGCTCGAGAGCTGGTCGATGACCAAGAGCCTGACCGGAACGCTGATGGGTCTCCTCATTCAACAGGGCGAGTACGAGCTCTGGCAGTCCGCCCCAGTCCCCGAGTGGCAGACGCCGGGCGATCCGCGGCAGCAGATCCGTATCGGAGACATCATGCGGATGTCGAGCGGGCTACGCATACGCGCGCCGCAGGACCCGGACTACGACGAGTCGATCGGGTACCCCGACCATCTCTACCTCTATACCGGCAGCGCCAACTCCTATGCGTGGGCGGCGACACGTCCTCCCCAGTGGCCGCCGAACACGGTGGGGCGCTATCGCAATACCGACCCGGTGGTGACGAGCTACCTCATTCGCCTCGCGGTCGAAGCACGGGGCGAGAACTACCATGCCTTCCCCCAGCGAGCGCTTTTCGACAAGCTGGGCATCCGTGACGCGATCATCGAGACGGACCCCTACGGGAACTTCCTCGGCCAGGGCCGCGCGCTCATGCCCGCGCGCGACTGGGCGAGGCTGGCCAACCTCTACCTACAGGACGGCGTGTGGAACGGGGAGCGCCTGTTGCCCGAGGGGTGGGTCGAGTACGCCTCGGAGACGGCACCGGCCTGGGTGGCCGATGGTCGGCTCCAGTACGGCGGAGCTCACTTCTGGGTGAACGCCGATGGGCGGTTGCCGGTCCCCGAGAGCGCGTACCAGATGAGCGGCGCGGGTGGCCAAAGCGCGACGATCATACCTACGCATCGGCTGGTGGTGGTCCGGATCGGCAAGTACACGGGGGCGACGGAAGGTGGCCGGGCGCTGAGGAGGGCCTTCGAGCTCCTCATGCAAGCGGTGCCCGCGGTGGCAGGCGGCTAGGGGGTCGCTCGCGAAAGACGCTCTGGTCGGCGGTTCTCGTGGCTCTCGCGGGCGTGGCCGTGGCACCGCCACGGGACACCGTCGCCCAACAGTCGACCCCGCCGAGGACGATCGGCCTCGCCCTCTCCGGCGGTAGCGCCAAAGGCATAGCCCACGTGGGCGTGCTGCGCACGCTCGAGCGCCTCGGCGTGCGCATCGACGTCGTAGCCGGCACGAGCATGGGCGGGGTGGTGGGCGGCATGTATGCGATCGGCCTCTCCGTCGACTCGATCGAGAGTGTCATCGCCTCCGCCGACTGGCCGGGGCTCATCAGCGACGCCACCCAGCGGGAGCGCCGCTCGCTCGATCAGAGAAGGTTGGACGAGCGGGCTATCCTCGCGGTCCCACTCGAGGGCACGCGCGTCACGTTGCCCTCGGGCGCGATCATCGGCTCGAACATGATGCGCCTGCTGGAGCACGTGTTCTGGAAGGGTGCCACGACCCGGCGGTTCGAAGACCTTCCTCTTCCCTTCGTTGCCGTGGCAACGGACCTCGAGACCGGGCAAGCGGTGGCGCTCCGCGAGGGCGTGTTGACCGAAGCCCTGCGGGCGAGCGCGGGGGTTCCGGGAGCGGTGGAGCCGATCATGCTGAATGGGCGACTCCTCGTGGACGGCGCGATGAGTCGCAATCTGCCCGCGACGGACGCGCGTGAGCTGGGCGCAGACTTCGTGATCTGCAGCGACGTGTCCGAGCCGATCGATTCGGCAGACGAGCTCGAATCCCTGGTCGATGTGCTCTCGCAGCTCGCCTCGCTCGCCATGCTCGAGTCCACGCTGAGCCAACGCGAGACATGCGACGTCCTGATTCTTCCGGATGTCGAAGAGTTGTCGGGTTTCGACTTCGACCGAGTGGACGAATGGGTCGCCCGCGGCGAGGCGGCGACTCTGGCGCATGAGGCCGCTCTCCTTACCGTCGCGGGTCGGCCGCCGAGGATGGATGCGCGCGACCAAGCCGTACTCGTCGGCGACTCGGTGCTCATCCGCCGGATCCAAGTCGACGGGGCGACGAACCCGCGCGTGGTGGAGCTGATCCGTCGCGAGATCGACCTGGACGTCGGGGATTTCGTCGGCCGGGACCAAATGGAGGCGCGGCTCGCCGATCTCGAGAGCACCGGCCAGTTCGGCTTGGTCCGCTATCGGCTGGACAGGCTACCTGATGGCGCGGCGCTCACCGTGAGGGTGGAGGAGCGCCCGCGCGACAGGCTCGGGGTGGGCCTGCGGTACGACGACGAGCGACGCGCGGCGCTGCTCTTCACGGCGCTGGTGCACAACCGTGCAGGGCATGGATCGGTCACCCGGTTGGACCTCCGGGTGGGCGAGGAGACCCAGGTCGCCGGATCGATCCGGTGGCGACGCGGCTTCACTGGACGGCTCGGGGGGGGATCGGCGCTGAGCTGGAGCCAGGCCCCACTCGCCCGGTCGGGGGGAGGCGGCGTTCGCACGACCATCGACATCACGAGCGCCGTCGCCTCGTTCGGACTGGCGGCGGCGCGGACCATGTATGTAGGCATCGAGTTGACCGCCGAACGAACGAGATCTTCGAGTCTCGGTTCGGTCGACTTCTTGTCCTTGGCCGCGATCCTGGACCAGGAAACGCTCGATCGGATCGATTTTCCTCGGAGCGGCGTCGATGTATCGGGGCGCCTGGAATGGGGTGACGGCCGATCGAGAGGGGAGTTCGCCACCGGCAGCTTGGACGCGCGGGCGTACCTACCCCTGAGCCAGAGCGTCACCCTCGATGCTGGGGTGTTCGCAGGGTATGCGCGGGGAGCGGGCCTGCCGATTCATCGGATGTTCTTTCTCGGTGGCGCGCATCGGTCCGCCGTGTTCCGAACGACCCACCCTACGTTCCTGGGGCTCGGGGAGCAGGAACACATGGGCCGCGCGGTGCAGGTCGGACGGTTCGGCATCCGGTGGGAGGCGCGCAGGGATTGGTTCGTACGGACCGGCGTCGACGTTGGTGCCATGCGAGACGAGTGGCGGTTTCCGTTGGAGGTGCCCATGACGGGCTGGGCGATCGAGGGCGGCTTCCGGTCACGCGTGGGGCCCGTCGTCGGTGAGGTGAGCAAAGTGTGGGGCGACCGGCACGACCTCCGGTTCTCGGTGAGCGTGGGCCGGAGCTTCTGATGAGGTTGGCGCTCCGGTTCTTTCTGTGGACCCTGGGCGGCGTCGCTGCGCTTCTCGTCCTCGTTTTCGGGGTCGGGCTCTTCCTGCCCGTCGATCACACTGCGTCGGTGTCGCGCGTCGTCGAGGGGACGCCCGGGGAGGTGTGGGCGGTGATCACCGACGTCGAGGCATTCACGACGTGGCGTACCGACATCGATCGCGCCGAGCGGCTGGAGACTCGGGAGGGGTGGCCGGTATGGCGCGAGGACGGCCCGTCCGGCTCGCTCACGCTCGAAGTGACCGGCATCGAGCCCGCCAGGCGCATGGTCACACGGATCGCAGACGAGGGGCTCCCGTTCGGCGGCACGTGGATGTACGAGCTCGAGCCCTCGGGGGCGGGCACGCTCGTGACGATTACCGAGAACGGGGAGATCTACAGCCCTGTCTACCGCTTCGTCTCGCGCTTTTTCCTCGGATATGAGGACACCCTGCTCGCGTATCTGGACGCGCTGCAGTCCAAGATGGCGCGCTGAGGTCGGTTGAACGGGTAGGGGGACCTTCGTAGCTTACCGACCCTGTTTGCCCCGGTACGGTCCATCGGGGTTTTGGGGCCTGTAGCTCAGGTGGTTAGAGCGCACGCCTGATAAGCGTGAGGTCGGTAGTTCGAGTCTACCCAGGCCCATTCGAGGATCGCACGGCGTTCCCCTCACCAACACGGAGGCGCGCATGCCGGGGCTGCTCGAGTGGCTGTTCTCCCTTCCCGAGGCCTATCCGGGCCTTCGTCTCGACCTTCTCGCGGGCCTCTTGCTCGCCGCGATCCTCGGCGGTGCGATCGGCTGGGAGCGAGAGCACGCCGGCAAGCCGGCAGGGCTCCGGACGAACATCCTGATCTGCGTCGGTGCGACGCTCCTCACCGACCTCTCGGTTCGGGCGGCTGCCATGGCCACGGGACCCGCGGACCCGGGACGCATCGCGGCTCAGATCGTCACGGGGGTGGGGTTCCTGGGTGCCGGCACGATCATCCAGGGGCAGCGGATGGTGACGGGGCTCACGACTGCGGCGACCCTGTGGATCGTCGCTGCGATCGGAATGGCCATCGGCTTCGGCGCCCTGGTCGAGGCGATCGGCACGACCTTCCTCGTACTGATCACGTTGATCTTCCTGCGCAGCTTCGAAGGTCGTATCGACGAGCACCGCCGGAGGAAGGACGACCCACCCGAGACTTGACCGCGGGGGACGGGCGGGGTCCTTTGATGGCCCGCGCCGCGCCAGCGCGCCGCTCACTCAGGGGTACAGCCGAGGAAATGGGTATGATGAAATGGGTGCTCGCGACCGCTGCCTTCGCCGGCTGCACGGCCGCTGGACCGACGATCGAGTCCGACCAGCCGTTCAAGCTCGGCACGTTCGTGCTGGCCGGCGAGCAGTTCGTCGGCATCGTGCTCGGCGACTCCATCGCCATCGACCTGGCTGCCGCGAACGACGCCGTGGCGTCCGGCGAGAGCGTGGAAGCACCCGCGGACATGAAGGACCTCATCGCGCGGTACGAAGACGGGGTTCGCACACGGATCCGGGAGATCGTGGGTTTCGTCGAGGCTGCGTCCAGCCGGCCCGCGTGGGTGCACAGCCTGAGCGCCGTCCGCACGCTGCCGCCGATCATGTATCCCACGAACATGGTCAACACCGCGCTCAACTACCGCGAGCACGCTCTGGAAATGGCCGGGCTCGAGAGCGGACCTCCCGCGCTCGTCGCCGGTGCCCCGCCTCCCGGGACGGCCACGCCGAGCACCGTGAGCGCTCCGGGCATCTGGGAGCGCGCGGCAGACGATTCCCGCTGGAATCCGTACATGTTCCTGAAGTCGGCCTCCAGCGTCATCGCGGACGGTGATACGGTCCTGCTGCCCGTGGGCCGTGACCGCGTGGACTCCGAGTGCGAGCTGGGGGCCGTGATCGGCCGCAGGGCGTCACGGGTTCCGCTGACGCAGGCGAACGATCACATCTTCGGGTACACGATCGAGCTCGATGTCTCCGATCGGGGCGGACGCGGGGACGAACGCTACGGCTCCGACTGGTTGATCACGAAATCGCACGACACGTTCGGGCCCCTGGGTCCGTTCATCGTGCCCAAGGAGTTCGTTGCGGACCCACGCAACCTCGCCGTCAGGTACGACATCAACGGCGCGCTCTTCCAGGAAGCCAATACCTCCCTGATGATCCACGACGTGTTCGAGCAGGTCGTCTACGCGTCGAACATCCTGACGCTCCTGCCGGGTGACGTAATCGCCACCGGGAGTCCGGCCGGTGTCGGATCCGCACGGAATCCGCCGGTCTTCCTCCAGCCGGGCGACGTGTCGGTCTGCACCTACGAGGGGATCGGCACGCTCACGAACCCGATCGCCAGGGCGCCCGGTCGCTGAAAAACGCAAATCCCCCGGGGACCGTGCGGCCCCCGGGGGATGGAAGCTGTACTCGTCAGCGCGATGAGATCGTGTCGTGAGGAACGGCGGTCGTACTGACCGGCCCGATCCCCATGATCTGCACCACGACGCGCTCATCCTTCGACATGTCGTAGTGGACCCCGTTGGCGGGCTCGTAGATGAACGTGCCGGCCCTCACCGGAATCGTGCCGGCAGGATCGTAATGGCGAGCCTTTTCACCGGTCGAGACGTACCAGGTGCCCTCCAGCACGTTGATGAGCCGGGCCTCGTTGTGGAGGTGAGGCGTGCTGCCCGATCCCGGCTCCCAGACGAGCTGGATCACATAGAGCCCGGGCTGGCTCGGATTGCCGAAGAGGACCCGCTGCCGCCCGGTGCCGGTCCTGAACGACTCGGCGAGGGCTTCGGGTGTGACGATGATGAACCCCTCCGCGTCCGCCGGTGTGACGAGCCGCGGGGGCGCCTGGTTGCCTCGACCCTGGGCCGAGAGGGCGCCGGCTCCGAGGAGAGCGGAGAGGACGAGGGTGCCAGCGATCCGGACGACCGAGAGGGCGTGCATAGTGACCTTAGCGTTTGGAGTCCATTTCCGGGGGGATACTGATAAGTCGTACGGAGGATGGAGGCAAACGATCCCGACCGGCCCGTTGACACAGCTCATATATGCTATATCATATGTGCCATGTCATCCAAAACACTCGTTCGCACGGTGAGTCCGCAGGTCCTGCGGAGGGCCGCCGAGATCATCAAGCTGCTGGGCCATCCCGTGCGGTTGAAGATCGTCGAGGTCCTGGAGGCCGGTGAGGCCACGGTCTCGGAGATCCAGGAGGAGCTGGGCCTCGCCCAGGCGATCGTCTCGCAACATCTGGCGAAGCTGCGCGGGGCGGGGGTGGTCGCCGCGCGTCGCGAGGGCGTGCACGTCCACTATCAGCTGACCGAAGCGAAAGTGCCGCACATTCTGAAGTGTATCCGCACCTGCGACATGTAGCTCGGCCTTTTTTTTCCGAGGAAGTATATGCTAATAGCTATGTTACTATCACTTGGGATCGCGCAGTCCGACACGCTCGAGCTCTCGCTCGCCGCGGCCCGGGCGCGAGCGCTCGAGTCCAATCCCGCGCTGCTCGCCGAGCGCGCCGAGGTTCGGGCGCAGCGCACCGCGACGGGGGCCGCGAGCCGGGCGTTCCTCCCGTCGGTCCGGGCCGAGGTGACGGGCGTGCGCACGAACGACCCCGTGGCAGTGTTCGGGCTGAAGCTCCGGCAAGGTGTGTTCGCCGGGAGCGACTTGGCGCTCGACGCGCTCAACGATCCCGCGGCGTTCGGCGGCTTCAGCAGCGCCGCGCTGGTCGAGGTGCCGCTGCTCGCCCCGGAAGGGTGGTATGGCTTTGCCGCGGCCAAGCGCGGTGCCGAGGGGCGCGAAGCCGCCGGCACGCGTGCGGCGGGGGCGACGGTCTTTCTGGTTGCCCAGGCCTACCTCGATGCTCAGCTCGCCCGGAGTCGGGTGGAAGCGTTCGACGCCTCCTTGGCGGCCGTACGCGCGCACGCGCGCCAGGCGGAGCTGCTCAACGGCCAGGGCCTGGTGACCGGACTCGATGCACGGCTGGCGTCGCTCCAGGCCGCGGACCTCGAAGTTCGCCGACTCGGAGCCGCGGCGGAGGCGGACAACGCCCTGTCACGGCTGCGCGCGCTTCTGGACCTGCCTGAAGGCACGGTGCTGGTGCTGACCGACTCCCTCGCGGAGGCACCCGACACCGCACCGTGCGGTGACGCATCGTGCTCGGTCGACGCTCGCGGCGATCTGCGCGCGCTCGACGCCGGCCGGGAGGCTGCCGACGGCGCGCGCAAGAGCGCCTGGGCCGCGCAGCTCCCGCACGTCGGCGCGTTCGGTGGTCTCACCTATCACGGGCACGAGACCCCTTGGAGCTCGGGGAGCGGTGATTGGACGCTCGGCATCTCCGTACGGTGGAACGTGTTTCCTGCACTGAGTGGGGTCGCGGCCGTCCGGCGGGCTGCGGCCGAGCAAGAGGCCGCCGGCCAGAGGTACGAGGCAGCCCGTCGCACCGCGGAGGTCGAAGCGATCTCGGCCGAGCGCATGCTCGAAGCGGCGCGCGCCGGCGCCTTGGTGGCGGGTCGTGCGGAGCTCGAGGCTCGCGAGGCGCTGGCCCAAGCGCAGGTGCGGTACCGGACGGGTGCCGCGCCGATCACGGAGCTGCTCGACGTCCAATCTGCGGCGACGCAGGCGACCCTGAGCCTCGCGACCGCGAGACGTGACGTCCTGTTCGCCGAAGCCGCGCTCGCCTTCGCATACGGAGTGAACGACCGATGAAGACGCTTCCGATCCTGATCGTCGCCACGTTCGCCCTGGCTGCGTGCGGCGACATCGATGCCGACTCCAGTGGTGCCGGTGAGCCGATCCCGGCACCGGAGAGTATCCATACGGTGACCGCCGACTCGGTCGCGGCGACCATGGCAGTCGCGGGCACGGTACACGCCCGCCACCGCGCGGAGATATCGACTCGCATGATGGCGCGCGTGACCGAGGTGGCGGTCGAGCTCGGAAGCGCCGTGCGCGCCGGGCAGGTGCTGATCCGGCTGGGCATCGAGGACGTCGACGCGAGCCGTGTGAGGGCGGAGGCGGCAGTAACTGCTGCGCGTGCCGCCCGAGACGAAGCGGCCCGGCAGGCGGCGCGCATGGACACACTCGTGGCTCAGGACGCGGTCGCGCGCGTGCAGCGCGATCAGGCGCACCTGGGGCTCGCGCAGGCCGAGTCGCAGCTCGCGATGGCGCAGGCGGCCATGGGAGAGGTCGAGGCGGCGGCGAGCTACGCGCGCATCGAGGCGCCGTTCGCGGGGGTCGTGGTGGCGCGCGCGGTGGACCCCGGCGATGTGGCCGCGCCAGGAATGCCGCTGCTCGTGGTCGAGAGCGCGGGTCCTCGCGAGGCCGTGTTCGCGGTGCCGCCGGAGGTCGCCCAAACGCTACGCGTAGGTACGACGATGGAGGTCGCGGACAGAGATGGTCGGACGACCGTCGGCACCGTGCGCGCCATCGCAGGCGGTGCCGATCCGCTGACGCGCACGGTCGAGATGCGTGTCACACTGTCCGCCGATTGGCCAACGGGCGTCAGCGTATCCGCGCTTCCGCCCACCGGCCGGCGCGCGGCGGTCACGATCCCGATCGATGCCGTGGTGCGGAGGGGTCAGCTCACCGGCGTTCACGTCATGCAGGGAGGCGCGGTGTCTCTTCGCTGGGTCCGGCTGGGCCGTCCGGTCGGGGATCAGGTCGAGGTCCTGAGCGGGCTCGAGGCCGGCGAGCGGATCGCTCGATGAAGACCGGACTCTCGGGCGGGATCGCCCAGCGCTTCCTGAACTCGAAGCTGACGCCGCTCCTCGTGGGGGCGTCGCTCGCGGCGGGTGCAGGCGGTCTGCTCACCACGCCACGCGAGGAGGAGCCGCAGATCCGGGTGCCCATGATCGACGTCGCCGTCGGGCTCCCGGGGGCTACGCCGCGAGAAGTCGAGCGGCGCATCGTAGAGCCCCTCGAGCGCGCGATCTGGGAGGTGCCCGGCGTCGAGTACGTCTACAGCGTCTCGCAGAGTGACGGCGCGCTCGTCACCGCGCGCTTCGAGGTCGGGACGGAGCCGGAGGCCGCGCTCACCCGCCTCTACGGGAAGCTGCTCGCCAACGCGGACAGGAGTCCGCCCGACGCGACGCCGCCGCTGGTGACCCTCCATGGCATCAACGAAGTGCCGATCCTCACGATCACGCTGTCGGGCGGCACGGACGCCGGCGACGGCTACCTGCTGCGCCAGCAGGCGATCGAATTGGCGGCGGAGCTGAAACGGCTGCCGGATGTCGCCGAGACCTGGGTGGTCGGCGGCGCCGCGCGCGAGGTGCGCGTGACGCTCGATCCGGCCGCGCTCTCGGCTCGCGGCCTGTCCGCGGCTGCAGTGATGCACGCCCTGGGCTCGGCGAGCGCCGAGCTGCCGGCCGGAGATCTGCTCACGGGGAACCGAAGCGTGCCGGTGCGCGTGGGCCACCTGTTGCGCGACCTGGAGCAGGTGCGCGACGTGGTGGTGGGCGTGCAGGGGGACCGCGCGATCCGGCTGCGGGATGTGGCCACGGTGGTCGACGGCCCCTCCGAGCCGGACCAGTACGTGGGCTTTCTTCCCGCCCGCGGCACCGCGTTCGAGCCAGCAGTCACGATCGCGTTGGCCAAGCGCGAGGGAAAGAACGCGGCGACGATCGCTCACGCGGCGATGCAGCGCGTCGAGGAGCTGACCGGCACCGTCCTCGCCGAGGACGTGCGCGTAACGGTCACCCGTGATTACGGAGAGACGGCGACCGAGAAGTCACGCGAGCTTCTCCTGCACATCCTGATCGCCACGCTCGGCGTGGCTCTGTTGGTGTGGGTGACGCTCGGGTGGCGGGAAGCGGTCGTGGTCCTGGTGGCGGTACCGGTGACGCTCGCGCTCACGCTGCTCGTCTACCGGCTGTACGGCTACACGCTCAACCGCATCACGCTCTTCGCGCTGGTGTTCGCGATCGGCATCCTGGTGGACGACGCGATCGTGGTGGTGGAGAACATCGCGCGACACTTGGGCATGGGCCGCCGGCAGCCCGACGAGGCCGCCGTGCTGGCCGTGGACGAAGTAGGGAACCCCACGATCCTCGCCACGCTGACGGTCATCGCCGCCATCTTGCCGATGGCGTTCGTCTCCGGGCTCATGGGTCCCTACATGCGGCCGATTCCGGTCGGAGCGTCGGTGGCTATGATCTTCTCGCTCGCGGTGGCGTTCATCGTCACGCCGTACCTCGCCGTGCGCCTGCTGCGCGGTCACGTGGTGCGGCCGGCCGAGGGCGGGCACGACGAGGGCACCGAAGGGGAGCACGACGACCCGCTCCCCAACGGGCGAGTCGCGAGGGCGTATCGACGCCTGCTCGACGGTCTCATCGCCAACCCTCGTCGCAGGGTCGGCGCCTACAGCGCGATGGTCGTGTTGCTGGTCGGGTCGGCGCTGCTCGTTCCGCTGAAGCTCGTGA
This sequence comes from uncultured Gemmatimonas sp., assembly GCA_964490285.1. Lineage (GTDB taxonomy): Bacteria > Gemmatimonadota > Gemmatimonadetes > Longimicrobiales > Gaopeijiaceae > UBA2982. The sequence goes on along the minus strand of CAZBCN010000041.1, from coordinate 25 downwards.
CCGTGAAGATGCTGCCGTTCGACAA
>CAZBCN010000040.1:0-28012 GCA_964490285.1 uncultured Gemmatimonas sp. | reverse complement strand
AACCTGCGCGACGGCGACATCGGGCGGCCGTTCTACATGGCCCGGACCTCGATCGACTGCCTGGCCCTCCTCATCGAAACGCCGCCCGGAGCCGAGGCCCCGGACGGCGGTTCGAATTCTTTGCGTCAGTGGAGGCGGCGGGAGTCGAACCCGCGTCCGCGAAAGGGTCCCGCAGAGTCCCTACGTGCGTAGATCGCTGTTGGTCTCGCCGCGGGCGGTCAGCGACCGACCGACCCCACGACCAGCCACCTTTGGTTCTCGTCCCCGGACTCGGCGGCACAGCCCGGGGACCAGCCCGATTTGTCGTCGCCTCAAGGAACGCCTCGGGCGGGCGAACCAGGAGACGGGCTACGTAAGAAGCTTACGCGGCCAGCGCCAGGTTTGAGTTGGCAGCTATCAAGTTTCCCAAGGATTAACGAGGATCGGGTCCTCGGCACGCTACTCCACGTTCACCAGACACGTCGAAACCGTGACGCCCCCGGATCTTGCACCTCGATGGTACACGAACGGGGAGATCGGGGTCCATCCCTGGCTACGCGAGCGCCGGCTCCCGCATCTCCGCGCGGTACCGCTCCAGCATCCCCTCGATCTGCTCGAGCGAAGTCACCTGAAACAGCTCGGTGCGCAGGCGCCGTCCGTCCGGCAGCCCCTTGGTATACCAACCCAGGTGCTTCCGGAAGTCGATGACCGCGCGCCGGGCGTCGGCTTCGAATTCGATCGCGTTGCGCGCATGCTCCACGCATACCGCAAAACGCTCGTCGACGTCGGGCTCAGGCGGCACCGGCATGCCGTCCAGCGCCGCTCGGGCGCGCTGAAAGATCCACGGGTCCCCGTGCGACCCTCTCGCGATCATCACCGCTGCGCACCCGGTCTCGTCGCGCATCCGGCGCGCGTCCTCCCCGGTCACGATGTCGCCGTTGCCGATCACGGGGATCTCGAGCGCATCGACGACCGCTCGGATTTCGGACCAGCGCGCGTGCCCTCCGTACATGTCGGCCCGCGTCCGCGGATGCAGACAGAGCGCCCGCGCGCCCGCATCTTCGCAACGACGTGCGATCCCCACGGGGTCACGCGTCGACTCGTCGAAGCCGCTCCGAATCTTCACGGTCGTGGGCAGGGACGTCGCGTCGTCCACGGCACGGATGATGCGCTCCACGAGGTCCAGATCGCGCAGACATCCGGACCCTCCGTTCCGCTTCACCACCTTCTTCACGGGACACCCGAAATTGATGTCGATGAAGTCGGGGGCGTAGACGTCGGCGACCAGGGCCGCCGCCTCGGCCATCACCTCGGGCTCCGCCCCGAAGATCTGGATGCCGATGGGACGCTCGGCGTCGTCGAAGCGAAGGTAGCCGCGCGAGCGCGGCGAGTCCCTCACGATGCCGGCCGCGCTCACGAACTCGCTCACGACCACATCCGCTCCGAACCGGCGGCACAGGCGCCGGAACGGCGACTCGCTCACGCCGGCTTGCGGCGCCAGATAGAGCGCGGGCGAGCCGGTTTTGAGCCAGGGCAGCGGATCGGGGGTCATGCCCGAAGCTAGCGAGCGCCCTCCAGCGCGTGAAGCAGTCTTTGGGATCGCCCCCGGGGATCGACGAGCGACTCCGGACGCGGTATTCTCGGGTCCCTCGATTCGAGAGCCACGCGAGCGGTCGCAGGAGAACCATGCGCCTCAGAGAGCTATTCACCGCGGAAGCAGTGAAGCTCGACCTGCAAGCCACGACGAAAGACGACCTGCTCCAGGAGCTCGTCTCGCTGCTGGGCCTCGACAAGAAGTCCGAAGGCACGCTCTTCAAGACGCTGAAGCGTCGTGAGAACCTCGGATCGACGGGAATCGGGCACGGGATCGCGATCCCGCACTGCCGCTCCCTGGTCGTGAACCGCCTGCGGCTGGCGTACGGACGCAAGGTGGGCGGTATGGACTTCAACGCGATCGACGACAGCCCGGTGCACCACTTCTTCCTGATCGTGGCCCCGCCGCTCGAGGTGTCGAACCAGTACCTGCCGGTTCTCGGCAAGATCGCCCAGTTCTGCAAGGACCCGGAGATTCCGAAGGAGCTTCTCGCCCTGGACGCCCCTTCCGAGTTCCTGGAGCTGCTGAACAGCAAGGCGCCCTGACGGGCCCCATCGGGCGACGCCCTACTTCAGGACGTACATCCGCCGCGAGACGCTCTGCCCGTTGACGGTGAGCTGCATGAAGTAGATGCCGGAGGCGACCTGGCGGCCCGACTGGTCGGTCCCGTCCCAGAACGCCTCGTGACGCCCCGGCTGGGTGTACTCGAGCGAGCGGACCTCCACACCCGCGCCGGCCGGATGCGAGAGCGCGACCGGGAACGCCACGGGCTGCGAGAGCAGGTTGAAGATGCGCAGCGAGACCACCACCGGATTCCCCGAGACGAAGAGCTCTTCCCCAAGCGTGAAGGGAATGGTCGTCTCGGGATTGAACGGGTTGGGATAATTCTGCTCGAGGTCGAAGCCTGGACCTCCACGGGCCTGAGCAGAGGCGCCTTCGACCGACACGAACAGAACGAGAGTGGCCAGCAGACCGTAGCCGAGCTTCAATCGCGCTCCTTGATCAGGTGCCTCCGGCACGCGTGCCTGGTCGTTCTTCTTGGTACCTTATCGACCCGATTTCGTTGCACCCATCCGGCCCCGTCCGCCGCTCAGGCCGGCACGTCCCGCCCCTCGCCCCGGCGAAGGGTCGTCCCACGGCCGTCGAAGTACGCAAGCAGGGGCAACAGACGTTTCCGCGTGACGGGTAAGACATCCTTGAACGAGGCCGGCCCCAGATCCTTCTGGCCGCCCAGTATCGCCTGGATTCGAGCCGCCGCGGCGTCCACCTCCTCGGCCGCAAGAAAAAGACCGTCCGCGACCATGCGCACGAGCCCGAGCGACTCGAGTCGCCGGAGCAGAGGCCAGAGATCGGCCCGCGCGCGGAGCTCCGGGGGAAGCTCGTCGACGGAGGGGGCGCCGAGGCCCCCGTCGCGCAGGATGGCCTCGATCTGGGCGGAGGCGGCTTCCTGCTCCGCCGATAGGCTCGGCCGGTGACCCGACCGGCGGACCCCTCCCTCGGCGGACTCCAGAAACCCCCGGGCCACCAGGTCTGCGACCACGGCATCGGCGAGATCGGCTGGGGCCCACCCGGGTAATGCGCTCCGCACGACGGCCAACGAGATGACGGACCGAAGGGGGTCCGCTGCGTGACCCTCGTCCACGGCACGCAGGAGCCGCCCCTCGGCCTCCGCACGGACCGCGGGTCCGAACACGCGCAGCGGCGTCACGAGGACCCCGTCCGACTCGAGCTCCGACCACGCGGTCTTCACGCGCGCAGGAGTGAGTCCAGTGTGGAGCGGAAGCGCCGACCGGAGGGCACCCGCCCACTGCTGCAGCCCCACGTGTGCCCCGATCGCCTCCGCCGGTGAGCCGTCCAACAATCGCTCGAGCGCCGTACGGGTGGGCGCGTCGACTCGGTTGCGCTTCGGCGGGAGGGCCTCGGCGACGACGCCCCCCCCGAGGGTCGTCACGGGCGAGTACGCGCGGATCACGACGCGGTCGCGAACCCGAACGGTCAGCGGCTCCTCCAGACGGAACTGCACCCACCCGGACTCGCCGGGCCCGATCTCGGCGGCGTCCAGCAGGGCGCACCGAGCCAACACCTCGGCGGTCCCGTGGTGGAGGTGCACGCGCTGGTGGTGCGCGAGACTCCACCCGGCGTCGGGGAGCACGCGGACCCGCGCCGTGACCATCCACGTCGGCATCCAGTCGGGAGACGTGACCAGGGTGGATCCGCGGGCCACGAGGCTCCTGTCGGCGCCCTCGCCCGACAGGGCGACCGCCGTCCGGTCGCCCGCCACAGCCTCGTCGACGTCCTTCTCGTGCACCTGGACCCCTCGCACCTTCGCCTCGAGGTCCTGAGGCAGGATGCGCACGCGATCCCCTGCCCTCAACGTTCCGCTCCACAGAGTCCCGGTGGCGACGGTGCCGGTGCCCTGCAGCGTGAAGACACGATCGAGTGGCAAGCGCGTGAGATCGGCCGACTCCGCAGCCTGCACGCGACCAGCCGCCTCGACCATGGCATCGAGCAGGGTATCGAGTCCCTCCCCTCGCGCAGCTGACGTCGGGATGCGTCGCGCTTTCGCGTACCGAGTCCCCGCGAGCAGCACTTCGACGTCGCCGTCGATGAGCTCGAGCCAGTCGGAGTCGACGAGGTCGCACTTCGTGAGGGCAACGACCAGCTCCGGAACGTCCAGGAGATCGACGATGGCGAGATGCTCCCGGGTCTGCGGCATCACGCCTTCGTCGGCGGCCACGACCAGGAGCACGACGTCCATCCCGGCGGCACCGGCTACCATGGCCCGCACGAAGTCCTCGTGCCCGGGCACGTCCACGACACCGAATCGTACGCGCCCGCGAAGGTCGAGCTCGGCGAAGCCCAGCTCGATGGTGATCCCCCGCTCCTTCTCCTCCTTGAGCCGGTCGGTGTCGACGCCGGTCAGGGCGCGCACGAGCGCCGTCTTCCCGTGGTCCACGTGACCTGCGGTCCCGAGGATCAGCCCGCTCACGGAGACGCCACCACGTCGGCCGGAAGGAGACTGCTCAGGAACGGGATCGACTTGAGGGGCTTGGACACCACGTGGTAGGACACGAAGTCGGCCACCAACGTGAAGTGCTGGCGCGCATGGGTGAGGGGCCGCGACTCCCCGGCCGCGAGCATCTCCCGCAGCTGGCCCCGCGCGACGGGGCCGATGCGAGGCCCCGTGGAGGTCTCGGCGCAGGCGGGACACCTCACACCACCCGCCATCACGTCGAAGCGCCCGACGTCCTCGGTGCCCAGATGCCGCCCGCAGCGCACGCATGCCTCGACCTGCGGCGCGAAGCCGAGCGCTTCGATCAGCGTCCAGAGCCCGGTGAGCACGGCCCAGGGCACGCTCGCGATCTCCGCCACGTCCACCTCGTCCAGCGCGCGCTCGAGCGCATCGAAGAGCCCCTCGTGCCGCTCCTGCTCGGCATGGGAGAGCACCAACTCCGCCGCGACCGACGCACCGGCGAAACGGAGCGGGTCGCGCCCGAGTCCCTCGCGCATGCGGGAGGGAGCGAAGTCCTTCATGGTGTGGAGATCGCGCTGGGGCTTCACGTATGCGGTCAGCTCGCCGGAGGCGAAGCTCCCCACACCCCCGGACCCTTTCCCGGACCTGCCGCGCACGCCGTGCGCGACCACGCTCAGGAGGCCGAAGCCCTCGGTGTAGAAGCGCAGGATCCGACTCGAGTCCCCGTAATCGTGCGCGCGCAACACCACGGCCCGCGTGCTGACGGGAGCCATGTCACGAGATCGACTTCAATCGACGGAGCATCTCGGTCCGCCGCTCCTGGTACGCGAGCTTCTCCGACTTCGAGGGAGATGGCTTGCTCTGGAACTCCTCATCGAGGCGCGCCAGCTCCACGAGCAGGCTCTGGCGAACGTTGCCGCGCACGGGCGCGGGGCGAGCGGAGCCCCGACGGAAGGCGATCAGCCCACCGGCCGCGAGTAGGAGCGTGAGCACCACCGCGATCCACTCGACCGGGGGCGGACCCCGCTCCTCGCCGAGCACCACGATGAGGGACGGCGTGGCCAAGTTCTCCGCCGCGTAGCGGCGATACGTGCCGCCCCCCTCGAGCTCGACGCTCTCGGCGCGCGTCAAACCCGCGATGTCGAGCGGCGGTGCGGGCTCCCGGACGAGCACGTCGAACATTTCGGTGGCGCCCGGAGTGGGGATCTCTACTTCCGGCGACGCCAGCGTATACCGGACCATGAAGAGCCGCTCACCGGGCGGCAGCGCCGCGCGCACGACGAGACCACCGTCTTCGTAGGTGACCACGTCGGCCGACATCTCACCCTCTCCGGTGATGACCTCCGTGGCCGCCTGCGGAAGCGGGTAGCTCCACACACGACCGCCGGGTCGGGCGACCACGGTGCGCTGGGAGTCATTCCGGAGCTGGAAGACGTCGGTGATGCGCCAGGCCGCCCCATCCGGCTCGAAGAAGAGGTTGCGTGCCAGGAGCGTGACCGGCATCCCCTCGGCGGGAGCCAGGATCGTGTCGTACGCGTGGATCTCGTACAACGAATCCAGCTGAACCGCGGCCGTGAGGGCCGGGCCGAAGTACAGCACGCCCTGGTGGCGAACCGAGGCGAAGTACATCTCGCCGCGCGTCGGGTTCGGGACGCCCGGGAGCCGTATCGAGAACGCCCCATCCCTGCCCACGCGCGTCGAATCGATCTCACCCTGGGTGACGTCGTTCAGCTGGTGGAGGACGACCGTCCCCGCGGACAGCGGAGCGTCGCCCACGAGCACCCGTCCGTTGAGAACCGCCTCGGCAGTCTCCTGGGCCTCGACGCCACCCACGCCGATGGACGCTGCCAGGAGCGGGATCAGGACGGAAGCACCGCGCCGCGGACTACGCGGGGCGCTACGGAGTGAAGCGCCCAAAGTCCTCGGGATCGAGCTTGCGAAGGTGCTCCTCGAGCTCCTCGGGCCCCATCGACTCGTGCTGTGACGAGCCCTTGCCTTCGGATGTCGAGGACCCCTCCTCCTGGATCTCGATGGCGGCCTCTTCGAGCAGGTCGTCCTGGGCGAAGATGCGAGCGGCGACTCGGAGCGCCACCGCGATCGAGTCGGACGGGCGTGCGTCGAGGGAGAACACCTCTCCGTTTCGCCTCACGATCATCTCGGCGTAGTACGTGCTCGACTCGACCCGCGTGATGATCACCTTCTGCAGGCTGCCCCCGAGCCCCTTCATGACCGAGCAGAGGAGGTCGTGCGTGAGAGGACGCGCGAACTCCATGTCCGCGAGCTGCATCGCGATCGCGCTCGCCTCCCCGGGCCCGATCCAAATGGGTAGGACGCGCTCGCCACCGAGTTCCTGCAGGATCACGACCGGCGTGTTCGTCGTACGGTCCAACGCCAGACTCTGGACCTTGACCTCGACCAGCACCTGAAGAGGACCTCCGCGGGGGGGACTGGATTCCCCCAGTACTCCGGAGGGCCCGCCGGGTTCTCGCGGAGCGGGCGCGCGCCCCCGACCCCCACGCCCACCCGCGTTCAGGCCCCGACGGCGCTCTTCAGCTCGGCGACTCGGTCGGTCAGCTCCCACGGGAAGAACTGGGCCGGCTCGTTGCCGCCCGCATCCGGCACCCGCTTCTCGGGGGTTCGACCGAAGTGCCCGTACGCGGCGGTCGGCGTGTAGATCGGCTTCCTCAGGCCGAGGCGCTCGATGATGGCGCCCGGACGGAAGTCGAAGACCGCGGCGACCGCATCCGCGAGCTCGACCTCCGGGATCTCGCTCGTCCCGAACGTCTGCACGTGGACGGAGACGGGGTCGACGACGCCGATCGCATAAGCGAGCTGGATCTCGCAGCGGTGTGCGAGCCCCGCCGCGACCACATTCTTCGCGGCCCACCGGGCTGCGTAAGCGCCGGAGCGGTCGACCTTCGTCGGGTCCTTCCCGGAGAACGCACCGCCCCCGTGCCGCCCGACGCCGCCGTATGTATCGACGATGATCTTGCGGCCCGTCAGCCCGCAGTCTCCGTGGGGGCCCCCGATGACGAAGCGCCCGGTAGGGTTGATGTGGAGGATGCAGTCGTTCTCGTCATACAGCTCGGCGGGTAGCGCCGGCTTGATGACCTTCTCGCGAACGACCGCCTGGATCTCACCGTCGCGCACGTCGGGATCGTGCTGCGTGCTCACGACCACGGTGTCGATGCGCACCGGCTTGTCGCCCTCGAACTGCACGGTGACCTGCGCCTTGCCATCGGGGCGGATCCAGGGCACCTCGCCGCTCTTGCGTACCTGGGCGAGCCGCCGGGTGAGTGCGTGTGAGAACTGGAGCGTCGCCGGCATCAGCTCGGGCGTCTCGTCGGTCGCGTAGCCGAACATCATGCCCTGGTCGCCCGCGCCCCCGGTATCGACACCCATCGCGATGTCGGGCGACTGCTGGTCGAGGTTGGTGAGCACGGCGCACGTCATGGCGTCAATGCCCATCGAGGCATTCGTGTAGCCGATCCGCTGGAGCGTGCCCCGCACGATCTCGGGGATGTGGACATACCCCTTCGTGGTGACCTCGCCCGCGACGAGCGCGAGGCCGGTCGTCACCAGGGTCTCGCAGGCGACGCGCGACCGCGGATCGGCCGCGAGCATGTGGTCGAGGACCGCGTCGGAGATCTGGTCGGCGATCTTGTCGGGATGGCCTTCCGTGACCGACTCGGACGTGAAGAGCGTATGTCGCACCGGGGCTGGACTCTGGGTGGAGGGCTGAGGAGGGGCTCGTGGGTGAAGCGGGCCGAACGCTAGGCAATCACTCCGGGACCGACAAGCTCCATCGGCCCGAGAACGCCTTGAGGTCCACGGACGTGCCGATCCCCTCCATGAGGCAAGCGGTCACGTCACGACTCGTGTCCGCGGCGAGCGCCTTACGGGCCGACCGACGTGCATCCTCGATGCGGATATCGCGGACCATCTTCTTGATCTCGGGAAGCGAGGGCCATCCCATGGACAGAACCGTGATGTCGAGGCCGAGGAGCAGGAACGCCGCGAGCGGATGTGCGGCCATCTCGCCGCAGACGCTGACCTCGATCCCCGCCGCGCGCCCCACCCGCGCCACCTGGTGGATCTGACGCACGACCGCCGGATGAAACGGGTTGTACAGCTTGGACAGGCGCGTGTTGGTGCGGTCGACGGCCAGCGTATACTGGATGAGGTCGTTCGTACCGATGGAGAAGAAATCGCAGTGGCGGGCGAGCTCGGCCGCGTCGAGCGCGGCTGCGGGCGTCTCGATCATGACGCCGAGCTTGTATCCCGAATTGAACGCGATCCCGTCCTGCACCAAACGCTCGCTCTCCTCGTCGAGCAGCGCCCTCACGCTGCGTACCTCGTCGACGTCGTTCACGAGGGGGAGCATGAGGCGCACGTCGCCGTGCGCGGTGGCGCGGAGGAGCGCGCGCAGCTGGGTGCGGAAGAGGTCCGGCTCGTCCAGGCACACGCGGATCGCGCGCCAGCCCAGGAACGGGTTCTCCTCCCTGGGCATGTGCAGGAACATCGGGAACTTGTCCCCGCCGAGGTCGAACGTGCGGATGAAAACGGCGCCGGAGGGAAACGCCTCGGCTACGGACCGATAGGCCTGATACTGCTCCTCTTCCACCGGCATGGTGTTCCGCCCGACGACGAGGAACTCCGTCCGGAAGAGCCCGACCCCCACTGCCCCGTGGGCCATCGCCTGCTCGGCCTCCTCGGGCAGGTCGAGGTTCGCACGCAGCTCGACGTACTGCCCATCGGCCGTGACGGACTCCAGCGCGGCGACATGCGCGATGTCTTCCTCCCACAGGTCGATCCGGCGCTGGCGGGACGCGAAGCTCTCCCGCTCCTCCGGTCCCGGATCGAGCACGAGCCGACCGATCCGTCCATCGAGGATGGCGTCGCGTCCTTCTTTCGCTTTCGTGGTGACGTCTCCCAGCCCCACGACCGCGGGCATCTCCAGGGACCGCGCCAGGATCGCCCAGTGAGCGGTTCGCGTGCCGTGATCGGTGGCGATCCCGAGGACAGTGCGCGGATCGAGGTGCATCATCAGGCTCGGCGTCATGTCCGTCGCGACCAGGATCACGCCTTCCTCGAGCGAGGCGAGGTCGGTCGGGTCGTGGTGTCCGAGCAAGCGGTGCAGCACGCGAACGACCATGTCCTGGAGGTCGTTGAGCCGATCCAGCACCATCGGGTGCGACGTCCGGCTCCAGAGCGCCTGCAGCTCGAGCATCCTCCACTCGAACGCGCGCTCCGCGCTCAGTCGGTTCTCGCGGATGTAGCGGAGCGTCCCGTCCACGACCTCGATGTCGTCGAGCATGAGGATCTGCGGCTCGAAGATGCGCGCTTCGACGGGCCCGAGACGAATCTCCGTCGAGCGCTGCAGCTCCACCAGGCGCGCCTTGGCCCACGAACGGGCGGCATGGAACCGCTCGACCTCGGCCTCGATCCCCGTCTCGGGGATGGTCACGTGCGGCACGATCGGGATGCCCCACTGGAGATGGAAGATCTTCCCGGCCGCGATGCCCTCGGACGCGGGGAAGCCGTCGAGAACGATCGTCATGGTTGCTCGCTCATGCCGACGGGCCCGTCATCTCTTCGAACCCTCGGCCCACCAGGTCCGAGAGTGCGTCGACCGCAGCCTCCGCGTCCCTGCCCCGGGCCGAGAGCCTCAGTCGGCTGCCACGCTCCGCAGCGAGCATGAGAACGCCCATGATGCTCTTGCCGTTCACTTCGAGCCCGTCCTTCTCGACGCGGATATCCGCGGCGAAGCGTCCGGCGATCTTCACGAACTCCGCCGCGGGGCGGGCGTGCATACCCGCACGATTCACGATCTCCACCTCGCGCTGTACCCTGAGCGTGTCGTTCATGACAGGACGCCCAAGGCGGATAAGCAGGCCACCGCTACCACGACCGTAACCGCAGCCGGCCGCCACGCGCGGTGTCCCACGAGCAGCCCGGCCAGGCACGCCACGGCCGCGAGAATCACCCACATCGGCCCCGCCGCGGAGAGACCGCTCCCACCGGACAACAGCGCCCCGACGACGGCGCCCAGCAGCAGCGCGGCGACACCCTGCAACCGACCCGTCCACCCGCCCAGGTTCGCGCTCGCCAGTCGCCTGCCCACCTCGCGCCCTTCGGCCAACCCTACCCGAAACGCCCAGAGGCGCAGGCCGACGTGGCCGACATTGTAGACCACCAGGAACACGGCCACGGCGACCCAGCCGGGCAGGCCGACCCAGTAGAGCGTCGAGGCCAGCAGCGAGACGCAGGGGAGCCACGTCGCCCAGACGAGCCCGTCGCCGAGACTCCCGAGAGGTCCGCGCACCGCGAGCTTGAAACGCCGTACGGTCTCGGCGTCGGCGCCCTCCGACTCGAGCCTGACCGCCGCGCCCAGTGCGACGTTCGAAAGGTACGGGTGCGCGTTGAAGAGCTCGAGGTGCCGCTCGAAGGACTCCTGCAGCTTCGCGGGTTCCCTGAAGAGCCGTCGCAGCACCGGGACCATCGCGAAGGCGAACCCTCCGCCGAGCATCGTCCTGTAGTTCCACGAGCCCTGGATGAGGAACGAGCGCGCGAACGCGGATGCGAGCGCTGCCCGTGACACGCCGGCCATCACAGGAGCCTCGCTCCCAGGACAGTCAGCGCGAGCCCGGCGACGAAGGCCGCCGCGCGGCGGCGAACGCCGCCCAGATCCCGGAGCAGGATGCCGACGGAGACCGATCCACCCACCAGGAGGAGGCCGACCGTGGCGTCTCGTGAGATCGGCCAGGAGGCCCCGAATCCCGCCACGAGCGGACGGGTCGCGAGCACGCCCACCCAGGTGACCATGGCACCGCGGGCGAAGTCGAGCAGGACCGCCCCGAGATGGGCGGCGGCCAAGCCCGCCGTCGTCGGCGGGCCGTGCTCCCGGTCGGGCACGAGTCGCCCGTTCAATTGGCGTAGCCACGTGATCGAGACCCCGGCGACTTGGCCCCAAATCAGCCCGGCCGCGACCGCCAGCGCCAACGCGCCCCCCGATCCGGCGCCTGCAGAAGCGACCGCGACGACGGTCGCCGTCGCGCCCTCGGGAAAGCGCGAGCCCCCTGTCGGATACGAAACCAGCAGGTAGAGCTCGAGGATGGCTCCGATCGCGATACCTACCCCGGGTGCGCCGACGACCCACCCCGTGAGCGCGCCCGCCACCAGCGGCCGCGAGGCCATGAACTGGCCGACGGACGTGGCGTCCAGGGCCAAGAGGCCCCCGAGCAGGCTTACTTGGAGGAGTTCCATCTGCGTCTGAGAAGGTCGAGCCCCACCTGGGGCGCATCCGGGAGGTCGCGCGCCGACACCTCGACGCCCGTGGCGGCGATCGCCTCCAGGTCCCCCATTTCCTCCTCGTTGAGATGCACATAGGTGAGCGCCTCCACGCGGCCCGGCGCGTGGTGAACCCCACCGACGACTACCGACGCGCCGGCGAGCGTCCCGCCTTCGACGAGGCGCCGCATCGTGGCCACATCCCGCGTGAGTAGGATGGTCCGCTCCGGGGCCGCGCGCCACTCGGCGACCCGAGAACGGGCCTCGGAGCAAGAAAGAAAGAGCACGTCGACCCCCCCCGCCCCGAGCCGGTAGAGGTCCTGCTCCCAGCCGCTCACGGCGAGCTCGTCGTCCACGACCACGTACCGGTCTGGGCGGAGTTGGCTCGCCCACCCGATGACGACCTGCCCATGGATCAACCGTTCGTCGACCCGGATCAGAACGATGGGCAAGACGCGATCAGCTCGAAGCCCCGGCCACTCGGATCGCGGCGCGGCCGCCCTCGACCAGTCGCACCACCAGGGCGTCCATCGCCAGCTCCCGGTGGAAGACGAAATCCAACAGCATCGGCAGGTTCACGCCGCAGATGACGGCGCGGCGCGCGCTTCCACGGCACGCGTACGCCGCGGCGAGACCGCAGCTCCCCGACTGCAGGTCCACGAATACGATGGCAGGGCCGTCGCTCGCGGCCTCGTCCACCTCCCGCCGAAGCGTGTCGGGCCCCTTGCCGTCGTTCGACACCGCTACGAGGCCGTCAGCTGCCTCGCCGGCGATCCGGCGCACCGCATCCACCAGGCCGCGCGGCATGTCGCCGTGTCCGACGATCACGCCACGGACGCGCTCGCCTTCACTACCTGCACTACTCATAGTCTTGCTCGAGATACTGGCGGAGCTTGCGGTCGAACGCCTCCGCAGATTCCACGCCCGTGTAGCGCAGCAGGTGATTCATCGCCACGACCTCGGAGATCACCGTGATGTTCTTACCCGGGTTGAGCGGAATCGTCACCTTGGGAATCAGCACTCCGAGAATGTCCTCTTGCTCGATATCGAGCCCCGTGCGCGAGTACTCCGCGTCCTTGTTCCAGATCTCGAGCGCGACGATCACCTCGATCCGCTTCTGCTGCCGCACGGCACGCACGCCGAAGAGTCCCGGCACATCGATGATGCCGATGCCGCGGATCTCCATATGATGGCGCTGGAGCTCGTGGCCCCGACCGATCAGCAAGTCGTTCCCCTGCTTGGTCACCATCACGAGATCGTCGGCGACCAGCCGGTGGCCGCGCTCGACGAGATCGAGCACGCACTCGCTCTTCCCGACGCCGCTCTCGCCCACGAAGAGCACGCCGACCCCGTAGACGTCCGCCAGCGAACCGTGGAGTGTGGTGGACGGAGCGAGCGCGACTTCCAGGTACGGCTTGATCCGCCGGTAGAACTCTTTGGTGGTCTTCGCGGACCGGAGCACGGGCACGGCGTGCTCGCCCGCCACCTCGAGAAAGTACTCCGGAACCTGTTGCCCCTTGCTCACGAACGCCGCGGGCACATCGAACGCGAACAGCGCGGCCAGACGCGCTCGCGCGTCGGCCTGCGTGAGCGTCGACAGGTACGTCATCTCGGTCTCGCCGAAGACCCACATCCTCCCCGATGGCACGCGGCTCGTGTGGCCCGCCAGCGCCAATCCGGGTGACGTGAGGTCGGCGTCATGGGTCAGCCGATCGAGGCCGATGCCCGGATTGAGCAGCTCGAGCTCGAGTAGCTCAGCGCGCTCGTCGAGAATCCGTCGGACGGAAATACCTTTGGGGGTCAGTCGGGCCTCCGGGGCCTCGAAACTTATCCGCGGCCGGCGCGGTCGCGTCGGGGCGGTGCCTGATGGTCCGTGCGTAGTTCCCGCTGCTCGCGGAGCTGGCGGCCCACCCGCTCAATGACTTTGTCGAGGGCGCTGTGGAACTCCTTGTCATCGGCTCGCGCCACGACGGGCACCTCGCCATCGATGTGCACGATGACCTCGACGACCCGGGTCACGTTCTCTTCCAGGAATACGATATCTGCCGCCGTGGCCCGCGGAGAGAACTTGGCGAGCGCCTCCATCTGCGCTTCTGCCCGCTCCCGAATGTCCCGCGGTACGTCGCAGTGCCGTTCGGTGATCTGGACTCGCACCTTGCCTCGCTGATTTCGCTGATGTAGGGGAACCGGAAAAGCTAGTGACGACGGCCCTCGACAACCACTTCGCGAAGGACATTCTCCACCCCGTCGGCCGAGGCATCCCACGAGAATCGCTCGGCGAACGCCCGCCCCTCCCGCCCCATACGCTCCCGCAGCGGCCCGTCCGCCAGGAGCGACCGAATCGCTGCCGCCAGGGCCCCAACGTCGCCGTGCGGGACCAGCAGCCCCGTCCGCCCGTCCACCACCGACTCGCGTAGCCCAGGGGCGTCGCTCGCGACGCTCGGCGTGCCGCAAGCCGCGGCCTCGATGTTGGAGATGCCCCACCCCTCCTTCGGGGAGGTGAGAACGTGGATCCAGGCGCGCCGAAACGCCTCGCGCTTCTCCTCCTCGGAAACGAAACCCAGCATCCGCACGTGGCTCGAGAGGCCGAGCCGCCGGATCCGCGCCTCGAGCGCGGGACGCTCCTCCCCCTCCCCCACGATGAGGAGCTCGACCTCCACGCTCTCGGCCGCCAGGAGGGCCACGGCGTCCAGCAGCAGGTCCACCCGCTTGTACTTCTTCAGACGGCCCACGAACAGGAGTGTAGGCCTGTCCGTGCGCGGAGCGGACCCCGGCGAGAAGAAGTCGAGGTCGATGCCGTTCGGTACGACCCGGATCCGCTCGGCAATCATGCCCCGTCGCACCAGGTCTTCCTTCGTGCTCGCCGACACCGCGATCGTCGGAATGTTCTTGAATACCTTCGGCACGTCCCTCTCGAGCATCCACGTGGCCATGGCCACCGGAAACGCCGCCGCCTGGAACGCGGTCGTGCCGAAGAGGTGATGCGCGAGCAGTACGACGGGCGCCTCCGTCCAGAACGGGGTGTACAGCGGGACCTTGTTGAGGTCCTCCACCACGACGTCGAAGCGCCGCTCGGCGAGACTCTTCCTGTAGTATCGAGGCGCCGTGATCGAGAACGTGTAGCGCCTGCCCGTACGGTGCACGTCGATGTCGTCGAGCGTCGTTCGCGGTGCGCAGCCCGGCCAACCCGACACGAGCGCGGTGACCTCGTGGCCCCTACGCGCGAGCCGGCCGAAGACCTCGTGCAGGTGCGTCTCGGCACCACCCGCCTGCGGGTTCTCGCGGTCGAGCCAGTTGACCACCAGAATGCGGAGCGACGCCGTGCGCGCGTCTCCGCCGTCGGTCACGCCTTGGCGCATCCCTTGTACAGCGCATCCAACACGCCGTTGACGAAGCGGGGCGACTCGTCGCCTCCGTACGCCTCCGCCAGATGGATGGCCTCCTGGATGGCGACTTTCGGGGGCACGTCGTCGACGAAGAGGATCTCCGTGGCCGCGATCCGGAGGACAGCGCGGTCCATCGCCGAGAGCCGCTCGAGCCTCCAGTTGTCGAGCGCGGCACGCAACGCGTCGTCGAGCTGGGGGCGGTGTTGGTCCATCAACGCGATCACCCGTCGAACGTAGGGGAGACGCCGCGGCGACACGTGGCGGGTGGCGATCGTCGCCCGCAGCGCCTCGGCGAGCGGTCCCTTGGACCCCTCGCTCTCCCAGCGATAATGAACCTGCAGGATCCACGCGCGCGCGCGGCTACGGTCCAGCCGCTCACTTCCCACCATCCGAACCGGTTCGCTCAATCGGCCCTCAGCTGCCGGAAGGCCGACACCATCTCGAGCGCGGCCATCGCAGCCTCGTATCCCTTGTTGTCCGGACCCGAGCCCGCGCGTGCACGCGCCTGGTCGGCATCGTCGGTGGTGAGCACGCCAAACGCGATCGGCACCTCGGAAGCACGCGCGACCTCACCGAGGCCGAGCGTCGCCTGGCTGCACACGTACTCGAAGTGGGGCGTCTCACCGCGGATCACGCATCCGAGCGCCACGATCGCCCCGAAGCGCCCCACCTGGACGGCCCGAGCCGCCGCCTGGGGCAGCTCCCACGCGCCCGGCACCCGTACGACCTCGATGTCCGCGTTCGACGCGCCGTGCTCGAGCAGCGCACGCAGCGCGCCCTCGACGAGTCGGTCGGTGATATCGGCGTTGAAGCGCGCGGCCAGAATGGCCACGCGCAGACCGGCCGCCTCCCGAGCGCCGCGTGGTGCGGCGGCTGGTGAGCCGGCCGACGTCACAGGATGTGGCCCAGCTTGGCCCGCTTCGTGTCGAGGTATCGCTCGTTGTGCTCGCCGGGCTCGATGCGGAGCGGCTCCCGACCCGTGACCTCGATGTCGTAGCCGTCGAGGCCCACGATCTTACGCGGGTTGTTCGTCAGCAGCCGGATCGAGTGCAGCCCGAGGTCCAGCAGGATCTGGGCACCGATGCCGTAGTCCCGCAGGTCAGGCTTGAACCCCAGCTCGGCGTTCGCCTCGACGGTATCCATCCCCTCGTCCTGGAGCTTGTACGCCCTCAGCTTGTTCGCCAGCCCGATCCCCCTTCCCTCCTGCCGAAGGTACACGATCGCGCCGAGACCCTCCTCCTCGATGCGCTGCATCGCTGCGGCGAGCTGCTCGCCGCAGTCGCACCTGAGGGAGCCGAAGACGTCGCCGGTCATGCACTCGGAGTGCATGCGCACCAGCACGTTCGCCTTGCCCTGGAGATCGCCCTTGATGAGCGCCACGTGCTCCCGGCCGTCCAGCACGCTCTGGTAGGCGACGACCCGGAAGTCGCCGTGGCGCGTCGGAAGGCTCACGTCGGTGATGCGCTCGATGATGCGCGTCTTGGTGAGCCGGTAAGCGACGAGCTGCGCAACGGTGATGAAGCGGAGTCGGTGCTCGGCTGCCAGGGTCTCCAGCTCGGGTCGGCGCGCCATCGTGCCGTCGCCATTGAGGATCTCACAGATCACGCCCACCGGCGGGAAGCCTGCGAGCGTAGCGAGATCCACGGACGCCTCGGTCTGGCCGACACGGCGGAGCACGCCGCCCGGCTTTGCGCGGAGCGGGAAGATGTGCCCCGGTCGCCGTAGATCCGCGGGTGCCGTCGATGGATCGACGAGCAGCTCGATCGTCTTCGCACGGTCCTGAGCGCTGATGCCGGTCGTGACCCCGAAGCGGCGGTGCGCATCCACCGAGACCGTGAAGGCGGTCCCCTGCGGATCGGTGTTCTTCTCCGTCATGAGCGGGAGCTCGAGCGCGTCCGCGCGCTCGTCGGTCAGGGCGACGCAGATCAGCCCCCGACCGTGCTTCGTCATGAAGTTGACGTGCTCCGGGGTGACGGCCGCGGCCGCCATGACCAGATCTCCCTCGTTCTCACGATCCTCGTCGTCGGCGACGATGATCATCTCGCCGCGACGAATCGCTTCGATGGCGTCCTCCACGCGGTCGAGCTTCATGGCGCGCGGGCCGCGAGGATCTTGGCGACGTACTTCCCGATGATGTCCCCCTCGACGTTCACCGCGGCTCCTGCCTCCAGCACACCCAGGTTCGTGTGCTCGTGCGTGTAGGGAATCACTCCGATCCGACAGACCTCGGGACTCATCAGCTCGCTCACCGTGAGACTCACTCCGTTGATGGCCACCGACCCTCGCGCGACCGTCTGCGACGCTACCTCCGCCGGCAGCCGGAAGTCCATCCTCCAGAACTCACCGTCCATAATACACTGCACGAGGTGCCCGATTCCATCTACATGTCCCTGAACGAGATGCCCGTCGATGCGTCCGTCGGCCCGGAGGGCCCGCTCGAGGTTCACGCGCGAGCCTTCCCGGTAGCGCCCGGCGATGGTGCGCTCGAGGGTGGTTCCGATCACGTCCACCGCGAACCTTCCCGGCGTTCGTTCGACGACCGTGAGGCAGGCGCCATCCACGGCCACGGAGTCGCCGGCGCGGAGCTCGGCCGCCAGCTCCCCCGACTCCACCCAGAACCTGCGCGTGGACTCGCGCTCCTGGACGTCGCGAACGACCCCCGTCGCCTCCACGATGCCCGTGAACACTAGAGCTCCTGCCGATCGAGGGTGATGAGCGTGTCCCGCCCGTGCTGCCGGGGGGGTGCCACCTGCTCGAAGTCGTCCCAGCGAAGCGCGTCGGCGTCCGGGGGGAACGCCGGGAGGCCCCGGGCACCGAAGGTCGTGGGCGCTACGAACAAGTAGAGCCGATGCACCCTCCGCTCCCGCAGGAGCGCCTCGGCGAGGCGGGCCCCTCCCTCGCAGAGGATCGAGCGGACGCCGAGATCCCAGCTCGTCGCCAGTACCTGGTCCATGTCCAGGCCGCCGCCGGGCGCTCGCGCCACGGGGTGGACGTGCGCCCCACCGCGCTCGAGCCGTTCGATCTGACTCTCCTCGGCGTCCTCGCGCACGAACACGTGAACGGGGGCGTGGGCGTGGTCCTCGAACAGGGCGGCCCCGGAGGGAAGCCCCGCGTCCGGATCCAGCACGATGCGTCGGGGCGGCTCTCGGCCCGGGGGCACCAGTCGCACGGTGAGACGGGGATTGTCGGCGCGGACCGTGCCCGCCCCCACCAGGAGCGCGTCGAAGCCGGTCCGGAGTCTGTGCACCTCCAGGTCCGACTCGAGGCCCGTGACACGAGTCCGCTCGCCGGGGGCCGCGGCGACGCGGGCGTCGAGGCTCATGGCGAGCTTGAGCGCCACGAACGGCGAAGCGTGCGTGGTCGTGTGGAAGAACGCGGGGTTCTCGGAGCGCCCCTCGCGGTCGGGCCACACGGGGCCCACGACCTCGACGCCGCCCGCGCGCAGCGCACGGGCGCCGCCACCGGACTCGCGGCCGGGGTCGCGCGCACCGAACACGACCCTGCGCACCCCCGCGGCCAGGAGCGCCTCCGAGCACGGGGGCGTCTTGCCGTGATGATTACACGGCTCGAGTGACACGTACACGGTCGCGCCCTGCGCGCGACTGCGTGCCTCTTCGAGCGCGACGATCTCGGCGTGCGGTCCGCCGAACACCGCATGCCATCCCTCCCCCACCGTGCGATCCCCGTTCACGATCACGCAGCCGACCAGAGGGTTCGGATGCGCGTGGCCCCAGCCGCGCCGGCCGAGCTTACGCGCCCACTCGAGGTGCGCCGCGTCGGCGAGCGAAAGGGACTCGAGCTCGGACACGTTCAGAGCTTGAGCAGGAGCGCGACGCTCCCGTAGAACACCCGTCCCACGTCGGGCGACGAGCTTGCTCCCGCGGTCACCGGGTCGAACCCACTCACCCACCCTAGCTCGGCGGATGCCCACGCGAGAAGCGCGATCTGCTTCGAGAGGCCGACGAATGCGGTGCGCCGGCTGGCGCTCACCGACGCGGTGTGGCTCGTGAAGCCCCCGGCACCATTCGTGGCGCGCACCGTGGTCTCCGAATCGAGGTCGTCCCAACCCACCCCGGCCATCACGCCGAACGCGAAGAGGTCCTTGCTCACGGTCGCGCGGAGCGACGTCACCGCCGGATCGATGGCCACCTGTGCGGAGTCGCCCGCGCCGACGTCGCCGAACTGGAGCCTACCCGCGAAGCGCCGGCTCACCGAGACCGTGACGGCCGGAAGCGTGAACGACTCCCGCAGAATGCCGACCCGCGCGCCGACCGAGAGCACGTCCGTCCGGCCGTCGAAGCCGTCGCCGCTCGGAAAGAACAGGAAGCTCGCCGAACCGATCACGTCGGCCGAGAAGACACCCCCGACGGTGGGCAGCACGCTCAGCCCTTCGAAGACCCCGAGCGCGAGCGTCGCCTGGGCGCCGAACACGGAGTGGGAGCCGTCGTCCGCAGCCGTGGCCACCAGCGACGGCACTTCGACCTGCACCCCCCCCGCGCGCGCGGCCGCCGCGACGCGGGGCATGCCGCCCAACCGCCGCCCGAGCGTCGAGCCCTGGCCGGAGAGCTCGGAACCCGGGGCCGCCAGCAGGCCGACGTAGCCGGCGAGGTCACGCCCGGCGCCTGCGGCGCGTGCGCACCAGGCGGCACCACCGCCTCCGCCGATGCACGAGCTCGCGAGACCCGCTGCGCTCTGAGCCGCTGCGCTACCGGGTGCGCAGAGGAGCGCGAATCCGAAAGCAGCGGCGGCACGGCGCATCATGTGTAGGTGACACCCTCGCCCGGGACGACGGATCCGATCACCCAACCCTCCACGCCTTCCTTCGCCGCCGCTGCGAGCACGGCGGGCGCGGCCTCCGGGCCGGCCACGACGATCATGCCGATCCCCATGTTGAAGACCCGGTCCATCTCCTCCAGCTCCACTCGCCCCCCGCGCTGGAGCGTCCGGAAGACGGCCGGCACCTCCCACGCCGCGCGCCTCACCGTGGCGCCGAGCCCCTCGGGCAGGATGCGCGGCAAATTGCCGGGGATCCCGCCGCCGGTCACGTGCGCGAGGCCGTGGACGATCCCGTCGCGGAGCGGCGCACGCAGCGCCGCCAAATAGCTGCGGTGGACCGTGAGCAGCTCGTCGGCAACGGTACGCCCCGTGCCGGGGAGCTCCGCGTCCACGCCGAGCCCCATCGCGTCGAACACGATGCGGCGGGCGAGGGTGTACCCGTTCGTGTGGAGCCCGGACGAGGCGAGCCCGATCAGCGCGTCCCCTGCGCGTACCGCGGAGCCGTCCACGAGCTTGGCGCGCTCGACGACTCCGACGACGAAGCCCGCGAGGTCGTATTCGCCCGCACCGTAGAAGCCGGGCATCTGCGCCGTCTCGCCTCCGAGCAGCGCGCACCCGTTCTGGCGACAGGCCTCGGCCACGCCCCAGACGATCTGGTGCACCACGCGCTCGTCCATCGCCGCGGCGGCAACGTAGTCGAGGAAGAAGAGCGGACGCGCACCCTGGACGAGGATGTCGTTCACGCAGTGGTTCACGAGACACTGCCCGACCGTGTCGTGGCGTCCCGCCGCGAACGCGATCTTGAGCTTGGTTCCGACTCCGTCCGCGCTGGACACCAGGACCGGCGCGGAAAGATCCGGCGGAACCAGGTACAACCCGCCGAACGCACCCAACTCCGAGAGCGTGTTCGCGTCCCGTGTGGAGGCGACGAGCTCCCTCAGGCGCTCCTTCGCACGCACCGCGGCGTCGAGGTCCACACCCGCATCTCGGTAGGAGAGACCCTCAGACATGGCTCAACGCTCCGCCTGGGGGCCGACGTGCGTCTCGAACGCCGTGATCTCCCTGAAGCGGAGCAGCCGGCGCTCGATGTCCGCAGGGGGGAGGTCGACCAGCCTCCGCACGCTGAACTCCTCGACCGCGAACGAACCCATCACCGAGCCGTACACCATCGCCCGCTTCAGGTGGTCGGGGGCCAGGGAGCCCGCGCGCGCGAGGTACCCCACGAATCCGCCCGCGAACGCGTCCCCCGCGCCCGTCGGATCGAAGACCGACTCGAGCGGGAATCCCGGCACGAAGAAGAGCCAGTCCCGAGCGAACAGGATCGCACCGTGCTCGCCCTTCTTCACCACGACGAGCTCGGGCCCGCGCGCCTGCACCCAACGCGCGGCCTTGAGGAGGTTGGGCTCGCTCGCGAGCTGGCGCACCTCTTCGTCGTTGATGATGAGGATGCGCACCCGCGGAAGCAGGTCGAGCAGGACGTCCCTGCTGCCCTCGATCCAGTAGTTCATGGTGTCGCACGCCACGACCTCGGGAGCATCGACCTGATCCAGGACGTCGTGCTGGAGCTTCGGATCGATGTTGCCGAGGAAGACGAAGCGCGCGGCGCGGAACGACGGGGGGATCTTCGGCTGGAAGTCCGCGAAGACACCGAGCCGCGTCTCGAGCGTGTCGCGGGAGTTCAGGTCGAAGTGGTATCGGCCCGCCCAGAAGAAGCTCTCGCCCTCGCGCCGCTCGATGCCGGAGAGGTCGGCGCCGCGGCCGGCCAGGAAGTTCAGCTCACCGAGCGGATAGTCCGACCCGACCACACCCACGATCTGGACGGGATGGAAGAGCGTCGCGGCGGCAGCGAAGTAGACCGCCGAGCCACCGAGCACCCGCTCCGCGGCCCCGAACGGCGTCTCCACCGAGTCCAGGGCAACGCTGCCCACGCAGAGGATCGACATGTCGCTCGTCAGGGGCGGCGTCAGGCCGCGTCTTGCCCGGCAGCGCGCACCATGCGCGTGGGGGCGGTGATTCCCAGGATGGTCAGCCCGTTGCGCAGCACGATCTGTACGGCACGCGCGAGCGCGAGGCGCGCCGCGCGCAGCCGCGGGTCCTCCACGAGGACCGCGAGCCCGGGGTTCCGGGTCGGGTTCCCGGAGTGATACCAGGAGTTAGCCGCCGCGGCGGTCTGCTCGAGGTAGTCGCAGAGCACGTGCGGCGAGGCCTGCGCCGCGGCGCGCTCGACCACCGCCGGGAATTCCTTCAGACGCTTCACGAGCTCGCGCTCGAGGTCCTCCCCGAGCAGCTCGTTCGACGCCCCCGGCTCGATCGTCTTCGGGTCGATACCGGCCTTGGCGAAGATCGAGCACATCCGCGCGTGCGCGTACTGGACCTTGTAGACGGGGTTCTTCTCCGACCGGTCGAGCGCGACGTCGAGATCGAACAGCAGCTGCGCGTCGGGCTTTCTCATCTGGAAGAAGTAGCGGGCCACGTCCACTCCGACTTCCTCGTACAGCTCCCGGAGCGTGACCCCGGAGCCCGCACGCTTGGAGAACTTGACCTCCTGACCGTCTCGCTCGACGCGCACCATCTGGTGGAGCACGTACTCGGGGAAGCCTTCCGGGAGCCCGAGGGCCCGAACGCCGCTGAGAACGCGGGCCATGGTCCCATGGTGGTCGGACCCCTGGATGTTGATGACGCGGTGGTAGCCGCGGTCCCACTTGTTCTTGTGGTACGCCACGTCGGGAAGGAAGTACGTCGGCTGTCCGTTGCTGCGGATCATGACACGATCCTTCTGGTCGCCGAACGCCGTCGTACGCAGCCAAGTCGCCCCGTCCAGCTCGTAGACGAGGCCCGTCGCGCGGAGGGCCTCGACCGTGCCGTCGACGAGCCCGTCGGTATAGAGCGACGACTCCAGGAAGTACTCGTCGAAGTGGACGCGGAAGTCGCTCAGGTCTCGGTCCTGCTCCTCGCGGAGCATCTGGACGGCGAAGTGGCGGATCTCGTCGAGCGCTTCCTGCGAGTCGTCGTTCAGGTACCGGTCCCCGACCTTCTCGATCAGCACGTCGGCCACCTCGGCAACGTACGCGCCGCGGTATCCGTCTTCGGGAAGGAGCTCATCCCGGCCGAGGCGCTGGCGATAGCGCGCACGCACCGAGAGCGCGAGCAACTCCATCTGGCGACCGCTGTCGTTGTAGTAGTACTCGCGGTGCACGCCCCAGCCCGTCCATTCGAGCAGGGACGCCACCGCGTCACCGAGCGCGGCCTGACGACCGTGTCCGAGGTGCAGCGGTCCCGTGGGGTTGGCGGAGACGAACTCCACCATGACCGTGCGGCCGCCCCCCACATCGCTCTTCCCGAAGTCCGCGTCGTGCTCGAGGATCTCGTCCAGCACCGATGCCACCGCGTCGGTACTCAGACGGAAGTTGAGGAAGCCCGGGCCGGCGACCTCCACCGCGTCGACGCCGGCGGCCTTCAGGTCGAGCCTGTGCGCGATCTCCTGTGCCACCTCGCGAGGGGGGCGCGCGAGCTGCTTGGCGAGCGCCATGGCGAGGTTGGTGGAGAGATCCCCGTGCTGGGGGTCGCGCGGCCGCTCGAGGCGGATCTCGACCCCGGTGCCGCCGAGGTCGGCCAGCACCGCCCCCAATGCGGCCCTGATCGCGTCTTGCGGCACCGTCAGGATTCCGACGAGGTCTTGACGCTCTTCGCTGCGCTCGTCTCGGCCTTCTTCGGCGCGGAGCCGCCGTCCGACTTGTCCTTCGCTTTCGTATCCGGCGGAGCCCCGGAGTCGGCGGACGCCTTCTTCTTGTAGTCGTCCGAGCGATAGTCCGTGACGTAGAAGCCCCCGCCCTTGAAGAGGAATCCCGCGCCACCCGAGATCTTGCGGCGCGCGCGCGCGCCGCACTCGGGGCACGTGGCCACGGGCTTGGCGGTCATCTTCTGAAAGGCCTCGAAGCGATGGCCTTTGGGGCACTCGTAGTCGTACGTCGGCATGGCGGGGGAGAGCGGGAAAATCGGCAGCGATGAAAGCCTTGCAAGCTAACCAGGCCCGGCCCGGGCGCCTACCCGTCGAACGTACCCCATTCGGCCCGCAGGGCATCGCCGATCTCGCCCAGGGTGACACCCCTTTTCACCGCCTCGATGATGGGTGGGAGGAGGTTCTCGCTCCCCCGTGCCGCGCTGCGAACCGACTCGAGGACCGAGCGGACGGCGCGCGCGTCGCGCCGTTGCCTGAACGCCTTCAGCCGGTCGGCCTGCTCCCGCTCGAGCGCAGCATAGTCCGGCCGCTCGATGCGGGGAGAGATCGCCTCGTCCACCTGCGCATTCACGCCCACCACCGTCCGATCCCCCGACTCGATCTCTTGCTGGAAGCGATACGCCGCCCTCTCGATCTCGCTCTGCATGAACTCGATCGCGCGTGCCGCCCCCCCGCGGCCGTCGATCTCCTCCACGTACTCCCGAGCCCGGCGCTCCACCTCGTCGGTGAGCGCCTCCACGTAATGGGAGCCGCCGAGCGGGTCGACCGTGTGCGTCACACCCGACTCTCCGGCCAGGATCTGCTGGGTGCGCAGCGCGAGCTTCGCCGCGGTCTCCGACGGGAGCGCGAGCGCCTCGTCGTACCCGTTCGTGTGCAGCGACTGCGTCCCACCGAGCACCGCAGCCAGGGCCTGCACGGTCACCCGCACCACGTTGTTCAGTGGCTGCTGCGCCGTCAGCGTCGAGCCGCCGGTCTGGGCGTGGAAGCGGAGGCGGCACGATGCGTCCGAGGCGCCGTACCGCTCGCGCAGGAGCCGCGCCCAGAGCCGCCGCGCCGCCCGGAACTTGGCGACCTCCTCGAGGAGATCGTTGTGCGCCGCGAAGAAGAACGAGAGGCGCGGCGCGAACGCCTCGATGTCGAGACCCAGGGCGCGCGCGCGCTCGACGTACTCCAGCCCGTTCGCGAGCGTGAACCCGACCTCCTGCGGGGCCGTCGAACCGGCCTCGCGCATGTGGTAGCCCGAGATCGAGATCGGATTCCACCTGGGGATCTCGCGCGAGCAGAAGGCGATGATGTCGGCGACGAGCCTGAGGCTCCGATCCGCGGGATAGATGTACGTGCCGCGCGCGACGTACTCCTTGAGCATGTCGTTCTGCACGGTGCCGGAGAGCTCCGCTCTCGGAACGCCCTGCTCGTCGCCGATCGCCACGTAGAACGCCAGCAGGATAGCGGCCGTCGAGTTGATCGTCATCGATGTCGAGACCGAATCGAGGCGAATACCATCGAGCAGGCGGCGCATGTCGTCGAGTGACGAGATCGCCACGCCGACCCTGCCCACCTCGCCCGCGGCCATGGGAGCGTCCGAGTCGTATCCCATCTGCGTGGGGAGATCGAACGCCACCGAGAGGCCGGTCTGACCCTGTTCGAGCAAGTACCGGAACCGCGCGTTCGTCTCCTCGGCGGTGCCGAAGCCCGCGTACTGGCGCATCGTCCACGGCCTGCCGCGGTACATGTCGGGGTGGATCCCGCGCGTGAAGGGGAACTCCGCCGGCTCGGCTTCGGCGTCGGCGTCGGTGGGCCGTGCATGGTAGACGCGCTCGACCTCGATCCCGCTGTCCGTCCGGTGGTGCTTCATGCCCCCTCCAGCGCCTCCAGTTCGACGAGCACCTGGTCCTTCTCGACTGCATCGCCGCGGCGGACGTGGACGCGGGTCACCCTGCCCGCACCCGTGGACTTGAGCTCGTTCTCCATCTTCATGGCCTCGACGATGACTACGCCCTGGCCCGGTTGCACGACGTCGCCTTCCGCGACCTCGACCTTGAGCACCATGCCCGGCATGGGCGCGGCGATCGGCCGCGGACCGAGCGCCGCCGAGCCGGCTCCCGTCATGTCCCTGATGGCCTTGGTCCGCTCGTCGACCACGTCGACCTCCAGCGTTCGTCCCCGCAGGTGGAGCTTCCAGCTTCCTCGCGGGCCGCGGTCGGCGACGACCCGGTACGTCTCGGCGTCCACCATCAGCCCACGTGCCGGCGTCCCCTCCGCACGGGCGAGGTCGGCCGGGACGGGCGCCCCGTCGAGGCGCACACCTTCCTCGCCGAGATCCACCTCGAAGGTGCGCTCGCCGATCCGCACGTGGTAGCGCATCAGGCGCGCTCCTGCGCGTCGAGCACGAGCACCGTCTCGACGTGCGCGGTCTGCGGAAAGAGGTCGAAGCAACGCAGAGACGCCGGAGCGTACGCGTCGCCGAGGCCCGCCACATCTCGTGCGAGCGTCGCCGGGTCGCAGCTCACGTAGATCAGGCGCCGCGGCGGCGCGGCGGCGATGATGCGAAGGACCTCGGGATCGAGCCCGGCGCGAGGCGGGTTGACGATGAGGAGATCCGCGGGAAGCGCCGCTTCGAGCAGGTTCTCGACTCGGCCTTCCATCACCACGCAGCCGGCGGGCGCGCCTCGGCGTGCGGTCGTACACGCGGCCGGATCCGATTCGATGCCCGTCGCATCCCAGCCCCGTTCGGCGAGCGACCGCGCGTACTCGCCTTCCCCGCAGTAGGCGTCGACCACCTTGCCCGCGGGTCCGCCCGCCGCCCCCAGCACGTGCGCGACGAGGGGCGCGGCGGCCTCGGGGTTCACCTGCACGAAGCCCGTCGATCCCGACTCGGGGGCGCCGGACACGAGCAGTGGCTCCCCCCGCTCGTCTCCCGCGCGATGCCAGATCGCCGCGAGCACCGGAGCCGCGGCGGCGAGCGCCGCGGCCGACCATCCGGGCGCACCCCCCTCCACCACGAGCGCGACGCCCCCCCTGTCGTCCCGCAGGGTGAGGCGCAGACGTCCGCCCCCGGGGAGGAGCTGCGCCCCCGGGCCCCAGGCCGATCGCAGCGCCCGCCACGCATCGAGCAGCGCGGGACGCGGCAGCACGCACTGGCCCTGCACGTCGACCACGTGCGTCGGGCGGTGGAGCGCATGAAAGCCCGCGACCACGCGGCCGCCCGGCAGTCGCCGAAGCGTGAACGTGATGCGATTGCGGTACCCCGTCTCCTGCGGCGAAGGCACGACCTCGGGAAGCTCCGCCGAGGAGAGGCCCCCGATGCGAAGAAGCGCGTCGCGAACGATGCGCGCCTTCCACTCGAGCTGGCGGTCGTACGGCAGGTGTTGCAGCTGACATCCCCCGCACGTGTCGTAGAGCGCGCAGAGCGCCTCTCGACGCTCGGGGCCCGGCTCGATGATGCGGCTCAGCGACGCGGTCGCCCAGCGCGGCTTGCTCCGCTCGATGCGCACGCGAACGCGGTCGCCGGGCGCCGTGCGCGGCACGAAGACGACGCGCCCGTCGGGGAGGTCCGCCACGCCCGCGCCTCCCGCGGCGATCGCGCGCACCGTGACCTGGACCTCGTCCGTCACTCGCTCAGCCGCCATCGGTCACCCGCCACGGCCAGCCCGAGGCGCGCCACGTCGACATTCCGTTCTGTCCGGCCCCGCCGATGCGCGGTGCGCGCCGCCGCTCCCGGTACTCTTCCTCGAGAAGTGCGCCCGCCAGGGCGGCGGCTCTCAGTTCGCTGTCCGTCGGTTGCGGTGACAGGAGCTCCGCATGCTCGTCCACGTATTGAATGGACAGGTCGCCGCGACGGAAGTCCGGCTCGTCCATGACGCTGCGCAGATAGGGCGCGCTCGTCTCGACCCCGACGACGAGGAGCTCGTCGAGCGCACGCGCCATACGCGCGACGGCTGTGGCCCGGTCGGGCGCGCTCACGATCAGCTTGGCCAGCAACGGGTCGTAGTGGAGTGTGACCTCGTGGCCCCGCTGAATGCCTCCGTCCCAACGCACGCCAGGCCCGCCCGGTATCTCCAGGTGCGTGATCGTGCCCGTGGAGGGGAGGAAGCCCGAGTAGGGGTCCTCCGACGTGATGCGGCACTCGATCGCGTGGCCGGTCAGTCGAACGTCCGACTGCTCGAACCCGAGCGGCTCACCCGAGGCGACCCGGAACTGCAGGTCGACCAAGTCCAGCCCGGTGACCAGCTCCGTGACCGGGTGCTCGACCTGGATGCGCGTGTTCATCTCGA
>CAZBCN010000039.1:0-29092 GCA_964490285.1 uncultured Gemmatimonas sp. | reverse complement strand
CCGCACCTTCGAGGCGGAGGAGCTGAACCGACGGCCAGGACCCGACGGCCGGGTCGTGCACGGGCTGCTGAAGATCAGTGGTGAGATGATCATGATCGAGGGTATCTGGCCGACCCTGCCGAGTCGCGCGCCGGCAGCGGACGCTAGCTCGCCGGTGGTGATCTTCGTTTATGTCGCGGATGTCGATGCGACGGTGGACCGTGCGGTGGCCAACGGTGCTCGTGTTCTCGTCCCGCTCCAGGACCAGTTTTGGGGAGATCGCATCGCATGGTTTATCGATCCCTCCGGCCACGTTTGGACGGTAGCGTCACGCATCGAAGACACTTCGACGGCGGAGCGCACTGCGCGGTGGGAACAGATTCTCAAGGAAGGTCAGTAGGATGCGCGAAACAGCAAGGTGTTTTTCGTAACGCGACGACACACATCTTCTAACAATGCGGTTCGCGCCTTCGCGCGCTTCGCGCGCTCCGGAGAGCACGGCGCTGCTGGCTTGCGTGAATGGTGAACGGTTTGGCGAAGTGGAGCGGAACGTGGCCTTTCATCCTTCGCGCCTGGCGCCGCGCCGGCAACCTCTGAGCGTCATACGCTGGAGCAGAAGCAGGTGGGCCAGAGAGCCTCGTGACCCTGGACCTTAGTTGGCGAGTCCGCGGGGCAGCCTGACGTGGGCCAATTGGTCGAAGGAGGATCGATGAAGCGTACGTGGCCGATCATCGGCGTCAGTGATGTGCGAAGCAGTTCTCGTTGGTACCAGTCCCTATTGGGTTGTCTCAATACTCATCCCGATGGGTCAGTGTTTGATCAAGTCGTAGATCGTGACGAGACCGTCCTCGTCTGCTTCCATCGCTGGGGAGATCACGGACATCCGACCTTGCTGACCCCAGACAGAGGTGCTCCCGGTAACGGTCTCTTGCTGTTCTTCCGCGTGGACGACTTCGCCGACGCTCTCCGCCGCGCTCGTGCTCTCGTTCCCGAGTTGTCCGA
This sequence comes from uncultured Gemmatimonas sp., assembly GCA_964490285.1. Taxonomy (GTDB): domain Bacteria; phylum Gemmatimonadota; class Gemmatimonadetes; order Longimicrobiales; family Gaopeijiaceae; genus UBA2982. Next base: position 28,111 of record CAZBCN010000039.1, on the reverse strand, counting down.
GGAGCCGCACCCGAACCCGAACACGGGCACACTGGAGTTTTCGGTGCGTGATCTTGACGGGTATTACGTGACAATCAATGCACTGACGGCAACGTAGCCGCTGTCGGCAGCGTAACTGGGTGCGTCAGGCTGAGCGCGACGCGGGCCACAGCCCAGGCCTGAAGACGGACGAACGCGAGCGGCTGAAGGACCTCGAGGACGTCGAGTTCGCCACCCTCGAGCGGGTGTGGTGGTTCAACCACCACCGCCTGCTCGGTCCGATCCGCGATGTTCCCCCGGCCGAGCTCGAAGAGCAGTACTATCGCAGTCTCGAGTTCGCCCCCGCGGCACTGGCGACACTCAACTCACCTGGTCTCCGGCAAAGCCGGCGCGGTTCAGTCATCTGACCGCCGCCAACGCCGAACGGGGCGTGCATGGTCTTGCGCTTCTCAGGGCCGAGCGTAGGATCGCAGAATGATTCCAGCTTCGCACCACGGTCGCTTCGCCGGTCCCAACCGGCTCTGGTTCATGCCGGGCACGCCGGCCCACGTTTCGGACGGAACCCTCGTCGTCAGCGCGGACCGCGTCTCCGTGCGCTGGGCGCACGAAGGCGTGCCGAAGGAAGGCGAGCTCGTGCTCCGGGGACCCGGTGCCGCGTGCCGCGGCGACTTCACCGACACGTTCCACGCGGTCAACCCGTTGGTGCTCCACGGCCACACCCAAGGCAGCGCGGTCGCCTTGTTCTGCACGTACCCAGCGGGAGACGGATCCCCGGACTGGGGCTGGCGCATCGTCCTCGACTGGTACGACCCGGATCATTTCAGTTTTCGCATGTTCAACGTGCTCCCCGACGGCGAGGAAGCACTTGCCGTGGACCTGCGCGGCGCGCGCGTGGGTTGATCTCCGCCGATTGTCTGTGTCGCGGGGGGTGCGATTCGCTGGCCCAACGCCGCCACTCGGGCCATTCGTGATGTGGAGGGACATTTCTGGTTCCCCCCGGCCGGATGGGGGCCGGCGGAGGGAAGAGTGAGCCCGTTCATGCGGTTCGTGCCTCGCTCGGGCGACCGACGTATCTAGGTGCCCGATGACCGTTACCCACTCGGGGCGTGAGAGTGAATGACGAATCCGCGCTTCGAGCAGGTTGTCCGGAGCAGCTTTGCCGCTCAACAGCACGGATTCCTTCACGCGGGCGTCCTTGCTGCGGCGCTCGACAGCGCCTGTGGCTACGCGGCCCTGAGCCTCATGCCGGAGGTGCTGCCGTGTTGAGCGTCGAGTTCAAGACGAACCTCATGGCTCCCCGAGGGGGAGGAGTTGGTCGCACGCGGGCGCGTGGTCGATGGCGCGGAGTCGCCGGTAGCCAGGATGCTGGCTACGATGATGACGGTGCGCGACCGAGCCGACGTCGTCGGATAGGGTTCGTGGCCCACGTGGCGGCGCTGACCCAGCGAGGGAAGGATGGCAGGCGGAAGGAGTGACATGATGACCCGACTCACGTGTCCCCACTGTGGGCACGAGTCGGTGGAGGCGGTTCCGGTCGACGCGTGCGTCATCGTCCACGTCTGTGCGGCATGCGGCGTCGATGTCAGGCCCCGGAGCGGCGACTGCTGTGTGTTCTGCTCGTACGGTGCGGATCCATGCCCGACGTCCCCACGACGCCAGGGGACCGAATAAGGTGCACCGAAACCGAGAAAGCAGTGAGAACAGATGGCGAAGAAGAGCAGGTACGGAGTCTCAGGCTCCGAGGGGGTGCCGGTGTGCGCTCACGGTCTAAGCCCGTCGCGGCCAGCGCTCGAGCCGCAGCGGTCGGAGGCGTGACGATGGGCGACACGAGTTCCCGCGTGACGATCCACATGGTCGCGAGTCTCGACGGCTTCATCGCTCGCAAGGACGGGAGCGTGGACTGGCTGGAGACCTCGGACGAGTATCCGGACGGGGAGAACCTGGACCCGGCATATGTCGAGGAGTTTCTGGCGGGGATTGACTGCTACGTCATGGGATCGCGGACCTATGAGACCGCGTTGGACTTCGAGGCGAAGGGGTTCGGTTGGTCCTACGGCGACAAGCCCACGTTCGTCCTCACGAGCCGAGATCTGCCCAAGCACAGGGAGACGGTCGAGTTCTACTCCGGCGATCTCCGGGAGCTGGTGAACGGCCGGCTGCGGCCGACGTTCGGGAGCATCTGGTTCGTCGGAGGCGGTGCGGTCTCGGGCGAATGTCTTCGCCTCGGCCTGGCCGACGAGATCCGTTACTCCATCATGCCGATCCTGATCGGGGACGGCATCTCCTTCTTCCAGGGGCTCGACGAGGACGTGGAGCTTCATCTAATGGAGGTGAAGACCTACAAGAGCGGCATGATCGCTCTTCGGCACGAGGTCCGGACGTCGCATTGACAGGCTGGGACCCGAGGCCGTATCAAGGGCGCGCGCGTCGCGACGCTCGATTCTCCAGAGAAAGGTGGGGACCACGATGAAGACGTCGACTCCGTTGGGCATGGCGCTGCTCCTCGTCGCGGCGGTGGCCGGGGAGGCGGCCGGGCAGGGGAACTCGCCTCCGCCCGCACCGGCTCCTGGCTCTGCCGGGATCTTCCGGGCCAACGCGGACCTGCAGGCCGCGCTCGCCCGCTCGATGGCGGGCGGGGGCGACATGGCCAGCGCGTCGATCACCGTCACCGATCAGTACCGCGCGAGCCTGGTCCACCGGCCCGTGCCGAACGGGGCCATCGCACACCCCGGAAACACGGAGATGCACTACATCGTCGAGGGTTCGGGGACGGTGGTGACCGGAGGGCGGGTGGTCCGTCGAGAGGGCGCGCCGGCCACGATCGAGGGCGGAGAAGCCCACCGGGTCGTGAAGGGGGACATCATCATCATTCCCGCGGGATCGGCGCACAGGTACAGCGAGGTCGTGGAGCCGATCACCTACCTGGAGTTCCGGTTCGTCGCGCCGCAGTAGGCGCACCCCCGACCGATACCGAACCGTCCGCGCACGTGTAAGTTTCCGCCCTGCGCGACCCAGAAACTAGACGAACGGCAGGGGAAGGACACCCGCATGGGACGGATCTTCGAGACCCGGAAGGCGACGATGTTTCGCCGCTGGGACCGGATGGCCAAGCAGTTCGCCCGTATCGGCAAGGACATCGCGATCGCGGTGAAGTCGGGCGGGCCGATCCCGGAGAACAACCCGGCGCTCCGGCGCGTCATCCAGAACGCGCGCGCCGTGAACATGCCCAAGGACAAGATCGAGGCCGCCATCAAGCGCGCCTCGGGGCAGGGCGCCGCGGCGTACGAGGAGATCCTCTACGAAGGGTATGCGCCGCACGGCGTGGCCGTGCTCGTCCAGACCGCCACGGACAACCCGACGCGCACCGTCGCCAACCTACGCTCGCACTTCAGCCACAAGGGCGGCAGCCTGGGCTCCACCGGTAGCGTCGCCTTCGCCTTCAAGCACATGGGCGTCTTCCGACTGAATCCGGAGGGCATCGACGCCGAGTCCCTGGAGCTCGACCTGATCGACCACGGCCTCGAAGAGATGGGCGAGAGCAGTGGCGAGAAGGGGGAGCCACAGCTCGTCGTCCGCTGTGCCTTCCCCGACTTCGGGCAGATGCAGCGGGCGTTCGAGGAGCGCGGCATCACACCGATATCCGCGGAGCTCGAGTACATCGCGCTGAACCCGGTGCACCTGGCCGAAGAGCAGGCCACGGAAGCCCTGGAGCTAGTGGATCAGCTCGAGCAGGACGACGACGTGCAAAAGGTCTTCCACAACCTGGGATAGCTCACCCGACCTGCAACCGCGTTCGCCTCAAACGTTGAAGCGAAAGAGCATGATGTCGCCGTCGACGACGGAGTAGCCGCGCCCCTCCGAGCGGAGCTGGCCGGCGTCACGCGCGGCATTCCACGAGCCCAGACGCTCGAAGGCGTCCACGTGGATGGTCTCCGCACGAATGAAGCCCCGCTCGAAGTCCGAATGGATGGTGCCCGCGGCCTCGGCCGCGGTGCTGCCCGCGCGAACGGTCCAGGCCCGACTCTCGTTCTCGCCCGTCGTGAAGAATGTGACGAGCCCCAGGAGCGTGTACGCCGCGCGAATGAGGCGATCGAGCCCCGTCTCCTTCAGTCCGAGCTCCTCGAGGAAGAGCTGGCGCTCCTCCGGCTCCATCTCCGCGAGCTCGGCCTCCAGCGCGCTGCAGATCGTCACGACGGCCTCCTCGTGCCGTGCCTCGGGACTATCGTGCGCCACCGCATCCCGCAGGCGCCCGGTCCATTCGTTCTCGGCATCGGGGAGGTCGGCCTCGCCCACGTTGGCCACGTAGAGCACAGGCTTCGCGGTCAAGAGCTGAAAGCCCTTGAGCGTGCGTCGCTCCTCGTCCGTGAGGTCGAGGCCCCGCAGCGGGCGCCCTTCCTGGAGCGCCGCATTCGCCTTGTCGAGTAGGGCCTTTTCGCGAATGGCGTCCTTCTCGCCTGACTTCGCCTTCTTTTCGACCTTGTCGAGCCGGCGTTGGACCGAATCGAGATCGGCGAGCGCGAGCTCGGTCTCCACGATCTCACGGTCACGCACCGGATCGACGCCGCCCAGGACGTGCGTCACGTCGGGATCATCGAAACAGCGCAGTACGTGCGCGATCGCGTCGACCTCACGGATGTTGCCGAGGAACTTGTTGCCGAGACCCTCACCCTGGGACGCACCCTCGACGAGCCCCGCGATATCCACGAACTGGATGATCGTGGGCACTTTGGTCTTGGACTGCGAGAGGGCGTGGATGCGGTCCAGCCGTGGGTCGGGCACTTCCACGGTGCCTACGTTCGGCTCCACGGTGCAGAACGGGTAGTTCTCCGACGGAGCGCCGACCGCGGTGAGGGCGTTGAAGAGCGAAGACTTGCCGACGTTGGGAAGGCCGACGATTCCGACCTTGAGCATGCCGATGGGGGTGTTGGGCTGAGGCGACGGGCGGAGGGGCCGGTCGCGGGACGTGAGACGGTAGTGGCAAGGCCGGCAGCGATCAACGACCGGCCCGCGACGGCTGGCTCCGTCGCGCCCGGGCGGTTCCGACGACGGCCGACGCCCGCGGCGATGCGTCCGCTGCCTCCGCTCATTACGTTCGCAGTCGGCCCTGCTACCGAGGCCAGCGCGACACGCTCCATGCCCTACTTCGCCCCATCGCTCGCCGACCAGCCGTTCGACGTCATCGCCGGGCGCCTGGCCGATGAGATCGCCGCGGCGGAGCCGCGTCTGCGTGCCATCGACGATCACGTGGCGTCGGAGCCACGGGCGCCAGGCAAGTGGTCGAGGAAGGAAATCCTGGGCCACCTGATCGACTCGGCGGCGAACAACCACCAGCGATTCGTGCGCGCACAGGACGGCGACGAGCTGCACGACGCGGGGTATGCCCAGCAGGTCTGGGTCGCCTCGCAGAGCTACGCGAGTCGTGATTGGGCGGACCTCGTCGATTTCTGGTGCGCGTACAATCGGCACCTGGTCCACGTGATCGACGCGATTGCCGACGTGCACCGAGACACGCCCGTTCGAATCGCCGCGGAGCCACCGGTTCCGCTCAGCTTCGTCGTCCTGGACTACGTGGGCCACATCCAACACCATCTGGGGCAGATCTTCGAGGAGAATCCGTCCTGAGCGAACGGTGAACGAGCCATCGGTCCTGAGCGACGTCCTCTTCATTGCCATCGTGGTCCTGGTGGCCGCGTTCTACGTGACGGCGCTGCTGAAGACCTCACCGGGCAGTGGGGCCGGTTGGGCTCGCGGCGACATGGGCCTCGTCGCGCTGGTGCTCACGGTGTCCGTCGTGCTGCCGGGCCTGCTGGCCGGGGCGGGCCTGCTCGACCGCTTCGATCCGATGCCTGCGCCTGCGCTGCTCCTCGTCCTGATCATCACGATCGGCACGGTCCTCCTCGCGTTCTCGAGCCCGGGCGACCGACTCGTCGACGGCGTCCCGCTCGCGGTGCTGGTCGGCTACCAGGTCTTCCGCGTGCCGCTCGAGTGGCTCCTGCACCGCCTCTACCTCGAGGGTGTGATCCCGATCGAGATGACCTACGCCGGCCGCAATTTCGACATCATCTCGGGGCTGAGCGCGGCCGTGGTCGCCGTCTTGGTCGCTTCAGGTCGGAAGTCGCGCACCGTCGTGATCGGTTGGAACCTGCTCGGCCTCGGGCTGCTCGCGAATATCGTCGTCGTGGCGGTGCTCTCGACGCCCACGTCCTTCCAGGTCTTCACGAGCGGACCGCCGAACCGGCTGCCCAGCATGGTCCCTTACGTCTGGCTCCCCACCGCGCTCGTGCAGGCCGCGCTGCTCGGGCACCTGCTCGTGTTCCGGGCGCTGCGGCGCTCGAGCTCCTGATCGTGTCGCGACTCCATATCGAGCAGCACCGCACGGAGCGCATCGGCTGGCTGCGCGCCGCGGTCCTCGGCGCCAACGACGGCATCGTGTCCACCGCGAGCCTCGTGGTGGGCATTGCGGCCTCCGGGACCACGCGCTCGGCCGTGCTGGTCGGGGGTGTCGCCGGCCTGGTGGCGGGCGCGATGTCGATGGCAGCCGGTGAGTACGTCTCGGTGAGCTCGCAGTCCGATACGGAGAAGGCCGATAGCGCACGGGAGCAGAGAGAGCTCGCAGAGCAGCCGGACTTCGAGCTCGAGGAATTGAGCCAGATCTACGTGAAGCGCGGCCTCGACCCGTCTCTGGCACGGCAGGTCGCGGAGCAGATGACACGCCACGACGCGCTGGGCTCGCATCTCCGCGACGAGCTCGGCATCTCCGAGGTGCACGAGGCCCGTCCGGTCCAGGCAGCGGTCACGTCCGCCGGTGCGTTCGCGGCCGGAGCTGCGCTCCCGATCGTCGTGGCCTCGATCGTCCCGGCGTCGAGCCTCGCGCTGAGCGTGTCGGCCGCGTCGCTCGTATCGCTGGCGGTGCTCGGGTCCGTGTCCGCACGCGCGGGGGGTGCGTCCATGGTGCGCGCTTCCCTCCGGGTCATGTTCTGGGGTGCACTCGCGATGGCGATCACGGCTGCCGTCGGACGATTGGTCGGCACGACACTCTAATCAGGGAGGAAGTCATCATGACGAGGCTCGCGATTCCGATTCAGGAGTTCGATGCGGAGATGGTGTCCACGCGTCGACTGCTCGAGCGGGTACCCACGGAGAAGGGACCCTGGAAGCCGCATGAGAAATCGTTCCCGCTCGGGCACCTCGCGCAATTGGTGTCTTCGATGCCCGGATGGATCACGCGGACGCTGCGCGAGCCGAGCCTCGACTTGGCCGGCGCCGGCGGGTACAGCTTCCAGCCCACGGTGTCGCTGCTGAAGGCGTTCGACGACAACGTGCGGAGCGCGCGCGACGCGCTGGTCTCCGTCGTCGGCCCGGAGCTCGACGTCATCTGGACGCTGAAGAGCGGTTCGCACGTGCTCATGTCCATGCCGCGCGGCGAGGTGACGCGCCAGCACCTCAGCCATCTCGTACACCATCGTGGGCAGCTCACGGTCTACCTCCGCCTCCTCGACGTTCCGCTTCCGTCCATCTACGGACCGACCGCCGACGAGAAATGGGGATGAGCTTGGAGCCTGCCGTGACGGTGTCGCTGGAGTAGCGCGGTCGATGACCGCCGACGCCACCGTACGTATCGCGATCGCTTGGCTGGTCGCCGCGCTGATCGCCGCCCACCTCCTCGCACCGGAGAGTTACTCGTTCGTGGGCGATACCCTGAGCGAGCTGGCGTCGCAGAGCTACGAGCACGCATGGGTCACGCGCTCGGGCTTCATGGGGTTCGGCCTCTTCCTCGCTTGGCAACATTCCAGCGACCTGGTCCACGTTCAGGGCTACTGGGCTCAGGCGCTGCTCCTCCTGCTCTACGGATCCTGCATCGCGCTCACGGCCGTGTTCAGCACCGCGCCGTTCGAGGATGGCGTCGCGTTCTCCGAGCCCGAGTCCTTCCTTCACTCGATCTTCGCGACGCTGGCGGGCATCTGTCTTGCGGGCGCGATGCTGATGGCGGCGTGGAGGGCTCCGACGCAAGAAGAGCGTTGGAGGCACGTCGGTGCGCTCGCATTCGTCACGGCAACATCGGCGCTCTTCGCCGCGCTGCCCGAATACCAGGGTGTGACGCAGCGAGCGCTCTGGATCGGGGGGGGCGCATGGCTGGGCTGGGCGCCGCGCTGAGGCGGCGCGACGCGCACGTGGGAAGGGTGCGCTCACCGACTCGCCAGACTAGAGTAGAGCGAACGCCCGCGTGGGCGGCGAACACGAGGAGCACGCATGAATAGGATCCTGGTCGGGGTCGTCGTGATCGCCGCGCTCATCGCGGCCACCCGAGCCGAGTCGCAGACGGTGCACCGCGATATCGTATTCGCGTCCGTGGACGGCAAGAATCTGGGTCTCGACATCTATCTGCCCGCCGGCGTCACCAACCCGCCACTGGTCGTGTGGGTCCACGGGGGGATGTGGCGCACGCTCACGAAGGCGAATGTTCCGCCCGTGTTCGTCGAGAACGGGTTCGCGGTCGCGAGCCTCGACTTCCGTCAGTCGACCGACGCGCGCTTCCCGGCCCAGGTGCATGACATCAAGGCCGCGATCCGCTTTCTGCGCGCGCACGCGAGCGAGTACGGATACCGCACCGACCGCGTCGCGATCAGCGGACTCTCCTCGGGCGGGCACCTCGCCGCGCTCGTCGGGGTCACGAACGGCCACCCCGGGCTCGAGGGCGACGTGGGAGGACATCGCGATCAGTCGTCCGACGTGCAGGCGATCGTGAGCTACTACGGCGCGTCGAACCTCACGACGATCCTCGCGCAGTCGACGCCGTTCGGGCTCGGCGTGCGCGAGCCCGCGCTCGAGCTGCTGCTCGGGGCGCTCCCGGACGCGACCCCCGCGCTCGCCGAGCTGGCGAGCCCGGTCATGCACGTCGACGCCGGGGATCCGCCGGTCCTCTGGCTCCACGGCGATCAAGATCCGCAGATGCCCATCAACCAGGCGCACGAGCTCGAGGGATCGTACGAGAAGCGCGGCCTCGACTTCACCCTCGACGTCGTCCACGGCGCGGCACACGGCGGACCTGACTTCTACGCGCCGATCCACCGCGATCGCGTGATCGAGTTTCTGCGGAGGACGATCGGCCGTTAGGTCGGTGCCGCCGCACTTGAATCCGTTCGACGGGCCGTCGCTCGCCGGCGTTGCCTCCGGCCCCCCGACGGGCCCATGCTCTGGGCCGTGACGATCCACCCCACCGACGGACCGCGCGTGTCGACGACGACGTCGCCCACACCGCGCCCGCACGACCCGTCGCCCAGTGTCGCGGTCCTCCTGCGCTCGCTTCTCGGGGTGGGGGTCGTGATCGTCCTCGTGGGTGGCATCCTTTCGCTCGTGCGTGACGGCCGGCTCCCTCCCGGATCCGTACCGCCGACGCGGTTGCTCGAGGGACTCGCGGAGCTGGAGCCCGCCGCGCTCGCGACGCTCGGCATTCTCCTCCTCCTCGCCACCCCGCCTTCGGCGCTCGTCTGGATCGGCGTCAGCTTCGCGCGCGAGCGCGACCGTCTCTTCGCCGCGATCTCGGGCATGCTGCTGGTACTCGTGGCCACGGGTCTTCTCGCCGCGTTCCTCGCGGGAGCGGGGGAGGGTTCGGAGGCGCTCGCGCCCCCCACGGCCTGGGTGGAGGTCGGCATCTTCTTCGCTGCCGCCGCATCGGGCGCGCTCGGCGTGCAGGTCGGCCTGGGAGGCGCGGCGCTGCTCGTACCGATCCTGTCGGGCTTCTTCGGCATTCCGATGAAGCTCGCGATCGCGGCGGGCGCGGTCTCCGTGGTGGTGAACTCGCTCGCGGGCGCGTCGTCGTACCTCCGCGACCGCATCCCGAACATCCGGCTCGGACTCGTGCTCGAGATGACGACGCTGGTCGGTGCGATCCTGGGCGGGCTGCTCGTCGTTTCGGTCGCGCCGGCGGTCCTGCGCGCCGTGTTCGCGCTCGTGCTGATCGGGCTGGCGATCCGCATCGTGACTCGACCCCACGCGGAGGCTGCGGTGCGGGAGGGACCCGATCCGTTGGGCGTCGCCGGAGCCTATCACGACCGCGCGTCCGGGGAGGACGTCGTCTATCTGCCGCAGCGACTGAGGCTCGGAGCTGCAGCGGGGTTCGTGGGCGGGATCCTGTCGGGCATGCTCGGCCTCGCGGGCGGCGTCATCAAGATGCCGGTGATGCACTCGGTCATGCGCATGCCCGTCAAAGCCGCGGCGGCGACCAGCGTGCTCATGGGCGGGGTGACCGTGTCGGCGGGCGCGTACATGTACTACGTGCACGGGATCATCGACCTGTCGCTCGCGATCCCCGCCGTGCTCGGCATCCAGTTGGGGTCGCGGGCCGGGGCGAGGATGTCGCGGCGCCTCTCCGGCACCGCGCTCGAGCGCGTGCTCGCCGTGGTGCTGATCGGCCTCGGCGCGGTCCTGGTGCTTCAGCTCTTCGGCATCGGACCGGGTCCCGAGGGCTCCTGATCGACGGGGCGGCTCGAGCCCGTCAGCGGGCGCCCCGGGTACCCGTGAGCACGATCGCGGTCGTACACCCGGCCCGTTCGGCGATCTCCGCTGTGCCCTGACCGATGAAGAACGGCTGGCCGAGGAGCTTGGTCTCGGTGCCGAGCACGAGCAAGTCGTAGTCGCCCGAGCGCGACTCGCCGATGATGATCTCGCGCGGCGCACCGCTGCTGAGGACACGGATCGCGAAGCTCGTCTGGTACGCTGCGGCGAGGGGATCGAGCTCCTGACGGATGTCGCGTTCGGCCTGCTCGATATGCGCTCGACGCGCTTCGTGGTCACGCCGGTCGGTGACGGGGATCGACCCCTCGGTGAGCCAACTCTTCGAGAGCACGTGCAGGACGCGCACCCTGGCGCCCGACGCTCCCGCGTACGCGAATGCCAGCTCCGCGGCGTAGCGGGAGAAGATGCTGCCGTCGACAGGGACGAGCAGGCGGCGGAAGGGTGTCACGCCTGCAGGGCCCGTCCGCGCTTCGACCGCATCGTCCGAGCTCCAGGGAAGGTACGACTCGCCGCCGCGCACGATCACTACCGGCACGGGCGCCTTGCGCACGATCTGGAGCGCGAGCGGGTCGTCGAGCATGCGTTCGCGCGCTGCCCCGAGGAGAAGCAGGTCGTAGTCTCGCCACGCCTCCTCGACGACTGCTGCCGCCACGTCCTCCCCGCGCACCTGCCTGACGGTGAAGTGATCACCCTCCCCATTCACGACCGCGGCGGCCCGGTTGAAGTGCTCCGCGAGATTCGTTCCCGCGAGTGACTCCCCGCGGCCCGTGAGCACCCCGGCCAGCCGCGACCTCGGCGCGCCCTCGTCCACGTAGAGGGCGGTCAGGCGCCCGTGCGCGTGCCGAATGAGGGGCGCCGCGAACTCGATGGCGGTCATGGCGTTCGCGCCGCCGGCGGTCGGAACGAGCACACGGAGGCCGCCCGGCGGCACGAGCACACGCCGCTGGCCGATTTCTGCGCGCAGCCGCTCTTCGTCGCTAACGGGGAGCTTCGGCATCACCCAGCGCAGCAGGAGAGGCGCCATGAACGATGTGACCACGGCCACGAGCACGATGGTCGAGTACATCTCCGCGGTGAGCAGCCCGAGGGAGAGACCCAACAGCGCGACGATGAGCCCCATGCCGCCGCGCGCGTTCATGCCGAACCCGACCGCGAGCGACTCCCAATCGGACAGGCCGCCGAGGCGACCGCCGATGTAGCTTCCCGCCACCTTGCCGAACACCGCTACGGAAATCACCACGAGTGGCAGCACCCATCCCGTGAGCGACCAGAGGTCGACCCGAATGCCCACGAACGCGAAGAAGATCGGCGAGAGCGCCGACAGCACGAAAATCTCGATCACCTCCAGCGAGCGCGGCTGCACCCGGGGGAGCTGCCGGATGAGGAGTCCCGCGGCGAAGGCGCCGAAGACCGCGTGAATGCCCAGCGCCTCGGTCGCTGCCGCGGCCAGGAAGGTGAAGCTCAGCAGGAGCGATATGTCGGCTCCAGCGAGGTCGACGCGCTGATTCACGAACTGCACCAAGCGTCGGAGTAGCGGATACGCAACCCACCGCATGCTCGCGAGGAAGAGTCCGAGCCAGACGAGCGTGACTCCGAGGTCCGTCGCGGAGAACGTCCCGCCCGCCGCGATGCCGGCGATCACCGAGAGGATGAGCCACCCGATCGTGTCGTCCACCACGCCGGCCGACAGAATGACGAGCCCAGCGCGACGCTCGATGAGGTCGAGGTCGAGCAGGATCTTGGCGATGACCGGCATGGCGGAGATCGCCATCGCGGTGGCGAGGAACGTGGCGAACAGGGCGCGATTGTCGGGGTCCGTGAGGTACACGTCCGGCAGGAGCGAGCCCAGCACCAGACCGGTCGCGAACGGAATCACCATGCCGAACACCGAAGCCATCAGCGCCGGCCGCCCGAGGTTCCGCATCGCACGGATGTCCGTCTCGATGCCGGTCAGCAGGAGGAGGAGCACCATCCCGAGCCAGGAGATGATCTCCAGCAGGTGCCTTTGGGACTCGTCGGGCGGGAACGCGAGCTCGAACACGCCGGGTGCGTAGTGCCCGAGAACGGTGGGACCGAGCAGGACCCCCGCCAGCAGTTCGCCGATGACCGCCGGCTGGCCCAGCCGCCGCATCACCTCGGCGAGCGCTCGGGCCAACAGGAGCATCGCCGCCAGCTGGAGCAGCAGCGTCAGGATGGCTTGTCCGGAGATCGGACCGATGGCCTCTTGCATGCCGCCTGTCGTTCGAGGAGCGAGTACGCGGTCGGACCCACGGCGATCCGGCGGGGCGGCGAACAGTAGAAACGACCCCCGCACCCTGCAACCGGGACGGCACGGCTCCTGCACCAGTCGGTTGCAGCTATGCGCGCCAGCAAGGTATGTTCGGCGCCCGCGACCGGGACGGGCGGGCGGTTCACCCACGACCGGTCCGTCCCGCTAACCCCCGGCCTCGCGGAGAAGATGGCGATTTTCGTCGTGGAAGGCGGCCGCCGCCTCCAGGGCCGGATTCGGCCCGCGGGCAACAAGAACGCGGCCCTCCCATGCCTCGCCGCGACCGTTCTCTCCTCGGAGCCCGTCACGGTCCAGAACGTCCCCCGCATCAGGGACGTGGAGACCTTCCTGGAGATTCTGGCCTCGCTCGGGGCCGAGGTGCGCTGGAGCGGCGCGAACGACGTGACCGTCGACGCGCGCGAGCTGCGGCGCGGCGCGACGGAAGCCGAGCTCGCGGGCCGCATCCGCGCATCGGTGCTCCTCGCCGGGCCGCTCCTGGCTCGTTTCGGCTACGTGAAGCTGCCGCCCCCCGGCGGGGATGCGATCGGCCGGCGCCGCATGGACACGCACTTCCTGGCCTTCGAGCGGCTCGGAGCGCGCGTGTCGCTCGACGACGGATTTACGATCGAGGCGACCGGGCTGGTCGCGGCGGACGTCTTCCTCGACGAGCCGTCCGTGACCGGTACCGAGAATGCCGTGATGGCGGCGGTTCGCGCCCGGGGACGGACGCTCCTCCGGAACGCCGCGGCCGAGCCGCACGTGCAGGACCTCTGCCGGATGCTCAACGCCATGGGCGCACGCATCTCGGGCATCGGCACCCACGTGCTCTCGATCGAGGGCGTCGATGAGCTCGGCGGCGCCACCTTCCGGATCGGTGCCGACCACATCGAGGCGGGCTCCTTCATCGGCCTCGCGGCGGTCACGAAGAGCGACCTCACCATCGAGGGCGCACCCATCGAGCACCTCGACTCCACGCTGCTCGGCTTCGAACGCCTCGGCATCGAGTGCGAGATCCGGGGCGAGGACCTCTACGTGCACGGCTCCGCGGAGCACCACATCCGACAGGACGCGTTCGGACAGGTACCCAAGGTGGACGACGGGCCCTGGCCCGCGTTCCCGGCCGACCTCACGTCGATCGCACTGGTCGCCGCGACGCAGTGCCACGGCACGGTGCTGATCCACGAGAAGATGTTCGAGTCCCGTATGTACTTCACGGACAAGCTGGCGGCGATGGGAGCCACGATCGTGCTCTGCGACCCCCATCGGGCCGTCGTGGTGGGGCCGAGGCCGCTGCAGGGCGGAACGGTCGAGAGCCCCGACATAAGGGCCGGCATGGCGCTGCTCATCGCAGCGCTCGGCGCCGAAGGCACCAGCCGGATCCACAACATCCGGCAGATCGAGCGCGGTTACGAGTCGATCGATGCCCGACTGACGGCGCTCGGCGCCCGGATCCGTAGGGAAGAGCGGACGGATTGGTAGGCCCACGGGACCCGACGGAGAGGCACGAGCGAAATGACGACCGAAGAGAAGGGGGAGGCGGGTGGGCGCCCCGGCGCCCGGCAGAAGGTCGGAGAGGGGATCAAGCAGGGGATCGGCGTTCTCTCCGCGCTGAAGGAGGCCCTCGAGGAGACCATCCAGGAGGCCCGGGAACGCGGTGACCTCTCGACCGACCGGGCCAAGGAAGTCATGAAGGAAGCGCTCGGAAAGGCCCAGGCAGCGGCCTCGGGGGCGCGGGAGCGCCTGGACTTCGTGACCCAGGGGGAGTTGGAAGCGCTCCAGGGCACCGTGGCGTCGCTACGGACCCGGGTCGCCGCCTTGGAAGAGCGGGTTTTCGGACAAGCGGACCAAGGCCAAGAGCCAAGCGGGAACGGCGAAGGGGGGACCCGCTCGACTTGAGCCCCCCTGGGGGCTCCTCTATATTGACGGCTCGGTAAAAGGCCGAATGCGGCGGCGTTTTCTCGAAGTGGGGGAGTGGTTTGCCCCCGCTTTTTTGTTCGGTGTGGGTTTGGTGGGAGATGGGTCCGATGCGTGTCGTACCGGAGATCGAACGGGAGTTGGCGGACCGAGTCGAAGGCCTCGGCTACGAGCTGGTCGAGGTGCACTGGGGAGGTAGCGGACAGCGGCCCCAGCTGAAGCTTCGCATCGACCGCTCGGACTCCAGTCCGGGGTCCGGAGTCACGGTGGACGAGTGTGCCAAGGTGAGTCGAGCGCTGGAATCCTGGCTCGACGAGCACGCGGCGCTCTCGGATCGGTACGTGCTGGAGGTGTCGTCCCCCGGAGTCGAGCGACCGCTCGTTCGGGGGCGGGACTTCGAGCGCTTCCGTGGCGAGCGCGTGGCCGTTTCGGGGAAGCAGCCCCTCGCGGGGTTGTCGACGCGGCTGGAGGGGGAGCTGCTTGGCTTGGCGGGTGCGGGTTCGGAGGCTGAGGTGGTGCGCCTCCGGCTGTCGGATGGCAGGGAGGTGAGCGTTCCGCGATCCGAGATCCGGAAGGCTCATCTCGTATTCGAGTGGAAGTGACAGCGGTTCAAAGAAGCTTGCGGTTCGTGAGGATATAGTCATGGCGAATGCGGCTCAGATCGTTGCGGCCTTCAGGGACGTCGCAGCCACGAAGAGTCTGTCCGACGAGGAGATGACCGACCTCGTCAAGGACGGAATTCTGGCTGGGCTCGCGCGTATTTATGGCGCTACCGTGCAGGCCGAGATCGCGATCGACGAAGATACCGGCGGGTTCGACATCGTCGTGCTCAAGCGGGTGGTCGAGACGGTAGAGGACCCGGCGTGCGAGATCTCGTTGGAAGAGGCGCGCTGGGACGACGACACCTTCGAGGTCGGCGACGTGATGGAAGTCCCGGTCGCCTTCGAGCAGTTCGGGCGCAACGCCGTGCAGGCGGTCAAGCAACGCATCGTTCAGCGCGTGCGCGAGAACGAGCGCGACCGCATTCGCGACGAGTTCGCCGACCAGGTCGGCGAGCTCCTCTCGGGTGAGGTCCAGCAGATCGAGCGCGGCAAGATCGTCGTGATGCTCAATCGGGCCCGCGACGCCGAAGCGATCATCCCGTGGAAGGAGCAGAACCCGCGCGAGCGCTTCCGCCAGGGCGACCCCATCCGGGCCGTCCTCAAGAAGGTCGAGGAGAGCCCGAAGGGGCCGCGCCTCATCCTGTCTCGGGGCGACCCGCTCTTCGTGGCCGCGCTCTTCAAGCTCGAGGTGCCGGAGATCTACCAAGGCATCGTGCAGATCCGCGAGATCGCGCGCGAGGTCGGTGGCCGCACCAAGATCGCCGTGTACAGCCGCGACGAGTCCATCGACCCGGTGGGCGCGTGCGTGGGCCTCAAGGGCTCCCGCGTGCAGGCCGTCGTGTCGGAGCTCGGTGGCGAGCGCATCGACATCGTGCCGTGGCACCCCGACACCGAAGTGTTCGCGCGCCGTGCGCTCGCGCCGGCCCGCGTCTCCAAGGTGCTGTCGGACAATGAGCGCCAGGTCATCACCGCCATCGTCGACGAGGACCAGCTGTCCCTCGCGATCGGCCGGAACGGCCAGAACGTTCGGCTCGCCTCGCAGCTGATCGGGTGGCAGATCGATCTCTACGGCTCGAGGGAGTGGATCGACCGCGGTGCCGACGCGGCGGCCTTCGCGTCATCGCCCGAGGACCAGTACGAGACGGCGGACTTCCCGCTCTCCGAGCTCAGCCTGCCGCAGACCACGCTCGCCGCCTTGGCGGCCGCGGGGTACGAGACGTTCCTGCAAGTGATCGACCTCGAGCGTCGCGACTTCCTCGGAATTCCCGGGCTCGGTGAAGAGGACGCGGATCGCCTCCTTCAGCTGATCGACGAGTTGACCGTGGTGGAAGGCGATGCGGGTGGTGACGAGGAAGCGCGGGAGAGCAGTGAGCCGCGCGCCAAGGGGCGGCCAGCGATCGTGGCGTTGCCCAAGGAGGGCCAGCATGACGCGGCCGAGTAAGCTGTATGGACTGCTGGGGCTGGCGCGCCGCGCGGGCGCAGTGGCTCCGGGATTGGAAGTCGTGCGCGAAACGATCCGGGACGGACAGGCTCGTCTCGTGCTGCTCGCGGCCGATGCCTCGCGCGCGCAGCTGGAGAAGGTCGAGCGTACGCTCGCGGGTCATCCGGTGGCGCGGGCGACCCTCGGCACCCGTGCCGAGCTGGGCGCCGCGCTCGGCCTCGGACCGATCTCCGCGGTGGCGGTGACCCATGCGACGCTCGCCGAGCAGATGCTCGCCGAGTTGGATCGCGCTGCGGCGCCGATGGTCCTGACTGGGGTGGAGGGCTAGAGCGAGCATGCAGGTTTACGACTTCGCAGACGACCTGAAGGTCAGCCCGGACGCGCTCATCGCGCTGCTCCGGCAGATGGGCATTCCCGTCGCCGACGAGGATGCGACCATCAGCGATGCGCAGGTCGCGAAGGTGCTCGCGAAGGTTGAACGGGAGCGACGTGCTGGGCACAAGGAGCCGGCCGAAGCGATTCTCGCGGCCCTCGAGGAGGCGTCGCCGTCGGCAGGGAAGCGTCGGCGCCGCAAGAAGGAAGACATGCCGGAGCCCGAGCCGGAACCGGAGCAACCCCCGGTCGTGGCGGTCGCTCCCGAACCGGTCGAGCCCGAGGTGGTGCACGAGCAGCGCACGAAGGGCGGTATCCCGGTCGTCGAGCACGTGGCGGAAGAAAAGGTCGCGCCCGCGGTGGTCGAGGAGCCGGTCGAAGAGGTTCGTCCCGCGGCGACCGGCGCGGCCGCGCCCGAGGTCACGGAGCCGGAGCCGGTCGCTGATGTGGTCGAGGTCGCCGAGGAGAAGGTCCGCTCGCCTCTCGCTTCCGCCCGTGCGGGCGCGCCGGAAGGGCCCGTGCGCACGATTCGTCGGCCAGCGCCGTCGCCTGCCGCGAGCGCGGGACCCGGCGGTCAGGTACGCATCCAGGCGGAGGGCTATACCGCCGACGGACGCCGCAAGCGCAAAGAGAAGAAGAAGGGCAAGAAGCGGCAGGACGTCGATCAGGACGAGGTGCAGTCCAACATCGCGCGCGTCATGTCGGAGCTCAAAGGCGGCGCCAAGAAGAAGCGGCGCAAGGGCGAGAAGCTCACCGCCGAAGAGCAGGAGGCGCTGGACGAGCAGGAGCGGCAGGAGGTCGAGCGCGAGCGAACCACGGTGCGCGTCAACGAGTTCCTCACCGTTGCCGAGCTCGCCGAGCTGATCGGTGTGTCATCGACGGAGATCATCGGCTCCGCGTTCAAGAATCTCCACCTGCTCGTGACCATCAATCAGCGCCTCGACTTCGACCAGATCGAGATGCTGCTCGACGAGTTCGGCTTCACGGCGGTGCGCGAAGAGGAGTATGGCGCCGAGCCCGAGGTCGCGGTCGAGGAGGATGCGCCCGAGACCCTCCGGCCGCGGCCCCCGGTGGTCACCGTCATGGGTCACGTCGACCACGGCAAGACCCTGCTGCTCGACAAGATCCGCAGCACGAACGTCGTGGCTGGGGAGTCCGGAGGCATCACGCAGCACATCGGTGCTTACCACGTCGACCTGCCGAACGACCGCAGCATCACGTTCCTCGACACGCCGGGTCACGCGGCCTTCACGGCGATGCGTGCTCGCGGCGCCGAGGTGACGGACATCGTCATCCTGTTGGTCGCCGCCGACGACGCGGTGATGCCGCAGACGGTCGAGGCCATCAGCCACGCCAAGAATGCGGGCGTGCCGATCGTAGTCGCGATCAACAAGGTGGACCTGCCGGCGTCCCAGCCGCTCAAGGTCAAGCAGCAGCTGCTGCACCACAGCGTGAACGTGGAGGACTTCGGCGGCGACGTGTTGTGCGTCGAGGTTTCCGCTAAGACGGGCAAGGGGATCGATGATCTCCTGGAGAAGGTTCTGCTCCAGGCCGAGATGCTGGAGCTCAAGGCGAACCCGGACCGTACCGCCCAGGGCACCGTGATCGAAGCGGAGCTCGAC
Organism: uncultured Gemmatimonas sp.; assembly: GCA_964490285.1. Taxonomy (GTDB): domain Bacteria; phylum Gemmatimonadota; class Gemmatimonadetes; order Longimicrobiales; family Gaopeijiaceae; genus UBA2982. The sequence goes on along the minus strand of CAZBCN010000039.1, from coordinate 9,397 downwards.
ATCGGCAAGGGCCCCGTGGTTTCCGTGCTGGTCCAACGCGGAACGCTGCGCGTGGGAGACTCGTTCCTCTGCGGGCTCTACGACGGGCGCGTGCGAGCGCTCCTCGACGAGCGGGGGCACGCGCTGCGCGAGGCAGGTCCCGCCACGCCGGTGCAGGTACTCGGAGCGGGTGGCGTCCCGCAGGCGGGTGACACGTTCCAGGTCATGGATGCAGCCGCAGCGGCGGAGATCGCGACCAACCGTCAGCGCCTCGATCGCGAGAAGCAGATGCGCATTCGCGAACGCGGCGTGAAGCTCGGCGACTTCGGTGCGCTCGTCGCGGCCGGCAAGGTCTCGATGCTGCCGCTCGTCATCAAAGGTGACGTCGACGGTTCGGTGCAGGCGTTGGCGGATTCGCTCGAGCAGCTCGGGACCGACGAAGTCCAGGTCGAGATCGTTCACCGCGCTGTCGGCGCCATCAACGAGTCCGACGTGCTGCTCGCCCAGACGTCGGGTGCGGTCATCATCGGCTTCCGGGTCCGCCCCCAGACCGCCGCGCGGCAGCTCGCGGAGAAGGTGGGCGTCGATATCCAGCACTACGACGTGATCTACGAGGCGGTCGACGACGTGACCGCTGCGCTCGAGGGGCTGCTCAAGCCCGAGAAGAAGGAGACGGTCGTCGGGACCGCCCAGGTTCGCGAGACCTTCCGAGTCAGCAAGGTGGGCATGATCGCGGGTTGCTTCGTCACCGAGGGTCGTATCGATCGGAAGGCGCGCGCCCGCGTCATCCGCGACGGGATCGTGGTCTACGATGGCGACATCGGGTCGCTCAAGCGGTTCAAGGACGACGTCAAGGAAGTGCGCGAGAGCTACGAGTGCGGCATCGGGATCGCCAACTTCAACGACGTCAAGGTCGGCGATCTCATCGAGTGCTACACGGTCGAAGAGGTCGCGCGCACGCTCGCCGGCGCGACCTGACGCACCATTCCGACCGGCTCGATGGTCGTCGCGTCGCTCACCTGGGAGCTCTCTCTACCCGGGTGCTCGTCGCTCAAGGAGAAGCGCTCGGTGGTGCGGTCGCTCCGCGATAGGCTGCGCGACAAGTTCAACGTCTCCGTCGCCGAAACCGGCTTGCAGGACGTGCACGCCCGGGCCGAGCTCACCATCGCGCTCGTCACGACGGACGGACATTTCGCCGAATCGGTCTTCCAGAAGGCCGATCAGCTCGTCGAGTCCCACGGGGGCGCGATTGTGATGGCCGTGCGCCGGGAGGTGTACTAGTCATGAAAGGCAAGCGAGCGGCGCGGCTCAACGAGCAGCTGAAGCGCGAGATCTCCGAGCTCATCCGAACGGAGGTGCGCGACCCCCGCGTGGGCTTGGTGACCATCACCGGCGTCGACGTCGCCGCCGATCTCGGCTCGGCGCGGGTCTTCATCCGCACGAGCGGCGGGCAGGAAGAGCTCGACTCGAGCCTCGAGGGACTCACGGCGGCCGCGCCGTTCCTCCGCGCGGCGCTCGGCCGACTCCTCCACGTACGGAAAGTGCCGGAGCTGCGCTTCCAGATGGATCGGTCGCAGGAGCACGCGCTGCGGATCGAGCGCATCCTGTCCGAGGTGATCGTGCCGGATACCGAGGGCGAAGGATCGCCCAAGCCGGAGTGAACGTGGCCGCAGGCGACTTCGTGCTTCCGGTCGACAAGCCGGAGGGGCCCACCTCGCATGACGTGGTGCAGGCGGCGCGAAAGGGCTTGGGGGACCGCCGCATCGGCCACACCGGGACGCTCGACCCGTTCGCTTCGGGGCTCCTGTTGCTGTGTGTGGGTCGGGCGACTCGGCTCGCCGAGTATCTCGGCGCCCTCGGGAAGACGTACGAGGCGACCGCGTACCTGGGGCGGACGACGGACACGCTGGACCGAGAGGGCGAGCTCGTGGAGGAGCGGGGAGGTTGGGAAACGCTCGACGCGGAGCGCATCGAGCGCGCGCTGGCTCGTTTCCGCGGCGACATCGAGCAGGTGCCGCCGCAGTATTCCGCCAAGAAGGTGGCGGGCGTGGCGGCGCACCGGCGTGCGCGTCGTGGCGAAACGGTGGAGCTCGCGCCGTCGCGTGTGCGGGTGGACGAGCTCGAGTTGGTCTGGGTCGACCTCCCGCGCGTGGGCCTCCATGTCCGGTGCTCGACGGGCACCTACGTGCGTTCGCTCGCGCGGGACATCGGCGAGGCACTGGGTGTGGGAGCTCACCTGATCGCCCTGCGGCGCACGGCGATGGGGTCGTTTTCGGTGGAGCACGCGCTCGACTTCGACGCGCTCGGCGATCCCGGAGCGGTGGTGGCGGCGGCAATCGACCCGTTGCATGCGCTCCGCCACCTGCCGACGCTCGCGGTGGACGACGAGACCGCCGCGCGACTCCTCCATGGGGTGAGCGTTCCCGTCGCGGACGAGGGGCTCGAGGGCCCCGTGGCCGTGGCGCACGCCGGCGCGCTGGTTGCGATCGGGGAGCCGAGCGGCGGCGTGCTGCGTCCGCGAAAGGTGTTCGCGCAATGAGCCGATCGGCGCTCTGGGAGCACCCGCCGGGGATCCCGCGCGACCGCGGGAACGTCGCCACGGTGGGCACCTTCGACGGCGTGCACCTGGGTCACTGGAGCGTGCTGCAGGAGATCAGCCGTCGGGCCGAAGCGACGGGGCGGCGGAGCCTCCTCGTCACGTTCGATCCGCATCCTCTCCGGATCGTGCGGCCGGAGCACGCGCCGCCGCTCCTGACCACCGCCGACGAGAAGAAGGAGGTGCTCGCCGAGAGCGGTCTCGAATTCGCGGTCTTCCTCTCGTTCACGCGCGAGCTCTCCACGTACGAGCCGCGACGCTTCGTCGAGGAGATCCTGCTCGGCCGCCTCGGCGTCGAGGAGCTGGTGATTGGATACGACCACGGGTTCGGGAAGGATCGTTCGGGGGACCCGGATACGCTGGTCGCCATCGGAGCCGAGCTGGGCTTCTCCGTCGACGTAGTTCCGCCCGTGAGGATCGGCGGTCAGCCGATTTCCTCCTCGCGGATCCGCGCGGCCGTCCAGCGGGCCGACATGGAGGAAGCGCGCGCGTGTCTCGGGCGACCGTATTCGCTGCGTGGGGTGGTGGTGCGCGGCGACGGTCGAGGACGGGGCCTCGGCTTCCCGACCGCCAACCTGAGGGTGGGGGAGGGCGACAAGCTGATCCCGCCGGAGGGGATCTACGCCGTGCGGGCCCAGCTCCGTGCTGGCGCATTCGCTGGGGCGCTGCACCTGGGGCCGCGGCCGACGTTCAAAGGTTCGGCGGCGACGATCGAGCTCCATCTGCTCGATTTCGACCGCGACATATACGGGGAGGTCCTCCGGGTCGACTTCATCCGGTACCTGCGCCCGATCCGGCCGTTCGCCACGGTGGAGTCCTTGGTGGACCAGATGAAGGAGGACGTGGAGGAGGCGCGCAGAGCCGTAGACGGGGCCCCATCGATCGCCTAGCTTGTGCGGCTGATACAGTGTCCGCTCCGGTGGACATACACATCCGCTTCCCTTGCAGCGACTGACTCTCGCGGAGGCCCGACGCCGAATGGCTGTCGACAAGAACGACGTGATCAAGAAGTACCAACTCCACGACAACGATCGTGGAAGCGCCCCGGTCCAGGTCGCGCTCATCACCGCCCGCATCAACGACCTCCGGGCCCACTTCGATACCCATGGGAAGGATCACCACGGTCGCCGTGGCTTGCTGAAGATGGTCGGCAAGCGGCGCCGCCTCCTCGAGTATCTGAAGCGGACCGACGTCACGCGGTACCGTGAGCTGATCACCGATCTCGGACTGCGGCATTAACGGCCCCTCGAGGGGCCGACCGAACGCGTTCGCGCGCGTCGGACGGGAGACGGCCTACATTTACGGTGCTGCGGCTTCGGCCCCAGCGGGTTCCGCGCTCTGCGCGGGCTCCTGGTGCCCGCACCCACGCTTCGCGTGGGTTCCCGCGGCGGTCGCTCTCTCCTCCGCTCACTCGACGCTTCGGTATTCACACCTGTGGCCGACATCGATGTCGGCCCATAACCGAAGTGAGTTCACATGATTCAGAGGTTGGAGCGCCAGTTCGCTGGCCGCACGCTGTCGCTGGAGTTCGGCCGGATGGCCAAGCTCGCGCACGGCTCTTGTTTGGTTCAGTACGGGGACACGGTCGTGCTCTGCGCGGTGACCGTGGACGACAACCCCACGAAGTTGCCCTTCTTCCCGTTGACGATCGAATACCGCGAGAGGTCGTACGCCGCGGGTAAGATCCCCGGCGGTTTCTTCAAGCGCGAGGGCCGTCCGAGCGAGAAGGAGATTCTCTCGGCGCGGCAGGTCGACCGGCCGATCCGGCCGCTCTTCCCCGACGGGTTCATGCACGAGACGCAGATCGCGTGCTTCATCCTATCGGCGGACCAGGAGAACGACGCCGACGTGCTCGCGCTGCTCGGCGCGTCGGTCGCTCTATGCATCTCGAAGGTGCCCTTCAACACGCCGGTCGCGTCGGTTCGCGTGGGCCGCATCAAGGGCAACTGGCTGGTCAACCCCACGTTCCAACAGCTCCAGTACTCGGACGTCGACATCGTCGTCGCTGGGTCGGCCGAGGCGCTCACGATGGTGGAGGGTGCCGCGGTCGAAGTACCCGAGGAGGAGATCCTCGAGGCGCTCCAGGTCGGACATCAGGCAATCAAGGAGCTGTGCGCCCTGCAGCTCGAGCTCATCGCCGGGTACAACATTCCCGACATGACGTGGAGCCCGGTGGAGCCCGACACCAAGCTGCGCGCCAAGGTCGAAGCCCTGGCGGCCGCGCGCGTTGCGGAGGCTCTCACGCTCGGCGACAAGCAGGAGCGCAATCAAGCGATGGCCGCGGTGACCGAGGACGTGATCGGCACCCTGACCGAAGAGGACTCGGAGTTCGCGGAACACGCGCACGCGGTCGGCGAGATTCTGCGCTCCATCGAGAAGAAGACGATGCGGCGCCAGATCCTCTCCAAGGGAGAGCGCGCCGACGGCCGCGGGCTGGACGACATCCGTCCGATCACGTCCGAGGTGGGCGTGCTGCCGCGCACGCACGGCTCCGCGCTCTTCACGCGCGGCCAGACCCAGGCACTCGCGGTGGTGACGCTCGGGACGTCTCGTGACGAGCAGCGCATCGACTCGATCGATTCCCGCGAGGAAGTCACGAAGTCGTTCATGCTGCACTACAACTTCCCGCCGTTCTCGGTGGGTGAGGCGCGTCCGTTCCGGGGCACGTCGCGGCGTGAGATCGGTCACGGCAATCTCGCGGAGCGCGCGATCCAGCCGCTCCTCCCCGCCTACGACGACTTCCCGTACACGATCCGTGTCGTCTCGGACATCCTCGAGTCGAACGGCTCGTCGTCGATGGCGACGGTTTGCGGATCGTCGCTCGCGCTCATGGATGCCGGCGTTCCGGTGAAGGCGGCGTGCGCGGGCGTGGCGATGGGACTCATCAAGGAAGGCGACGAGGTCGCGGTCCTCACGGACATCCTCGGTCTCGAGGACGCGCTCGGCGACATGGACTTCAAGGTCGCCGGCACCCGGAAAGGCGTCACCTCGATCCAGATGGACATCAAGATCGAGGGCATGACGCCCGCGATCCTGAAAGAGGCGCTGGAGCGAGCCCGCGCCGGCCGCCTGCGCATCCTCGATCTGATGGGTCAGGCGCTCGCGGAGCCGAGGGGTGACCTCTCGCAGTACGCGCCGCGGATCATCTCCATCCAGATCAACCCGGAGAAGATCGGCGAGATCATCGGGCCGAAGGGCAAGACGATCCGCGCCATCCAGGACGAGTCCGGCGCGACGATCGACATCGACGACTCCGGTCTGGTGAAGATCGCCGCGGTGTCGGGCGAGGCCGGTACGCGCGCGCGCGAGATGATCGAAGCCATCGTGCAGGATCCCGAGGTCGGCCGCATCTACGAGGGGCCGGTCAAGAACACGACCACCTTCGGCGCGTTCATCGAGATCATGCCGGGCACGGAAGGACTCTGCCACATCTCGGAGCTGCGCGAGGGTCGCACCGAGAAGACCGAGGACGTGCTCAAGAAGGGCGACATCACCCGAGTGAAGCTGCTCTCGATCGACGAGAAGGGCAGGCTCCGTCTCTCCCGCAAAGCGGCTCTCGCGGAAGACGCGCTGGCCGCCGCCGGCGACGGCGCGAAGGGCGAAGCCAAGTAAGCACGCCGCCGATGATCGCCCGCACGCCTCGTCCGGCCGAGGGCGCGGAAGCGATGACTTGGTCGGCGCTCGAGAACGGCGTCCAAGTCCTGAGCGAGCACATCCCCGGGGTGCGCTCGGCGGCGGTCGGCGTGTGGGTACGGCAGGGCTCCGCGCACGAGTCCGAGGTGGACACGGGCGCGAGCCACCTGCTCGAGCACATGGTGTTCAAGGGGACCGAGCGCAGAACCGCGGCGGAGATCGCGGTCGCGCTCGAGGGCCTCGGCGGCTCGCTCGATGCCTACACGAGCCGGGAGCATACGAGCTACCAGGCGCGCGTGCTCGACGAGCACATGCCGGAGGCGCTCGACGTGCTCGCGGACCTCGTGCTCGCGCCGCGACTCGAAGCAGCGGATCTCGATCTGGAGCGCGAGGTCGTGCTCGAGGAGATCGCGCAGGTGGAGGACACGCCCGACGACCTCGTCTTCGAGCTACACAACGAGAGTCTGTGGGGCGGACATCCTTACGGGCGCTCCATTCTGGGCACGAAGGACTCGGTGAGCGGGATGAGCGCGGTGCGCCTGCGGGAGCTGCATCGAGCGCACTACGCCGCCCCGGGTCTCATCGTGGCCGCCGCGGGCAATGTGGAGCACCAGGACTTCCTCGGCCGTGTCGAGGATCTGTTCGGCTCGGTGGGCCGTGGTCTCGGCGAAACCGAGATCGAAGCGCCGTCGGCGACGTCGTCCGGCGTCCGCCGCCAGGCGCGGGGGTCGGCTCAGACACATATCGTCTTCGGCACCGACGTGCCCGGTCACCCGCACCCCGATCGGCACGCGCTCGTGCTGCTCTCGTCCGCGCTCGGCGCCGGGATGAGCTCGAGGCTCTTCCAGCGGGTCCGCGAGGAGCTGGCGCTCTGCTACTCCATCTATACCTATCAGGCATTCTACAGCCTGTGTGGCATCTCCGGCGTGTATGTGGGCACCCGCCCGGCGACCGCCGAGAAGGCAGCCGCGGCGGTCAGGGACGAGCTGCAGCGGGTCGTCGACGAAGGACTCTCGGAGGCCGAGCTGGACCAGGTGAAGCGGCAGGTGAAGGGCCAGGTGATGCTCTCCCTGGAGTCGACGGGCGCGCGGCTACACCGGCTCGCGGGCTTCGCGCTCCACGACGAGCCGCTCGTTGGACTCGACGGCCTGTTGGCGAAGATCGACGCGGTGACGCGAGCGGACGTGGGTCGAGTGGCAGAGCAATACTTCGATCCGCGCCGCCAGCTCGAGCTCAGACTCGGACCCGAGTAGAGAGGCAGAGGCATGATCATCGGCATTCCGAAGGAGATCAAGGCGGACGAGTACCGCGTCGCCGTCACGCCTGCCGGCACGGAGATGCTGACCCGGTCCGGCCACCAGGTGTTGATCGAGAGGGGGGCAGGCCAGGGGAGCGGCTTCACGGACGACTTCTACGAGAGGGCCGGCGGCCGGATCGTCCCGTCCGCGGCCGACGTGTGGGCGGGCTCCGAGATGGTCCTCAAGGTCAAGGAGCCGATCGAGGCCGAGTGGCCGCGCATGCGGCGTGACCAGGTGATCTTCACGTATTTCCATTTCGCCGCGTCGGAGGAGCTCACGCGTGCGGTGATCGACTCCGGGGCGGTCGCGATCGCCTACGAGACGGTCGAGTTGCCCAACGGCCAGCTGCCGCTGCTCACGCCCATGAGCGAGATCGCCGGGCGTATGGCCGTGCAGGAAGGAGCGAAGTACCTCGAGCGCCCTCAGGGCGGACTCGGCGTCCTGCTCGGGGGCGTGCCGGGTGTGCTGCCGGGTAAGGTGCTCATCCTCGGCGGGGGCGTGGTCGGCACCAACGCCGCCAAGGTCGCCGCCGGGCTCGGCGCGAGAGTGGGCATCATGGACATCAACCTCGATCGGCTGCGCTACCTCGACGACGTGATGCCGGCCAACGTGCACACGCTCTTCAGCACGCCGTACGCGATCCGGAAGCAGATCGAGGACTCCGACCTGATCATCGGAGCGGTACTGATTCCCGGAGCCAAGGCGCCCAGCCTGATCACCGAGGCGGACCTGCAGCTCATGCGCCCGGGCACGGTGATCGTGGACGTCGCCGTGGACCAGGGCGGATGCGTCGAGACGATCCGCCCCACCACGCACCAGGATCCCGTGTACACCGTGAACGGCGTCATCCACTACGGCGTCGCCAACATGCCGGGAGGGGTTCCTAGAACCAGCACGCTCGCCCTCACCAACGCGACACTACCCTACGCGATGGCGCTCGCCAGCAAGGGATGGAGGCGTGCGTGCGCGACCGACCCGGCGCTCAAGGCCGGACTCAACGTCGTCGCCGGCCGGGTGACCTACGCGGGCGTGGCCGAGGCGTTCGGGCTCACCTGCAAGAGCGCGGACGAGGCGCTGCTGGGTCCGAGCTTCGCATGAGCTCCGAGCGACCCGCGGTCCGCTTCACCCGTCTGCCGACCAACCCCGATCTCCCGCTCCCCGAGCGCGCGACGCCACACGCGGCGGGGTACGACGTACGCTCGGCCGAGCCTATCGTGACGCTCCGGCCGGGCGAGATCCGGCTGGTGGCCACCGGCCTCCAGATGGAGCTCCCCGAGGGGTGGGAGTGCCAGGTGCGCCCGCGATCCGGTTTGGCACTCAAGCATGGCATCACGCTCCCCAACAGCCCCGGCACCATCGATGCCGACTACCGGGGCGAGCTCCGCATCATCATGCAGAACCTGGGGTCGGAGCCCGTGACCCTCCAGCGCGGCGACCGCATCGCGCAACTCGTGTTCGCCCGCTTCGAGGCCCCGGAGATCGTGCTCGCCGAGAGTCTCTCGGAGACCGAGCGGGGGGCGGGCGGGTTCGGTAGCACGGGTGCCTCGTGACGCGGACGTCGTGGCCAGAAAGCTGGCATCGCTCCAGGCGTAAACGTATGTTCATCGCTCTCGTCGCCCCGACTCGCCCACACCCAACGACACTTGCTGGCCGAACTGAGTAGCTGGCTCAACTCGGGGCGACTCGTCCCGGTCAACGATATCGCCGTAGATCTGGGCACCGCGAACACCCTGGTCTATGTAAAGGGCGAGGGCATCGTGCTGAACGAGCCCTCCGTCGTCGCGGTCGAGAGGGGGAGCCGGCGGATCATGGGGATCGGGCTCGAGGCGAAGCGCATGCTCGGGCGCACGCCGGAGGGCATCGAGGCGATCCGGCCGCTCAAGGACGGCGT
>CAZBCN010000038.1:29052-29326 GCA_964490285.1 uncultured Gemmatimonas sp. | reverse complement strand
CGCCTGCGAAAACTCGACCCGTACTTGAATGTCGATCCAGGCACGATGAGCCCGTATCAACACGGCGAGGTCTTCGTCACCGACGACGGCGCGGAGACCGACCTCGACCTCGGGCACTACGAGCGCTTCATCGACCAGTCGCTCTCGCAGGCGAACAACATCACCACCGGCCGGATCTACCAGACCGTCATCAACAAGGAGCGCCGGGGCGACTATCTCGGCTCGACGGTGCAGGTGATCCCGCACATCACGGACGAGATCAAGTCGGCCATCC
>CAZBCN010000038.1:0-29042 GCA_964490285.1 uncultured Gemmatimonas sp. | reverse complement strand
CACGACGTGGTCATCACCGAGATCGGCGGCACGGTGGGCGACATCGAGTCCCTGCCGTTCCTCGAGGCGATCCGTCAGTTCCGCCAGGACGTCGGCCGCGAGCACGCGATCTTCGTGCACCTGACGCTCGTGCCCTACATCGCCGCGGCGGGCGAGCTCAAGACGAAGCCCACGCAGCACTCGGTCCGCGAGCTGATGGAGATCGGAATCCAGCCGCACGTGCTGATCTGCCGGTCGGAGCAACCGCTCTCCACCGAGATCCGCCGGAAGATCGCCCTCTTCACGAACGTCGAGCCCGAGGCCGTGATCGAGGCCAGAGACGTCGAGACGATCTACGAGGTCCCGCTCAAGTTCAAAGAGCAGCGCCTCGACGACGTGATCCTGAAGCGGCTCGGACTCGAAGCACCGCAGCCCGATCTCACGCCGTGGACCGAGATGGTGGGGCGCGTGAAGAGGCCGTCGTCGGGTCAGGCCCGCATCGCCGTGGTGGGGAAATACACATCCCTGGTCGACTCGTATAAGTCCATCCAGGAAGCACTTATCCACGGCGGGATCGCAAACGACGTGAAGGTGAAAACCGAGTGGCTGTCGTCGGAGGACATCGAGGGCGGCGACGGCGCCGCGATCCTCCATGGTTACGACGGACTGCTGATTCCCGGGGGATTCGGGCCGCGTGGCGTGGAGGGCATGCTCGAGGCGATCCGGTGGTCGCGACAGCACGACATGCCGTTCTTCGGAATCTGCCTCGGCCTCCAGTGCGCCGTGATCGAGTTCGCCAGGAACGTCTGCGGGCTCGAGGACTCGCACAGCTCCGAGTTCGCGGAGGACTCGACGGACCCCGTCATCTGCCTGCTCGACTCCCAGCTGCAGGTCACGACCAAGGGCGGCACGATGCGCCTCGGCGCCTACCCCTGCACGCTCGCCGAGGGCACCCGGGCCCGGGAGATCTACGGTGCCGGGGAGATCTCCGAGCGGCACCGCCACCGCTTCGAGGTCAACAACGCCTACCGCGACCTGCTCACGCAACACGGCATGACGATCAGCGGAACGTCGCCGGACGGCTCGCTCGTGGAGATGGTCGAGATCACCGAGCACCCGTGGTTCATCGGTGGTCAGTTCCATCCCGAGCTGAAGAGCCGGCCCACCCGTCCGCATCCGCTCTTCGCTTCCTTCATAGAAGCGGCCTCGCGCTACGCCCGGCAGGGGCGTACCGCTGACGTCCGCGAGCCCGCGGGCGTCTAGCGCGCCGGCGCGCAGGCGGTGACATGTTCGATCGCTTCCTGCTCATCGCCGGGCCATGCCTGCTCGAGAGCGACGCGCTGAACCTGGAGGTCGCCAAGGCGCTCGCCACGTGGTCGCGTGACTTCGGGCTGCCGGTACTGTTCAAGGCGTCGTTCGACAAGGCGAACCGGGCACGGGTGGATTCGCCGCGCGGTCCGGGACTCGTGGAAGGGCTCCAACGCCTCGCGACCGTCAAGCGGGAAACGGGACTTCCCCTGCTCACCGACATCCACGAGCCGGACCAGGCGGAGCCGGTCGCGCGCGTCGTGGACGCGATACAGATCCCCGCCTTCCTGTGTCGCCAAACCGACCTGCTGATCGCGGCGGGACGAACCGGTAAGCCCGTCAACCTCAAGAAAGGTCAGTGGATGGCACCCGAAGAGATGGCCGGCGCAGTGGAAAAAGTCCGGGGCGCGGGAGCCCCCGAAGTCGCCGTCACGGAGCGAGGCACCACGTTCGGATACGGCGATCTGGTCGTCGACATGCGCTCCTTCGCACGGCTCAAGGCCGCCACCCGTGCTCCTGCGATCTTCGACGCGACGCACTCCGTGCAGCGCCCGGGTCGAGACGGGGGATCGAGCGGTGGCGACCCGGAGCACGTACCGGCCCTGGTTCGCGCGGCGGTGGCGGCCGGATGCGACGGCATCTTCCTGGAGACCCATCCGAACCCCGGGCGCGCGCCGTCCGACGGGTCGAGCATGCTTCCGCTCGCGGCGGTCCCGAGGCTGCTCGCCGACGTCCTGGCGATCCGGGGAGCGCTCGGACGATGAGCCGGGCCTCCTCCGTGATGGACCCGGTCGTCGCACGACGCGTGAAGCTCGTCATCTTCGACGTGGACGGCGTGCTCACGGACGCCGGTGTGTACGTGGGCGCTACCGCCTCCGGGGAAGCCGTCGAGCTCAAACGCTTCGACATCCAGGACGGCGTGGGCATGCGGATGCTCAAGTGGTCGGGCCTGGAGGTCGCGCTCGTCTCGGGCCGCATCTCGCAGGCCACGGAGCTCCGCGCGCTCGAGCTCGGGATCGAGTGCCACCAGGAGGCGGACGCGCACAAGATGCCGGCGGTCCTGTCCCTGCTCGAGAAGCATCGGGTCGGGTGGGAGGAAGTGGCCATGCTCGGCGACGACATCCCCGACCTCGCCGTGCTCCGACGGGTCGGGCTCCCGGCCGCCGTGTCGAACGCGACCCTCCCGGTCCGCGAGATCGCGCTCTGGGAGTCCACGAAGCGCGGTGGGCACGGCGCGGTGCGTGAGTTCACCGACGCGCTCCTCCTCGCCCGCGGCCAGCTCGACGCCGCGGTCGAGCGCTACGTCTCGGAGCGGAGCGGCTCGTGACCGACTCGGACGAGGCGCTGCTCGAGGCCGGGCGCCGCGTCCTCGCGATCGAAGCCGCCGCGGTGCAGGGCCTCGTGGGACGGATCGGTGACGCGTTCGTGACGGCGTGCCGCACGATCGCGTCGGCCCAGGGGCGGCTGATCGTGTGCGGCGTCGGCAAGAGCGGCCACGTCGCCCGCAAGATCGCCTCGACGTTCACGTCCACCGGGACAGCTGCCGTCTACCTCCACCCGGTGGAGGCACAGCACGGGGACCTCGGGCTGGTGGGCCGGAGCGACGTGGCGCTCTTCGTGTCGAAGTCGGGGAGCGTGGCGGAGCTGGGCGGCCTCCTCGATTACCTGGGCCGCCTGTCCGTGCCCGTCGTAGCCATCCTCGGGAGGCCGGGCGGAGAGCTTGCTCGCTACGCGACGGTGGTCCTCGACGCTTCGGTCGCCGAGGAGGCGTGCCCGATGGACCTCGCGCCGACTGCTTCGACCACCGCGGCGCTCGCGCTCGGGGACGCCCTCGCGATGGTCGTCCTCCACCTGAAGGGCTTCCAGGAGGCCGATTTCGCGGCCCTCCACCCGGGGGGCGCGTTGGGACGAAAACTCTCCGTTCGTGTAGCAGACGTGATGGTTTCCCAGGCCTACCCCTGGCTGGGAGAAGACGCGACCATGAAGGACACGATCGCACCGCTGGCCCACATGCGGGGCACGGTCGCCATCGTGAATGCACGGCGCCGCCTCGTGGGCGTCCTGACGGCGGGAGATCTCACCCGCCTGATGGAACGCGAGGCGGACTTCCTTTCCACCCCCGTCGCCGACGTGATGACACGCGATCCCAAGACCGCCAGGCCCGAAGAGCTCGGCTCCGCAGCCGCGAGCCGCATGGAGGCGCACGGTATCATGGCTCTCCCCGTGGTGGGGGAGGACGGGCGACTCGTGGGGGTCGTGCACCTGCACGACCTGATGAAGGCGGGAGCCGTTTGAACGTGGCTCGTCGCGTCCTGGCCGCCGCGCTGACGGTTCTCGCCCTCACGGCGTGCGCGGAAGAGCAGACCGCGGTGGTGGCGAGCGAGTTCATGCAGAGCATCGACGCGCCCGTGGTCTTCGGCATGGTGAGCTACATCACCGCGAACGGCGTGCGCGAGGGCCGCGTGCAGGCGGACACCGCGTTCACGTTCGCCGACTCGGCCAAGGTCGACCTGCGCGTGATGTTCGTGACGTTCTTCGATGAGCAAGGCCGCGAGCGCGCGACCGTGCGCGGGCGTACCGGCGAGTGGAACCAGGAAACCAACCGCATGGTGGCACGGGGGGACGTCGAGCTCTTCGTGCACACGGATTCGAGCACGCTCAGGAGCCAGGAGATCTTCTACGACCCGGACTCGGACCGCATTTGGAGCGACTCGGCGACGGTCCGCACGATGGCCAACGGCTCGGAGACGAGAGGCTCTGCGTTCGAGTCGGACATCGAGTTCACCAACGTGAGGATCCTGAACGTCCGCGGCGACGCGGGGCGGATCTTCTGATTCGATGCGGCGGCTCGCCCTGATCCCGCGCCGGCTCCTGCTCGGAGCCATCGCGGCGTGGACGATCCCCGTGGGGGTGGCCGCGCAGCGCGGGTGTCAGTACGCCGAGGGCACCGAGGAGCTCAACTCCATCGCCGCGCCCGGGGGCGACCGCATCACGTACATCCGGAGACCCCATTTCGCTTGCGACGACGGCGTGGAGATCTGGGCCGACTCCGCCGTGGCCTACTCCGCTCAGGCGATGTCCATCCTGATCGGCTCCGTCCGCTACCTGGACCGTGCGCGTGAGCTCAGGGCCGACCAGGCGCGCTATTTCTCGCAGGTGGGTCGGCTGCAGGCACAGGGTCGTCTCCACGTGACGAACTCGGACGACGGCTCGGTGATCGAGAATGGAGACCTGGTCTACCTGCGTGAAGCCGACTACAGGGCCGAGGAGGAGATGGTGGTGACGACCGGGCGCGACGGACTCCGGCCGCGCGCCATGCTAAGGCCGGAGGCACCCGACTCGGTCGCCGCCGGCGCCGAGCCGCCGTCGCCCTACACCGTCGTCGCCGACCGCATCGTCCTCCGAGGCGCCGGCTACTTCAACGCCACCGGAACGGTCGAGATCGAGCGCGATTCGCTGTTGGCGTTCGCGGACAGCGCCGAGTACGAGGAGACTTCCGATCTCCTCGTGCTGGTTGGAACTGCACGCGTCGAGAGCGCGGCGTACGAGCTTGTGGGGCGCACGATCACACTCGGAACCGCGGGAAGCGGCACGAACGAGATTCGCGCGCGCCGAGACGCGGTGCTGACCGGCGAGGACCTACGCCTCACGGCTCCGCTGATCGTGCTGCACCTGACGGACGGCGCCATCGAGCGTCTGGTCGCCGTGCCGCTCGCCGAACCCGACTCTGCCGTGGCCGAGGCGGAAGACCTCGCGCGCCCCGTGGCGGTCGCAGAGGGCTTCGAGCTCACCGCCGACTCGCTGGAGCTCACCTCGCCGGCGGAGGTCGTCGAGCGGATCTTCGCCGCCGGCCGAGCGCGGAGCGTGTCGCACGCCCGTGACTCGCTCAACGTCGACGTACTGCCCGAGCTCGCGCAGTACGATTGGCTGGAGGGCGACACCATCGTCGTGATGCTCCGACCCACCACCGACCCGCTCGCCGCCGATAGCGCGGCGGCGGGAGCGTACGAGGTCGAGCGCATCGTCGCCCGCGTGGGCGCGCGGAGCCTCTACCGGCTCCCGGCCGAAGACTCGACCGCCGTCGCCGGGGTCGATCCGCCCGCCGTGCATTACGTGATGGGCGACACCATCACGATCGTCATGAACGACGAGGGAGAGGTCGAGGTCATGGAGGTCGTCGGCCAGACCCGTGGGGTTCACTTCGAGCCGTTGCGCCCGGGGGGCACCGATGCGCCGGCCGACTCGTCCGCAGCGCCGAGCCCCGATTTTTCGACCATGACGCAGAACGACCGCCGCGCGCCGGTGACCGATCCCGCCGCCCCGCGCCCCCGAGGCGCACCACCCCCCGCAGGAGGCCAGCCGTGGATCCGGCCATGAGCACCGAGGCGGCACCACCGCCGCCACAGCCGCCAGCGCAGGCGGCCAGCCGGTTGTGGGCCGAAGGCCTCACCAAGGCCTACCGCGGCCGCAACGTGGTGAGCTCGGTGAGCATCGAGGTCCGGCAGGGAGAGATCGTGGGGCTCCTCGGACCCAACGGGGCGGGGAAGACGACCACGTTCTACATGATGGTGGGATTGATCCCGCCCGGCGCGGGCACCGTGCACCTCGACAACGAGGACCTGACGCGCACGCCCATGTACCAACGCGCCCGCAAGGGCATCGGGTACCTCGCCCAGGAGCCCTCGGTCTTTCGGAGGCTGACGGTCGAGGACAACGTGCTGGCCATCCTGGAGACGCTCGGCCTCTCCAAGGAGGAGCAGCGTCAGCGACTCGAGGAGCTGCTCGGCGAGCTGGGGCTCACGTCCCTGCGGACGAACAAGGCCTACTCGCTCTCCGGCGGCGAGCGCCGCCGCCTGGAGATCACCCGTGCGCTCGTCCAGCGCCCCAAGTTCATGCTGCTCGACGAGCCGTTCGCGGGGATCGATCCCAAGGCGGTCGACGGCATCCAGCAGATCGTCCACGGCCTGCGGGGGCGGGGGATCGGGGTCATCATCACCGACCATAGCGTGGAGCAGACCCTCGAGATCGTCGACCGGGCCTATATCATGTATGAGGGCCGCATCGGCGTTACAGGAAGCGTGCCAGAACTCGTCTGGAACGACAAAGTCGCCGAGATTTACCTGGGGCCCGCTCTCACGGCTCGGTTGCGGAAGCGGTTCGACCGACCGGAGGGGTTGGCGGAGGCACCCGGTCCGCAGTCCGGGTGACATGAGATCCATGGCCGGGCCCTGGTAACGAGGCGAGATGAGTCAATTCAGCCAAAAGCTCTACCAGAGCGCTCAGCTACGTCAGGAGATGCGGATCAACCCACGCCTGTACCAGGCGATGGAGTTGCTCTACATGCCCCTGCTCGACCTCGAGCAACAGATCGCGCTGGAGGTCGCTGAGAATCCGTTCCTCGAGGTGACCGAGGCCGACACGGAGCAGGAAGTCGAGCTCAAGGAAGACACGAAGGACGAGCCGCTCGGCGACGACGTCGATTGGGAGGAGATCCTGCTCGACGGCTTCGATGTCGGCGGGCGCCGCCAACAGTACGAGCAGAAGGAGCACTTCGAGGCCACGCCGGTCGAGTCTCGGGACCTGCACGACCATCTATACGACCAACTCAGGCTCCTCTCGCTCTCGGAGCGGGAGATCCGCCTCGGCGAGGAGATCATCGGCGACATCGACGACTCGGGCATGCTCGCGTGCGCGCTCGACGAGGCCGTGCGCGGCGTCAACGAGTGGCTGGAAGAGGTTCGGCCGACCGCGGTGGCCAACGCCGAGGAGATCGCCGACGAAGACGAGCGGGCGGCGGAGCTCGCGGAGATCGAGGAGCTCTTCCGTCCGTACACGATCGAAGAAGCCGAGCGGATGCTGAAAGTGATCCAACTGCTCGACCCTCCTGGAGTCGGCGCGCGCGACCTGCGTGAGTCGATCCTCCTCCAGCTCGCCCAGAAGGGCGAAGCGGACTCGCCGGCTTACCGCATCATCAGCGATCACTTCGAGTCACTGATCAACCACCGCTGGAATGACATCGCACGGGCACTCGGGCTCACGCCCATGGAAGTGCAGGACGCGGCGGACTCGATCAGCCACCTCGACCCCAAGCCCGGTCTCCGGTACGCGGTCGATCCGGAGCAGTACGTCATACCGGACCTCATCGTAGAGAAGATCGACGGTGAGTACATGGTCTTCGCCAACGACACGAGCCTTCCGCGCCTGAGAATCTCACAGTCCTACAAGGACGTCGCGCGCGACAAGACGAAGTTCACTGGAGAGAACAAGGAGTTCATCGCCAGCAAGCTCAACTCGGCCAACTGGATGATCCAGGCGATCGAGCAGCGCCGTCAGACGATGCTCAAGGTGATGACCTTCATCGTCGACCGGCAACGCGAGTTCTTCGAGCGCGGCGTGCAGTACCTCAAGCCGCTCACGCTCCGTGAGGTCGCCGACCACATCCAGATGCACGAGTCGACCGTATCGCGCGTGACGAACAAGAAGTTCGTGCAGACGCCGCGAGGGGTCTATCCGCTCAAGTACTTCTTCTCGAGCGGGCTCTCCACGGTGAGTGGCGACGACCTCTCGGCGCGCGCGGTCCGCGACAAGATCAAGGGCATGGTCGGCGAGGAGGACCCGAAGAAGCCGCTCACCGACCAGGCGATCGTGTCGATCCTCAAGTCGGACGGCGTGCAGATCGCGCGGCGCACGGTCGCAAAGTACCGCGACCAGATGGGCATCCTTCCGGCGCGCATGCGCAAGCGGGTGTGACGTTGGCGGAGCGCGCGCGCCGCGACTTCACGGTGATTGTGCCGGCCTTCAACGAGGCGCCGGTGATGCACGACCTCGTGCGGGAGCTGCGCTCCGCGTTCGAGCGTCATCAGCTCGACGGCGACGTGATCCTCGTCGACGACGGCTCGACCGACGGGACGGCCGATGTCGCCGAGAAAGCCGCCGACGGCTGGAGTCGATTCCGCGTGCTGCGCCACGGGAACAACCGCGGCAAGACGGAGGCGATGGTGACGGCGGCGGAGGCGACCGCTCGAGCCAACCTCGTGCTCTTCGACGCGGACCTGCAGCACTCGCCCGACGACATTCCGCGCTTCCTCGACAAGCTCGACGAGGGGTGGGACATCGTCACCGGCCGGAAGGTGGGGAGCTACGAGAAGCGCGCGGTGTCGTCGCTCTACAATCGACTGTCCCGGAAGATCTTCGACGTTCCGGTCTCCGACCTGAACTCGATGAAGGCGTTCCGTCGGGGCGTGCTCGAGGGCCTGACGCTCCGGCACGACTGGCATCGGTTCTTCGTCGTGCTCGCGCACGCGCGCGGGGCGAGGGTGTCGGAGATCAACGTGGAGCTCCATCCTCGCCGCGCCGGGGTGTCCAAGTTCCAAGGCCCGTTCCGGATCCTGGTCGGGTTCGTGGACCTTGTGTCGGTCTGGTTTCTCCTGCTGTTCTCGCGGAAGCCTCTCCTGCTGTTCGGAGGCACGGGGCTCGGGCTCGCGACCCTCGGAGTGCTCGTGGCCGTCGTGACCGTCTATCTGCGGTTCGTCCACCCCATGATCGGGTTCGACCCCTACATCCCACCGATGGGTTACCGGCCCCTGCTGTACCTGGTGATGCTGCTCGAGACGCTCGGCTTCCTCCTCCTCGGGTTCGGCCTGGTGTCGGAGCAGGTGGCCGAGGTTCGGGACGAGCTGGAAGCGATCCGCAAGCAGGGGCGCTGACGCGTGTCCAAGCGCGTCCTGGTCGTCATCGGTACCCGTCCGGAGGCGATCAAGATGGCTCCGGTGGTCTCGGCGCTCGCGCGCTGGGCGCCGGACGTCGAAACGCGCGTGGCGCTCACCGGCCAGCACACCACCTTGGTCGACCAGGTCCTCGAGGTCTTCCGCCTCGAGCCCGACTACGACCTCGCGGTGATGCAGGAGGGGCAATCGCTCTACGACGTGGTGCAGCGTACGCTCGGCAGGCTCGGCGAGGTCATCCGCGAGTGTCGCCCCGACGTCGTCCTGGTGGAGGGCGACACGGCCACCGTGTTCACCGCGTCGCTCGCGGCATACTTCGAGCGCGTGCGCGTCGGGCACGTGGAGGCCGGGCTCCGCACGGCCGACAAATGGACCCCGTTTCCCGAGGAGATCTTCCGCCGACTGACGGACGTCGTCGCGGACTTCCATTTCGCGCCGACTCCGCGCGCGGTGGATTGGCTCCGCCGTGAGGGGGTGCCCGAGAAATCCATCCACCTGACGGGCAACACCGTCGTGGACGCGCTCCTCTCCGTCGCCGGCAGGGAGCACCCCGTGACGGACCACGCGCTGCGTTCCGTGCTGGACGACTCGCGCTCGCGCCTCGTGCTGCTCACCGCCCATCGCCGTGAGACGTTCGGAGCGCCACTCCGCCAAGTGCTCGGGGCAGTACGTGCGCTCGCCGATCGCGTGCCGGACATCCGCATCGTCTATCCGGTGCACCCGAACCCGAACGTCGTCGAGCCGGCGACCGAGATGCTCGCGGGGCATCCGCGCATCCACCTCACCGCACCGCTCGACTACTTCGACATGGTCACCGCGCTCGAGCGCGCGAGCCTGATCCTCACCGACTCGGGTGGCATCCAGGAGGAGGCGCCCACGTTCGGCACGCCGGTCCTCGTGCTGCGCGACGTCACGGAGCGCGAAGAGGCGATCGAGGCCGGCGTGGCCGTGAAGGTCGGGACGGATGCGCACCGGATCGTCGAACAGGCCGTCGCGTCGCTGAACCGGAAGTCGCGCGGGCCCGTGGCCAACCCGTTCGGCGACGGGAGGGCAGGGGAGCGCATCGCCGACATCCTCGCGGCCGACCTCCTCGGGCGAGCACGCACGACCGGCGACTGGCAGCCGTGAGGATCCTCATGCACTGCGTGTACTAC
The DNA here is from genome assembly GCA_964490285.1 of uncultured Gemmatimonas sp. GTDB lineage: Bacteria > Gemmatimonadota > Gemmatimonadetes > Longimicrobiales > Gaopeijiaceae > UBA2982. The sequence goes on along the minus strand of CAZBCN010000038.1, from coordinate 18,877 downwards.
CGACCCGAGGTGGGTGGGCTCGAGAGCCACATCGAGTACCTCTGCCGTGGGCTCGTCGCGCGCGGGCACGAAGTCGTGGTGGTCACGTCCCGTTCTCTGCCTGGCCTCCCGCGCGAGGAGGTGATGGAGGGGGTGAGGGTGCTGCGCACCTGGATGCCGGCCCGAAACACGCTGGGGTGGGCCGCGCACGCGTTCGGGTCGATGCCGCGCTTCAGCGCGCGGGCCCAGGGGGCCGACGTCCTGCACGCCCAGGACATCGCGGGGGTGCTCCCGTGCCAGCTCGCGAGCCGAGTGCGGGACGTGCCCTTCGTGACCACGTGGCATACTAGCCACTTCCTGCGCCGCGCGGAGTCGCCGTTCTGGCGGTCCGTCTTCCGTCGCTTTCTGGAGGCCGCCGACCACAACCTCGCCGCGAGCGAGGAGATCGCGTCGGTCGCCGAGCGCCTCGCGCCCGGCGTCCGCGTCGAAGCGCTCACGAACGGCGTCGAGACGTCCGTCTTCCGCAGGATCGCGCCTACGCTGCCCCCACCTCCGGCCGGAAGAGCGCGTCTCGTCGTGCCCCGTCGCCTCTTCCCGAAGAACGGCGTCGAGTACTTCGTGCGGGCCATGCCCGCAATCGTGGAGAAGGCCGACGCGGAGGCCGTGGTGATCGGGGACGGGCCCGAGCGCGCAACGCTCGAGAGACTCGCCGCGGAGCTCGGCGTGAAGGATCGTGTGTCGTTCCTGGGTTCGCGCCCGCATGCCGAGATGCCCGGCCTCTTGTCGTCGGGAGACATCGCCGTCTTCCCGTCGCTCATGGAGGCGACCTCCGTCGCGGCGCTCGAGTCGATGGCGTGCGAGCTACCGGTCGCGGCCTCCCGCGTCGGCGGGCTCCCCGAGATCGTCAACGACGACGTGGGTAGGCTCTTCGAGCCCTCGGACCCTGCCTCGCTGGCGCAGGCGGTGGTGGCCCTGATCGCAGGCGGCCGCATGCGCGAGCTGGGTAGGACGGCGCGAAAGAACGTCGTGGAGCGTTGGAGCAACGATCGCCTCGTCGACCGTCACGTGGCGATCTACGAGAGCCTGATCGAGCGACGGAGGGCGGCCTGATGGCCCGTGAGGGAAAGAAGGCACGCAAGGCCGCGCCGCGCCCGGAGCCCGAGGCGACGCCGCGCATACCAGGATGGCTGCCCGCGGCACTGTTCATCGCCCTCACGCTGCTCCTCTTCCGCGAGTTCGTGTTCTCCGACCGGATGCTCTTCGGTGGCGACACGCTCGGGCTGGGCTACGTGGCGCGCGCGTTCTACGCGCAGGCGCTGACGGAGCTCGGCACGTTCCCGCGGTGGGCACCTCAGATCTTGGGCGGCACCCCGTTCCTCGAGGCGCTCTCCGGCGGCGACTCGCTGTATCCGCCGTCGCTCCTGCTCCTCCTGATGATGGAGCCGTACCGCGCGCTCGGCTGGAAGCTCGTGATCCACGTCGCGGCCGCCGGCTTCTTCATGTTCGGGTGGGTCCGTGCGCTCGGGGCCTCGAGGCCGGCCGCGCTCCTGGGCGGTACGGCGTATCTGCTCGCGCCGTACATGGTGAGCCTCGTGTACCCGGGGCACGACGGGAAGCTGTTCGTGACCGCGCTGGCTCCGCTCCTCTTCTGGGTCGTCGAGCGCCATTTCCAGCGGCCGTCGCTGCGTGCGTTCACGGCCGTCGCGCTCGTCATCGCGCTCGTCATCTACACGACGCACTTCCAGATGGCGTACTTCCTCTTCGGAGCCGTGGGCCTGTACGCGATCGTGCGCGCCATCGAAGTGTGGCGGGGCGCCGCGACGGACGGCGCCGAGGCGACGGTGTCCCCGGGGGCCGCTCGCGCCGCGGGCCTCCGCTTCGGACTCTTCCTGACCGCCGCCGTCGCGGGGGCGGGCATCGCCGCCGTGCAGCTCGTGCCCGCCGTCGAGTACGTCACCGAGTCTTCACGCCGCATCCAGACCACGCGCGAGGCGGCGCAAGAGAGCGGCGTGGAGTGGTCGAGCTCGTGGTCGCTCCACCCGGAAGAGGCCATGGCGCTGGTCATCCCCGAGTTCGCGGGCAACAACTCGGGCGGTGCCGACTGGTCGCAGGGCACGTACTGGGGGAGAAACGTCACACGCGACAATCACTCCGGTGCCGGCGTGGTAACCCTCCTTCTCGCGGCCGTCGCCTTGTTCGGTGCGGGCAGCCGGCGAGCGCTCCGCTGGTTCTTCGCCAGTCTCGCCGCGCTCGCGCTCCTCTTCGCGCTCGGGGCGCACACGCCCGTGTGGAGGATCTTCTACGAGATCGTGCCCGGGATCCGGCTCTTCCGCGCTCCCGACCAAGTCATGTTTCTGTTCGTGCTGTCCGCGGCGACGCTCGCCGCGCTCGGCCTCGACCGCGTCCTCGCCGTGGCCACCGACGAGTCGTCCGGCGTCCGCGTCACGCGCACGCTCTGGATCGCCGTCGGCGCGCTGGGCGCGCTCGCGCTCCTCGCCGCTTCGGGGGCCCTCACGTCGATCTGGACGACGGGCTTCTACGCGGACATCGACGCGGCGCGACTCGAGCGCCTGGCGCAGCTCGAGCCGTTCATCGTCCGAGGCGCCTGGACCTCGTTCGCGCTCGCGCTGACCGCGGCGGTGATCGTGTGGACGCTTCGCGCGGGATACATGCCCGCAGGAGCTGTCGTCGGGCTCCTCGTCTTCGTCGTCGCGGTCGATGAGTTCCGCGTGTCGAGCGGGTTCATCCGCACGCTCGACTTCGCACAGTGGTCCGCGCCGGACGCGAACATCCGTGCCGTGCTCGAGCGGGAGCAGGGCTCGACCGAGCCGTACCGGTTGCTCTCGTTCGCGCAGAACGGGCAGGATGTCCATCCGGCGCTCCACGGGATCGAGCTCGCGGGCGGCCATCACCCGAACGACTTGTCGCGCTACCGCGAGCTCATCGGCATGGTGGGCTCGGGGCTCCCGCAGAACCTGCTCGACAGTGACGTCCGTCGGCTCCTCAACGTACGCTACGTCCTGTGGCCCGACTACCAGTTCGGCCAATCGATCTCGGGCATGCCCATCGTATCCCGCACGCAGCTGCAGAACGGCACCCCATACGAGACGATTCTCGAGGACGCTGGCCTCCCGCGCGCCCGCCTCGTCGGCGGCGCGACCGTGAAGTCCGACGCGGAGGCCGTACCCTACATGCTCTCCGACGCGTTCGACCCTGTGCGGGAGGTCGTGCTCGCGGAACCGTCGCCCGTCGCGCTCGACGGCTCGGCGCCCGTCGGGTCCGTGACGTGGCGGACACGAACGCCGAACGAGCTCAGCCTCTCCGTCGACACCGAGCGGCCGGCGCTCCTCGTGATCGCCGACAACTGGTTCCCGGCGTGGCACGCCACGGTCGACGGAGCCGAGGCGCCCGTGCTCCGCGCATACCACACGCTGCGTGCGGTGCCCGTCCCGGCGGGCCAACACGAGGTCGTCATGCGATATCGGTCGGGGACGGTGGCCCGGAGTCTGTGGGTGACGCTGATCCTGTCCATCGGACTCATCGGAGCGACCGGCATGCGGGTATTGCAGGAGCGCAGAGCGGGGAGGGAGCCCTGAAGCGGTGGCTGGTGCTCGGCGGCCAGCTCGTTCTGACCGTCGTGGTCACGTGGCTCATCGTGGGCCGCGTGGACCTCGGCTTGGACGAGCTGCGGGGGGTGGAGCGTTCGCTCTGGCTCCCGAGGCCCATCCTGTTCACTGTCGCCTCGGCGGTCCTGCTCCTGGCGTACTTCGTGTCGGCGGCGATCTGGGGCCGCATCGTCCTCGAGCTCGGGGGGCCCGGTCTCCCGGCCGCCGACTCGATCCGCATGTTCATGATCGCCAACTTGGGCCGGTACTTGCCCGGCAAGGTATGGCAGATCGCTGGGCTCGCCGCGCTGGCGAAGGGTAGGGGCGTGCCCGCTGCGACCGCCGCCGGGGCCGCCGTGATCGGTCAGGGGATCGCCGTGGTCGCGGCCGCGGCCGTGGGCCTGGGGGCCGTGCTCGGGGCACCCGATCCGTATCCCCGGTGGGGGCTCCTCGGGGTCGCGGTCGTCGTCGCGTTCGCCGCCCTGCTTGCCGTCCCGACCGTCTTCCGCAGGATCGTCGGGGTGTGGTTCCGGCTCACGCGGGCCGAGGCGCGGCCCGAGGTCGATGGAGTGCACGCGCTCCGTTGGCTGGGCCTGTACGCCCTGAACTGGGTGATGTACGCCTTCGCCTTCTGGGTGCTCGTGCGGAGCCTGGGCCTCGGAGGGTCCCCCATCCCCGTGGCATCGGCGTTCGCGGCGGCGTACGTGCTGGGCTATGCCATGATCTTCGCACCCGCCGGCTTGGGTCCGCGGGAGGGCTTCTTGATCCTCTTCCTCACGCCTCACCTGGGGGCGACTCAGTCGGGCGTGGCGGCCATCGTCGCCCGCGTCTGGACGACGCTCGTGGAGGTGGTGCCCGCTGGCGCCTTCTGGCTGGGACACCTCGCCCGGACGCGCGCCGAGGTCGAGGCGCCCGAGAGGCCCACACCGTGAGAGGAACGCGCTTCCTGGTCATCGTGCCGACGTACAACGAGCGCGAGAACCTCCCTCGGAAGATCCCTCAGATCCTCTCGCAGGACGGGCGAATCGACGTGCTCGTCGTGGACGATGCGTCACCCGACGGCACGGGCGACGTCGCCGCTGCCATCGCGGATACGGAGCCCCGTGTGCACCTCCTCCGTCGGACGACCAAGGACGGGCTCGGCGCCGCGTACCTCGCCGGGTTCGCATGGGGGATGGAGCGGGGATACGGATTGCTGTTCGAGATGGACGCGGACATCTCGCATCCGCCCGAGGCCCTCGGCCGGATGATCGAGGCCGCCAAGTCGTATGATGTCGTGATCGGCTCGCGCTACGTGGGCGGACGCGTGACCGTGTCCAACTGGCCGATGAGCCGTCTTCTCGTGAGCTACTTCGGATCGTGGTACGCGCGCACGATCACCCGGATGCCCGTCCGCGACGCCACCGGCGGCTTCAACTGTTGGCATCGCGAGGTACTCGAGGCCGTAGACCTAAGCAGAATCCGGTCAAACGGTTACGCGTTTCAGATCGAGCTGAAGTTCAGAGCCTTCCGCAAGGGATTCTCGATCGTCGAGGTCCCGATCCTCTTCACCGAGCGGGACTCGGGCGAGTCCAAGATGTCGAAGCGGATCGTCCGCGAAGCGATCTGGCGCGTCTGGTGGATGAAGATCCAGGATCTACTGGGCAGGCTGTAGCGAGACCCCGTGACCGAGCCCCGCATCGGCAAGGAGCACTACGACTCGAGCGCATACTTCGAGGGCGAAGGGGCGGGGCACCTCACCGACTCGGGCAGCCCGTTCCAGCGCTACCGGGTCGCCAAGGTCACCGCGCTCGCGGAGCCCCGGCCGTCGGACCGCGTAGTCGACCTGGGGTGCGGCTGGGGGACGTTCGGGTTCGCGCTCGCCGAGCGTGTCGCCGAGGTCGTGGGCGTCGACTTCAGCGAGAAGTCGATCGGCTTCTGCAGACGGCGCCTGGACGCCTCGCCTCGGCCGAACCTCCGGTTCGTGTGCGCGGACGCGGGCGCGACCGGGCTCCCGCCCGGCGCGTACGACCTCGTGCTCGCTGCCGACCTCTTCGAGCATCTCTATCCGGACGACTCGGCGCGGGTGGCGCGGGAGGCCTTCCGGCTCCTCGCGCCCGGCGGACGCTTCGCGACATGGACGCCGCACCGTGGCCACGTGCTCGAAGTCTTGAAGAACCGGAACCTCGTCCTGAAGCGCGACGTCACGCACGTCGACTACAAATCGATGGCGGACATGAAGAGGTTGCTTTCGGACGCCGGATTCACCATCGAAAGGGCGTACTACGCGGAGTCTCACGTACCGGGCCTTCGGATCATCGAGCGGCTGCTGCAGCCGGCCCTGCCGCTCCTGAGACGCAGGATCGCGGTCTTGGGCAGGAAGCCAGGGTAGGGGGTCCATGGGCTGGGAGATCGAGCGACGCTTCCTCGTGCGCGTGCCCGCCGCACGGTGGCCTCGTCCCGCCGATGGCCATCACCTCCGTCAGGGGTACGTTCGTCACGGGGACCCATCCGTGCGGATCCGCACGGGCGAGCCGAGAGGACCGGTGCTCACGTGCAAGAGCGGAAGCGGGGTGCGCAGGTCGGAGGTGGAGGTGGTGGTGACGGACGAGGTCGCGGCCGCGCTGTTCGAGGCGGCCGGCGACCACGTGCTCGAGAAGGTGCGCTATCCGATCGGTCCCTGGACCCTCGACCGGTTCCTGGGCGATCTCGATGGGCTCGCCCTCCTCGAGATCGAGCTCGAGGCCGAGGACGAAGCCCTCCCGGAGCCGCCTGCCGAAGTGGATGTTCTGCGCGAGGTCACCGACGACAAACGCTTCGTGAGCGGTCGGTTGGCCGGGCTCGAGCCGCGTGAGCGACGCAAGCTCGTCAAGAAGGCCTACAAGGAGGTCGAAGAATGACCCGAACGAGTGTCCGAGCACTCCTGGGCCTACCGGGCGCCCTCCTCGCCGCGGGGTGCACCCTGGTCGGAGGGCCCGCTACCGTCGTCCCGCCGCCGCCAGCGAACCTCGGTTCCCTGGTCGACCCTGTGCCTTACGCCCAGCCCCCGAGCGCCCAGGGCAACATGGCCCAGTACGAGCAAGGCGGACGCACCTATCGCGTGCTCGACACGTCGTTCGGGTACGACCAGCGCGGCTCCGCCTCTTGGTACGGGGAGGAGTTTCATGGTCGCCAAACCAGTAGCGGCGAGACCTTCGACATGTACGCTCTCACCGGCGCGCATCGGACCCTCCCGATCCCCACCTACGTGCGGGTCACCAACCTCGCGAACGGCCTTTCGGTGGTCCTGCGCGTGAACGATCGCGGGCCCTTCCGCGACCCCGACAGCCGTATCATCGACGTGTCCTATGCGGCCGCTCTGCGCCTCGATATGGTACGCGACGGGACGGCGAACGTCCGGGTGCAGGCCCTCGAGCCATGGCAGTACCGCGTGAGGTAGGAGTAGGAGGGGTGGGCCTCACTTGTCGCGCCGAACCCCTCATCCTGCTTCGTTATTACCTAACATAATACATATTATACGAAGGTCAGTCGGGCTAGAGAGTGCCGAAGAATCCCACAGTGATTTCGTCCATCTCGCCCTTTCAGGCGGCGATGGCGGCCCGGATCTCCTCGATGCGCATCTCGTAGAGTCCCCGCTCGGGGTCGCCCTCCTCGAGGTCTTCGATCGCACGCTGGTAGAGCTCGAGCGCGCCCGCGCCGTCGCCGCGCTCGGTCCGGAGCCGCGCGGCGGCCGCCAGCGCGTCACGAACCTCGAAATCGAGGTCCGAGCGATTGGCGATCGCGAGATAGATCCGCTCCGCCTCCTGCGGCTGACCGTCCTGCTCGTATGCGGCGGCGAGGAGGGCCGCGGCCTGTAGCTCGATAGGCGCCCGCGGCGAATCCCCGAGCGGCCGCAGGACGGCCTGGGCCTGCTGCGGGCTGCCGTCTCTCAGATAGAGGTCCCCGAGGAGCAACCGCGCCTCGCGCTCGTAGGGCGTTCCGCCGAATCGCTCGATGAAGGTCGCCAGCTCGGTCCGCGCACCCTCTACGTCCGCCATCGCCACCGTCTGATAGATCAGCTCGAGCTGCTGCGCCGCTTGCTCGCCGAGCGAGCGGCGGTAGCTGCGGTAATAGAGGAGGCCCGCTACGCCGATTGCGAGTACGACCGCCAGCACCGTGACGAACTGCTGGTTCCGCTCGGCCCACTTTCCGGCGTGGAGCACCTTGGCGACGAAGACGTCGTCACTCGAATCCTGCGGGGTCTTACTCGACATAGGGCGGAAACATGGCTCAGGAAGCGGAAACCGTCCACTCAGGTCCTTTTTGGGCGGACGGGTGATACCCGGCGAGGGCCAGGAGATCCCTCGGGCGTTGCAGCGCGAGGCACCCCTCGCGCGTGGTCCCGAGGATGCCCTCATAGAGCCAATCGTTGAGCATCGTGGTCACCGTCGCCCGGTGCGCTCCGGCGAGGTCCGCAAGCACCTGATGCGTGAGCTTCTGCGTCAGCTGGAGACCCCTACCCTCCGGCTCACCACACCGCTCTCCGAGGTCGAGCAGCACCTCGGCGAGCCGCTGCGCAGCGCTCGGCCCGTGGGAGCCGCCCTGTGCGTGCCGGAGACGGTGCAGCTCACGCTCCAAGCCCACCAGGTAGGCATCCAGGCTGGTCTTGGCCGTCTTCAGACCGTGGAGAACTCCTCCTTTCGGGAGTGGGTGGATGATGCACGCGCAGCCCGCGACGGCGCCGTAGCGGCGCAGCCCCGCCGTGAGGGCCTCGTCCCCGAAGATTTCCCAGGGCAGCGCGAGCCCGACCGTACGCTCGGGGAGACCGGGCTCCATCCCGGGCAGCACGAGCCGCATGAAGCCCGACCGCACGAGAAAGACCTCCCGTGCGTCGTCGCCCGGCGCGTAGAGCCACCCCCCCTTCGCCAGCCGCACGCCCTCCGACTTTCTCACGAGCCGGAAGAGCTTCCGGTCGCGCGGCGGGTTCAGCCGGAACGGCATGGCTCAGGGTGCGAGCGAGGGCGGTCGTGACACGGGCTCGAGCGCCGGATGCAGGGCGAGTCCGAGCGCGACGAGCATCACCGGCATGCTCAAGAGAGCCGCAGGATAGGGGCCGATGGCATCGGCGAGGACGCCGGTCCCGAGGACGCCGACGGATCCGGTCGCCCAAGCCAGGCCCATCACGATCCCGGAGCTGACCCCCGCAGCCGACGGGAGGCTCTCCTGGGCCATCACGACGAGAGGAGGCAGCGTCGCGAGTCCCAAGAAGCCCGCGCTCGCGATCGCCACGAGCCCGAGGGCGCTCCCGGGGCCGAGCCAGATCGCGACGAGATGCGCGGGGAGCGCCCAGAAGCACAGCCGCACGAGCAGCGTGCGTCGGCTCATGTGGTCCGCGAGCAGGCCGCCCATCACCATCCCGAAGGACTGCGCGCCGAGATAGACGCTGAGCGCCACCGCACCGAGCGTCTCGCTCCCGCCTCCTTCGGCCACGATGATCGGCTCCATGGTGAGGAAGGTCCGTTGCACGAACGACATCGTCGCACTGATCCCGAACATCAATCCGAGGGGACCACGCAGCTGCGCGAGCACCGCGCCCGGAGGAGGAGGAAGCCTCGCCTCGTAGCCCTCGTCACGGTCGTTCGGGAGACCGACGAAGATGAGCGGAACGAAGACGAGGGCCGGGATCATCGCCATCCAGAGGCCTTCGAGTCCACGCCACTGCACGAGCCACACGGCAGCCAACGGACCGATGGCGAAGCCGGCCGCGCCACCGAACGCGAACAACGAGTAACGCCTCCCGGCGCCCCTCCCCTCTCCCACCCGTGCGGCGTACGACGCGCCCGGTGGGTGGAAGGCCGCATTGCCGATCCCCGCGACCGTCAAGACGAGGAGGAGCGTCCAGAACGACGACGTGAAGCCGATGGAACCGATGGACACCCCGGCCAGGAGCGGGCCCAGTGTCGCAAACGCGCGGCGACCGAACCGATCCGCGAGGTAGCCGAGAAGCGGCTGCGGCAGCGAGCCCGAGATTCCGAACACCACGGTGAGCGTTGCGGCCATTGCGATCGAGAGACCCAGATCGTCCATGATCCGCGGCAGTAGCGGAGGCATGACCGACGCGTACGCATCCGTGAGCCCGTGTGCGAACGCGACTACGAGCGCCACCCGCAGAGCGGAAACCGCCGGGACGGGGCGTTCTCGGTGGGCTGCGACGGTGTGCACGAACGTGGAGGCTCCTGAGTGGTCGAGGAACGGTCCCCACGATAATCGACGGGTCGGTCCGCGACCACAGCCTCTGGCGCCTCACGGCGGTGGGTGGCAAGCTGGACGCCATGCGTCTCTTCTTCACACTCGGATGCGTGTTCGGCGGCTTGGGCGTCGGCCTCGGCGCATTCGCTGCACATGGCCTCCGCAACACCCTCTCTGCGGCCGACCTGGCAACGTTCGAGGTCGGCGTCCGTTATCAGATGTACCACTCCTTCGCGCTGCTGGCGGTCGCATGGGCGCTCGAGCGGTGGGGCGGCACGTCCGCGGAACTGGCTGGGTGGGCATTCGTCGCGGGCATCGTGATCTTCTCGGGGAGCCTCTACATGCTGGTGCTCACGGGTCCGCGTTGGCTCGGCGCAATCACCCCGATCGGCGGTGTAGCCTTACTCGTCGGATGGGGACTCCTGGCCTGGACGGCTTTCCGGGGTTGAGCGACCCCCTCGAGCGCGCCCGTGACCTCGTGGCGCGCGCGGAGCGGATCGTGGTGCTGACGGGTGCCGGAGTCTCCGCCGAGTCTGGTGTGCCGACCTTCCGGGGCGCCGGCGGACTCTGGCAACGGCACCACCCCGAAGATCTCGCGACACCGGAGGCATTCGTCCGGGACCCGCGACTGGTGTGGGAGTGGTACTCGTGGCGACGTGGCCTCGTGGCCGCCTGTGCGCCGAACGCGGCGCACCTCGCGCTCGCCCGGTTTGCGCTCGCCCACGGCTCCACGGTCATCGTCACCCAGAACGTCGACGGATTGCACCACCGGGCCGCCCATCTCGCCGCCGGAGGCGAGCGCGACCCGAGGCCAGCCCATCCTCTGGAGATCCACGGAGCCCTTCATCGGGATCGCTGCCCGCGTTGCGGACGGCGCACGGCCGCCACTCCCGTCGACGCCTCGTCCGAGCACACGCTCCCCCGATGCCGAGCGTGTGCGGGCCTTCTGCGACCCGACGTCGTTTGGTTCGGAGAAGCACTCGACCCCGAGCTCCTCGGCACCGCCCTCGAGGCGGCCGCCGAGGCCGACGTCTGTTTGGTCGTCGGCACGAGTGCGTTGGTCTATCCGGCTGCGAGCTTGCCAGAGGTCACGCTCCGCCGCCGCGGTGCCGTCATCGAGGTCAACAGGGAGGCTACCGCGCTGACGCCCAGAGCCACGCTGAGCATCCGCGGGAGCGCGGCGGAGATCGTCCCCTCCCTGGTCGAGGGACCCCACCTTGCGGGGGCCTCACGCCGGGTCGAGGGTTAACTAATGGAAGCCGGCCCGACCGAGGTCCGGCGAGGCCCACTGTCCGGAGACAGGATGGAGCTCGGCGTGCGGCGAGTGGTCTGGGCGGCGCTCACGTGCGCTCTCTACGCCTGCGGTGGCGATGCTCCCACCGGCCCCGCTGGGGTGGCCGAGATCGCGATCACTCCCGCCCCGGCAACGGTTCGCGTCGGAGAGACGATCCTCTTCAGCGCCACGCCGAAGGACCAGGCGGGCAAGCCACTCACGGGCCGGCAAGTTACCTGGACATCCGTGAACGCGACCATCGCGTCGATCAGCGCCGCCGGAATCGCGACCGGCATCAGCGAGGGCACGACCGACATCTCTGCCATCGTCGACGGCACCATCGCGACCGTCGCGCTCACGGTTACCCCCACCCGCGTGGCGAGCGTGGAGGTTCGACCCGTCGTCGCCGAGATCCTCGTCGGCGCGACCATCCAGATGACAGCCACGCCGAGGAGCGGGACGGGCGCACTGCTCGTGGGCAGGGCGGTGGCGTGGGCTTCGTCCGACACGACCATCGCGCGCGTCAGCTCCACGGGGCTGGTCACGGGCCTCACCGGAGGCGAAGTCGTTATCACCGCGACTTCGGAGCTGCAGGTCGGTCAGGGCGATCTCGGCATCATCGATCCCACCGCGCCGCGCATTCAAGCGATCACGCCCTTCCCGCTCGTCGAGGGCGGGTCGGCGACGATCAACGGCGTCAACTTCGGTTCCAGTCCTGTCGAAAACGCCGTGACCGTGGACGGTGTCGCCGCCGTGGTCACCGCCGCGGACGGCACCAGCCTGACCTTCACCGTTCCGGGGACCGGCTGTCGGCCGTACCGCTCGGTTTCGGTCCGGGTCACGGCGGGCGGGAAGTCAGGCTCGCGCTCGCATCCCCTGAGGCCCGCAGCGTTCACCCAAGTCGCGGTCGGCGACCACGTGCTCTTGGGCTCGTCGACCGCGCCTTGTCTGCAATTCGACACAGCCTCCGTCTTCCAGACGTATCTCGTGGGCGTGCAGTCCACTGCAGAGAGCGCGAGCAGCCTCACTACGGTGCAGGTCGCCTCGAGGACGGGACTGACCGCGGCGGGCGCGGCGGCGGCGAGCATCGCGACTGCCGGCAGCGCCGTCCCTACCCTGTCGGCGCTCGCCCCCATGCTCGACGGCGAGGCCCACTCGCTCCTCGAGTCGCGCTCGACCCGCCACCTCGAGGCCCGCCGGGCGGAGTCCGCGTTCCTCGACTCGGGTCCCCTCGACTTCAGCGCGGCCGCCACGGGTGCGCTGCAAAGCCCGGTCCCGCCCAACGCCACGGTTGGACAGCGTTTCGCCGTCCGGGTGCCACCGCACTATCCGGGAAGCTGCACCGAGTTCTCGACCATTCAAGCGGAGCTCCGCCACATCTCGGGCCGCGGCCACTGGCTCGTCGACGTGGCGAACCTCGTCGGCACCTACACGGCGAACGAGATCCAAGAGTTGGCCAGCATCTTCGAGGACGACGTGGCGCCGGCACTCGAGCCCATGTTCGGCGCGATCCCCGACACGGATGCCAACCCCCGCATGGCGTTCGTCATCACGCAAAGGGTGAACCAAGAGGGATGGCTCTCCTACCCGAGCCTCTACGACTACCTCCCCACCTCCCAGTGCGCGGCGAGCAACCAGGGTGATCTACTCTATCTCGCTACCCCCGCAAGCGGCCTCTCGTCGTCGTTCCTCCTTTCCGTGATGGGGCTCTCGCTCGCCCACGACTTCACGCACGTCATCCAGAACCGCGCGGTCATCGCGGGAGGGCAGCGTGCGCCCGCGTGGATCGAAGAGGGACAGGCCGGCCTGGGCGAGGAGGTCTATTCGCATCGAGTGCTCGGCCTCCAGCCCCGCCAGAACTACGGTCGGAACATCATCTTCTCGCAGATCGGACAGTTCCAACCCTATGGGATCGTCAGCAGCCTCGCCTTCCACTTCGGCTTCCAGGACGCGACCTCACCGAGGGCGACAGGCGCACCCGAGCAATGCACGTGGCTCGACCCGGCGGACGGAGGAACCGCGACCTCGGGTCCGTGCCGCCCGCCCGGCCCATCGGCCGGTGCCTGGGCTTTCCTCAGATGGCTCACCGATCACTATGGCCAGGCGGTCGGCGGAGACGGCATCCTCCATCAGGGGCTGATCGACGCGTCGGGACCGGGCTTCGCTCGAGTGTCAACGTTGGTAGGCGTGCCGATCGAGACGCTGCTGGCTCGCTTCGGCGCGTCGTTATACACGGACGACCGCGTCGTGCCGGTCGAACCCACTCTCGACTTCCCGAGCTGGAATCTCCTCGAGTACGATGACGCCGTGTTTGCCACGGCCCGGCTCGCACCCCGTGAGCGAGGCTACACCACGTACACGGACGCCGGGGCCGTGCGGGGCGCGTCGACGCTCTACTATCGGATCTCGGCATCCGGCCGACCCGCGACCGCCATCGAGGTCACCGGGCCGGCGGGCGCGCCGCTGGGCGCGTCCGCGCGGGTCTGGATCGTGAGGATGCAGTGAACGGGCTGTCGATGAGGCGCCGCGTTGGCCGATTCGGGATCCTCCTGTCGTTCGCGCTCGCGTGTGCGGACGGGTCGACGGGTCCGCAGTCCGTAGCGGTCGTCGATGTCTCACCGACCGCAATCACGGTCGCGTCCGGCCAGACGACTTCGCTGGCGGGTATCCCGCGCGACGCATTGGGCAAGGCACTCGCAGATCGCGCCGTGACCTGGACGAGCGACGATCCTGCAGTGGCCACCGTCGACGCCACGGGAAGGGTCACCGGGGTGTCGCAGGGTACCACGAGCATCAACGCGTTGGCCGAGGGCGTGGAAGGATCCGCCGAGGTGACCGTGCTACCACGTCCGGTCGTTGCGATCGAGGTCACCCCCACCGTCGTCTCCGTGCTCCCCGGCGACACGCTCAGGCTGACGGCCGTCGCTCGTGACGCCCGAGACAGTCTGGTCGTCGGTGTCGCGTTCACGTGGCTGAGCGATGACGTGCGTGTCGCCACGGTCGACGCGAGCGGCCTCGTCACTGGGCGCGAGCCCGGGGGGGCAACCGTATTCGCAACCGCCGGAGGCGTGTCGGAAAGTGCCGCCGTCGATGTCGTCGACCCCGATGCCCCTCGGGTGCTGTCGGTCGACCCCGCCGAAATCATCGAGGGTCAGCCCGCCACCCTATACGGGGTCAACTTCGATCCGCTCGCCGCGGCCAATCTCGTCACGATCGATGGCGTGCGCGCGAACGTCACCGCCGCAACCGACACAACGCTCGCGATCGTGGTTCCTCCGCTCGGGTGTCGCCCCCGTCATCTCGCCGACGTCTCCGTCGCCGTGGGGGGCAAGGCGACGCGATCGGGTCACCGTGCGCGACCGGCTTCGTTCTTCCAAGCGGCCGTCGGACAGCTCACCCTGCTGCAGGATCCGGCGACGTACTGTCTGGCCTTCGACGAAGCCACCGCCGACGAGGAGTACCTTTTCGGCGTGCAATCGACCGCGGCGAGTGCCTCTACCGTGGCGTCCGTGCTCGTCGTGAGCGACTCCGACGACGGGCCCGCGGCTCCGGTCGCGTCGGGCCCAGCCGGCGCGCATGAAGGCTCACCTCCGCTCGAACCGGAGCTGGCGTTCACGCTGGCGTGGCGTGCGCGCGAAGCCGAAGTGATGCGGCTCGAAATCGAGGCCGTGCGAGACCTGCCCCGAAATTCGGTCGGCCCCGCACGCGTTTCTCCCGCGCGCATTCCCGGCAACGTCACGGTCGGAACGCCCGTGACGCTCCGCTACCCGGACCTCGGCAGCAATACCTGCTCGAACTACATCTCGATCGAGGGCAAGGTGCGCTACGTGGGTGCAGCCGGAATCTGGGTGAGTGACGACGACAACCCTCCGGATGGCTTCACCGACGTCGACTACCAGACGCTCGGAAGTCGATTCGAAAGCCAGATCTACCCGATCCAGACCGGATACTTCGGCGCTCCGGCGGACGCGGATGGCAACGGCCGCGTCGTCATGGTCGTGACCAAGGAGGTGAACGACGACGGCATCGGTGGCATCGTGCCCTCGGCCAACCTCTTCCCGCAGAGCACGTGCGCCGGCAGCAACGAGGGCGAGTACTTCTTCATGCTGACCGCAGACCCCACCGGCGCGCACGGGCTGGGCCCCGTCGCGGTGTCGTCGGCACTGAGCGTGGCCCCCGCCATCGTAGGCCACGAGTTGGTCCATAACATCCACCTCTCGCGTCGCTTCGCGGCCGGCAACGCACTCTGGGATTCGTGGATGCACGAGGGCCAAGCGACGTTGGGAGAGGAGGTACTCGGCCATGCCGTGAACAGCCGCATTCCGGGACAGAACTACGGATGGTCGGTCGTCCGCAACGTCCCTTCGACAGCCGACCGCGCGTGGTACTACGACGCCATCCGTCCCCTCTTTCTCTACTTCGGATGGAGTCCCCTCAGCGGATATGACCCGCAGGCGCCGGGCGCAAACCGGCGAGCAGGTGCGCCGGAGGCGTGTTCATGGCTCGACGGTCCGAGCGGAGCCAACGCGGGGGTTTGCGCCCAACGCGGCCTCCTCGTCTACGGCGTCTCGTGGTCCTTCCTGAGGTGGCTTTCCGATCACTACGGACCGGGGTTCGCCGGCGGAGAGTCGGCGATGCACCGAGCCTGGATCGACGGCTCGCCGAGCGGCTTCGCGTCCATCGAAACCCTCGTGGGCGAGCCCATCGAGACGTTGCTGGCTCGCTGGGCAGCGTCGCTCTATCTGGACGACCGGGTAACAGGCCTCGACCCGCTGCTCACGCTGCCCAGTTACCACCTCGTCGACATCGAGAGCAACGTCGTGCCCCAGGCCCGGCTGGCCCCTAGAGTGCGTGCGTTTCAGGACTTCACGGACAACGCCCAGGTGCGCGCCGGATCCAGCGCATACTTTCTCTTGGGAGGCGCCGATCGCCCTTCGACGGCGGTTCGGGTGCGCTCATCGACCGGGGGCCTTCTGGATCCCTCGTTGCAGGTGTGGGTCGTCCGCACGCGTTAAGGCTCCACCGCGCCGAATCGTTCGCGATAGTCCGCCATCGCCGCGGTGATCACGTGCTCGGCGTGTGCCCGCGAGTAGGGATCGCCCACGCGCACGTCGTGCTTCCCCGCGCGTCCGCTCTTGTAGGTGGAGAAGTAGTGGATCAGCCGATCGACCAACGCCGGGGGCAGCTGGTCCACTTCGGAGACGCCACCGTAAACCGCATCGTCACGGAGCACCGACAGGATCTTGTCGTCGGCCTCGCCCGCGTCGAGCATCGGTAGCCCACCGACCACCTTTGCGTGGAGTAGGACCTCGCCGCGCGTGATGCGCCTCTCGCTCAGGACGCAGATGTCGAGCGGATCCAGGTCGCCGCGGTTGGCACCCTCCATCAGCCTCGCCACGGTCGCCCCGGCGTAGGTCTGCGGTATGAACCCGTAAATGGTGGGGGGTAGCGAAGAAGTGCGCTGAGCACGGTCCACCTTCATGTAGCCCGAGCCCTTGTCGACCTCGTACTTCACGAGGTCGAAGGGCGTGATCTCGACGAAGACGTTCACGAGCGCGGGCGGCTGGGGCCCTGGGTCCAGGCCGTGCCAGGGGTGGGGCCGAAACTTGGAAAACTTCAGATCCATCATGTCTCTCCGGTCTCGAGCTGCCAGCGCCACACTCTACCGTCCTCCGGGTCCTCGACCACTTCCATGAAGGTCATACCCACCTTCTCCAGCACGCGCGTCGACGCCCCGACCCCGGGGAGCGTGTGGGCGATGACGCGACGGATCGCGGCCGACATGCGCGCCAGCTCGATCAGCCGTCTCGCCATGGCCGTGGCATACCCACGCCCCTCGAACGGAGGATACGTGAAGTACGCGATCTCGACCGAGCCTTCGGTCGGCGGAGACTTGAAGGCGCACGATCCGACGAGGTCCCCCGTGTGTCGATCCCCGACGAAGTACCACTCCCACGTGGGCTCCTCGATGCGTTGCGCGGTGGCAGGCACCCGCGGCCCCACCACCGCGTGCACGCGCGTCGCCGCCTCGGCCCACCGGCCGCCGCTCAGCGCGTCGCGATACGCCGGGTCGCTCATGAGCGCCTCCTCCAGCGTGAGCTCGAGCTTCACCAGCTCGATGTCGTTCATCGGGTCTCCGCCACGACGCCTACGAGCCCTTGTCGAAGACTACTCGCCACTGCCCGTCGGCGTCCCTGCGCCAAACCGAGTTGAAGCGACCGACCTCCGCTCCGGTCGGGTCCCGCACCGGTCCCGACGTGAGTGCCAGCCCGCCCGACTCGAGCACTTGCACCACGTCGGGGTGCCAGGAGAACGGTGCGGCCGGACCGTCGAACAGGGGCTCCCAGGCGCGCGCGATCGCATCCCTTCCCCGCAGCGCTTCGTCGCCGTTGAAGAAGACGGCTTCGGGCGAAATGAACGTGAGGAACGCGTCGAAATCGCGGTCGGCCATGGTCTTCGCGAACGCGATCTCGCGCGCCTCGACCTGCGATACCGCTGCATCGGTCTGGCCTGCTACCTCGCCGGCCGACGATCCTACGCTCAGGACGACCCAGAGCACTCGCCGACGCGCGCGCCCGCCCCACATTCGGATCCCCTGACAGTGACGTGGCATCGAGTCGCCACGCTACCCGCGCCGCTACGGCGAATCAAGTGAGTCGTCGCGCGCTCCGCGTTTGCAGCCCATGGGCGCTCGCCCTATCGTCCCCGCATGAAGCGCGCGGCACTGCCGATGGTCCTCGTCGTGGGGGTCGTGACACTGGCCCGGTCCGCGACGGCCCAGACCGCTCCCGCGACCCCTCACGCCGAGCGCTTCACGACCAATCCGCTGATCACGGTCGCCTCCTCGCCGTCGCTCGGCGGCAATGTGAACGGCGCCACCGTGATCCGGGTCCCGGAGTGGATCGAGCAACCGCTCGGGCGTTACTACATGTACTTCGCCAACCACATGGGCGAGTCCATTCGCCTCGCCTACGCCGACGATCTCACCGGACCATGGCGCGTCCACGAGCCCGGCGTGCTCCACGTGCGCGAGACGGCGTTCTACCGCCCGCAGCCCGACCCGGCTGGACCGCGCGCCGACTTCTACACGCACGTGGCTTCCCCGGAGATCCTCGTCGACCACGAGCGACGACGCCTCGTGATGTGGGTGCACGGGTGGTGGACCAATGGGGAGCGTTGGCCCGAAACCTTACCCGCCGCGCGGGCGTGGGCCCGCGAGCGTGGCTACGGGCAGTTCACGCAAGCGAGCGAGTCTGCCGACGGCCTGGACTTCGATGTGCACCCAGCGATCACCCGTGCGAGCTACCTGCGGGTATTCGTCCGCGCCGGCCATCTGTATGGCGTCTCGCGACTCGGCGTCGTGTCCCGATCAACCGACCCGCTCGAGCCGTTCGAGCTCGGCCCGAGCCTGTTCGCGGGCGGACCGTATGCGGGCAGAGTGCGACACCTCGCGCTCATGCCGAGGGGCGACCGGCTCCTCGTGTTCTTCACCGCCATCGGCGACGCCCCCGAGCGCGTGATGGCGTCGAGTGTGAGTTTGGCGGGCGATTGGACGACGTGGCGGGCGGACGAGGCGGTCGAGGTGTACAGACGCCTTTTGGGAAGCAATGATGAAAGGCGCCGTCTTGGTGAAACCGCGCGGCGGCGCGTTCTCGACCATCACACGCATCGCCACCGGGCACGGCAACTGGTCCAGTGCATTGCGCCGGCGTGAAGCCAGGCGGGCCTGCGTCAGAAGAGTGGGGTCGCGGGGACAGCCACGCGCGCCGGGTTGGCATCGCCTTGCCGCGCGTTCTTTTTTATGCATACCCAA
>CAZBCN010000037.1:20836-29350 GCA_964490285.1 uncultured Gemmatimonas sp. | reverse complement strand
AGGACCACGTCATCCACTTCTACCATCTGCACGCGCTCGACTGGGTGGATGTGGTGAGCGCGCTCTCGGCCAACCCAGCGGCGACGTCGGCGCTCGCGCGCAGCATTTCGCCCTGGCCCAACAACTCCGAGACCTGGTTCGCCGAGGTGCAGGACCGCGTCCGGCGCTTCGTGCAGTCGGGCCAGCTCGGGATCTTCACCAACGGATACTGGGGCCACCCGGCGTACCGGCTCCCGCCCGAAGCAAACCTCATGGCGGTCTCGCACTACCTGGAGGCCCTCGACTGGCAGCGCGACGTCATCCGCGTGCACACGATCTTCGGCGGCAAGAACCCGCACCCGAACTTCCTGGTCGGGGGCATGGCCTCCGCGATCAACCTCGAGGACACCGGCACGATCAACGCCGAGAGCTTCACGAAGATCCAGGGGATGATCCAGCGCGCCCGCCGCTTCGTCGAAGAGGTCTACTGGCCCGACCTGCAAGCGATCGCGTCATTCTATCCGGAGTGGGCCTCGATCGGCGGCGGCGTGAGCAACTACATGTCGTGCGGCGAGTGGCCCGAGAACGGGCAATGGACCGACACCGGCTCCTACTACCTGCCGAGTGGCGTGATCTTCGACCGCAACCTCACCGAGGTGATCCCGTTCGATCAGATGGAGATGCGCGAGGAGGTCACGAGCTCCTGGTACGAGTACACCGAGGGCTCGGACGTCGCGCTGCACCCGTGGGACGGGCAGACCACGCCTCGCTACACCGGCCCGCAGCCGCCGTGGACGTACCTCCAAGACTTCGACAAGTACACGTGGATGAAGGCGCCGCGGTACCAGGGCCGCTCGACCGAGGTGGGCCCGCTCGCGCGCATGCTAGTCGCGTACGCGTCGGGGCAACAGGACGTACAGGGCCTGGTGGGCGACACCCTCGGCCGGCTCGGCGTCGGACCCGCCGCGCTCTTCTCCACGCTCGGCCGTACGGCCGCGCGCGGCATCGAGACGGTTCTCCTCGCTCGGAAGATGGAGGACTGGTTCGACAACCTCGTCACGCGCGTGCGAAACGGCGACGACCGGACGTTCAGCGGAGACCGCTGGGATCCGTCGACGTGGCCGGCGACGGCGCGCGGCCACGGGCTGCTCGAGGCGGCGCGCGGTACGCTGGGCCACTGGGTGCAGATCGAGAACGGCGCGATCCGGCACTACCAGGCGGTCGTGCCGAGCACGTGGAACTGCTCGCCGCGCGACGCCCAGGGCGTGAACGGCCCCTACGAGGCCGCGTTGGTGGACAACCACCCGCTGGTCGATCCCGAGCGCCCGCTCGAGATCCTACGGACCATCCACTCCTTCGATCCGTGCATGGCCTGCGGCGCTCACGTGCTCGACGCGACCGGCAAGGAGATCGTGCGCGTGAGGGTGCAGTGATGAACGCGACCACAGCAGTCGATGAGAGCCTGACGCGAGACGCGCCGAGCGCCGAGTACAAGCAAGTCTACCTCTGGCACTGGCCGATCCGAGCGATGCACTGGATCGCCGCGGCATGCATCGTCGTGCTGGTCGTGACCGGCTTCTATATCGGCAGGCCGTACTTCTTCACTTCGGGTTCGGCGAGCGACCACTTCCTGATGGGACGCGTGCGCTTCGCGCACTTCACGGCGGCGGGCGTGCTGGTCGCGACGGGGATCCTCCGCGCTTATTGGCTCTTCGCCGGCAACAAGTTCGAGCGTTGGCGCGCCCTCTTCCCGGTGCGCAAGCGCGACTGGGTCAACCTCTACAAGGTCGCCCGCGCGTATCTCTTCATCCGGGTCGAGGAGGCGCCGCAGTACCTCGGGCACCATCCGCTCCAGCAGCTCTCGTACACGGGCATCTACGTGCTCGCGCTGCTCCAGGCGGTGACGGGCTTCTACATGTACGGGCTCGCGGACCCAGGGGGCTTCTTCTTCACGTGGTTCGGTTGGGTGGGGAGCCTGCTCGGTGGTGCGCAGATCGTTCGGTTCGTGCACCATGTGGGCACGTGGCTCTGGCTGATCTTCATTCCGATCCACGTCTACCTCGCGGTCCGGGCGGACGTCCTGCACAAGGAGAGCACGGTCTCGTCGATCGTGAGCGGCAATCGGTACGTGCGCACCGACGTGCACTTCGTCGATGACTAGTCCCACGACCGATGGCGGGACGGTCGTCCTCGGCGCCGGAAGCCCACTGCTGGGGGACGACGGGCTGGGCGTCGAGGTGGTGGCGACGCTCTCGGAGCGGTGGTCCGAGACTTCGACGCTGGCCTTCCTGGACGGCGGCGTCTGGGGCATGCGCCTCCTCCCCTACATAGAGGACGCACGGCGCCTCCTCGTCGTCGACGCGATCCGTACCGGCACCGCACCCGGGACGCTCGTGCGCCTGGAGCGGGAGGAGATCCCCCGCCACCTGCGCGGGAAACTGTCGACGCACCAGGTCGACCTCGGCGAAGTCTTCGCCGTGGCCGAGCTGCGCGGACACTTTCCCGCCGAAGCGGTCGCGCTCGGCATCGAGCCCGAGCGCTTCGAGGACTTCGAGCGGCTCTCGCCCGCGGTGCGCGCGACGGTTCCCGAACTCATCGAGGCCGTCGAGCGCCAGCTCGGCGCCTGGGGGCACGTGCTCGAGCGGCGCCCGGCCTCGCTCGCGCGCGGCGTACGCTCCGTGGCGACGGAGGTCTCCCATGCATGAGATGTCGATCGCGATGGAGGTCTGCCGCATCGCGGAGGACCAGATCGGCCTCGCAGCGGTCCCGCGCGTCCGCGAAATCGGCGTCGTCGTGGGCAGCCGCTCGGGCGTCGAGCCCGAGAGCCTCCGCTTCTGCCTGGAGGCCCTGCTCGACCAGCCCCCGTTCCGGGGCGCCCGCCCCGCCCTCGAGCTCACCGCCGGAGACGACCTGCGGGTCTCCTACCTGGACCTCGACGATGCCGATCCGCCGAATTGAGATCCGTGAACGGATCATGGAAAAGAACGACACGCTCGCGAGGAGCGTGCGCGCACGGCTCGCGGCGTCAGCCGTGCCGGCGTTCAACCTCGTGTCGTCCCCGGGCTCCGGAAAAACGCTCTTGCTCGAGCGCACGCTCCGCGACCTCGGAGCCGAGTTGCGCATCGCCGTCGTGACAGGCGACGTGCAGACGCAGAACGACGCCGACCGCATCGCACAGTGGACGGACGACCTGGTCCAGGCCGTCGTCACCGGCGGCGCGTGCCACCTCGACGCGCGCCAAGTCACGGAGGCGCTCTACGCGCTCGACCTGGACGCGCTCGATCTCCTCTTCATCGAGAACGTCGGCAACCTCGTCTGCCCCGCGAGCTGGGACCTCGGCGAGAGCGCGAAGATCGTCGTGCTCAGCGTGACCGAAGGCGAGGACAAGCCACTCAAGTATCCGAAGATGTTCGAGCAGGCGCGCTACGCGGTGCTCAACAAGATCGACCTGCTGCCCTACGTCCCGTTCGACGTGGACCGAGCGATCGCGTTCGCACACCAGGTGAACCCGGCGCTCGAGTTCTTCCGCACCTCCGCGCTGACGGGCGAGGGCCTCCAGGACTGGTACAGCTTCCTGCGCGCACGGGTCGCGAGTGCCGCTCGCCCGGTCGGTGCGGACGCCACCGTGCCCGGGCCTGGGAAGTGAGGACGTGATGCGACGAGCGACATCCGCTTGGCGCCCAGCGCCGCAAGAGCCTCCTCGCGCCGTTCCCACGGCGGCGTCCCTTCATTCGCCTAGCCCCGTCGCCGAAGGCGCGACGCTACGCGCGGTCGAGGTCTCGATTCGCGGTGTGGTGCAGGGCGTCGGGTTCCGACCCTTCGTGCACCGCCTCGCGATCCGACACCGGGTGAGCGGCTGGGTCCGCAACGAGGCCGGCGCCGTGCACGTCGTCGCGCAGGGCTCACCTCCCGACGTGCAGGGGTTTCTCGACCGCATCCGAGCCGAGCTTCCACCGCTCGCGCGCATCGACGAGCTCGACACGAGGGAGGCCGTGCCGTGCGCGCTCGAGGGCTTCCGCGTGATCGCGAGTGACCTGACTCCGGTGGGTCGCCTCCCGGTCTCTCCTGACGTCGCGATGTGCGACTCCTGCGAGCTCGAGCTCCGGGATCCTTCGAACCGCCGCCACCGCTACCCGTTCATCACCTGCACCGATTGCGGGCCGCGCTTCACGGTGATCGAGTCGATGCCGTACGACCGCGAGCGGAGCACCATGAGCGCGTTCGCCCAGTGTCCTGACTGCCTGCGCGAGTACGGCGATCCCGAAAACCGACGCTACCACTCGGAGACCAACTCCTGCCCTACGTGCGGACCGCAGCTCTGGCTCGACGTCCCGGGCGAGGGCCCTGGTGCTGCCATGCCCGCGCGCGGCGAGGCGGCGATCGCCGAAGCGGGCCGTCTGCTCGCGGCCGGCAAGGTGCTCGCGGTGCGCGGGCTGGGAGGCTTCCACCTCGCTGCCGACGCGACAAACTCCGCGGCCGTCCGGCGCCTACGCGTCCGAAAGGGCCGCGAGGCCAAGCCGCTGGCGGTGATGGTGGGATCCCGCGGCAGCGCGAAGGAGCTCGCGTTCGTCTCGGAAGCGGAGGCCGCCGTCCTGACCTCGCGCGAACGCCCGATCGTCGTGCTCAGGAAGAGGCACGGCGCACCCCTGGCGCCCGAGATCGCGCCCGGCCTGGACTCCGTGGGCGTGATGCTCGCGTACACGCCGCTCCACCAGCTCCTGCTCGGCGCGGTCGGCGGCCGGCCGCTCGTGATGACGAGCGGCAACGCCAGCGACGAGCCGATCGCCACGGGCAACGACGAGGCCCGCCTGCGCCTCGCCTCCATCGCCGACGCGTTCCTGTTACACGACCGTGAGATCGTCGCGCGCTATGACGATTCGCTCGTGCGCGTCGTCGACGACCGCACGGTCTTCCTTCGCCGCTCGCGCGGCTTCGCGCCGATGCCGCTGCGACTCCCTATTCCTGCGCGCGAGCCCGTGCTCGCCGTGGGCCCACATCTCAAGAACACGTTCACCCTGGGACTGGGAAGCGAAGCGTACGTTAGCCAGCACGTGGGCGATCTCGAGAACCTCGAGACCCTCGCTCACTTCACGGACGCGCTCGCGCGCTTCCGCGGCCTGTTCCGTGTCGAGCCCCGCTGGGTCGTGCGCGATCTACACCCCGGCTATCTCTCGACGCGCATCGCCGAGGAGTCGGGCTTGGAAGAGCTGCCCCCGGTGCAACACCACCACGCGCACATCGCCGCGGTGCTCGGTGAGCATGGGGTCACCGACGAGGTCCTGGGGCTGGCGTTCGACGGCACCGGATACGGTACCGACGGCCACGTCTGGGGCTTCGAGTTCCTGGCGGCGGACCTCCGCGACTTCGAGCGCCTGGCCCACGTACGCTACGCACCCCTCCCCGGCGGTGACGTCGCGGCTCGCGCCCCCTGGCGCGCCCTGCTCGGCTACGCCTCGCTGGACGGAGCCGTGGATGGGTGGGCACGCGCGGCGCTCGACCCGGTTCGGCCGCAAGAGCTCCTCATCGCCCAGCAGCAGGTGCGTCGCGGCGTGAACGCTCCGCTCGCGTCCTCGCTCGGACGCCTCTTCGACGCAGCCGCCGCGGTCGTCGGCGTACGGCTCGAATCGGCCTTCGAGGGTCAAGCCGCCATGGAGCTCGAATCCGCGGCGGGGCGCCGAGATGCCGACCCGCTGCCGTTCCCGGTACAGCGACGTCGAGGCGAGCTCCCCACTCTCGACCCGGTCCCGCTGCTCGCCGCGCTTGCGGTCGAGAAGGCCCGGGGCGTGCCGCTCGACGAGCTGGCCGCGCGCTTCCACGAGAGCGTCGCGAGCGCGTCCGCCCATCTCGCCGCGGACCTGTGCTCGGAGCGCGGCCTCGACCGAGTGGCGCTCGGCGGGGGGTGCTTCCAGAACGCGCGGCTGTTGCGCTCCGTGCGGAAGCGCCTCGAGCGCGCCGGCCTGCAGGTCTTGTTGCCCGCGTCCCTCGGGCCCAATGACGGGGCCATAAGCTACGGGCAGGCGGTCGTGGCGGCCGCCCGCATGAGCGCCTGAATCAAGGAGGATCTAGCAATGTGCCTCGGCATTCCGGGACGGATCATCGAGCGGCGTGACGACGCGGGCCTCCCCGTCGGCACCGTCGACTTCGGAGGCGTGCGACGCGAGGTGTGTCTCGCGTACGTCGCCGACGAGGTGGAGGTCGGCGACTACGTGGTCGTGCACGTCGGCTTCGCCATCTCGAAGGTCGACGAAGAGGAAGCGCGCAAGACGTATCAGGTGCTGCGCGAGATGAGCCAGCTCGAGGAGCTCGACTGGATGGCCGACGTCGCCGACGCGGCCGAAGGCGTCTCCTCATGAAATACCTGAGCGAGTATCGCGATCCGGAGTTGGCGCGCACGCTCGTCGACCGCATTCAGCGCACCGCGTCGAAGAGATGGACGCTGATGGAGGTGTGCGGCGGCCAGACACATACGATCGTGAAGCAGGGGATCCACGAGGTCCTCTCGGACGCGGTCGAGATGATCCACGGCCCCGGATGCCCGGTGTGCGTCACGCCGCTCGAGCAGATCGACCGGGCGCTCCATCTCGCGGCGCGCTCCGACGTTCTCTTCACTTCGTTCGGCGACATGCTGCGGGTTCCGGGTAGCGACTGCGACCTGCTCCAGATCCGTGCGCGCGGAGGCAACGTGCGCGTGGTTTACTCGCCGCTCGACGCGGTCGAGCTCGCGCGCAGGCATCCGGACAAGGAGGTGGTGTTCTTCGCGGTCGGGTTCGAGACCACCGCACCGGCCAACGCGATGGCGGTGTGGCGGGCGCGCGAGCTCGGCGTCACGAACTTCAGCGTGCTCGTGTCCCACGTGACGGTCCCGCCTGCGATGGTCGCCATCCTCGAGGACCCGTTCAACCGCGTACAGGGGTTCCTCGCCGCAGGCCACGTATGCACGATCATGGGCTGGGAGGAGTACGAGCCGCTGGCCACCCGCTACCGCGTGCCGATCGTCGTCACGGGCTTCGAGCCGCTCGACATCCTGGAAGGCATCTGGCTGGCGGTGCGCCAGCTCGAGGCCGGTCGCCACGAGGTCGAGAACCAGTACGTCCGCTCCGTGCGCCGCGAGGGAAATCGGCCCGCTCAGGAGCTCGTATCCCGCGTCTTCCGGGCCGTGGACCGCGCGTGGCGCGGCATCGGTACGATCCCCGCCAGCGGGCTCGGGCTCCAGCCAGAGTTCGTCGCTTACGACGCGGAGAAGAAGTTCGGACTCGAAGGGATCCACGCCGAGGAGTCGCCCGACTGCCGAGCCGGTGACGTGCTCAGGGGCCACCTGAAGCCGTTCCAGTGCCCCGCGTTCGGCACGCGGTGCACCCCCGAGAACCCGCTCGGCGCCCCGATGGTGTCGTCCGAGGGCGCCTGCGCGGCCTACTACAACTTCGGCCGCATGCGCTCCGGCGCGGCCGCGGGAGCATGACCATGCCCTCCTCGAGCACTCTCCGCGCCGCGGCCCTCCAAGGAATCGCCTGCCCGGCGCCCGTGGTCGATCACGGCCGCGTGCAGCTCGGGCACGGTTCGGGCGGCAAGATGAGCGCCCACCTCCTCCGCGATCGCTTCCTGCCACGCTTCGGGAATCGCTTCTTGGACCAACTCGGCGACGGCGCGCTCGTCCCCGTGGAGGGCGCCGAGGTCGTGGTCTCCACCGACACGTTCGTCGTGAGCCCGCTCGAGTTTCCCGGAGGCAACATCGGTCACCTCGCGGTGCACGGGACGATCAACGACCTGGCCATGATGGGCGCCACGCCCAAGTACCTGTCCGCGGGCTTCGTGCTGGAGGAAGGCCTCGACTTCGCTGTGCTCGACCGCGTGTTGGACGCGATGGCCGAGGCCGCCGCGGCGTGCGGCGTCGACATCGTGACCGGAGACACCAAGGTCGTCGAGCGCGGCCGGGCGGACGGCCTCTACCTGAACACCACCGGGATCGGCTTCCTGACCGACGGGTTCCGGCCGTCCCCCGATCTCGCCCGCTCCGGCGACTCCGTCCTCGTGAGCGGGCCCCTCGGCCGGCACGGCATGGCGATCATGGCGGTGCGAGAGGGACTCTCGTTCGACGCGGACATCGAGAGCGATACCGCGTCGCTCGCTCCACTCGTGACGTCCCTCAGGGATCGCGTCGGCGCCTCCGTCCACTGTCTGCGCGACGCCACCCGGGGAGGGCTCGCCTCGGCACTCAACGAGATTGCGCGCGCGTCGTCCGTGGGCGTGGAGCTGGCGGGAAGTCTGCCCGTCCCCGCCGCGGTCGAAGCCGCGTGCGAGATGCTCGGGCTCGACCCCTTGTACGTCGCGAACGAGGGCGTGCTGGTCGCGTTCGTCGCGCCCGAGGCGGAGGCCGGAGCGCTCGCCGCGCTGCGAGCGCACGCGGTCGGGAGCGCTGCGGTGCGCGTCGGCCGCGTGGTGGGAGAGCACCCCGGGATGGTCGTGCTGCGCACCGGACTCGGCGGCACGCGGGTCGTGGACATGCTACCGGGGGATCAGCTCCCCAGAATCTGTTGA
>CAZBCN010000037.1:10777-20736 GCA_964490285.1 uncultured Gemmatimonas sp. | reverse complement strand
GAGGAGATGAACCGATGACACACTCGATCCGCTCGTCGCTGCTCGCAGGGCTGTCCGTTCTTCTGGCTCCACTCGCGCTCGCCGCTCACGAGGGCCACGCGGGAGATCACGGCTGGCTCGCGGGTGCCGCGCAGCCCCTCCTCGGCGTCGATCACTTCCTGGCGGGCGTGTTCGTCGCGCTCGTGGTCGCCGTAGGCATCGCGGGCGCTGTGCGTGTCACGCGCGGCACGAACGGGGGCTCGTCGGTCGCCGGGCCCTGAACCTCCGCGTCAGTCCGACAGGTTCGTGTGGCAGCTCCGGCAGTCGGCCGCGTCCACGACCCAGCCGTGGGCCGTATGACAGGTTGCGCACTGCTCCATCGTGCCAGCATGTAATCCGCGGTGGAACGGCGTGAGCGATGCCGGGTCGGCGTGACACCCCGCCGACGTGCAGGTCTCGAAAGCCGCCGCCGGGGTCGCCTGCGTATGCGGATTGTGACACGCCCCACACACGGCCTCGTGCGGATCGGAGCCGGGCATGAACTCTTCGATGATCGACGCCATCTCGTGACAACCCCCGCACGCCTCGATGGGTGGCGTGATCCGACCCGCCCCGATCTCCCCGGCCGGTACGATGGGAGCCTTGTACTGATGGCAGCCCAGGCAGTGCATGGCGGTCTCTTCGCCCGCCATCTCACCGAGCACGATGTTCGTCTCGGACGGGAGGTGACATCCCGATTGCGCACACGTGGCCTCGGCCGGCGCGAAGCGGTGCAGCTCCGGCGCATGGCACGTCACGCACTGCACGTCCGCGAGGGCTGACGAGTCCGACATGAGATGGACCGCGTGTCCCTGGGTGGCCGCGATCGCCTCCCACGTTTCGCTCGCGTCCTCCTGGATGTGGCAGCGAGCGCACACGTCCGTCTCGACGGGCGCGTGCTCGCCGATCTCCTCGGGACGTTCGAGCACCCAGAGGTACAGCTGTCTCATGCTCGCGGAGATCGGCTGCTGGTGGCAGTCGTGACACTCGAGCTGACTGTGCTCGCTCTCCGTGAACTTCACGAACGCCGGACCCATCACGTGGCACCCCGTGCAGAAGCCGTTGTCGTGCTGCACGTAGTTCCAGCCCATCGCTCCGGCCGTGCCACCCACCACCACGAACGCGGCGCCGACCCCTCCGACCCAAGCGTAGAAGATGCGTGGGCGTGACGTCAGCCAGCCGGAGAGGGCGACACGCCGCCGCCACCCGATGGCCACGACCGCTACGACCACGAGCGCGCCGACCACCACCCCCCCGATCTGCAGCGGTTGTGGAAAGTCGAGGAAGAAGCGAACGATGCGCGCGAGCCCGCCCGGAAGCGGTGACTCGAGCGACTCAGGCGCCGGAATCTCCTGCGCTAGGTCAGTGAGCATGCGATACGCTGTGATGATATCGTGTCGGCCGTTCTGGCTGCTCTAGCCCAACGCGGCCGAAGCTCCCGGGGTGTCGGCATCGGGTGTCGGCCGTTGCAACGGTGCGAGGCGCGGCTCCGCACCCAGCCAGTAGAGCCCGTTCGCCATGATGCAGAATCCGGTGGCGGCGAACCACACCATGGCACCGCCCACGAAGCCCGTGAACGCCAACCACCAGGCGCTGTGCACCAGGGAGAGGACCGAAGCGATCGAGATGTTGAAGCCGACGGCCATGTAGATGCGGCGCTCGAGGTACCACGCGTCCGTCTGCATCTTGTAGACCTTCGATCCCTTCATCGCGGGATCGGTCAGGGCGCCCTCGAAACCGAGACGGGCGAGCACGTTTCCGACGATGCAGTAGCCGGTGAGCGCGACGGTGATCGACGCGAGCCCCGTGGCGATCACCAACAGCACGAGTCGCGGATCGACCCAGAGCGCGAGCGCGGTGCTGGCCAAGAGCACCACCCCGGCGACGAGCCAGACGGTCCGCTCGATGTACCAGCGGTTCGTGGGAACGATGTACACCCCAGGTCGGATCGACATGATAGCCCCCTTGCGACGGTGGGGAGGCACCGGCGGCGTGTCAGTCTGATCCGCGAATTAGGGGCCGACCCGCCTACTCGGCAAGGCCCGAACCTGGTCACCCAACGGCTGCTCGCATGGCGGTGGGGCACCGCGAGGTCGATACTGACGTGCGAGACGGTCACCCCTCAGAGAGCCACAGACCATGCTGCGCTACCGAGCCGATTTCAAGACGCTGCTGTGGATGGTGCTCACCACCGCGCTCCTGATGACACTTTGGCGCGCGCCTTCGCTGTCGTGGTGGCTGTACGTCCCCTTCCTCTACTTCTCGATCGCCGCGGCGATCATGGCACACAACCACAACCACGTTCGCACCTGGAAGAGCGGGCTCCTGAACCACCTCACGGACATCTGGATCACGCTGTTCTACGGCTATCCGCTGTTCGCGTGGATTCCGACGCACAACCAGAACCACCACAAGTACAACAACACCGAGCCGGACCACACGCACACCTGGCGGTTCTGGGAGGCGAATAGCCTGCTGACGCTCGTGGCGTATCCTGCCATCAGCGCGTTCTATCAGCAGCCCGCGATCGGAGCGTACCTGACCTCGCTGTACTCGCGGAACCGGCGCCTGTTCTACGCGGGAGTCATCCAGATCGCTTGCCTGGTCGCCTGGGTGGCGACGGCATTCTTCCTGGACTGGCGAAAGGCCCTTCTGTACGTCGTGATCCCGCAGCAGGTGTCGCTGACCGCTGTGCTCGTCTTCAACTACCTACAGCACGTGCACGCCGACGAAGAAGATGAGTGGAATCACTCGAGGAACATCACGGGCCCGCTGCTGAACTTCCTCCTGTTCAACAACGGCTACCATACCGTGCACCACATCACGCCGGGACTCCACTGGAGTCTCACACCGGCCGAGCACCGCAGGGTCGCGCACGAGATCGATCCGGCCCTGAACGAGCCCTCGCTCCTGTGGTACCTCGTGCGCACCTATCTACTCGCGCCCTTCGTGCCCTCACTCCGCCTGGAGTCGATGAGGCTCGCGCGTGTGGCACGCGGCTGACCGGGGTGTCTCTTCGCTCGGCTCGTGTGGGTCGAATCAGCTGATCGGCCGCAGCGTCCACTCCACGTCGGCGTCGAGCTCGGTGGGGATGCCGGCAACGTCGAACTGCATGGGCATCCTCGCGCTCCCCCGCATCACGCCCGGGCTCGCAGCGAGGGGCAAACCCGCAAGGCTCACCTGGATCGCCACTCGGGCATCAGCATCGTGATCGTGCGCGACCCGCCGTCGACGATGACCGTCATCTGCTGCCCGTCGGAGACGCCCGCGATGGAGGGAAAATGCGAGGCCCGCGGTACGTATTTCAACGTACCGCGGGCCCTTGGAAGTGCCAGCGAACCGGCGACTTAGCCGGACTCAGTCGTCGATTTCTATTTCGATCTCCGTGAAGCCATCCTCGAACTCGACGTCGAACTCGAGCAGCTCGCCCGTCTCGTCGTAGTCATACTGGCTCAGATCGAGCACCGCGCCGCTCGCCTGCCGGAACCAGATGTCGGGCGAGATGTCGACCGTCAGGTCTCGGTTCGCGGAGCCGCCGTCGATCACCAGGTTGGGGAACAACTCCATTTCGACCTCGATCTCCGCCTCCAGGAAGACCCTGAAGGAGGTGGCGGTGCCGTTCGTCGGGGTGAACGAGCCGACGACGAGCACGCTGGCCTTCCGCGGCCAGTCGGGCACCGCCGCAAGAACCTCCGCGCGGACGGCGGCGATGAGCGCGGCCTCCACCGCATCGTCCTCATCGTCCTCGAGATCCTCGATCTCGAACTCGAGCTCGTCGTACACGCCCGACGGTACGATGTCCGTCATCACCTCGATGGGCTGTCCGTCCAGAGGCAGGTCGAGGAAGCGTGGGCCCGCGTTGAACTTCTCGCAGCTGTCCCCGATGTCGTCGTTGCCGTGGTCGTCGCCGATGCAGCCGTCGTCGTCCTCACGATCGAGCTCGACCTCGGCCACGATCAAGCGGATCTCGTCGATGGTCAGGGTGCCGTTCGTGCCCACGAGCACGAGTGGAGGCCCGGCCACGGCGGCCGGCCCGCCCATCGCGCCCGACCCCGTCGACGCAGCCGGTCCGGCGGCGGAAACCTGGAAGTTGAGCGTGACGTTGCGGGGTCCTCCGACGGAGGTGGTGTCGCTGCAAGCGGCGAGGGCCACGACGGCGAGGCCGCCCAGCGAGACGCTTCTCACGAAATTGAACATGGGATGGTTCCTGGTTGAGGGATGCCTCCCAACTCAGGCAATGGCCGTGCCCATCACCTATGTATCTGCTGATCAATGACTTACGTCCGAGAGCGTCGCCCCCGGTACCAGAATGGTGCACCACTATCTTGCGCCTATTGTCATATGTGCACAAAATATGTGCATGCCTCGATCGTCCATCATGCCGATCCTCCTGGCCCTCGCGCGGCCGGAGGACCGCGACGCGCTCGAGCGCGCCGCTCGAGCGGCACGCATGGAGGTCGTCGTGGCCCCGACGCTCGCCGATCTGTTCGCCCACCTGGGTGCATCGGTCTGGTCCGTAACTCTGCTTTCCCTCTCGGTCGACCACGTCGACGACGAGGTGGTGCGACGTGTGAGCGAGCAGCCCGGTACGGGAGACCTCTTCGTCTCGTCTCCTGCGGTATCGCTGCCCAAAGCGCTGGCCCTGCGCGCCGTCGGTGCGGCGGCTTTACTGCGGGAACCGCTATCGGACGACGAGTTACGCCCGCGCCTTCTCGCGGTCGCGGACGAAGGCCGACCCGTTCCGCTCCCGGTCGCCGAGGAACCGGCGGCACCGGCTGCCAACGACGCCCCTTTGCTCGTGGGCGACAGTCCAGCGATGGCAGCTGTCTTCGACACGGTCGCGCGGGTCGCAGGCTCGTCTGCGACCGTGCTTCTCACGGGTGAGTCGGGAACCGGCAAGGAGGTGGTGGCCCGGACGTTACACTGGGCCAGCGCGCGAGCGTCGGGACCGTTCGTCGCGGTGAACTGTGCCGCGATCCCCGAGCACCTCCTCGAAACGGAGCTCTTCGGTCATGAGCGCGGGGCGTTCACCGGAGCGGTCGCGCGCCGCGTCGGTCGGTTCGAGCGCGCGCATGGCGGAACGATCTTCTTGGACGAGATCGGCGACATGAGCCTCGTGCTGCAGGCGAAGGTTCTCCGCGTGCTCGAGGACCGAATGGTGGAGCGCGTTGGCGGCGAGGAGGGTCGCACGGTCGACGTGCGCGTGATCGCGGCGACCAATCAGGACCTCGCGATCGCGACGCACGAGGGCCGCTTCCGTGAGGACCTGTACCACCGGCTCGCTGTGGTCGAGCTACGCCTGCCCCCCCTGCGCGAGCGCGGGGACGACGTGCGTACCCTCGCGCTGCACTTCGCCGCGCACTTCGCACGCCGACACTCGAAGCCGATGCGTGCCATCAGCGAGCGAGCGCTGAGTCGGCTCGAGGGCGCGACGTGGCGTGGCAACGTACGCGAGCTCCGCAACGTGATGGACCGAGCGGTGATTCTCGCGAGCGGCACCACGATACGGAGCGACGACCTCAAGCTCGGGGCCGCGGCACCGGTCGCTTCGGCACACGCGACGGCTGCCCCCGCGGAGGGCTATCTCCCGACCCGTTCCTTGCAGGAAGTGGAGGCGGACCACATCCGCCGTGTGCTCGCGGCGGTGCGGGGTCATATGGGTCGTGCGGCGGAGACGCTCGGCATCCATCGCAACACGCTCACGCGGAAGATGAAGGAGCTGGGGGTGGACGGCCTCCCCGAAGGAGTGGCCGCTCCGTGAGTCACGCTTGCACCGAAACGAGGCAGAGTGGAGGGTCTCCCAACGCTCCGTCCAGCCCCCGACTGCGACCGCATGACGTTGTCCCGCAACGCGTTATAGGGCACGCCAGCCACGGACTGAAGCCGCGCACGAAGCATGCACCAGGAAAGCGGTCGCGCGCTGGACGCGCATCCGCGCTCATTCCTGCCGAGTGACCATGCCGAGGCTGACGCTCGACGAAGCCCACGAGGCCCTTCCGCAACTGGACGAGCTGCGGCCGGTCTTCGACCACCTGCTGGCGGGGTCGCTCCCCGATCCCGCCCGGGTTTGGTCCGGATCCGGCAGGCTCGGTACGGTGGGCTCGCGGCTCGTTGCTAGCGGATCGCTCCAGAGCGCCGTCGAGCGGCTCGCCGAGGAGCACGTGGCGCGGCTGGTCGAGGTGTACGGCGCGATGGCGCGGATGATCGACGCCCTCGAAGCCGGCAACCCCACCGAAGCGGCCCGTGCGCTACTCGACGCTGCGGCACTCGAGGAGCGGCAGGACCGTCCCGAGCGAGCCGAGGCCTACGCCGCCGCTGCCTACCGAGCATCCCGAGACGGTACGGATCAGGCCACGACTGCGCTTTCACTGCGACGTTGGGCTCGCGCGGCCCGTACTCTCGGCAAGCTCTCCGAGGCGCTCGATCGATACGCCAAGGCTCATGAAGCGGCACGAGCCGCTTCCGATGCGCGGGGAGCAGCGGAGGCAGCCGTCGGAGCAGGCAACGTCCTGGAGGATCAGGGTCGCTGGGACGAGGCCGAGGTGTGGTATCACACCGCTCTTCGGGCACTCGACGGCATCGGAGACGCCGCGCCCGAACGCTGGCACGCCGAGCTCTGCCTGCACATCGTCGCGCGTTCCCGAGGTGCGATCGACGAGAGTAACTCATGGCTCGATCGCGCGGAGCAGACGGCCGCTGCCATCGAGCCCGTGGAGTCGCGACCGTTCCTCGAGAACGCACGCGGTCAGCTGCACATGGCCCGAGGCGATTTCGCCGAGGCCGAGACCCATTTGCGACGGGCGCTCGCGTCGACCCGGCAAACGCGCGCGCGCGTCACCATTCAGCTCAATCTGGCCGAGGCGCTCTTGGCTCGAGGGCGCACACTCGACGCCGCAGAAGTGGCTCGCGAAGCGGAACGAGAGGCGATCCGAGCGGGACTACTCCCGAAGCTGCCCGAGGTCTACCGGCTGCTCGGCCGCATCGCCTCCGCCGACGGTGATCCCGACGCGTTCGTGCTGTTCGAGCGCGCCCTGACGCTCATCCGAGAGCGGGGCCTGCCGCCCCTCGAGGAGGCACAGACCCTGCAGGCTTATGCCGAGGCCGAGGCCCGGCTGGGCGACCAAGATGCCGCCGCCGACCTGCGGGGACAGGCGCTCGAACGCTTCCAGCGTCTCGGAATCGTGCATCTGCGGAGCACGTGGGCCGACGTGTACGGCCCGGACACGACCATCACCACCCTGCCCCACGAACGAGAGTCCCATGAACCATAGATTCACTTGGCACACAACGATCCGGGCAGCGGTCCTCGGTCTCGGGCTGGCAGTAGTGGCGTGTGGCAATCTCACGCCCGGCGGGATCATCGTGGGCGAGGCCACGGTCGCCGTAACGGGAAACGTCCCACCGCCCAGTCCATCGCCGCAGGCTTCGCTCGTCCCGGCCGAAACTCCGATCGCGCCCAGCTCGCACGATGAGGACGAAGCCGACGAAGCCGAGGGCAAGGTCCGTGTGCGATTCATGGTGTCCCTGATGTCCGAGGGCGGAACCGAGATGCGCCTGGGCGACGACGAGATCGAAGTCGAGGTGGACCTACAGGGTGCGGACGAACCCCCCGTGGTCACGCAGCTCGTCCCCGCCGTTCGGTACACGGAGCTGCGCCTCGTCTTCACGGAGATCAGAGCGGAGTTGGACGAGGGCAGCTTGATCAACGGACTGCCCGTGGTGGGAGAGGTCCGCGTAGAGCTGCAGGACCTCGCGCTGCTGGTCACCCGGTCGATCGACCTCGACGTCACCGCGGGGCAGCAGGTCCACCTCGTCGTGGACCTGAATGCGCCCGCGTGGCTCACGGCGGTCGATCCTGTGCTGCTCACCATCGACGAGACGGTCTTCGCCAACTTGATCAACGTGGTGACCCCGTAGGGGACTCTCCCCACGAGGTCGGCCCGGCACTGCCCGACACCGCCCGATGAGGCCCTGGGTGATCTTGGGAGGTTCCTGATCATCCAACCGGCGGGACATCGTGAATCGACGCACCTTTTTCGGCGTCATGGGCACGGCTGCGCAGCTCTCGTTACCCGAGGGCCTGCGCTCGCTGGGCACGATGGCCGCGCAGCAAGCCCAGCGCTTCCCGCTTCGCCGTGTGGGTTCCGTCTCGGGTGAGCGCCTGACGCTCACCGCGCGGCCGACCGCCGCTGACGTCGGCCCTGCCACCGTCGACGCTTGGACGCTCAACGGACTGCTTCCCTCGCCCACGATCCGACTGCGCGAGGGTCAGACTGCGCGCATCGAGCTCGTGAACGAGCTCTCCCAGCCTACGATCCTCCACTGGCATGGGCTGGCAGTGCCCGAGGCCGCCGACGGACACCCTCGCCTCGCGATCCCGCCGGGCGGCCGGTACGCGTACGAGTTCAGGGTGGAGAATCGCCCGGGCACGTACTGGTACCACCCGCACACGCACATGCTCACCGCGTATCAAACCTACCGCGGGTTGGGTGGATTCCTGATCGTCGAGGGAGACGAGGAGGCATCCCTCGAGCTTCCGCGGGGGGAGTACGAGGTCCCCCTGGTGCTCCAGGACAAGCGGCTCGACGGCTCGCTCTCGCTGACGTACCAGATCGGGATGGGCCCTGACATGATGATGGGCTTCCTGGGCGACACCGCGTTCGCAAACGGGATCATGAACCCGACGCTCGCTGTGCGCCGGGCCCGTTATCGCTTCCGGCTGCTCAATGGATCCACGGCGCGCATCCTCGAGCTCGGCCTCTCCAGCGGCGAGCCGATCACGCTCATCGGGACGGACGGCGGCCTGCTCTCGGCGCCGGCTCGCCTCGACAGGATCACGATCGCGCCCGCGGAGCGTGCGGACATCCTCGTCGACTTCTCAACTCGCAGGCCCGGCGAGCGCATCATCCTCCGCTCGTTCGCGTTCCAGGTCCCGGGGATGATGATGGGCATGGGCATGGGGCGCGGGATGGGTCGCGGCATGATGGGCGGCATGGGCGGACTCGCCCAGGGCGCGGAGATGGACTTCGTCGAGTTCGTGGTGCAGGACACGGCGCCCGAGGCGCCCGGGCCACTCCCGGCGGCGCTTTCGCACGTGCCGCCTCCGGACGTCGGCGCCGGCACCCCACGCCGCACCTTCCGATTCGCCAGCATGATGATGCGCCACACGATCAATGGCCGGACCTTCGCCATGGATCGCATCGACGAGCGGGTTCCGCTGGGTCGGACCGAGGTCTGGACGTTCGCCAACGAGAGCGAGCTGCCGCACCCGGTGCACGTCCACGGCGGCCACTTCCACGTGCTCGCCCGAACGGGCGGGCGGGGCCGCGTGATGCCGTGGGAGACGGGATTCAAGGACACGGTATTGGTGCTCCCGGGCGAGCGCGTCGACGTGGCGATGCGCTTCGTCCACCCCGGAGTCTTCCTGCTCCACTGCCATAATCTCGAGCACGAAGACTCGGGTATGATGCTCAACTTCGAGGTAGTCGAATGACATCCGAACACGCAGTTCCCGACGGAACGTTCGAGGTAACGCTGACACGGCGGGACGGGTATCGCTTCGACGTGGACTTCGGCGACGGAAGCGGAGCCGGCCTCCTGATGGACGAGCCCCCTCCGCTCGGGGAGGGCTCAGGTCCGAGCGCGAGCCGCGTGCTCGCGTCCGCGATCGGCAATTGCCTCACGGCGAGCCTGCTCTTCTGCCTCGGGAAAGCGAGGATCGACGTGGAGGAGGTCACGACCCACGTCACGGGCTCGATCGTCCGCAACGAACTGGGCCGACTCAGGCTCGGTCCACTCAAAGTGCGTATCGAGCCGCGCACGGGAGACGTCCCACCCGCGAGGATGGCGAAGTGTCTCGAGATCTTCGAGGACTTCTGCACGGTCACCGCGAGCGCGCGGGCCGGCCTCGTCGTGGATGTCGAGGTGGAGTCCCCCGCCCC
>CAZBCN010000037.1:0-10677 GCA_964490285.1 uncultured Gemmatimonas sp. | reverse complement strand
GGGCAGGTCAGGCCACCGCCATCCTGAACCGCAGTCTAGCGGCGAGGCCTTCGGCTTCGGCCCAAAGCCTAGCACCCAGCTCATCACCGATTTCTTCGACCTCGGCTCCTTGGGCGAGTGCGAGCCGCACGAGCCTGTCCGCGTCGTCGGGCGAGGACTCGATCAGGTTCCGCGACACGAGTAGCGTGTCGACCGCTCCCGCGGCGAGCGCACGATACGTCCGATTCCAACCCGTGCTCCCGCGCTCGGGCGTCTCGGTGGAGGCTTCCAGGAGTCGCGCCTGCCGCCGCAGAGTCAACTCCGACGCCGCGCTGGCAGCGACGGCGGAGATCTCGGCGTCCGGGGAGTCGAAAGACAGCTGCGGAACTTCGGCGATCCGATCCTCGAGCTTCTCCTCGAGGTCCCTCCGCACCGCCGCGATCGCCTTCGGCGTGCCACCGAGCACGACGCCGCCCCCATCGCCCGTCATCTCGAGGATCGCCTCGACCACTTGCTTGCGGAGGCGCTTCGCCTCCTCCTCGAGCATGCGCTGCGCGTAGTCGGTCGCCGTGGCGCCGCTGGTTCCCGTCATGCGCGTAGCACCCTTTCCGGGCCGGCTGCTCTTGAAGGAGGCGCGTTTGGACATGCCGACATCCGACGCGTCCACGGACGAGCGGTCGGCTTCCAGCTCGCTCGCCAGAGAGAGCTGCCCTTCCTGGTACTCGAACAGGCGCGCATGCCACCTGTCCAGCAACGCCAGAGCGACGGGACGGCCGTTCTTCAACGCCCTGATGTAAGGTGCCGCGTAGATGCCCTGCCGCCAGCGGACCAACTCCGTCGGCGCGAACGGCAGAACCTCCGAGTACACGAGGCCATCCGCGGTCGCAAACCCCGACCAGCCCTCCTGCGGGAGCACTCGGCCGAAGTCGCCGAGGCCGGTCGCGATGCGCTCGGAGGCCCGCTCGAACGCTTCCAGATCCCCGGGTGCCTCCTGCTCCAGTCCCGCGCGGATCGTCCCGAGTGCCGCGTCGACACGTAACCTCCACCCCGCGCGGTTCCCCGGGTCCGATCCTTCGCGCGCAATGTACACGCTCAGCACCATGTCGCTTTCGTGAGCTTTCGAGAGTTCGCTCAGGTCGTGTCGTGTCAGCATCTCGCTGCTTCCTTTCGCCAGGAGGGTGACGAGGGTCCGTTCACCGACCCTCGTATTGTTCAGCCCGCGGCACTCCGCCGTACGGAATCGGGAAATTCTCGAACATCCTGCCAATCGCCAGATCGATCTGATTACGCATCTCGATCGGATCGTCGAGAGCCCTGCCGACATCCAGCCGCGCCCAGCCGCGCCACACGATCTCCTTCGTCCGCGCGTCGGCCATGTCGACGAGGAAGGTCCCTTCTTCGTACTGGATGACCTGCGTTCCTTCACCGTACCCCGTGCTGTAACCCGCGGTCCGATCGGCCTCGTAGACCTCCACGCGGTCACGGACGATCGCATGATGATGCACGGTCAGCGCGGGGCCAGCGGCGTTGTACTCGATGCCGCGAGTCGCGAGCTCCCAGTGGATCGCCGCGTGCAGCCGGTGCACGAAGAACGGGTTGTTGTCCAACCGCGGATCGCCCGTGGGTTGGTTGTCCGGCTGCGCCCATGTATACGACGTGTACTGCGTGAAGTCGTATCCAGGCTCCATGTCCGCGCCCGCAGTGAGCGGGATCCCGCCGCAGGACGCCGTGCCCAGCAGGGCAAGGGTCGCGAGCGCGAGCCTCGTCGTGGTTCTCATATGTCCGCCTTTCTCTCTCAGTTGGGAAGCCTCGCGGCTTCCGACTCCGAGTCGAGTCAAGAAACGTACCGGGGCCGATCGATTCCGATCGCGTACGAGGCCGACTGCTCGCTCGTGCACCCGCACTCGCCGACGGCCCCGACGGCACGGCCCGTGCAAGCTCCAGAGGCGGAGGGACACATGGCACACACGGATGGCCTGGAGGAGACGGGTCCACGAGGGCACCACTCGCCCCGAAGATCGGGTCAGCTATGGGACAAGAAGTCTCGAGCGGAGGGCCGAAAGACCCAAGTCCGGCTCGGCAGGCGCCAAGGGGGCTTTTCATGATCGGCGTGGAAAAGCCCGGCCCCATCCCTCTCGCGAGTTGGCTGCTCGTCGCCTTCGCGGGATTGGTGCTCGCCAATACCGGCGTTTCGGCCGTGCGAGCCGACGCCACCGGCTCCGACTGGTCGTTCGCGTTGCTCTTGGTCGTGGTGGCCGCGGTCACGGCGCGCCGCCTCTGGTTGCGAAACGGGTGGGCATGGTGGATGTCACTCGCGCTCGCCGTTGTCGGTCTGTTCTTCGTCCTGCCCGTTACGGGGACCATCCTCCTGGGTGGGTCGGTGGAGCCCGTGGGGACAGGATG
The DNA here is from genome assembly GCA_964490285.1 of uncultured Gemmatimonas sp. Lineage (GTDB taxonomy): Bacteria > Gemmatimonadota > Gemmatimonadetes > Longimicrobiales > Gaopeijiaceae > UBA2982. Next base: position 8,295 of record CAZBCN010000037.1, on the reverse strand, counting down.
GGACATCGTGTTCTTCCCGCTGACGACCACGGTCTTGGTCGCGCTGCTCGCGGCCCTCTGGCCGCTGCGCAGGTCGATCGCGTCACACACATATCGGAGGGATCCATGAACGCCGCCCACCTTCACCTGATGCTGAATCATCTTCCCCTCTTTGCAGCGCTCTTCGCCGGCGCGCTCATCGCCGTCGGCTCGTGGCGGGCACACAAGGCACTCACCGACGCGGGGCTCGTCTTGGCCGTCGTGGCCGCACTCGGCGCCTTCGCCGCTGTCCAGACGGGCGAACGCGCCGAGGAGATCGTCGAGGGACTACCGGCCGTCGCGGAAGCGACGATCGAGAGTCACGAGGAGGCCGCCGAGGCTGCCATGTTCACCACGGTCCTGCTCGGCGCGTTGGCGCTGACCGCGCTCGCCCTCCCGTTGCGAATGGCCCGGACGAAGCACCTCGCGACCCTGGGCTCCCTCATGCTCGCCGTCGTGGCCTTCGGGCTGGTCGGCCGCGCCGCCAACCTGGGCGGAATGATCCGGCACACCGAGATCTCGAACGTCGCGCCGGGCTATTCGGGTCCCGACATCGAGCTCGATGACGAAGGTGGCATCGACCACTGATCCGGTTGCCACGCGAGGGCGCGCCGGACGGTGAGGCGAAGTTCAGTCGTTCGGCGCTCCCGGCAGGAAGCCCTGCTCGCGGTACCGCTTCAGCTTCCGGTGGATGGTCCGACGATTGATTCCGAGGATCGCCGCGGCTGTCCCCTGTTGCCAGCGGGTCCGCTCCAGCGTCGAGAGAAGATACTCCCGCTCGAGGCGCTCGAGCGTCCAGTCCTCGTCGACCGCCCGCCCGAGCAACCCCGCGCCATCGTTCCCAGGCGTCGCGCGGGGTAGATCGAACGGGAACCCATTGCCCCCCGGATACATGATCACCGAGCGCTCGATGAAGTTCTCGAGCTCCCTCACGTTGCCCGGCCAGTCGTACGCCATCATCCGGGAGAGCGTGAACGGCGAGATCCGCGGCGCGTCAATGCCGTGCTCTTCCGCGAACGTCGCCATGAAGTGAGCGGCGAGCAGCGGAATGTCGTCCTTGCGCTCGCGCAGCGGCGGTACCGCGATGGGAAAGACGTCCAGTCGGAAGAAAAGGTCCTCGCGGAACTTACCCGCGGCCACATGTGCGCCGAGGTCGGAGTTCGTGGCCGCGATGAGACGAAAGTCCACGGCCACCGAGGCGTTGCTGCCGACACGTTGGACTCGCCGGTCCTCCAACACGCGCAGCAGCTTGACCTGCACGTCCTCCGAGAGCGTGCTGATCTCGTCCAGGAAGAGCGTCCCTCCTGCGGCTTCCTCGATCAGGCCCTTCCGGCTCTGCACCGCACCGGTGAACGAGCCGCGAATGTGGCCGAAGAGCTCCGCCTCGAGCAGGGTGCTCGGGATCGCCGAGCAATTGACGGCGACGAAGGGCCTGTCGGCCCTGGGCGAGAGATCGTGGACGGCCCGTGCGACCAGCTCCTTCCCGGTTCCGGTCTCACCGGTGACGAGCACCGTGGCCCGAGTCGGCGCCACGCGCTCGATCATGCGGAAGAGACGCTGCATGGTCGACGTCTTTCCGACGATGGCGGCCATGCGACGGTTTGCGGTCGAGCTGCGGAGACGCTTGAGCTCTCGCCGCACGGAGAGCTCGGCGAGGGCTCGGCCGACGATGTGGCTGACTACTTCTTTGTCGATGGGTCTCAGCACGTAGTCGTAAGCACCGAGCTTCATCGCCTCGACCGCCGACTCGATCGTTCCATTCGCCGTCATGGCGATGACCTTCGCATCCGTCTGCAACGACGGAAGTGCGCTCAGCACATTCAGGCCGCTGACCTTCGGCAGGTCGAGATCGAGCAGCACGATGTCAACGTGCCGTGTGTGGAGGATGTCGAGGGCTTCCTGCCCGTCTCCGGCAGGAAGGACCTCGTGACCGACCGCAACGAGGAACTCCGTGAGGCCCGCACGGCAGGTTCGATCGGCCTCCACCAGGAGCACGACCGCCGGTGCCGGCGAGCCCGCCGGCGCCTTCTCCACCACCGCCTGGACGCGTGCTTTGGACGCCGCAGCCGTAGTCATTGAACCACCTCCGCGTTGCTGTGAGGTGATTCTAGCGCTTCGGCGCCTGCCCCCCCGTCAGGCAGCGGCACATGCGGCGCGTAGTGGATCTCCCGACTCAAAACGGGACATCCTGGCCCCGGTTCCCGAGATCCGGCGCCGACACGACAGCCGGCCCGCGATGGCCTCTAGATGTGGACTTGTCGACGCAGCAGCCTGCCGATGTCCTCGCTGGCCGCCACGACCCCCTCGAGGAAGTCGTCGAGCGACACGATGCCCGCGACGCGCCCTGCGCTGTTCACGACGACCAGCCGGCGAACTTCCCGGTCGGCCATCATCTCGAGCGCGACCTCGACGGGCGTATCCTCATGCACGGACTGGACGTCGCGGCTCATCACGTCCCTGACCTTCGTCCTATCGGGCGGCAGGCCCTCGGCGACGCACCGGACCACGAGATCGCGATCCGTCACGATGCCCTCGGGTTGGCCGTCGGAGTCAGTGACGACCAGCGAGCCGACGTCCTGCGATAGCATCCGTTGCGCGGCGCCGAGGACGGAGTCCTCCGCGCTCGTCGTCTCCGGCAGGCGGGTGCAGATGCTGGCAACAGTCATCGTATCCTCTCCTCCCCACTCGGGGGACTGCGGCGCCGACGGCCTCCGGGAGGGAACCCTCTCCCTCCGAAGGCCATCGCGCGGGAAGCGGCATCACCTAGGCCGCTGGGGTCATGGAGTCACTTGATCTCGATGTGACGGCCCTTCGCATCCGCTCCCTTCGGCATGTGGATCTCCACGACGCCGTCGTGGTACTCGGCCCGGACCTTCCCGGCTTCCACATTGCGGGGAAGCGAGAATGCGCGTGTGAACGCACCGTACTCGCGCTCCCGAATGTGCATCCGGTCCTTCTCCTCCTCCTTCTCGAGCTTCTTCTCGCCCTTGAAGGTGAGAACGTTGTCTTCGATGGAGATGTCGACGTCTTCCTTGGCCATGCCGGGGATCTCCGCCGTCAGCACGAACTCACCATCCTTCTCGACCAACTCGACGGCCGGCAGCCATTCGGTGGTCGCGGACATGAGGGGAGCCCGGAACAGGGACGCGCCGAAGGGCGGGTAATCGACCCAATCGCGCATCCGGTTGCTCAGAGTCTCGAACTCATGCCAGGGGGTGATGTCCGTTCCCCATCCCTTCCTGGTGAGCGCACGCATTGTCATCCCTCCTCTGCTCGAGCTTTTCGTGGCCGGCCGATACGGCCGGATTGCACGACGAGGCAGTGGCACGTCATGTGCCAGAAGAGGCGATCGCGGAAGGTCGGCGCGCCGGGGCAGGCCGGGCGACCGGGCGCGGCGGCGTGCCAAAGAGTCTCCGTAGGCGCGGCACGCGGGGACAAAACGACCCGGCCGTCAGGCGATCTTCCGCTCCTCGGCGTAGTAGTGCCGGCACTCGGCCTCGCGTCCCCGCACGATGCGGAGCTCACGCAGGCGTCCGGTCCGGGCGGTGACGACGGTGCATTGCCCCGCGTCGCCGTTACGATGGTAGTAGATCACGACCCAATCGCGTGTTCGACCGAGCTCGTGCGCTCGTTGCGTGTTCGAGAAGAGCGCCGTGAAGTCCCATCCCTCGCGCTCCACCTCCATGATCGGCAGCCATGCCTCGTGGTCCGGGTTGAATCGTCGGGGCGCGATGCGCTTCAGCTCCCCGAGCCGCGCCCGCCGACGGTACTCCCGGTCGATGCCGAGCAGGAGCGCGACCGAGGGCCGCCCCTCCGGCTCGGGCTGACGCCCAGTCGGGCGCGACCGAGCCAATCGCACGGCCAGCGCGTCGCGAATCCCTCGTGCCCGCTTCCCGCCTATCCCTTCGACGGCCTCGAGGCGGCCGTCGTGGGCCGCCACCTCGAGCTCTTCGAGTGTCGTGACGCCGAGCTCGTCGTAGATCCTGCGGGCGAGCGTGGGCCCGACACCGGGGAGTCGGGCGAAGGCGTCCGGTGGCGATTGCTCGGCCTCCATTCGCTCGAGAAGGCGGAGGCCACCGGTGTCCAAGACCTCCGCGATCGCGCTCGCGAGCGCATCCCCCACACCCGGAATCTCCTGCAGCCGTCGCCTGCCCCCCTCGGCGTACACCGTGGCCACGGGCACGGCCAGGGCGCGCAATTCCTCCGCAGCCCGTCGGTAGCTCCGCACGCGGAACGGGTTGGCGTCGTGCGCCTCGAGGAGATTACCCACCCTCTCGAGCAGGCGAGCGATCTCCGCATTCGCCGCCGCGAAGATGGCTACTCCTCCCGCTCGACCTCGATCGAGCAGTTCGACACCAGGGCCGCCAGTGCGCCGATCGCGGCCCACACGGGCACCAGGAGCGCTCCCGCCACGCCCACCGTGACGGGGAACTCGATCAGCGTCTTGCCCTCGTCGTTCTTGATGACGACGTGGCGCACGTTCCCCTCGTGCAGGAGCTCCTTGATCTTGGCGACGATCTTCTCGCCCTTGACCTTGTACTCCTCACGACGGGTCTCCGACTCGCTCATATGCTCCTCGATCCGCCTCTGGGGCGGGGCGACGGTCTCCACCATGGCTCCTCCTCGCGCTTGTATGCCTTCGGCCATCCGCGAGTGCAAACTCCGAGCCGCGTCAGTCAATGGGCTCCCCCACCTCCGAGGCCGCCCGCTCCAGTAGACTCCGGACCTCGTGGTCCGACACCGGCTGGAAGTCCTCGTACCAGGCGCCCACAGCCGAGAAGTGCACCGGGGTCCTGAGGCACAGCACGGCATCCGCCTCGTCCTCGAGTCCGTGGATCGTCTCCGCCGCGGCCACGGGGCACGCCACGATCCGGCGCGCCGCGCCCCTTTGCGCGAGGGTCCCGAGGGCGGCCCGCACGGTGGAGCCGGTCGCGATGCCGTCGTCCACGACGACGACTGTCTTCCCCGCCAGATCCAGCGGCGGCTGGTCGTCGCGGTACAGGCGCTCGCGGCGCTCCAGCTCCATTCGCTCCCTCTCGATGGTGTCGCGCACGATGTCGTCCCCAACGCCGAGTGCTCGCAAGTGGTCCTCGTTCAGGACCACGACGTCTCCCGTCGCGATCGCTCCGAAGGCCAGCTCGGGTTGCCAAGGCACTCCGAGCTTCCTCACCAGCAGCACATCCATGGGGGCTCCGATCCTGGTCGCCACCTCGTAGCCCACCGGAACGCCGCCGCGGGGCAGCGCGAGGACGACAACGTCCTCGCCCTCGACCTCCGGGGCTACCAGCTCGGCGAGGAGCCGACCGGCTTGCTCGCGGTCGGCGAACCGCTCCGGGGCGTCCTTCCGTCTTGCGGCGCTCATGTTCGCTCTCCTCAACAAGAAAAGGTCCTGGAAGGGCCCGCATGCCGAGAACGTCGGTCTCGGCGTCCAGGCCGACAAGTGCTCATGCCTTCACCACTCCCATCGCGGCGAGACGAACAACTTTGTGGGCCAGTCCCGCGCGATGCACCACATCGACCACGCGGTCGACATCCTTGTACGCGTATGGCGCTTCCTCGGCGAGCTCCTGGAGCGACGGGCACCGCACCACGATCCCGCGCTCCTCCAGCTCGCGCTTCACCTCGGCCCCGCTCTGGGTTCGTTTCGCCTCTCCGCGGCTCATCCGCCGCCCGGCGCCGTGGCACGCACTCCCGAAGGAGAGATGCTGGGCATCGTCGCGCCCGACGAGCACGCACGAGCCCGTCCCCATGCTGCCGGGGATGAACACGGGCTGACCCACGCTTTTGTACGCAGCGGGCGTCTCAGGATGTCGAGGCCCGAAGGCCCGCGTCGCGCCCTTCCTGTGCACGCACAGACGGGCGCCTCCGTACTCCTCGACCTTCGCGACGTTGTGCGCCACGTCGTAAACGAGGCGCAAGTCGACGCCCGTCCCGAGCACCTGGGTGAACGCCCGCCGCGCGAGGTGCGTGATCATCTGACGGTTGCACCAGGCGAAGTTGGCCGCGGCGCACATGGCACCGAAGTACGCGCGTCCGGCGTCCGACTCGAACGGCGCGCACGCGAGCTGCCGGTCCGGCAACGTGATCCCGTGCTCCGACATCGCCTGGTCCATTCTGGCGACGTAATCCGTACATACCTGGTGCCCGAGACCTCGCGAGCCGGTGTGGATGAGGAGCGCGAGTTGGTCGGGCTCGAGCCCGAGCGCGGACGCCGCGACCTCGTCGTAGATGTGCGCCACCCTCTCGACCTCGACGAAGTGGTTGCCGGCGCCCATCGTACCGAGCTGGCTCCTGCCACGGTCGCGTGCGCGCCGCGAGACCGCCGCCGGCTCGGCCCCGGCGAGGCACCCCCCGGACTCCGTGTGGAGGAGGTCGTGAGCGGTCGCCCACCCGCGCTCCGCCAAGTACGCGCACCCTTCCATGAACACTCGGTCGAGCTCGGCGTCGCTCAGCTCGAGCTTGCCGCCTCGGCCCGCACCCGATGGAATGCCGCGGCTGAGCTCGTGCACGAGAGCCTCGAGGCGGCTCGCCGTGGCGTCGGCCGAACGGTTGCACAGGAGCAGGCGCACGCCGCAGTTGATGTCGTACCCGACGCCTCCGGGGGAGATGACGCCGTCCGTCGTGCGGAAAGCAGCGACCCCTCCCACCGGGAAGCCGTAGCCCTCGTGGGCGTCCGGCATCGCATATACGGCCTCCACGACGCCCGGAAGCGTGGCCACGTTCATCAGTTGCTCGAGCGTGCGGTCGCGCGCGATCTGCTGCCAGAGCACCTCGTCCGCGTACACGCGCGCGGGTACGCGCATGTCGCGACGGGCGTCCTTGGAGATCTCGACCATCGTGTCACTGACCCGGTGGATCGCTTGGGACGGGATGGGCTTGGTCATCTGCGTCATACGTCCAGCGTCACCTCCCCGACGAGCCCGGACGCTCGCTCTCGCACGATCGCGCGATGAAGCGTCGCGGCTTTCACGAGAACGAACGGTGCGGAAAGAGCTATCCCCGGGGCGCGAATGTGGAGCTCACCGTTCTCCATACTCAGGAGCTCGGCATCCACGGGGAGCCACTGCTCGACCTCGCACAGGTAGACCATCTCGTTCAGCCACTCCACCAAGCCGGCCGCGCGGTCGGGGCCCTTCACTCGGAACTCACGTGGCTCGGCGAGCGTCGGGCTCCGGATCGCCGGAGGCACGAGCTTCCCGAAGGCCCGGGTGGCCTCAGAGACCAGAACGGCGAACGTAGGCGCCCGCAGGCGAATCGTCACCTCGGACGTGTGGTCGATCAACTCGTGACCGGCCAGCTCGTCTTCGAACGGGATCATGCGGGCATCCATTGCGTCGTCTCACGCGCTTCGTCGTCCCACGACCACCGGCGAAGGGCCAGAACCGTGCCGCCTCCAACCACCGTGCTCCCGTGGCGCGCCCGGAGTCCGATGGGGGCCGGAGGAGCCGCTCCGCCCCCTCGACCGGAAACGGTCACCCGTCTCGCGTGGCTGCCCGCGGGGGCAAGTCGGACCCGCACGGGGACATTTCGTCCCGGAGGCGCACCGTCACGGAGGCCGGGTGTCCGCCCCCAGGCGCGCCAACGCGGCGATTTGGAGCATGGCCCTGGCATGAACCTCGCTCGAGGAGGGAGAGCCATGATCGAAGCGAGAGAAGTCCCCAAGACGAGGGCGGCTCCATCCACGGTCGCGGATCTCATGCGCCGCGACGTCGTGACCGTATCCCCCTCGACCACCGTGCGGGAGCTCGTCGACGTCCTTCGGCGGCACGGCATCAGCGGCGTGCCCGTGGTCGAACCTGCGGGCAGAGTCGTGGGAATGGTCAGCGAGACCGACCTCATGTGGCTGGCCGATTGGTTCGCCGAGCGACCCGAGAGCAACGGCATGCGGGGACGAGCGGCTGAGCATCTCGATGAGAAGACCGTGGGCGACATCATGACCGCTGACGTATTCGGAGTGGCGTCGGATGCGAGCCTCGCCGAGCTCGCCGCGTTCTTCGCGAGAACGGGGCTGGGGCGGGCCGTCGTCATCGAAGACGAACGGATGGTAGGCATCGTCGGTGTCATGGACCTGCTGGGCCTCCTCGCCTACGAGATGGAGACGGACCGCGCCGCTGCACCGCGCCAAGGGTGATCACGGGCTCCGGCCGGGAGTTCCAGCCGTCCGCGTGGCTCGCCCCCGTTCGTCGGCGCCTGCCACGACGAGGAGCATACCGATCAGCGTGAGCAGGACGGGCCCCGAGCGGATTCCCAGGGCGTCGTCCCCACCGATCCCGCCAG
>CAZBCN010000036.1:0-30420 GCA_964490285.1 uncultured Gemmatimonas sp. | reverse complement strand
CCAATCGGCCCGACGGCGCACGAGTCGCCCGGTCAGCCGCGCCGCCTGAGCAGCCTGTCGCGGCGCCCCGATCGCGGCCGCGATGTCATACGCGCACCTGTAGATCTCGAACGCGCCCTTCGTATGGCCCTCCGCCTCGACGATATCTCCCAGATCCACCAGCGTCGTAGCGAGATCCTCGAACTTCTCGGTCTCCAGGGCATTCAGCGTCCGACGCCAAAGCTCGGCTTCCGCACCTCCCGAGGCCCCCGCGATCTCGGCTCGGGCACGTCTCACCTGCTCCACCGTGCGCTCGTGCGAGACCGCCAGGTCGTCGTCGACCAGTGATCGTACCAGGCGCGCCACCACGAAGCGCTGTGCGATCTGTCGGCTCGCAACTTCGTCCGACTCACGGCCCTCGAGATCTGCGAGGATGTCCCAGCCGGCGAACCGAGGCCCGCCGACCGCACCGTGATCGGAGTCCCTATCCACGTCCAAGTCACGATGCAGGACTACGGAGGCACATTCGCCGGCGAGGAACATGAGACGGTCCCGATCCTCCCTCCCCACGGCAGGCCTGGCCACGATCGAATCGGCGACCAGGAACCACGCGCGGACTCCGTCGCTGCCGAGTGCCACCGCGAAGGTCGCGGGCGTCGCGGTCTCCGGTATCGCAGGGCAGTCGTACGCGCTCGGGACACCGAGCTGCCAGGCCTCCCTCAGGGGGTCCTGGGCAAAGGCGCGCCTCGGACGGGCACTGAGGCAGTCCACCACCAAATGGGGGTGGATCAACCCAGTACCGTGTTCGTCCACCCACACGGTCGCGGCCCGATCGGCACCCGTCAGCTCGAGCACCTCCACGAGGTGGTCGGACACCGCCAGTCGCCGGGAATCGACGCTGTGTAGGGCGTGGGCGAGCCGGAGGCGAGTGGAACGGCGGTCACGGTACTCCTGAAGCCTCACCACGTTGCCAGCGGGCAATTGACGGTTCCTCTGATCGCCAGGGTCGGCGGGGGGGGTACTCGAAGTTAAGGCCCGCCGGAGACGTTACACAACCACGCCGTTTTGATGGCGCCCTAGCTGCCGGAACCGAGCTCCTTTCGGTGTATCAGCTCGGGGAATTCGTAGTAGATGACGCCCTCGTCCGAGATGACCGAACGCACCCGGAGGTCGTCGTCCATGGACGTGAGGATCTTCTCCGCGGCGGGGATGCCGAGATTGAGATCCGTCGCGACCTGGGTCACCGTGAGCGTGCCGCCCTTCGCCGCCGCCAGCCTCAGGATCTTGCGCTGGATGCGCAGCATGATCGCCTTCCTGCGCTCCTGGAGCCCGTTCCATCCCCAGTAGAAAGCGAGCGAGCCGCCGGCGCCGAGCACCGACCCCACGGCGACGGCGGCCATCTCCCATTCCACGAAGCCGATCAGAATGAGCAGGCTCGCGATCAGGACCATGGCGGTCCCGAGTGTCCGCCGCTTGATCCCGCTGCCGGGCAGCTTCTCGTCCGGCTCGTCCTCGACAATGCGTCCCGCAGGCTCGGCCCCGGTGACCGCCAGCCCACGAGAGGCGTTCTCCCAGCCCAGTCCGCACCTCGGACAAATGAGGTGTCTGCGTCGCGCCAGCCAGTAAACCAGGCCACCGAAGCCGTAGGTGAAGACCGAGACCCCCACCAGCAAGGCGACGTGGGCCCCACGCCGGAAGTACGGGATCCCTTCACCCTGATACTGGCACTGGGGGCAGCGCCGAACCCCGCTCGGCCGCGCGAGCGCCATGCCAACCGGCGTCGCCGCGCCGCAGGTCGGGCACCGCAGCGCACCGGCCTCGAGGGTCTCACCGCAGGTGAAGCAGCGCATGGAGTTCCTTACGCATCTCGTACCGAGAAGGTTCTCGCCGGGGTGGGCGGCTCAGGACACGCGCACGATGCGCACGCGCAGGACGGCTTGTGCCGCCCTCGGGCCCCCCGCCTCTCCCCCGAGGCGGATCGTGGTCGTCCCCGCCTGACCTGGCATCACCATGAAATACGCCGCGGAAGAGGACCAGAGCGTACCTGCGCGGTCCAGCCCGGCCAGGTCGATGAGCGTGGTGGTCAGCGGGAACGGGTTCGCCAAGAATGCCCTCAGGTCGACCGTTGGGTAGGCCATCGGATCGATGCCCGCAGCGAGCTGGTCGAGGTAGACCGCCGACCACCAGTCGCCAACGAGGTCTGGCCAGTCGAGTCCCGACTCCGCCTCCACGTTCGTGACCCCCGTGCGCGTCGTGCGAGTCAGCCGCCCGAGGATGTCCCCTCCGATCCGATCCTCCACGTAGAGCAGGTTCAGGAAACCGGCACCGCGTTCGGGAAGCGAGCCCTGGCCCGTCGACACGATGACGCTGACGGTATCGGTCCTCTGCAGGTACCGCCTCGAGCGAGTGCGCGTCCCCTCGCGGAATAGCGTGTCCGCTGCGAAAGCATCGACCCCGTCGTACGCGCGCGCCACGAGCTCCTCTGCCATCTGCGCGAGCGCTTCCGAAAGCCAGACGGACTCCTGGGGCGCGCTCCGTTTCAGAACGCGCTCGTTGAAGTGCACCATGTGCTGGAACTCGTGCGCGAGAATCGCCGGAAGCACCCTGGTGACCTGCGCTTTCGAGCGCGCGTCGGAATGGATGCCCGTTGGGTCCGGCACGAGCGCGTAGAAGATCTCCGCGGCGTTGCTTCCGGTGCGGGGCGGGAGCAGGTCGAGGCCGTAGAAGAACCCTCCGATGAATCCAGATGACCCCCGGGGCGTCATCCGATTCACGACCGGCGTCAGAAGAACCACGACGCGTCCGTTGCCGTCGAGATCCGAGGCATCGCCGAACGCCGACGTCACCTCCGGGTGGATGACCTGATCGAAGCGCGCCGCGAACGCTGCCAACTCGCTTTCGTTGAAGCCACCCGCCGGCGCGAGCGTGTCCACGAAGATCGCCGCCTGGGAGCCGACCCACCGCGCGACCGCTCCGACCGTGTCGAAGGTGCCCTGCGCGTTGAGAACGGTGAATGTTCGTCTGTCGCCGAGAACGGGCGGGGCGGCAGCTGGTCCCACCCGTGCGGCGCCTTGCCCCTCGGCCGTCCTTCGCGCGGCACCACCACGAATCAACTCGCCCTCGAGCTCGCGCAGGTGCAGGTCCCACGCCGACTGCAGGTCCGCACGGGGCGGAGCGGTGGCGGCCCACGACTCGGGCGTCTGCGCGGGTTGCGGTGAAGGCAGCGCGCCCTGCGAGGCGAGCGCCGTGAGCCGATACGGGTAGCGCGCGGCACCGACCGTGCTCGCGGAGTAGACCACGGTCAGGTACGAGACCCCGGGGCCCCCATCCAACGCGTAGCACTCGAAGCCACCGTCATCGGCGACGTCGATGACGTCTCCCACGCGGAGCGGCGTGAGCTGGGTTCCGCCCGTGACCACCAACGGAAGGGTGTCGGCGCTGGCTACGATGCCGAGCTGCATGTGGACTTCGACATCGACTGCGGGTAGACAGCGGGGCACCACGACCTCGAGGGACGTAGACGTGGCCGCGACGACGCGGCCTCGAACGCCCGAGAAGAGGACGACGTTTTGAATGGGCACGGGGCTGAAGTTGGCGCCGCTCAGCGTGATCGTGTCCCCTGCCGTCGTCGACGACGGAGCGAGGCTGGACAGGGTCGGCTGGTTCACGCCGAAGAGGCGGAACTCGACGGCGACGTTGGGCTGGTCGGCGATTCTCGCCCGTACCCCCACCGGACCGGGGGTCGCCCCGAGACGTACACGGATCTCGGTCGAACCGGTCGAGTCGGTGACGGTCGTCGTCACGCCGACGAGGGTCGCGCCGCCCTCCGTCACATCCCAGAGCACGGTCACGCCGGCGCGGGGTTGCTCCGTCGTGGCCGTCTGCACCGCGACGCGCAGCGGGTTGGGGAGCTGACTTCCCACGACGCCGAACTGACCGTCCCCGCTCCCGATGAGCAGGTCCAGCGGCGTCGTCGCGATGACCGTCTCCGAATTGCAGGCAGCCGCGGCGACCACGCACAGGGTCGCCAACGCCCGGGCGGCGCGCCGCCCCCTGCGGGTCACCGTGAGCGCTCGAAGCTCAGGAGATCGACGATGGGGGTGCCGGTGAGCGACGCCGCTCCTGTCCGGATCCGCGCCGTGACGGAGATCCGCTCGAGCGGCATCAGCCCCTCCACCTGGGCCAGGAGCTCCTGCGGAACGGCCACGTATACGAACGGCCCCTCGGAACCGCCGTACCGCGTGAGGAGGAAGGGCTCACCTTGCCTGAAGTCCGTCCGAATCGCTTCGGCGCGCTCGAGCGAGATGAACTGCAGGGCCCACGCCACCACTCGACCCACGTGCGCCTGAGGGTCCGAGGCCAGGTCCTGGGGAACGAGCGTCGAAGGCGTCGTGTCGAGCGGACCGGCGCCTGGGTCACCCGCGGGCATGAAGACCCACCCCTCGAGGCGGACGCGCACCCAGTTCCCCTCCCGGGAGACCACCTGGAGATCCCGATTGGGAACCGCGAGGGCCAACGTGTCACCGTCCGGAGAGGCCAGGAGGGCCGCGCCCGCGGCCCCCACGCTCGCGTAGCCGCTGGGCTGACGCGCCGGGGGCGTGGCCACCCTCGGCGGGGCGGCCGGCGCCGTCGCTGCCGGCGGCCGCGCCGGAGCGGCCGTGTTGCCTGCCGCCGGAGCGCTCGGGGCCATCGCGACCGACGCGGACCAGATCCAGCCGCGTCGACGCACCCGAGCCCATCCCGGCTGGCGGCCCAGCTCCTCGAGCACTGCGCCTTCTTCCAATCGTCCGATGATCGTACCGGACGGAGCGCTCCTGAGGTTCTCTCCCCCGGAGGCCGACACCACGAGATCGAGCTCCGTGGTGCTCGCCTGAAGCGACGCGAGCCACACCCAGCCCTCGAGGTCCGCCTGGAGCCAGTTCCCCTCCCTGGCACGCACCTGGAGGGTCCCACCCGCGGCGACGCGGCCGATGACGACTCCGTTGGGCTCGCGTCGGAAGTTCTCGTCTCGGCTCACGCGCGCCGCTTGGGCAGACGCCTCCCCAGCCACGACCAGATGGGTGGACAGAAGCGCGAGGGGGAGCAGTCGGAGCCGGAAGCGGCCTGGCATCGAGTCGGAAACGATCGCCTCGGGACGGTGTTACAAGTGCGTTCTCGCAAGCCGGTGCCCACGGCACCCGGTCAAATCTGCCCGGGGCATCGAGGGGCGTCAAACCTTTCTTGGACGCCGACAGGAGCCAATTCCCTGATGCGTGCAGCGCTTTCGACTTTCGTGGTGGCCGTGGTCCTCATGGGGATCGCGTCCCCGCGATCGGCGTCCGCCCAGACCATTCCGTCGCCTTATGCGTTCGTGGACGAGCGCCAGGAGGTGGGGGCCTTCGTCGGATACATGAACGCCTCGACCGGTCGCTTCGGATTCGGTCCGAAGGGGGGACCCATGTTCGGCGCGCGTTACGCGGTCGACGTGTCCGGCCCCATCTCGTTCGAGGCCCTGGTGGGCGTGGTGGACGGCACGCGCGACGTGGTGAGCCCTTCTCGGCCCGAGGGAGATCGGGTGATCGGAGAGTCCGAGTCGCTCATGACCATGCTCGAGGCGCGGCTGCGGCTCAGCGCCACGGGTGCGCGGACGTGGCACGGATTGACCCCCTTCCTCTTGATCGGAGCGGGTGTGGCGATCGATCCAGCCGACCAATCCGCCGCCGATGCGCTGCTGGAGGTGGACGAGCGCTTCAAGCTCGGAACCAAGTTCATCACGACGGTTGGCCCCGGGGTGCGCTGGAGCATCAATCGGCACCTCGCGGTGCGCGCCGACTCGGGGTTCTCGCTCTGGAAGATCACGACCCCCGAAGGCTTCGGTGACGCGACGCTGGGGCTGGGACCCGTGGCGGAAAGCGAGTGGGTGAGCGGCCTCTCCTTCTCCGCCTCGGTCTTCTTCCGCTGGTGACCGGACGAAGGTGACCACCGACTTCGAGTCTCGCTCGGCCGACTGGCTCGGGGTCGAAGAAGCCCTCGCGATGGTGCTTTCTGCGGCGACTCCGCTCGGGGTCGAACGGGTCGCGGTGTCGGAGAGCCTCGGGCGCGGCCTGGCGGAGGACGTGCTCGCCGAGGCCACCCTGCCGCCGTGGACCAACAGCGCCATGGATGGATACGCGGTTCGCGCGGAGGACGTGCGGGGTGCGAGCCCCGAGTCCCCGATCACGCTTCGCGTGGTGGGGCGGCTTCGGGCCGGCGATCGCCCGGGGCGTCCGGTCAGTGGCGGAGAGGCCATCAGGATCATGACCGGTGCCCCCGTCCCGACGGGCGCCGACTCGGTGGTGCGCGTGGAGGACACGGACCGTGAGCGCGAAGAGGGACTGGTCAGGGTGCTCGACGCCCGCGACGCCGGTCACAACCTCCGTCCCGCGGGCCAGGACATGCGTCGGGGCGAGCTCCTCCTCGACCACGGCCACTCCATCACTCCGGGCACCATCGGCGTTCTCGCCGCGGCCGGACGCGGCACGGTCACTGTCCACCGGCCCGCCACCGCCGCGATCCTCACGACGGGCGACGAGCTGCGGGGACCCGAGCGCTTCGCCGACGTGCGCGCCGGCGAGGGCGTGCCCAACTCGAACGGACCCATGGTGGCCGCGATGGTGGCGGCGGCCGGCGCGCGCCCGATCGACGTCGGCAACGCGACGGATGACGTCGAGGACCTTCGCGCGCGTATCGAGCGGGCGGGCGAGGCCGACGTGCTGATCACGGTCGGCGGTGCATCGATGGGCGAGGCGGACCTCGTGAAGCGCACGCTCGACGGCATGGGGTACAGACCGGCCTTCTGGCGTGTACGCATGCGCCCGGGAAGTCCGTTGGGGTTCGGATGGCTCCCTCGGGGGTCGCGGCTCCAGCCGACGTTCACCCTACCCGGGAATCCGACCTCGGCGTTCGTCACGTTCGAGGTCTTCGTCCGCCCGTTCCTCCGTCGACTCGGCGGCCACGCACACACGGCGAGGCCGCGCATCGTGTGCCGCGCAGCGGAAGTCGTACGCGCACCCGCGAAGCTCACCTACTTCCTGCGCGTCGCCGTCGAGGGAGGCGCCCGCGAGCCGACCGCGCGCCTGACGGGTCCGCAGGGGTCGGGGCTGGTCAGTGGTCTCGCGCGCGCCGGCGGGCTCGCCGTCATCGAGGAAGACGTGGCCGAGATCCCGGCAGGCGGCGAGGTGCTGGTCATGCTGATCGGCGAGGCGTGAAGCTCCCCTCGTGGGTCGCGGCGCTGGTCGCCATCGCCAGCGCGGGATGCGGGATCCCTCGGTGGCCGATCGATGCGCCCCTCAGCTCGGACTTCGGCGTGCGCCTGCGCGGCATACGTCCGGACGTCCACCGCGGTGTCGACTTCAGCGTGCCCACGGGGACGGAGATTCACGCCATGGCCGACGCTCGAGTGCGGTTCGCGGGGGTGATGTCGGGATTCGGCAATGTGGTATGGCTCGACCACGGCGGCTCGATCCTCTCGGTCTACGCACACCTGTCCACCATCGGAGTCCGCGAGGGCGAGTTGGTCCGCAGGGGCCAGCCCGTCGGTCTCAGCGGCGCGACCGGTGACGTCACGGCGCCCCACCTGCACTTCGAGGTCTGGCGAGGGGGGCGCGCGGTCGACCCGGTCCCGCTCATGGGCGGAACGCCGGGACGCTAGCGGTCAGGAACCCGCTTTGAGCGCGGCGATCTCGGCGGTCAGGCGCGGAAGGACCTCGAAGAGGTCCCCCACGATTCCATAGTCCGCCACCTGGAAGATCGGCGCGTCGGCATCGCGATTGATCGCGACGATCGTCCTCGCTGTACGCATGCCGGCGAGGTGCTGGATCGCACCGGAGATCCCGACCGCCACGTAGAGCTTGGGCGCCACCGTCTTCCCCGTCTGGCCGACCTGCTCTGCATGCGGTCGCCACCCCGCGTCGACCACGGCACGGGAGGCCCCGAGTGCGACGCCCGACCCGAGCGCGTCCCTCAGCGCTTCGAGCAAGTGCCAGTGCGACGGGTCCTTCATGCCCCTACCCCCCGACACGATCACCGTAGCGTCGGACACGTCGACGGACCCTTCGGTCGACTGTTTTCGCTCCAGGACGCGCACGCGAAACGCCGAGGCATCCACCTCCGGTGTGAACACCGTCGTGGTGGCCGCCGCTGCCGACTCCGCAGCCGGAAACGCATTCGGCCGAATGGAGACGAGCGCCGGGGTCGCTTCCAGATCCACCTGCGCGAACGCCTTTCCCGAGTAGACGGGGCGCTCGACCCGTACACGTCCCTCCGCAACCTCCAGCCCGGTGACATCGGTGGCCAGCGGCACGTCGAGGAGCGCGGCCAGCCGCGGTGCGAGGTCCCGCCCAAACGCGGTAGCCGACAAGATGACGGCGCCATAGCTCCCCCGGCGAATCTGCTCGGCGACCACCGGCGCGAACCCCTCGCCGTTGTAATCGGCGAGCGCCTCGTGCTCGCCGACCATGACGCTCTCCGCTCCGAAGCGTCCGAGCTCGGCGACGCCGGCCGACGCCCCGGGGCCGCCCACCACCAAGGCATGCGCTCTCCCTTGCAGCGCGCGGGCGATGCGGGCTGCGACCGCGGTCGCCTCGAACGCGGTTCCGCCGAGTCGACCGTCGCGTCGCTCTGCCAAGGCGAGGACGTCGGTCATCAGATCGCCTTCGCCTCGTCGCGCAGCAGGCGCACGAGCTCGGAGACGGCATCCGGGCCCTGGCCCACGATACGCCCCGCCGGGCGCGGTGCGGGCTCGCGCAGCGCACGCACGCGGATGCGGGAAGGGTGCACGACAGCGGGCTTCTCGACGAGCGGCTTCTTCTTGGCCGCCATGATGCCCTTGAGCGAGGCGAGGCGAGGCTCGTGGGGACCCTTCGTGATCGTCAGGACCGCCGGCAGATCGACTTCGACGACCTCGCTTCCGCCCTCGACCTCGCGCTCACAGACCACTTTGTCGCCCTGCACCGTGAACGACGCGACACCCGTCACGCACGCTCGCGAGGTCAGGATCGCGAACATGGGGCCCACCTGCTGCTGATCGTCGTCCGCGGCTTTCACGCCGAACAGGACGAGCGGTGCGTCCGTCTCCTTCAACTCCGCTGCGAGCGTCTTCGCGGTCGCGAGCCCGTCGAGGTCGGGCTCGCCCGTGAGCAGGACTGCCGTGTCGGCGCCCATCGCCAACCCCTTGCGTAGGGCCTCCTGCGCGGCGGCCTCCCCGTAGGTGACGAGACCGACCTCACCCTGCCCCGCAGCTTCCTTGGCCCGCAGAGCGAGCTCGATCGCGTACTCGTCGTACGGGCTGATCACGTACTTCACTCCCGCCGGATCGATCCGCGCGCCCGAGGGATCGATACGGATGCGCGTCTCCGTGTCGGGAACGCGCTTCAGGCAGACGATGGTATGCACGCGGGCCGCCTACCCCCGGACGCGCGGGCGAGATCCGCGCCGCCGGCCAGCCGTACCCCAGGACTCGGGTCGAGAGACGCCCGCGGAGTCCCGGACGTAGAACCGACGCGGCCAGTTCACGGCGGCGCTCACTCCGACTCTCCGCGACACTCCTACCCGTTCGTCGGGGACTTGCCATCCCGCTTCGAGACGAAGTGGCGGCTCGCGCAGGTCGTGACCGTAGAGCGCGTCGGTGATCGCAAGCGCCGCGCAGAGCCGACCGGGTCCAGCCCCGAGGGGCGTTGCGCCCCGTCGACGGGCCGCCATGGCCTCCTCCCCCTCGAGCGCCTCGATGCCGCGAATGAGCACCGCCTGGCCCACGCCTTCGACGCCCGTGACCACGTTCATGCACCAGTGCACCCCATAGCTCCGGTATACGTAGGCTCGCCCCGCGGGACCGAACATGGCCCGGTTCCGTTCCGTCGGTCCGCGGACCGTGCACGCGTGCGACGCCGGGTCTTCCGGACCGCCGTAAGCCTCCGTCTCGACGATCACGCCTACGGTGCGCATTCCCCCGACCGTCGAGACCAGCCGGGCTCCGAGCAGCCCACGCGCGGCCTCGACGACGGGCCGCTCGAGGAGCAGTTCCGGGAAAGCGAGTTCAGGGGCCCTCTCCCTCCAGAGAGCGACGAGCGCGCGGCTGCTCAGTCCCGCGACCTACCGCCCCGCGAACGCCCCCTGCCGCCGCGGCGACGCCCCTCGGGACGATCGTTTCCGTTCGACGGTGCGCCTCCGTCCCTGAGCGCGCTCCGCCGCTCGAAGTCAGCCTTCCACGCCTCGATCAACTGCTCGCCCCGTCCCGCCGGGATCGCGCTCGCCACACTGTCGGGATCGTCGCGCAACGCGGTGAAGAGCCCGGAGCCGAACTTCTCGACCAGCATCTGGGCAGTCACCTCGCCCACGCCCTTGTAGCGGTGGGTCAGGTACCGGACGATCGCGTCGGGCTCCGACGGCAAACCGAGCCCCTCGAGACTTCCCGAAGGTGCTGCGCTCGGCGTGGCGGCGCGCGCCGCAGACGCGGCTTGACCGGCGAACAGGGGCGGCGGCTCATCGATACCGCGGCGCCTCGTCGAGCCCATGCGGGGCCCCAGGCGTAGGCCCGAATCCGGCGCATCCCCGGGCAGCAAATCCATGACCACCGGCTGACTCGGCGGCGGCGTCCGGGACGGAGGCATGGCCTCGTCTTCGTCCCCGGCCAGGTCGAACCGCGCGCGGATGTCGATCGCCGGTACGCGCTCCTGGGTCGAAGCATCGGCCGGCGCATCGGGGCGCTCGGACGTCGGAGTGGCGCCGATCGCGGCTCCGGTGGCGATGCCGTCCGCGAGCGACACGTCGAGCCCGGCCTCGCCCCTACCCAAGCGAACCACGCCGTGCTCCTCGGCCTGCGAGAGGAAGCGGCTGAATTTCGGGAACCCGAGGTTGGCCTCGTCGAAGTCCGGTGAGAGATCGAGGATCTTCCTCTTCACGTCCGAGTCGCGCGCCGGCTCGCGTCCCGATTCCTTCAGGCGCTCGAGCGCCGTCCTCAGGAGCGCATAGGCTCCCTGGAGCGGGTCGTCCCCCGCGGCAACCGTGGGCGCAATTGCCTGAGGAGCTTCGGGCGTGGCGGCCGGCGGGGCCTCCTTGCGCTCCCTGCCACGGCCGCGACCACCGCGCTCCCTACGGGGGCGTGGCTCGGCCTCCTGTCCGCGCGCGGCGCGTTCACCCTTGGCGACACCCACCTCGTACTGGCCGTTCCCGACCTTGATGAGCTCGATGAGACCTCGCGACGCGGCCTCCGAAAGGAACTTGCTGAACTTGCTGAAGCCGATCGCGCCTTCGTCGAAGGCCGGATCCAGCTCCTGCATGACTTGCTTGAGTCGATCGGAGCGCATGACGTCGCCGCGCGACACCATCTTCCCCACGGCGTCCTTGACCAGGACCCACGGATCGCGTGCGCGTCCGGCGGTCAGCTCGGTGGTCTTCGTCAGCCCCGTCAGGCTCGTGTACGAGTAGTACTCGTCGCAGTTCTGCACGAGGATGTCGGAGCTCGACTCCTGGATCCCCACGCCGATGACGTACTTGCCGTACTCCTTGAGCTTGAGCACGAGGCTCGAGAAGTCGGAGTCGCCTGTGAGCAGGATGAACGTGCCGATCTCGGGCCTGACGAATACCAGCTCGACCGCGTCGATCGCCATGCGGATGTCGGTCGCGTTCTTCTTGTTGCTACCGTAGGCCGGGGCGAAGATCAGGTCGACCGAGGCCTCGGACAGCGGCACGATGTACTGCGGGTAGCGGCGCCAGTCGGCGTAAGCTCGCTGGACGCTCACCTTGCCCTTGATCACATCGGAGGCGAGGAGGGACTTCAGCTCTTTGGAGAGGTCACTTCGCATGCCCATCGTGACGTTGTCGAAGTCGATGAGCAGCGCGGCATGGGGAGAGTCGAACCCAGCCGTATGGGGTCCCCCGAAATGAGGGGCCCGGGTGTACGGATTCGCCATTCTAGTTTTTCTCGCAGACTTGAACTGTTCCGCCGCGAGACCTCCTCACTTCGGCCACGTCGTTCGAGCGCGGACGGAGTCGAGGAAGTCTTCAGGAGGTGCTCACCACGAGCCTCGCGGCCTCCTCAGGTCAACTCGCCCGTAGCTTGCGCCAACCGAACGAGATCGACCCGCCGCACCTGCCCCGTATCCGTACGAGGAAGCTCGTCAACGAAGCGCACCAGGTCGGGGACTTTGTCGCCCGCGAGTACCTCGCGGCACCAATCCACGATCTCTCGCCCGGTGACGACCGCCCCCTCGGTGGGGACGACGCAGGCACAGACGGCTTCACCGAGAAGCGGGTCGGGCAACCCGACCACCGCCACTTCCCGCACCGCCGGATGAGCCTCGATACGAGCCTCGACTTCCCGGGGGTACACGTTGAAGCCAGATCGAATGATAACGTCCTTGCGACGGCCTACCAAATGGAGATAGCCATCCTCGTCGAGTAGCCCGAGGTCGCCGGTGAGTAGAAACCCCCGATCGTCCAGGGCGGCCGAGGTCTCTCGTGGCTGCCGGTAATACCCCAGCATCACGCCCGGGCCCCGCACCGCGATCTCGCCCACGCTCTCCACCGGAAGGTCCGTGCCGTCGGCGTCCACGACCCGCACCGTCGTGTTCGCGATGGGCCGCCCGACCGTCTGACGCCGCTTCTCGGGCGAGTCTTCCAACCTGGACGTGCACACGGTCGAGGCGGTCTCGGTGAGGCTGTAGGCCGTGGTCACGGTCAAGCCGAATTTGGCCTCCAACTTCCGCACGAGCTCGTCCCCGACCGGGGCGCCGGCGACCACCGCGACGCGGAGCGTCGAGACGTCGCGCGGATGCGCCTCCAGGCGTGCCAGCTCCGACAGGAACAGCGTGGGAATGCCGTAGTGCACGGTCGCTCCGAATCGCTCGACGTCGTCGAGGGTGGCCTCCGCGTCGGCGTGCTCGTGGAGGACCAGGGACGCCCCCGCGAGCAGAGTCGCCACCAGGCCCGGGCCGAGCCCGAATACGTGGAAGAGCGCGGAGACGCCCACGATCCGGTCGCGCGCCGTCAGCCCGATGGCGTCGGCGGTGCCGGCGGCCGCGGTGATGATGTTCTGGTGGCTGAGCTCCACGCCCTTGGGCTTGCCCATCGTGCCCGAGGTGTAGACCAGCGCAAACCGCGCCGTCTCGGGGTCGACGCGTGCCGCGGGATAGTCGCGGCCCGCGCCCGAGGAAACGAGGTCCTCGAACTGGAAGATCCTGTCGTCGTGCCAGAGGTCCTCCTCCCCGACGGTGACCAGGTGGCGCAGATCGGGGAGCTGCGGCATGAGCTCCTCGAAGAGCGCCAGGTAGTCCGTGCCGTGTGCGCGCTCGATCGTGACCGCGCATGCGGCCCCGGAATGGCGTAGCGCGTACTGGAGCTCGGCGCCCGTCAGCCTCGGGCTCAGCGGCACGATCGTCAGGCCGAGCTTGGCAGCCGCGAACATCGCGACCGCGAACTCTGGCCGTGGCGTCAAGACGAGCGCGAGCCGGTCCCCGGCCTCCAGGCCGATCGAGGAGAGCGCCGCCGCGAGCGCCTCCGCGTCGGACTCCACCTGACCGTACGTCAGCGTCCGGTCTCCGAACCGCAAATACGCCGCGGTCGGATCTGCCGTCGCCCTGGTAGCGAGCGCGGACGCGACCGTGAACCCCGCGAAGCGAGCGCCGATCGTCACGGGGCTTCCGCCGCAGTCATGAGTGCCTGCACGAGCGCTTCTTCGGAGACCTCGTGACTCCACCCGTCACCGGCGTCGACCTCTCCGAGCCGCCGAAGCAACACGACACGCATCTTGCCCGCACGTACCTTCTTGTCGGAGCGCAGATAAGGTACGGCTGCCTCTACGTCGACGGCCCGCGGGGTCCCGACGAGGCGCGTGAGTGGGCCCTCGAGTCGTGCCCGCGTGCCGGGCTCGGTCACACCTAGGCGCTCGCCCAGCTCGGCCTCCAGCAGCATTCCCAACGCGACCGCGCTCCCGTGTCCCATCTCGTACTTCGACGCCGCTTCCAGCGCGTGCCCGAGCGTGTGGCCGAAGTTGAGGATCTGGCGATAGCCGCCTTCGAACTCGTCTTCGCCCACGACCTCCGCCTTGAGCTCGACGGAGCGTAGCACCGCCTCGGCCGCGGAATCGGGATCGGCGTGGAGGAGAGCGTCCACCCCGAGCTCGAGACGCTCGAAGTACCCGGAGTCCAGGATGGCGCCGTGCTTGAACGCCTCGACGAGCCCCTGAGCCCGCTCGTGGCGGGGCAACGTGCGCAGTGTGTCGGTGTCCGCCACGACGAGGCGAGGAGGGTGGAAGGCGCCCACCAGATTCTTTCCCGCATGGACATCCACGCCGGTCTTCCCACCCACCGAGGCATCGATCATCGCGAGGTAGCTCGTAGGCACCTGCACGACCGGAATGCCCCGCAGGTAGGTGGCCGCCACGAATCCCGCCAGATCGGTCGTCACCCCTCCTCCCACCGCCACCACGCAGGCGTCGCGACCGAAGCCCGCCTCGAGCATCTCGTCCGTGAGGATCGACCAGCTCTTGCGAGTCTTGGAGACCTCGCCGGCGGGGAACGTGAAGAGCGACGCGTCGAGTCCGGCTTCGCGGAGGTGCTCCATGACGGCGTGCCCGTGGAGTGCGGCGACCTCGTCGTCGGAGATCACCGCGTACCGGCGAGCCCCCACCGTTTCGGCCAGCGAGCGCGGCAGTTGGGCGAGCAGCCCCGTCCCCACGAGCACGGCGTACTCACCGGTCCGCGTGCGAACGCGCACGGTCGAGGCGCTCACGGCTGGACCACCGGGCGAATCCGCGCGGTGACTTCTCCGACGCCGCCCACCCGAAGGAGCGTGGCCGGGTGTCCCGCCACCTCGATCGATTCCAGCGACGCCGACGCACCGAGACGCGCCACGACCCCCTGCATCGCGGAGACGAAACGCGTCCGTGCGGCTTCGCCTTCCCAGAGCGCGTACCATGCGAGCCCGCGGTCCCCGTTTCCGAGCTCCAACAGGGCATACCGGTCGCCGTCCCAGCCGTCTGCTGCCTCCACGTCGTCGACGCCGTGCTCCTGGAGCAGGACCCCGACCTCCAGGCGACCGAGCACGTCCTCCTTCAGGATTCGCGCTCCCGCTGCACTCAGCTCGATCTCGACCGGCTCGTTCGCCCCGCCGCGAGCCAGGACCTGCTCCGTCGAGGTCGGGAGCCGAGCCCCGAGCGGAGCCACCCGTTCCCCGGCGGTCCAGAGCGACTGGACGAACCCCGTCCCTTCCAGATACGGGAAGAGAAGCGACTCCTGAATGATGCGCGGCGCGCTCGCGAGGGCCGGGAACTCACCGCGCATGGCCTCGAGTACCGGGCGCATCTGCGCGGAGAAGTCGGGAATCTCCGAGAGGTCGACCGCAACGCCGGCCATCTGCTCGGTCATGTACTCGAGCATCACCAGCGTCGCATGGCCTTCGATCGCGGTCTGCGCCGCGACCGCCCGGTCGTTGCCCACGTCTCGATCGGTGAGCGCGGCGAGGTCGGCGCTCTGGTCTTGGAGCGCATGCACCAGCTCGTGCACGAGAAGCGCCTCGAGCGCCTCGTCGGGCTGATCGTCCATGACGAAGAGCGCGGTGGAGTCCGGCTCGTAGAAGCCCGCGACCTGCTCGGTGTAGAGGCCGAGCAAGACCGACCGCAGGTCGAGGTCCGCCGGCACGAGTCCGAGCAGCGCATAGACCTCGACGGTGGCCCGCGCCTCACCCGGGGGCATCTCCTCGTCCAGCTTCCCCTCGAGGTAGCGGACCAACTGCTCACGGCTCCGCCGTTCGAGCCGCACCGGCTCGAGCAGCTCGAGGCCCGAGCGGGTCGCGAGGTCGGGGAGCAGCTCGGACGCCAGCTCGGCGAGCGCGCGGTCCGACGAGATCACCATCGGATCGGCAGCCTGTTGAGCGTTACAGGCGCTCGCGCCCGCAAGAGTCAGGAGCGCGGTGGCACCGGCGAGTCGGGCTGCCTTCACCGAGCGCCCGACGGAGCCCGACCGTAGCGGTCGGTGAAGCGCACCACGTCGTCGAGATGGGGGGTCGAGGCCTCGAGCACGTCCACGTCCGTCACCGCTTCGATCATGTGGATCGTCCCAGGCCGGATCCGCACGGAGTCGCCCTCCCGGAAGGGCACGGAGGACAGCGCCTCGGGGGAAGGCCCCACCCGCAGGATGATCTCGCCCCGAAGAAGATGCATCGTCTCGTCCTTCTTCTCGTGCATCTGGACGGAGAGTGCCTCCCCAGCCTTCACGTGCAGGATCTTGCCCACGTACTGGTCGGTCTCGGCCCAGATGAGTTCGTGCCCCCAGGGCTTCTCCACACGTCGCGGCTTCTGGATCATGGCGGAGGTTCGCCAGGCAGCCGGGCCCGGTCAAGAATGTCTTGAGCCCCCGCCTGGCGTGACGCTACGTTCACCGGGCGGCAACGGATGGCACCTCGCTTGCATCACCCCGCCCCGAGTGCCCCCACCCGGGAGCCGTAGCCGATGGCGATCGCGGAACCGAAGTCGGAAGACACCCCGCCCCCGAGCGGCTGGAAGGCCGAACTCGCCAAGTACTGGTATCCTCGTCAGTACCTTCTGGGTGGCGCCTTCCTCCTCGCGCTCGGGCTGGGCACCGTGTGGGGCGCCTGGCAGAACCTGTGCGCCGGTGACGCGTGCCCGTCGATCGCGCAGGTGCGCACGTTCGAGCACGAGCAGACCAGCAAGATCCTCGCGGCGGACGGCCGCCAGATCACCGAGTTCGGGTTCGAGCGGCGCACGCCGATCTCGATCCTGGCGCTTCCCGACTACGTGCCTCAAGCGGTGATCGCCGTCGAGGACAAGCGCTTCTACGAGCACGGCGGCTTCGACCCGGTGAGCATCCTGCGCGCCGTCTATGGTGTGCTCACGTTCCAGAGCGGAAGCCTCGGCGGCGGCAGCACGATCACGCAGCAGCTCGCGCGTAACATGTTCGACCAGATCGGTTTCACCCGATCGGGTCTCGGGCTCTATGTGCGCAAGCTCAAGGAGGTTCAGGTCGCGCTCGACCTCGAGCGCTCCTATACCAAGGATCAGATCCTCGAGGCGTATCTCAACGAGATCTACATGGGGCGCGGGTACGGCTTCCAGAACGCCGCGCGTAACTACCTCGGCAAGAACCTGACGGACGTGAACGTCGCCGAGGCGGCGCTCCTGGCCGCAATCCTGAACCGCCCGGGCGCGTACGACCCGTTCCGTAACCCCGAGCGCGCCAAGGCGCGCCGGGATCTCGTGCTGGGCCGCATGGCCGCCGAGGGGTATGTCACATCCGAGGAGGCCGCGGGATGGAGGGAGTTTCCCCTCCCGGAGGCCGAGCCGGAAGGCGTGATCACGTCCGTCGCGCCCTACTTCGAGGAGTGGGTGCGCCAGATCCTCGACTCCAGGTTCGGCGACGAGATCTACCGCGGCGGCTTCCGGGTGTACACGACGCTCGACATCGACATGCAGCGCATCGCGCAGGCCGCCATGGAGCAGGGATGGGCGGCCACCGAGGCCGATGGGCGATTCCGGCATCCGAAGTACGCGGACTTCGACACCGTTACGTCATTCCCGCGCGAGACTCCCTACCTGCAGGGCGCATTCGTCGCGCTCGACCCGCTCACCGGACACGTGAAGGCGCTCATCGGCGGGCGCGACTTCGAGCAGTCGAAGTTCGACCGTGCGCGGCTCG
Organism: uncultured Gemmatimonas sp.; assembly: GCA_964490285.1. GTDB lineage: Bacteria > Gemmatimonadota > Gemmatimonadetes > Longimicrobiales > Gaopeijiaceae > UBA2982. The sequence continues at coordinate 12,775 of CAZBCN010000036.1, read as the reverse complement.
CGCTCAGGCAAGCCGGCTCGACGTTCAAGCCCTTCGTGTATGCCTCGGCGATCGCGAGCGGGATCCCGGCGTCGCGCGTGATCGTGGACGGGCCGGTCGTGCTGCCACAGCTCACGGGCGACGATTGGCGTCCAGCGAACTTCGACCCCGAGTTCCGCGGACCGATCACGATCCGCGAGGCGCTCAACAGCTCGATCAACATGGTCGCGATCAAGCTGGGCCAGGAGGTCGGCCTGGAGACCATCGCCCAGACCGCACGGCGCATGGGGATCAGCACCGAAATCGAACGCTACCCCTCGACCTCCATCGGTGCGAACGAGGTCATCCTGCTGGACATGGCAGAGGCGTATTCGGCCTTCCCGACGATGGGCACCAAGGTCGAGCCCTTCCCCATCCTCCGCGTGGAGGACGCCCAGGGCCGGGTGATTTGGGAGCCTCAGCCGGAGCGCACCGTCGTGCTCGACAGCCTCGTCAGCGGCGTCATGGTCACGATGCTCGAGGACGTGGTCCGGCGTGGCACGGGGTACACTGCGATCCGCGTCGTGGCGGGGCTGCCCCATGCGGTGCCCGCGGCCGGCAAGACCGGCACGAACAACGAGGGAACCGACGTCTGGTTCGCAGGCTTCACGCCGAACCTGCTCGCGACCGTCTGGTTCGGCATGGACTCGCCCGCGCCGATTCTGGCGGGCGGCATGGGGACGGGCGGGGGACTCGCCGCGCCGGTCTGGGGCAATTTCATGCGGCGCGTCTACTACGGCGTCGAAGCCGACGAGGCGAACGGCGTCGCGGCGGTGCAGCCGCTCGTGCCGATCCCCGCCCCTTGGACGCCGCACGCGGGGCTTCATCCGGTGCTGGTGGACCGCGTCACGGGCAACCTCGCGTCGCGGTGGTGCCCCGAAGAGGACCAGTACATGGAGTACTACATCCCGGGCACCGAGCCGACCGAGCTGTGCGACCGCTCCGAGCGGAGGTTCAGGATCCCGCGGCTGCGGTAGCGCGGCCGCTGGGAGATGAAGTAGCGCCGGGAGCCCAGCTGAATCTGGACTCCCGGCGTTCGACTCGGACGCGAACCTCGATCGTTCGTTCGTTCAAGACCTCGTCATCACGGCTGCGTAACCGTTGTGGCATCGAGGGTGACCGCAGTCTGTGCAAGGGCCCGGCCAGTGATCGACGCGCCGGTGTTGAAGGTGATTGCGGTCTGCGACAAGATGATGCCGCTGAAAGCCGACGTCGTGCCGAGCGTCGCCGCGCCGGCAACCTGCCAGAAGACGTTCTGGGCCTGAGCGCCTCCGCTCAGGGTCACGATGGCTCCGTTACCAACCGTGAGGTTCTGCGCGACCTGGAAGATCCACACAGCGTTCGCGCCCCCGGAAAGGGTGACGCCATTCGCGAAGGATACGCCGGTGCCCCACTTGTAGAGACCGGGCTCGAGCGTCAGCCCGTTGATGTCGCCCGCGCCGAGCTCGGTGAAGTCCGGAAGGGTGCGTCCCGCGGCGTCGGTGTATGCGGCCTGCATATCGAGCACCGCGGTCGTCAGGTTCGCCGGCGTCGGCGGATCGTAGTTGGATGCGCGGACCTGGCCCGTGACCAGCGACGAGGTCGTGTACGTAGTCGGGGGAGACGAGAGCGCGAAGCCGGTGATGAATGATGCGGCGGCGGGGCTCAGGCCGACGTTGCCCACGATGGATGTGGCGCCGGTGGTCGAGATCGCCGACTTGGCCAGAATCGCGTAGCCGACCGCGGTCCCCAGGTTGACGACCGCCGGACCATTCGCGGACGACGCGACGGTGGTGAAGCTCCACGTCCTCGGAGCCGCGAGAGCGGTGCCACCTGCGTCCTGGGCTCCAGTCGAAATCGTCGCCGTGAACACAGCATTCGGGGCGAGCGCGCCCGTTGGCTTCAGGGTCGCGGTTGTGCCTGTGTACGTCACCGCGGCCGGGATGACAGTCGTACCGTTCATCAGCACGAACGTCGTCGCGTTCAGCGTGCCAGCGGTCATTGCTTCGCTGAAGGTTGCAGTAATGGATACGTTCCGGGTAACGCCGGTTGCGGAGCTCGCCGGAATGGTGGACAGGACGGTTGGCGCGACGTTCGGGTTGGTGGGTGAGTCGTCGCAAGCAGCGGTGATCATCGCGACGGTTGCGAGAAGCATCGTCAGTCGTTTCATGCGAGCACTCCACAGAGCGGGATGTCAGGTGGGTCGGGACGGCTGCCCAACTCCATGAAGGTGACGTCGCTTGAATGCATTGGGCATCGGGCTTCGTTGGTCTATTCGACCTAGTCCTTCGGGTTGATCGGGATGTACGTCCACCCTCGATCACAAAAATGAAGTCAGAGCTCGATCAGACCGACGAGAGCTTACACGCCGCACACGAGAAGGCGGATGATGTCATCGGTCAGGAGATATCCACCGCTTCTCCACCTGCCCGTGACCCTTCTGAGCAGCGCCCTCAAGTTCACACCAGCCGGTGGAGGCGTTGTCGTTCGTGCCGAACGCAGGGGCGGCGCGCACGAGCACTACAGGCCGGATGGCCAGGGCGGCGAGATGCGCATCGCTGGTCAGGCTACCCGCGGTCCCGAGCCCCCGGAGCAAGTCGAACAAGGAGGATCCGCGTGTGGGTCGCGATGCGGATGAATCCGAGCGCGACTCCCCGACGTCAACGTCATCGTACACGCCTACCACGCCGGGTCGCCCCTACATGCGCGCGCGAAGGCGTGGTGGGAGGAGACGCTGTACGCGCCCCGGGAATTCGGGACGGCTAGGTGCGACGAACGAACCGCCCCGCCACCAGCGGCCGGAGGACGACCTCGGCCCCCTCGGGCCCGATCCGGACCGCACGCCGCACCGCCTCGGCGCCGAGCCGTCCGCCCGCCTCGTCGGTGGCGTGCACCTCGCCGAGCAGGTCGCCCTTGGCGACCCCGTCGCCCGGCGTGACGCGGACCTCGAAGCCGACGCCCGGATGGATCGGCTGGTGCATCATGGTCCGCCCGCCGCCCAGCGCGATGAGCGCTTCTCCGAGCGGTCGCGGCGCGACCTCGAGCACGGTGCCCGCACCTCCGGCCTCGACTTCCACGACCACAGCGGCCGTGCGCAAACGCTCGGGGCGGTCGATGATCGAGGCGTCTCCTCCCTGCGACTCGACCATGCGGCGGAAGCGCTCCAGCGGGGCGCCTGAGCCGAGCGCGGCCTCCGCGCGACGGCGAGCCTCCTCTGCCGTCAGGTCCGGGAACCCCAGCCGCAACATCTCCGCAGCTTCGACGAGCACGAGCTCCCGCAGATCCGCCGGGCCCTCGCCGCGCAGGCAGAGGATCGCCTCCAGTGCCTCGAGGCCGTTCCCGACGGCGACGCCGAGCGGACGGTCCATCGCGGTCAGGAGGGCGACGGTCGGGAGGCCGCGCGAAGCGCCGATCGCCACCATCTTCTCCGCGAGCTCCCGCGCGCGTTCCTCCTCAGGCAGAAACGCACCCGAGCCGACCTTCACGTCGAGCAGGAGGCCCGTGAGCCCCTCCGCGAGCTTCTTGCTCATGATGCTCGCCGCGATGAGGGGGAGCGACGAGACGGTGCCCGTGACGTCCCTCATGGCGTAGAGGCGCCGGTCGAGCGGTGCGATCTCCGTGGTCTGGCCCATGATCGCGCACCCGACCTTCCTCACGACCTCCTTGAAGCGCGCGAGCGAGAGGTCGGTGCGGAATCCGGGGATCGACTCGAGCTTGTCCAACGTCCCACCCGTGTGGCCGAGCCCCCGCCCCGCGAGCATGGGCACGAAAAGACCCAGTTCGGCGGCGACGGGCGCGAGCGCGAGCGAGACCTTGTCGCCGACGCCGCCAGTCGAGTGCTTGTCGATGCGTGGCCCCGGCAGGCTCGACAGGTCGAGCGTGCTGCCGGACTCGAGCATGCAACGCACGAAGACGTCGGTCTCTACGTCGTCGAGGCCTCGCAGATACGCGGCCATGAGAAACGCCGCCATCTGGTAGTCGGGGACTTCGCCCTTCAGGTACCCGACGAGGAAGCCCTCGAGCTCGTCCGGCGCGAGGGTTCCGCCGTCGCGCTTCTGCTCGATGATCCTGGCCGGGATCATCGACGATGCGTCCTAGCTCACGAAGCGCGTGCGCGCGCCTTTGATGACCTCGTCGACTTTACCCTTCACCTCTTCGGCGATGTCATCCAGTCGATGGGTGGCCGTATCCTTCAGCCCGACCGCGGCACGCTTCAAGCGCTTACGCGTGCGGCGGCCCGAATCGGGCGCGGTCAGGAGGGCGATCCCCGCACCGATGACGGCTCCCAACAACAGGCCGGACACGAAGCTCACGACCTGGCGCTCCTGCTCCTCTTCCATGGACCTCTCCCGGGTGGTACGCAGGCGTTCTACCTATATTAGCCAAGCATACGACGGGCGACGAGACAGGAGACTCGATGAGTGTCAGGAGTACGGCCCCGCGGGAGATCGCGATTCCCGCGACGGCCTTCGGCTCGCTGAGGGTGCACCTGGAAAAGGAAGCGGGAGCCCTCCCGACGGTACATGCGCTCCATCACGCGGGGTACGCTGCCGGCGCCGCGGCGGCCCCGGCGCTCACGGGCAATCTCGGCGACCCGGGGGCGATCGGCGAAGACGCGTTCTGGGGCAAGATCTCGGACTTCTTCGGTAAGCGCGGTTGGGGCTCGCTCCGTCATGCGCGCGCGCATCCGGCGGTCGGCCTCCTGACCAGCGCCGATTGGGCCGAAGCCACTTCGGGCGACGGGGGACCAGACGCCAGCTGCCACTTCAGCGCAGGGTTCCTCTCAGGGCTCCTGACGGAGCTGGCGGGTGGACCGGTGGCCGTGCTCGAGGTCGGCTGCCGTTCCCGCGGCGGCCCCGCGTGTCAGTTCGTCTTCGGCTCGGAGGGCGCCATCCACGAGCTCTACGGCCGGCTACTCGAGGATGACAACCTCGACGGGGCCCTCGCGGCACTCTGAGGCCGATGCGCGTGATGGGCGTCGACTTCGGGACGAAGCGCGTGGGCCTGGCCGTGAGTGATCCCACGGGGACAGTGGCCACGCCGCTCGACACCGTTCGCCGCCGAGAGGGCAAGCGGCCCCCGCTCGCGGAGCTGGAGCGCATCGGCAGGTCGCTCGGCGTGGAGCACGTCGTCATGGGGCTCCCCCTCGACCTGAAGGGGGAGGAGAACGACTGGTGCAAGGAAGTGCGAGAAGTGGGCCGACGCCTGGGCGAACGCCTCGGCGTCGGTGTATCGTTCGTGGATGAGCGCCTCACGTCCGTGCGGGCCGGTGCCGCAGTCCGCTCGTCCGGGCTCCGCAAGCGCGAGCGTGAGCGCAAGGAGCGCGTGGACGCTGCGGCGGCCCAGCTGATCCTCCAGGCCTGGCTCGACGCACCCCAGATCGCCCGATGAAGGCCGCCCCTTGAAGAAGAATCCTGCGAAGCCTCGCGACTGGAGGGCCCAGGCTGTCGCCGTCACGGCGGTGGTCCTCTTCATGACGGTGGTCACCGTCACCTGGCGACCGGGGGCTTCCGTGGAGCTGACGGTTCCGGAGGGCGCGACGCTCGCCGAAGTCGCCGATACACTCTCGGCGCGGGGCGTCATCCGCGGCCGCGCGCCCTTCGTGGTGTTCGCACGGCTGGTCCGCGCCGACCGCTCGATCAAAGCCGGGCAGTACGCGATGCGCGAGCGAATCTCATGGACGGCGGCGCTCGGTTCGCTCACCCGCGGCGAGGTTCTGACCGAGCGGATCACGATCCCCGAGGGCTTCACGCTCGCGCAGATCGCGCCGCGGATCGCGGAGATGTCGGACGCACCCTTGGAACAGGTCAATCAAATCCTCACGCGGCCAGGGCTCGACGCCGAGCTCGGCGTTCCCGGCCCCGGGCTGGAGGGGTATCTCTTCCCCGACACGTACCAGTTCGCTCGCGGCGTCGATCCGCAGACCCAGCTCGCGGCGATGGCCGAGCGCTACCGCGACGTCTGGACCCCGGCGCGACGGGCCCGCCTCGACTCGCTGGGCATGAGCGAGGCCGAGATCGTGACGCTCGCCTCCATCGTCCAGGCGGAAGCCCGCCGGCCCGAGGAGATGCCACGCATCGCCGGCGTTTACCACAATCGACTCCGCCTCGGCATGCTCCTCCAGGCCGACCCCACGGTTCTGTACGCGCTCGGCGGATACCGTGCGCGGCTGCTCTTCGCGGCGATCGACTCGGTGGCGGACAACCCCTACAACACGTACACCCAGGCGGGATTGCCGCCAGGGCCTATCGGCTCGCCCGGCGAGGCGGCGATCGACGCGGTGCTTCATCCGACGGGCGACGACCTCTACTTCGTCGCTTGGCCGGACGGCACGCACATCTTCACGCGCACGCTCGCCGATCACAATCAAGCGGTGAGCCGCGCGCGAGCGGCCGACAGCACCGGCAGCTGAGCGAGTGACCTCGGCCGAGCTCGCGGCCCGGCTGCGCCTGATCGTGATCACGGATCCGGAGCTCGCGCGCCCCCGGTCGGTCCTCGAGGTCGTGACGGCCGCGCTCGCGGCCGGCGCACCCGCCGTGCAGATACGCGCCAAGGACGCATCGGCGCGCGAGTTGCTCGACCTCGGCCGGCACGTCCTGCCCCTCGCGCGCGAGCGCGGCGCGCTCCTCTTCGTGAACGACCGCCTCGACGTCGCGCTCGCGCTCGGCGCCGACGGCGTGCACCTGGGCCCCGACGACCTTCCGGTCGCGGCGGGACGTCGTGCGATGGGCGAAGGCTTCCTCATCGGCTCGTCCACCGACGACCCGGAGATCGCCCGCCGTCTCGTCGCCGAAGGAGCCGACTACATCGGGTGCGGCGCTGTGTACGCCACCTCCACGAAACCGGACGCGGGTGAGGTGATCGGCCTCGAGGGTCTCGACCGCGTGGCGCGCGCCGTCGACGTGCCGGTCATCGGCATCGGGGGCATCGATGTCGCGCGCTCCGCCGAAGTGGCGACGACGGACGCGGCCGGCGTCGCGGTCGTGGGCGCGGTCATGGGTGCGGCCGACCCCGGGGCCATCGTCCGTGCGCTCCTCGCTCCCTGGGCGAAGCGGCGCTGAGGCCTCCCACCCCGGGCGCGAGGCGCCGCCCGGGTGATAAGTTGCCGCCTTCCGCGCCGGCCACCCGCCTGGGAGGGATCTGTGGAGAACGCCACCGTCGCCGAGCGCCGTAGCCTGCTCCTCCGCTTCCTCGACGGCGTAGAACGGATCGGCAACAAGCTTCCCGACCCCATCACGCTCTTCGCGCTCCTCGCGGTCGGGGCTGTGCTCCTGTCGTGGCTGGTGAGCGTGCTGGGCGTCTCCGCGGTGCACCCCGGCACAGGCGAGACGGTGGTCCCGGTCAACCTGCTCACCGCCGAGCAGATCCGGCGCATGTTCACCCAGGCGGTGGCGAACTTCACGGCGTTCCCACCACTCGGCCTGGTCATCGTCGTGATCATCGGCATCGGCGTGACCGAGCACAGTGGCCTCGTCGGCGCGGCGCTTCGGCGCCTGGTGAGCGCGGTGCCCGAGTCGCTCCTCACCGCCACCGTGGTCTTCGCGGGCATCATGAGCAGCATGGCGGTCGACGCCGGCTACGTGGTGCTCACGCCGCTCGGCGCGCTCATCTTCGCGTCCGTGGGGCGCCATCCGCTCGCAGGGCTCGCCGCCGCGTTCGCCGGCGTCTCGGCCGGCTTCAGCGCCAACCTGCTGATCACGTCACTCGATCCGCTCCTCTCGGGTCTCTCCACGGAGGCCGCTCAGCTCGTCGACCCCGCATACGAGGTGCTCCCGACCGCGAACTACTACTTCATGGTCGTGTCGGTCTTCCTGCTCACCGCGCTCGGCACGTTCGTGACGCACCGCTTCGTCGAACCGCGCATGGGCGTGTGGGACCCGAGCCAGGGCACCGACGTGGTCGAGCGTCACGTCGGCGACCTCGACGCCGCTGAGAAGCGCGGCCTGCGCGCCGCGGGGATCGCGGCGCTCGTCCTCGCCGGAGTGCTGGCGATCCTGGTGGTGCCGTCGAACGGCCTCCTCAGGAACCCGGAGGCCGTCGCTGCGGGTCAGCCCTACTACCTCCAGATCCAGCCGTTCCTCGCGAGCATCGTCCCGATTCTCATGACGGCGTTCCTCGTGCTCGGCATCGCATATGGGGTCGCGGCGGGCACGATCCGCTCGGACAAGGACGTCGCCAAGATGTCGTCGCAGGGCGTCTCGATGCTGGGTAGCTACATCGTGCTCGCGTTCTTCGCCGCGCAGTTCATCGCCTACTTCAACTGGTCGAACGTCGGGCTCATCCTCGCCATCAACGGCGCGGATGGGCTGCGCGCGGTCGGGCTCTCGGGAACGCCGCTCCTGCTCGGATTCATCCTGGTGGCGGCGTTCATCAACCTCTTCATCGGGAGCGCCTCGGCGAAGTGGGCGGTGATGGCACCGGTGTTCGTGCCCATGCTGATGCTCGTCGGGTATTCGCCCGAGCTCGTGCAGGCGGCGTATCGGGTCGGCGACTCCACGACGAACATCATCACCCCGCTGATGCCCTACTTCCCCGTGATCATCGCGTTCGCGCAGAAGTACGACCGCCGCTCGGGCATCGGCACGCTGATCTCCGCGATGCTCCCCTACTCGGTCGCGTTCCTGGTCGGCTGGGGGCTGCTGTTCCTCGTGTGGGTGACGCTCGGACTCCCGCTCGGGCCCGGTGCGCCGCTCGAGTACGCGCCCTAGGCCCTACATCCCCCCTGCGGCCAGCAACCCCTCGACTTCGTCGCCGCTCACGTAGAAGTCGCCGCGCGAGGCGCCGCCGTCGGGCGAGTGCCAGTCGGAGCCGCCCGACGGCAAGAGCCCCGTCGTCCGGCAGATTCCTTCGTAGCGCACGACCTCGGTACGTTGATTGCGCGGGCGGTAGACCTCGAGCCCACGCAGGCCCGCGCGTATCAGGTCGGGCAGCAGCGGGTCGATGAGGTCGCCGGGCGGGTGCGCCCACACCGCGATGCCGTCCGAAGCCCGAATGAGCTCGACTGCGGCGACCGGGTCGAGCAGGTCCGTCGACACGAACGCCGGATGCTGGTCGCCGATGAGTCGATTGAACGCGTCCTGCACGGACGAGGCGAACCCGGCAGCCACGAGTGCCCGCGCCAGATGCGGCCGGCCGATCACCTCGTGCGCGGGGCCGGCCGCTGCCTCGACCGCGGCGTAGGGGACGTCGACGCCCTGCCGGCGCAGCCGCTCGAGGATCTGACCCATGCGCTCGCGTCTGCGGCTGCCCGCTCGGCCCGCGTGGGCCACGAGCGCGGGCGCGTCCGGGTCCACGAAGTAGCCCAGCACGTGCACGTCCCTGCCCCGGTGCGACGAGCTCACCTCCAATGCGGGCACGACCTGGACATCCAGCTGACGTCCGGCCGTGTCAGCCGCCCGGAACCCGGAAGTGGTGTCGTGATCCGAGAGCGCGATCACGTCGAGCCCGCCCACGGAGGCTCCACGCACTACGGCCTCGGGCGACCAGGAGCCATCCGAGGCCGTGCTGTGTACGTGGAGGTCGAGTCTCAAAGCGGCGGTGTGACTACGCCTCGGAGTCCTCCGCAAAGACGATCGCGTCGGCGGGAACCACCGTCGGCGCCACCGAGCCTGCGTACTCCGTGAGAAGGGTCACCTGGTCGCGCTCGACCTTCAGCACGCCGCCGGCGACGTGGAAGGTGTCACTGCCGCCGCCGGGCCGCTCGATTTCCAGCTTGCCCGAGCCGACCAGCGTGAGCATGGGCGCGTGCTTCGGCAGGATGCCGACCTGGCCGTCCCATGCGGGCGCGACGACCGCCGAGGCTTCGCCCTCGAAAACGATCTTGTCGGGCGAGACGACGCGGACCTTGAGCGCGCCGGCCATCAACCGCCCTTCGAGAGACGGTCGGCTTCGGCGATCACGCCCTCGATGCCGCCCTGCATGTAGAACGCCTGCTCCGGGAAGTGGTCGAACTCGCCGCTCGCGACGCGCTCGAACGACTCGATCGTGTTCTCGAGCTTCACGTACTGGCCCTTGATGCCCGTGAACGTCTCGGCCACGGAGAACGGCTGGGACAGGAAGCGCGCGATGCGGCGCGCACGGCCCACGATGATCTTGTCCTCCTCCGTGAGCTCGTCCATGCCCAGGATCGCGATGATGTCCTGGAGGTCCTTGTAGCGCTGAAGGATCGCCTGCACGGTGGTAGCCACCTTGTAGTGGCGCTCGCCGACGAACTGCGGATCCATGATGCGCGAGGACGAGTCGAGCGGGTCCACCGCGGGATAGATGCCCTGCGCCGCGATCGAGCGCGAGAGCACGGTCTGCGCGTCGAGGTGCGTGAACGCCGTCGCCGGAGCCGGGTCGGTCAAGTCGTCGGCGGGCACGTAGATCGCCTGCACCGACGTGATCGATCCGTTGGCCGTCGACGTGATGCGCTCCTGTAGCTCGCCCATCTCGGTGCCCAGCGTCGGCTGGTACCCCACCGCGCTCGGCATGCGGCCGAGGAGCGCCGACACCTCGGAGCCCGCCTGTGTGAAGCGGAAGATATTGTCGATGAACAGCAGCACGTCCTGTCCTTCGACGTCGCGGAAGTACTCGGCCATGGTGAGGCCTGAGAGGCCGACGCGCAGACGCGCACCGGGCGGCTCGTTCATCTGGCCATACACGAGCGAAGTCGAGGCGAGCACGCCCGACTCCTTCATCTCGAGCCAGAGGTCGTTGCCTTCGCGGGTACGCTCTCCCACGCCGCAGAACACGGAGCGACCGCCGTGCTCGGTGGCGATGTTGTTGATCAGCTCCATGATGATGACGGTCTTGCCCACGCCGGCGCCGCCGAAGAGACCCGTCTTGCCACCCTTCACGTACGGAGCGAGCAGGTCGACGACTTTGATGCCGGTCTCGAAGATTTCGGTCTTCGGCGCGAGCTGGTCGAAGCGGGGCGCGAGGCGGTGGATCGGCCAGCGCTCGAGCTTGGCGCCCTCGCCGCCCACCGGACCCATCTCGTCCACGGGCTCGCCGAGCACGTTCAGGATGCGGCCGAGCGAGGGCTCGCCGACCGGTACCGTGATGGCCGATCCGGTGTCGACGACCGCCATCCCGCGCGTCACGCCGTCGGTCGACGACATGGAGACAGCGCGCACCTGACCGCGGCCGATGTGCTGCTGCACCTCGGCGACCACGGAGATCGTCTGTCCGGCTTCGTTCGTCGTCACGAGCTTGAGCGCGTTGTAGATGTCCGGGAGGTCCTCGGCGGCGAACTGCACGTCGAGCACCGGGCCGATGACCTGGACGACGCTCCCTGTCTTCTGAGCCATATATCCTTTGTCCCTTTGGCTAACTGCTTACTCGAGGGCTGCGGAGCCGCCGACGATCTCGGCGATCTCCTGAGTGATCTGGGCCTGACGGGCCCGGTTATACGTGCGTGTGAGGTGCTCGAGCACCTCGCCTGCGTTGTCGGTGGCGTTCTTCATCGCCGTGCGCCGCGACCCCTGCTCCGCTGCGGCGTTCTCCACGAGCGCGGTATAGACTGCGTTCCGCACCCACGCCGGTAGGATCCGCTCGAGGATCATGTCCCCGCTCGGAGAGAGGATGTAGACGTCCGCCGACGAGGCGCCGGCCTCGGCCTGAATCGGCAGGAGCTCGCGCGTGTGCGGGGGCGTCGACATCGCGGAGCGGAACTGCGAGCTGATCAGGTACACCGCGTCGACTGCACCCGACTCGAAGCGCGCCCGAATCGGGCCGATGACGGACTCGGCCTGCTCGACCGTCGGGCGGTCGCCGATGTCCGTGCGCTGCGTGAGCATGGGCTCGCCGCGGAACTTGAAGTAGGCGATGCCCTTCTTGCCGGCGATGTGCAGCTCGGTCTCGATGCCCTGGGCCCGCAGCTTCTCGAGCAGGTTGCGTGCCTGTCGGATCAGGTTCGCGTTGAACCCGCCCGCGAGGCCGCGGTTCGCCGTGAGCAGCAGCACCGCCGCGCGCTTCACCGTCTCGGGGCGCCGGAGGATCGGGTACTTCTCCGCCAAGGATGGCGAGTAGAGCCCCGCCACGATCTCCTGGAGTCCATGAGAGTACGGACGCGCGGCGTACACCCGGTCGGTCGCGCGCTTGAGCTTGGACGTCGCGACCAGCTCCATGGTGCGCGTGATCTGCTTGGTGTTCTCGACGGACTTGATCCGTCGCTTGACCTCGCGTGCCCCGGCCACTTGGCGCTAGCTCCTCAGGCCGACGCGCCGGCGCGCGCCTGCTCGGCCGCGAACGTCGCGTTGTAGCCCTCGATCGCCTTGATCAAGTCGGCCTTCACGGCGTCCCCGAGCGCCTTGGACTCCCGGATCACGGAGAGGATCTGCGGGTGCTTCGCCGCGAGCGTCTCGTGGAAGCCGAGCTCCCACTGCCGCACGCGCTCGACGTCGACCTGGTCGAGGTATCCGTTCGTCACCGCAAAGATCACCGTCACCTGGTTCTCGAACGGCATAGGCTGGTATTGCGGCTGCTTGAGCATCTCAACCGTGCGCTCGCCGCGCGCGAGCTGACGCTGCGTCGCGGCGTCGAGGTCGGACCCGAACTGCGCGAACGCCTCGAGCTCGCGGAACTGGGCGAGGTCGAGGCGCAGACGCCCGGCCACGCTCTTCATGGCCTTCGTCTGGGCATTACCACCCACGCGGGACACCGAGATGCCGACGTTCACCGCCGGGCGGACGCCGGAGTAGAACAGGTCGGGCTCGAGGAAGATCTGGCCATCGGTGATGGAGATCACATTCGTCGGGATGTACGCGGACACGTCGCCGGCCTGCGTCTCGATGAT
>CAZBCN010000035.1:0-30808 GCA_964490285.1 uncultured Gemmatimonas sp. | reverse complement strand
GATAGAGGAACTCCTCGATGATCGGGCGCAGCCGATGGATCTCGTCGATGAAGAGGACGTCGCCCTCGCGCTGGTTCGTCAGCATGCCCACCAGATCGGCGGGCTTCTCCAGCACCGGGCCGGACGTCGCCTTGAAGTTCACGCCCATCTCGCGCGCGATGAGCGACGCGAGCGTCGTCTTGCCGAGGCCTGGGGGTCCGTGGAAGAGGATGTGGTCGAGCGGCTCGCGGCGCTGGCGGGCCGCGTCGATGGCGACCTGGAGCGACTCCCGCACCTTCGCCTGACCGACGAATTCGGCCAGGCGCTGGGGCCGGAGCGACGGCTCGACTTGCACGTCCTCGGAGAGGGACTCCGGAGTCGTGATGTGCGTGTGCTCCGTCATGGCGCGGAATCTAGCAGGTCGGGCGTCGTCAGCCCGCGAGCGCGCGCCGGATCAGCTCTTCGGCGGTCTTCGGCGTGCCTGCCTTGAGCGCCGCGCGCACCGCCAGGTCCGCATCCCCGAACGTGAAGCCGAGCGCGATGAGCGCCTGCACGGCCTCCTGCGCCACCCCCGCCCCGGTACGCTCGGCAGGGGTGATGAACGCGAGGTCCGCCACCCGGTCCGACAGCTCGAGCGCGAGCCTCTCAGCGGTCTTCTTGCCGATGCCCGGCACCTGCACGAGCGCGGCCGTGTCCTTGTCGATGAGCGCGCGCGCGAGCCGCTCCGCCGAGTAGGTGGACATCATGGCCAGGGCGAGCTTCGGCCCCACGCCCGACGCGGTGAGCAGGCGCTGGAAGAGGGACCGCTCGTGGACACTCATGAACCCGTAGAGCGCGACGGAGCTCTCCGTCACGATCTGGACCGTGCGGAGCTCGAGGAGGTCCCCGATGTCGGGGAGCCGCTGCAGGACGGTGAGCGGCACCTCGACCTCGTAGACGACCCCTCCCTGGGTCTCGACCTCGACCCGGCTCCCCTCACGGGTGAGGATGGTCCCTTGGACGCGTGAGATCATGCGAGGGGTCGCCTCATGCCGGGAACGTGCCGCTCATGCAGTGGCAGAGCGCCGCGGCCACCCCGTCCGCGGCGTCCGCCGGGGCGGGCGCCGTCTTCAGTCTGAGCTGTTGCTGCACCATGTAGGCGACCTGGTCTTTGGTGGCGTTGCCGTTACCGACGACGGCCTTCTTGATCTGCCGCGGCGCGTACTCCGCGACCTGGACGCTCGCGTGCGCGGCCGCCAGCAGGATCGCGCCGCGAGCGTGCCCGAGCTTGAGCGCGCTCTTCACGTTCTTGCCCTGGAACACGTCCTCGACCGAAACCGCGAAGGGCTGGTGTCGAGCGATGAGCTCCACCGTGGCGTCGTAGATATGGCGGATGCGCTCCAGGAGAGGGAGCTCGGCCGAGGTCCGGATCACACCGCACTCGAGCAGCGCGACGCTCCCCAAGCCCGTTCGCGTGACCACCCCGTACCCCGTGACCGCCGTGCCCGGATCGATTCCGAGCACCACCACCACGTCGCTCACGGTCTCGAGGCGCGTGGGGCCCCCTACCCGACCATCGCGAGGACGGACTCGTCGATGTCGGCGTTCGAGTAGACCTTCTGCACGTCGTCGATCTCCTCGAGAGCCTCGATGAGCCGCATGAGCTTCTCGGCGTCCTTCCCGCCCACCGCGACCTCGACCTTCGGTATCCGGGTGAGCTCCGCGGAGGAGACTGCGATGCCCGCGCCCTCCATCGCTTCGCGCACGGCGTGGAACTTCACGGGATCGGTGGTCACCACGTGCTCGCCCGCGCCACTCGTCACGTCGTCGGCGCCCGCCTCGATCGCGGCTTCGAACACGGCGTCCTCGCTGTAGCGCGACGCGTCGACGACGAGCTGCCCCTTCCGCTCGAACTGCCAGGCCACGGAGCCGCCGGTGCCCAGCGTGCCGTCGTGGTGATGCAGCGTGAAGCGCACGTTCATCACCGTTCGGTTGGTGTTGTCCGTCAGGCAGTCGATGAGGAGCGCGACGCCCCCCGGCCCGTATCCCTCGTACGTGACGGGCTCGTAGGCGACACCTTCGAGCTCGCCCGTCCCCCGCTTGATGGCCCTCTCGATGTTCTCCGAGGGCATCGAGGCCGCGCGCGCGGTATCGACTGCGAGCCGCAGACGCGAGTTGGACTCGGGGCTACCCCCGCCCTCCCGCGCGGCGACCGTGATCTCGCGGATGAGCTTGGTGAAGAGGGCGCCGCGCTTGGCGTCGGCGATGCCCTTCTTCCGCTTGATCTGGGACCACTTGTTATGGCCGGACACGGACCCTCCCCACTCCCGGGCGTGCATCGACTCGCGCCGACGGCGCTCGAGTCGGACCCGAAAAGGTAGGGACGGGCGGGCGGACCGATCAATCGCGTGGCAGGGAGACCGCTAGTTCCCACCGCCTCCGCGACCGCCACCGCCGAAGCCGCCACCGCCGCCGCCGCCGCCGGGTCCACCGAAGCCCTGGATCCCCGTGAAGCGGTTGTTGACGACGTTGTTGAAGATCGAGCCGAACTGGAACTGGAGTCCGACGCTGAAGCCATACTCCCTGTCGGTGGCCTGGCGCCGGAGGTTGAGCAGCGCCTGCTCGTCGGTGGCGCCCCCCGCGGGCAGATAGATCTGGTCGGTCAGCCAGGAGATGTTCCCGTTGGCGAAGACGTTCACGCCTCGGGTGATCCGATAGCTGACGTTCCCCTGGAGCGAGCGGTTGTAGAGGTCGAAGTCGTGCAGGTAATGCGACGCGCGGATGCTCACACCCGCGTTACCCCACGGCTGGTTCGAGTCGAAGCTGACCGCGATCGACTGCTGGTAGCGGAGTTCGTAGTACTCCCCGTAGATGCTCCGTTCGATGTAGTCCTGCCACACCGTGCCGACGGTGTAGAACACCGTCAGCGAGCGGCGGGTCGCCTCTTCGTAGGGGAAGAAGCTGTACTCGATCGCGGGGCTCACCGCCACCTGGATCTGCTGGTTGTTCTGCGTCTGGCGCGCGACTTGCCCGGTCAAGCCCACCGACCAGTGATCGGCGACCGAGTAGGCAACGAGTTGGCCCACGCGCCAGTCGAGGGGATAGTCACGGAACTCCCTGCCTCCCGAGAGCTGCCGGTAGATGCGCCGGTAGTTCGCGAACGCGTTCGTGCTGAGCTTGAGTGTCGGCGTGAAGCGGGACGCGTTGAACCCGCCGTTGAACTGCCAGTTCTTGCTGGTCGCCTCCGCGAACCGGTTGACGTTCCCGTTCAAGCGGAAGACCCAGAGGTTCCAGGGGTCGTCGACCTCTTCCTGAGAGACGACGCGCCGGGTCGCGCGCCCCTGCTCCGGATCCACTCCCTGTAGGTGTACCAAGCTGCGAAATCCATGAGTGCTCGCCCACTGTGCGATCCCGAGGCCGAGCGCGAGGGTCAGTCCGTCCTGAGTCTCTCGCTGCGTGTCCGTGCCGAGCTGATCATAGAGTTGCTGCTCCTCGTAGGGAGCGGTCGGGCTGACCCCGATGAAGTCCAGCTGGTAGGCGCGTCCACCCCCGCCGGCGTTGACCGCGCCGACGATCACGTGCAGGTCGGCGACCGCTCGGTCGTTGACCCAGTTCACCCAGTTGATCTCGGTGCGGAAGTACTGGTTGTTGCAGTTCGGCGCGTTGCAGTCGAGGAAGATGCGGGGACGCCCGGTCTGGGGGGCCGGCTGGGCGGCCGAAGGCTCGGCGGCGGCGAGCAGGGGAAGGAGAGCGAGGCCCCACACCATGTATCGGAAGCGCAAGATTGTGCCTTGATCGGGTCGGGTAGGCGGGAAAGATACCCCGTCTCTGGACACGGCCAACCCGCCCCCTGTTGAGAGGGGGTCTCAGCCGCCGTCCGGGAAAGACAGAGCCGGCGGCCGGCGGGCGCGCGTTTCCCGCTCGAATACGTGCGCGTAGCCGAGGAGATCGGTCTCGCTCCAGGCGTCCCCGATGAACGCGACCACGAAGGGCGTGCCGTCCTCGAAGTAGGCGTACGGCACGGTGACCACCGGAACCCCGAGATCGTTCACGACGTTGCTCGGGATTTCGGGCCAATTATTCGGGGAGTAGTCGGGGCGCGCGGGATCTTCGACCTGGTTCCGGTTGGGCGCAGCAGCCTGGGGAAAGAAGAGCCCGTCGAGGTCGCCCCGCTCGAGAACCCCGCGGAACTCGTCGCGCAGCAGCTCGCGCCAGGCCTCGTAGGCCGCTCGCTCCTCGGGGTCGCCAGGACGTTCGCTCGGCCGGGCAACCGGTGGACCCCGCTCGACCCGCTCGCGCGCACCAGGCCGGAACTCGAGGCCGGTGAGCAGCTCCCACTCGTCGACCGTGTGGAAGGCGGCACCGTCGCCGAGCCCCTGCAGGTAGATCCAGAAGTCGTGGGCCTCGACCGAACGAACGTCGGGCCGCTTCTCGTAGAGTTCCATGAAGCCCGTCCCGTGGAACGGATCGGGAACGACCTCGGCCCCGAGGGCGATGAGCGTCGCCGTCGCTTCGTCGTACCGCCGCTGCGTGAGCGTATCCAGCGGGAACCGGTCGATCCTCCACCCCGGCCCGAAGAGGCCGAAGCGCTTTCCGCGGAGGGTCGCAGACGCCAAGCCCGCGGCGTAGCCGCCTCCGGGCATGTGCTCGGCGGCCACCAACGTCGCGCGGTCCTCATCCGATGGACCTGCGAGCACATCGAGGGCCAGCGCGGCGTCGCGCACTGTACGCGCGAGCGGGCCCACCACGTCCAGGTACGTGGCGTTCACAGGCAGAACGCCCTCCAGAGGCACCAGGCCGTGCGTCGGCTTGAGGCCCACCAGGCCCTGCGCCGATGCCGGGTTCTGGATCGATCCGCCCGTCTCCGTGCCCAGGCCGAGAACCGCGAAGCTCGCGTTCACCGCGGTGGCCGTGCCGCCGCTCGAACCGCCGGGCGTCTTCTCGGGGTCGTAGGCGTTGAGCGTCGAGCCGGCGACCGTGCTCTTCGTGCGCGTCCCGTCCAGAGCGAAGTCGGGCAGGTTCGTCTTGCCGAGGATGATCGCGCCGGCTTCGCGAAGCCTCGTGACGACCGCGGCGTCGTCCCCCGGCACCATGTCGACGCCGCCGGCGGCGGCGCTGAAGCCCTCCCACCCCGCTGTGGTGACCATGCCCGCGTGGTCGATGTTGTCCTTGATGACGACCGGAACGCCGTGCAGCGGACCTCGGGGGCCGGTCGCCGCATACTCGGCGTCCAGGGCAGCCGCGACCGAGAGCGCGTCGGGGTTCATCGAAATGAACGCGTTGTAGCGACTCTCGTAGCGCTCGATGCGCTCGAGGAATGCCCGCGTGAGCTCGACCGCCGTGAAGCGGCCCGACGCGTATCCCGCCTGCACGTCCGCGATGGTCAGCTCCACGACGTCGATCGCCTGCGCGGCCGCCGGCAACGGCGCGACGAGCGCGGCGAGCGCGGCGAGCAACCAGCGCGGGTTGCGGAGTGGGCGGGGCTGGGGCATGCGTCCTCCCCCGAACGTTATAGGAACAGCACGGCCTCGGCGACCAAGCCGGGACCCAGCGCGAGCGCCACGCAGGGGCCGGGAGCGCCTTGGGAGCGCAGGCGATCCAAGGTGAATAACACCGTCGCCGACGACATGTTGCCGAACTCGGACAGGATCTCGAGCGAGGTGCGCGTCCGATCCTTGGTGAGACCGAGCGCCTTCTCCACCGCTCCGAGGATGCGCGGGCCGCCCGGGTGGACGGCCCACGACCCCACGTCGGCGACCTCGAGCCCGCTCTCGCGGAGCCAGCCGCGGAGCCAATCGCCGACGCCGGCCGCGACGAGATCTGGGACGCGCGCGGAGAGCGTCATGCGGAAGCCGTGGTCGCCGATGCGCCACGACATGTCGTCGGTCGAGTCGGGGATGAGCAGCGTGGCCGACGACGCGAGCGCCCACCGGTCCGTTGCGTTCGTCGCAGCGCGGCACACCACCGCCGCCGCTCCGTCGGCGAAGAGCGCGTTGGGCACCATCATCTCGGGGCTCCACCCATACGCGAAGTGCAGCGTGCACAACTCCACGGAGCACAACAGCACCACGGCGCTCCGGTCCGCACGCACGAGCGAGTCCGCCACGCGGAGCCCGTTCACGGCCCCGTGGCATCCCATGAAGCCGACGTGCGTGCGCTGCGTGGTGGGCGGAAGGCCCAGCGCCTCGATCAGCCGCGTATCGATGCCGGGGGCCGTGAACCCCGTGCAGCTCACGGTCACGAGATGGGTCACGTCCCGGCTGCAGGCACCCGCGGCGCTCAGGGCCGAGGCCGCGGCGGAACGGGCGAGCGCGGGTGCGTGGACCTCGTAGCGCTCCATGCGGCGAGCGGTCGGGGGACCCTGGTCGCGGTCGTCTCGCGCGGGCGGATAGAACGACTGACGCTCCAGTAGCGGACCCGTCGACGTCTCCAGGAGCACGGAGTGTCGACGCGCGACGCCCGATCGCCGATAGAGGGCGCGCAGGGTGCGCGTACGCTCCGGGTCGATCTCGCAGAGCGTCGAATGCAGCTCGACGGCCTCGGACTGGGTAATCGCATGCTCCGGCACCGCCGTGCCGAACCCGGCGAGCAGCGTCGTCATGCGAAAAGCGGCGCGGGCGCGCGGGCCGCCCGGTGTACGAACGGCACCGCGAGGGCGGGAGCGAGCCGAAGTGAGGCCACCGCGGCGTCCACGAGCAGCGGATGACGGAGCGCGCTCGCGAGCGTCCGGCAGAGGCGCTCGGAGCTCCGCCGACGCTCCCGCCGATACGTGCGCCACGTGTCGAGCAGCTCGCCCCGCCACCCCTCCATCGCCCTCAGCGCGACCGCCCCGGCCGCGCGCCCGTCGCCGAGTGCCCAGCAGATCCCCTCCCCGGTGAACGGCTCCACGTACCCGGCGGCGTCGCCCAAGCGGAAGAGCCGCTCCGCGCCGACCGCCTCGGCGGTGCGCATGAGGGGCGGCGTACCGCGCCACACCTGGCGGGCCGACGCTCCGAGGGGCGGAAGACCCGCCTCGGCGAGGACGGCGCTCGCGACCTCGTGCGGCGCCGCCGACCGGAGCGCCTGCGCGTCGACGGCCGCGGCTACGTTGAGCGCGCCGGTCTCGATGCGCACGAGGCCGACGTACCCGGCGCGCCCGACCGCCATGTGCAGGTCGCCTCGCTCGACGGGGTACGCCGGATCGTCCACCTCGACCCCGAGGCCGATCCGGGCACCGGGGGCCGCCGTGCTCGCAGATCGACCGTCTTGCGCCAAGCCGCGGCCGAGTCCGCTCGCGTCGATCACGACGCGCGCGGCGACCTCGACGCCGATGCCCTCGCGAGCCACGCGCACGATGCGCGCATCCGGGTCGAGCCGCCCCAGCTCGGCGCGCGCACCGTGCCAGAAGATCACGCCCGCGCGCTCGGCACGCTCCGCCAGCGCGAGGTCCAGCGCCGCGCGCGAGAGGGCCGCCGTGCCGGCCAGCGACACGCGCGCCACGCCCGTACGCCCGCGGAGCACGAGTCGCTCGAGGGGGACGGCGCCGAGATCCGTGAGGTCCGCGAGTCCGAGCTCTCCGAGGAGCGACGCCGCACCCGGACTCACGCACGCACCGCACACCTTCGACCGCGGAAAGCGCACGCGATCGAGCAACAGCACGGACGCCCCCCGCCCCGCGAGCTCGATCGCCGCCGAGGACCCCGCGGGTCCGGCGCCCACCACGACCGCGTCGAAGTCCGTCATGCTCTCACCCAGCGGATCACGAAACGCTCGGGCCAGCAGGGTCGGACCTCCGCGCCGTCCAGGCCGGCATCGGCGGCGAGCTCGCGCGCTTCGTCCAGGGTATACGCGGCCCGAACGGAGATCGGCCCGTCGGTGCGCGCCACGTCCGACGTCGTCAGCACACGTAGGCCGACCCACGCGAGCACGTAGCCGAAGCGTGTGCGGCGGAGGTCTTGGACGAGCAGCACGCGCTCGGCCGCGTGCGCCATCGCCTTGAGTAGCGTGACGCCCTCTTCGCGGTCGAGGTGATGGAGGAAGAGCGACGAGCACACCACGTCGTGGCGGCCCGGCACACCATGCCTGAGCACATCCACCGATGTGAATCGCACCGCCGGGCCCTTCCCGGCTCGCACGCGCGCGCGCTCCAACGCGACCGCGCTCACGTCGCATCCCGCGAGCTCCACATCCACGTCGTGTCGGCGCGCCCTGGCACCGAGGTCGAGCAGCACGTCACCGCCTCCGCACGCCACGTCGAGCACGCGCACCGGCCGCGCGCCCTCCCGCGCGACCCGGCGCACTTCCTCCCACACACGAGCGCCCGTGCGCGACACCCGATTCACGCGGGCGAGCGCGTCGAGCGCGTGCCAGTGCCGAGCCGGATCGAGCCACGGCTCGTCCATCACCTCCGGTTGGCGAAGGCGCTCCGTGAGGTCCGGCAGGGCGGATACCGCGCCGCGACCCGCGCTAATCCTGATCCTGGCTCGTCGGCATCCGACGGAGGGTGGTCGGAGGCGCGCAGACGCAGACGAGGAGTGCCGAAGCCAGGGTGGGGCGCAGGTCGAGGTGACGCATGGGTGAGCCCGCCGTCGAGGTGGACGTGCGAAGCTAGCATGTGGGAGCCGCGGCGAGGCGGCAACCCGCCGACGGACTACCGCGCGCCGGTACCCGGGCATACCATGCCCTCAGGCAACGACATGAGCGCACCCGCCCGCCCACCCCGCCAGCACCGCGTCATCCTCCTGCTCGCGGGGACCATCGCGGCGGTCTTGGTAGCGTACTTCTGGGCGCTCCCTGCCGTCGGCGGCCTGCTCGCGTTGCGCATTCCCGTCGCGTGGGAAGTCGACCTGGGCGACGCGGTCGCCGACGAGCTCGCGCCGGCCGACGCGGTCTGCGACGATCCTCGACTCGTGGGCACGATCGACGCGATCGTCGAGCGGCTCGCCGGCGGACTCGCCGAAAGACCCTACGAGTTCCGGGTCAGCGTCGTCGACGACACGCTCGTGAACGCATTCGCGGCGCCGGGTGGGCGCATCATCGTGATGCGCGGGCTCCTTTCCGTCAGCGAGACCCCCGAGGAGTTGGCCGGTGTGCTCGCGCACGAGATGCAGCACGTCCAACTCCGGCACGGCACCCGCGCGATCCTGCGCCAGCTTCCGCTCCAGGCGGTGAGCGCGGTGCTCGGGGGCGGGGGCGGGGCGGACGGGACGGCCGCCCTGCTCGGAACGCTCGGCGTGCTGCGGTACGCTCGCGGGGACGAGGCCGAGGCCGACCGCGAGGGGATGCGACTCCTCCTGGCCACGAGCGTCGACCCGCGCGGGATGCTCGACTTCTTCGAGACCCTCGACGCGCATGCGGGAGCCGACGCGCCCGCGCTGACCTACCTCTCGACGCACCCCGCGACCGAGGAGCGGCGGGCGCGGCTGGCCGAGATGGCCGCCGAGTCGTCCTCGCCTGCGACGGCGTTCACCATGGACGGAGCTTGGAGCGACATCGTGACGCTGTGTCGTGACGACGTCACTGCACCGCGGCCAGACCCTCGGTGAGCTCGACGTAGGTGCCCCACGGGTCGGTGAAGAACGCGACCGCGATGCCGAGTGCTGGCACGGGAGTGTATCCGCGGTCCATCGTGACACCGCTCGCTTCGAGGCGCCGCACGAACGCCTCGAGTCCCTGCACCTCGAAGCCGATGTGGTCGAGGGAGCGGCCGCGCGTCGGCACGACCGGGTCGGCCGACGGCGCCCACGTGAGGTTCACGCCCGGCAGGTCCGCCGCAGGCTGACCGATGCGCGTGCCGGCGGTCGCTCCGAATCGCTCCACGTACCACGCCTGCATCGCTTCGCCGTCCTGCGTCGACCAGTGGATGTGGTGGAGCTGGAGCGGGTGGGCGATCGACGTGTTCTCGATGAGCTCGACCTTCGTCTCGTCGGGGCCCATGACGAACGCGATCACGTTCCCACCCGCGCGTTGGCCCAGGTCGTCGTTCACCGTGTAGGTCTCCGGCAGCTCCTCGCGCGTCACCATGCGAAAGCCGGCGGCACGGAGGCGAGCCACCGCGACGCGGATATCGCGCGTCTCGAAGCCCACGTGGTTGACCACCGTGCCCTTGGTGCCGCCCGTCGGGGCCCGGGCCGTGAGGAACACCAGGACGTTGGGAAAGGACACGACCTCGGCGCTCGACTCGCGGATGCGCACGGACGTGCCCCCGAGCGCGTCGATCCAGAAGCGCTTGTGCGCCTCCACGTCGGACGCGTTGATGTGATGGTGGCCGTAGGCGACGGGGCTCCCGCGGGCGGCGAGCAGCTGTGCCTCCGCCGCCGCGTGGACGCCCAGCATGGACAGCGTCACCAGCAGCGCGCTTCGCATCGATCGGATCCTCGGGGGTATCGAACGTGGCGCCGACGGGCGTCGGGCCGCATTGCCACATCGTAGCACAATCCTCAGTCTACGGGTCCAGATAGAGATCGCCAGCGACCCCGGCTCCTCCTTCCTTCCCGCCATGCCCAGAATCGCACACCTCCTCGTCCTGGCCGCCGCGCTGCTCACGAGCATGCCGGCGTCGCTCGAGGCGCAGCGCTTCGGCTACGGGCGAACCGGCACGCGGGTTCGCCCCGGGGACGGGCTCCCGGACATTCCGGGTCCGTTCACGTACTGCCGGCTCGCCTACTCCTCGGTCGCCCGCGACGGATCGGGGAACGGGTGGACGACCGATTTTCCGGACGCGGACCGCAACCTGATGATCCGCCTCCCCCAGCTGACCAAGCTCCGCGTGTCGCGCTGGTCGCACGGCGAGGAGGGCTTCGCGGTTCTCCAGCTCGGCGAGCCGGAGATCTACGAGTGTCCAATGCTGATGGCCACGGACGTCGGAGAGCTCGGGTTCAACAACGAAGACGCCGCGATCCTGCGCGACTACCTGCTCAAGGGCGGGTTCTTCTGGGCGGACGACTTCTGGGGCAGCAGAGGCTGGCTTCGCTTCTCCGCCGAGATCCAGAGGGTTCTCCCGGAGTATCCGCTGGTGGAGCTCGGGCCGGAGCACCCCATCTTCAACCAGCTCTATATCATTCCCGAGGTTCCGCAGATTCCGTCGGCCAACTCGTGGAACAACAGTCGATCGACGTCCGAGCTGGGTCGGGACAGCGAGCATGCCTCCATGTGGGCGATGACGGACGAGACCGGACGCATCCTCGTGCTCGTCACACACAACACGGACATCTCCGACGGGTGGGAGCGGGAGAACTGGTCGAGCGACTACTTCTACACGTTCTCACCGCCGGCGTATGCCGTCGTCATCAACGTCCTGCTCTGGACGATGACGCACTAGGTATCGCCGAATTGGAGGGCCCCATGCCTCTTCGCTCGTGTGTCGTCGCTGCAACCGCCCTTCTGGTGGGCTGCGCTTCCGGCGGGAGCGGCGGCCCGTCCTCGGTCCCCGTATATACTGGTTCGTCGGCCGTTCCCTGCCGATACGAGGTGATCCGGCGTGTGGAGGGGGAGACCACGGTCCCGTTCGTTTCGGATCGGGCGGTGTTCGAACGTGAGCGCGCCCGCGTCCTGGGGCGCGAGGGCGCGCGTCTCGGCGCGAACGCCGTGGTCGTCGCGGAGGCCAGGGCGATCGGCGGGACCCAGGTCGCGATGCCGGCCAACCAGGTGCCGAGCACGCGGACGATCCGGTTCGAGGGCGACGCGGTCCGGTATGTCGATCCCACCTGCACGAGCGCGAACTAGTCGCCCGCCTCAGCGGATGGCGTTGACGACCTCCTGCGCTCCCACCGCGAGGAAGAGCGCGAGGATCACCACCAGGAGCACGTTGGTGACCCAGTGGTTGCGGGGTACTCCGCTCGTCCACGGCACCTTGTTGTTCAGGTAGAGCAGCGTCGCGGCGAGGAACGGCACGAAGAGGCTGCCCACGATGGTGTACGTCACGATCACCGCGATCGGCCTGCCGGTGAATGCGAACGGGAGGGGCACCAGCGACACCCACAGGAGCGCGAGCCGATACGGCTTGCTCGTCACCTTCACGACCTCGACGCGCTCCTCGGGCGAGAGCTTCTTCACGATGCCGTAGAAGTCCGCGTAGAGATACGGCACGCTCTGCCACACGCCGAGCAACGACGCGAACACCGCCGCCCAGAACCCGACGGAGAACGCCCACACGCCGAACGGACCGAGGACCTGACCGAGCATCTCGGCCATGAGCGGTACGGCCTGAGCGTCCGTGATCGCGACGCCGGGCAAGAAGAACGTCTGGTTGGCGATGAGGAGGATCGACACCCCGAAGATGGCCGTGAACAGGTACGCGACGCCGATGTCGCCGCGCACGTAGCCGAGATACCGGTCGCCTTCGATCCGCTCTTCGCGCATCCAGTAGTTGTACGAGAGCATGGTGATCGAGCCGCCGATGCCTCCGATCACCGACAGAACGTACAGCCCTCCGCCGGGCGGAACGGTCGGCACGAGCGTTCCGCGCACGACGCCCACGGGATCGGCGAACGTGAGCGCCGCACAGATGAGGATGGTGAAGCCCATCACCGCGACGAGTGCCTTCACGAGCGTCTCGAATTTCCCGTATCCGCCGAGGAGCACGAACGCCCCCCCGAATAGGCTGTGGAGCACAGCGGCCCAGGGCTGCGAGATCGCTCCCCCCGTGAGGTTGGCCATGCCCAGCCCGGTCGCGTTCGTGAGCGCAGCGGTGACCGCGACCGTCCAGAACAGCACGTAGACGGCGAAGTAGGCCTTCACCCAAGCGGGGAGGTACGTGGCCCAACCCTCGAGAGCCGTCAGGCCCGTGGCGAGCTGCCAGCGCGCGATCCCCTCGGTGAGCACGAACTTGAAGAACGCGCCCAGCACCAGGGCCCAGATCAGCACCACTCCGTAGCGCGCGCCTGCGACCGACGCCGCGACGACGTCGCCCGACCCGATGCCGGCCGCCGCGACCACGAGCCCCGGACCCGCGAGCTTGAGGAAGTTGGGCGTCCCCGCGTTCGTCGGCCCGCCGCTCACGCGAACGCCTCCAGCTGTGCGAGCACGTAGTCGATGTCGCCCTCGGTGTGGTCGGCGTTGACCTGCGCGCGGATCTCCTCGTCGCCCTTGGGCACCACGGGATACGTGAGGCCGGTCACCAGCACGCCGCGCTCGAAGAGGTGGCGCACGAGCTCGCGCGTGCGCTGCGTGTCTCGGATCATGAGCGGCACCACCGGATGCTCGCCCGGAATCGTCTCGATGCCGATGCGCCCGAGCCCGCTCTCGAACCGGCGCGTGAGCGCGCGCAAGCGATCGAGCAGCTTCGGGCCTTCTGGCCCCGCGACGATACGCACGGCCGCGAGCGCCGCGGCGGCCTCCCCGACCGTGATCGGGTTCGAGTAGATGTACATCTGCGACGACTCCCGCAGGAAGGAGACGAGGTCTGCGGTGCCGGCGACGTAGCCGCCATTCACGCCGAACGCCTTGCCGAGCGTGCCGATGAGCACGTCGACGGGTTGGCTCCGCGTATACTCCTCGGTCCCCCGCCCCGTCGCGCCGAACGCGCCCACCCCGTGCGAGTCGTCCATCACGCAGACGACGTTCTCCTCGTAGGCCGCGTCGTGTCGCGCGCACACGTCCATGATCTCGGCGAGCGGCGCGTGGTCTCCGCGCATGGAGAAGATCCCGTCGGTCACGACGAGCGCTCGCTTCGCCTTCCCCTCCCACTCGACGAGCGCCGCCTCCAGGCCCGCGACGTCGTTGTGCGCGTAGACCGATTTGCCCACGGGTCGCGCGAGCCGCATCGCGTTGATGATGCAGTTGTGGTTCAGCTCGTCGGAGATCAGGACCGTCTCCGGCGACACGAGCGGCGTGATGGTGGAGACCACCGCTCCGTACGCCGACGAGAAGAGGATGGCCTCCTCGCGGCCGTGGAAGCGCGCGAGCTCGCGCTCCAGATCCAGGTGCGCGCGATACGTGCCGGAGATGAACCGCACAGCGCCGGGGCCCGCGCCGAACGCTCGCGTGGCTTCCTCCTCGGCGTGGATGACCTCCGGCCGGAGCCCCATGCCGAGGTACGAGTTCGAGTTCATGCGGATGAACTCGCGGTCGCCCTGGCCCTCGAGCAGAAAGCGCGGGCCTCGCGCGCCAACCGCTGGCTTCACGGCAATGACGACCTTCTCGGCGCCTTTCGCCGTGCCCGCCTCCTCCAGCGCGCGCACGTGAGCGCGGAGCACGCCGCTGAGTCGATCCATCGGCATTCAGTCGGGCTCCTAGGTGGTCCGCCGGTACTCGAGCGCGCCGGCGGTCATCGCTGCGGGCACAGGGTAGCGACCTTCGAGGGCGGCATTCAGGCGCGCGTCATGGGGTCAGACATGGCGCGAAGTATTCACCCGAGGGCGCCGGGGCGCCACGTCGGCGGCCTCAGTCGCCTCGCACGTGCTCGAGCATGTCGGCGACCATCGCACGGGCGTCGTACGTGGGCTTCCACCCCCACTCGGCGCGGGCCGCGCCGTCGTCGATGCGCCGCGGCCACGAGTCCGCGATGGCTTGGCGGACCGGATCGACGTCGTAGGAGATGTCGAAGCCCGGGATGTGTCTCCGGATCTCCGCCGCGAGCGACTCCGGCGTCAGCTGCATCGCGGTCACGTTGAACGCGTTCCGGTGCACGAGGCGAGACGGGTCCGCTTCCATGAGCATGATGGCCGCCTGCACCGCATCGGGCATGTACATGAAGTCGACCTGGCTGTCGCCGCGCAGGAAGCACGTGTAGCGACCGTGCCTGATCGCCTTGTGGAAGATGTCCACCGCCCAGTCCGTGGTGCCGCCTCCGGGCGGCGCGCCGTACGATACGATGCCCGGGAAGCGGATACCCCGCGTGTCGACCCCGAAGTGCACGTGGTAGTAATCGCAGAGCAGCTCGCCGGCGAGCTTCGTGATGCCGTACATCGTCGACGGGCGCATGACGGTGTCCTGCGGCGTGGGATCCTTCGGCGTGCTCGCGCCGAACGCGCCGATCGAGCTCGGCACGAAGAGCGCGCACCCCTGCTCGCGCGCGACCTCGAGCGCGGCTTCGAGGCTCGACATGTTGACGTGCCAGGCCACGCGGGGATCACGCTCCCCGACCGCCGACAGGATCGCGGCCAGGTGGAAGATCGTGTCGGCGCCGTGCCGCATCGCGGCTTGCCCGACCGCCTTGGAGTTGGTGGCGTCCACGAGCTGGAACGGTCCGGCGTCGACCAGCTCCGCCTTGGGGTGGCGTAGGTCGGTGGCCAGCACCTTCGAGGCGCCGTAGATCTCGCGCAGCTTGGGCACGAGCCAGGAGCCGATCTGGCCGCCGGCCCCGGTGACGAGGATGCGCTTCAAGGGATCGAGCCACTCCGCTGGAGGACGGCGCGCAATCTAGTCAGGGGCCGCCCGAAAAGCGCCGACGCGCCGCGTTACCTTTTCAGGCATTCGACCGTCATTCCTACGAGGTGCGTGCCGACGCGGGCCGGCGGCCCGTGAAACCAGAGAGGAAATGACGATGAGAACGACGGAAAGACGGGGATTCCTGGCACTCCTTGGCCTCCTGGCCCTGGCAGGCTGCGCCGAGGCCGGCACGCAGGTCCCCATCGATGGCCTCACCCTGGACGAGGCCGCCGAGCTCGCGGTGGTCGCGGACCCGGCCTCTCTCGATGTCGCGTCCGAGGTCCACGCCGCGGCGAGCGACCCGCAGGCGACCATGCGCTTCGCGTCGGCCCAGGAAGCCCTGAGCGTCGGGGACCGTCGCCGGGCACTCGAGGAAGCCCGCGAGGCCAGACGTCTCCTCGCGCGCGCCCTGTTCGCCACGGGCGGCGTGGAGGCGGTCGAGGCC
This sequence comes from uncultured Gemmatimonas sp., assembly GCA_964490285.1. Taxonomy (GTDB): domain Bacteria; phylum Gemmatimonadota; class Gemmatimonadetes; order Longimicrobiales; family Gaopeijiaceae; genus UBA2982. Next base: position 15,057 of record CAZBCN010000035.1, on the reverse strand, counting down.
CTGATCGAGCGCATCGAAGATCTCGCGGCGGAGATCGGGAGCGAGGACGACGACGTCTTCGACGCGCCCGAAGCGCTCAGCGAGAGGCTGACGGCGTTGGCAGCCGAGGCGCGCGCGCTGTTCGAGGCGGGAGAGTACGTACGCGCCGCCGAGCGCGCGCTGCTCGGCGAGCAAATCGTGCGGCACCACCGGGGGCGGCGCCATCATCCGGGCGACATCCTGCCGGCGCGGGCACGCTTGGCCGTCGCGCTCGCCGGAACCGCCGTGCAGCTGGCCGAACGGCTGGTTGCCGCGGACAGCATCCCGGTGCGCGATCTAGGCTCGAGCAACGTGGAGGACCACCAGAACCGCTGGCTCGCGCACGCGAGGAGGATGCTCGCGCTGGCCGAGCGGGCGCTCGAGAACGGCCACAACGCTCGGGCGGTCCACTTCGCGGAGCACGCGCACTGGTCGGCGCTCAAGGCCGTGATCCTGCCCGGCGGTGTCACCGAGGCCGAGCTGGACGCCATGGTCGAGCTGGCGCACCGCCTGCACGCCGAGGCCGAGGTCGCACTCGGGTCCGACCCGAGCGAGCTCGAGAAGCGGCTCTTCGAGCGGGCGGGACGGTTGATCGAGCGCGGCGAGCGGCTGATCGCCGAGGGCAACAAGAGGGGCGTCGCGCCCGTGTGGCGGGGCGCCGTGATCTCACGCTGGCTCATGGACTGAGCCGGCCCGGATGGGCGCTCCCTCTGAACGGGGGGGCGCCCCTCCGGGTATCTCGCCTTCATGGTATCGTCGGTGGAGCGGACCGATGCACAGGTCGTTCGGGACGTGCTGGCCGGAGAGCGGGACGCGTATCGCCTGCTCGTACGCCGTTACGGCGACGCGCTCTACGGTCACGCCCTGCGGATGGTGGGCAGCCCGGACGAGGCGACGGACTTGGTGCAGCGGGCGCTCGTGCAGGGGTTCAAGCGGCTGCACACGTGCCGAGAGCCGGAGCGCGTGGGCGCCTGGCTCTTCAGGATCCTCGCGAACCTCTGCAAGGATCACGTGCGCAGCCGACGGAGAAAGGATGTGCCGCTCGCGGATGTGGAGAGCGTCGTGCGGGGCCCTGGTGACCCCGAGGCCGACGCTTCGGCATCGGAGACTCGGCGGCATGTTTGGCGGGCGCTCGAAGCGCTCACGCCCGAGCAGCGCGAGGCCTTCGTGCTGAAGCATGTGGAGGGACGGTCTTACGAGGAGATCGCGGCGGTGATGGACCTCTCCGTCGCATCCCTGAAGATGAGGGTTCACCGAGCGCGTGAGGCGCTCAGAAGCCTCCTGGAGGAGTACGCATGAACGGCGAGGAAGATCGGGGCCAAGCCGACGCATGGGAGCGCATGGTCGAAGCGTTCCGCTCGGCGGCGCCCAAAGGCGAGGCCCCACCTTGGCTCGAGCAGCGCGTGATGGCGGAGATCGCGACCGTTCCGGAGCGCGGCGTCGTGGGCCGAGTGCTCGGGTGGCTGGTACGCCCCGCAGCGGTGCGCGTGTCGCCGTTGGCGGCGGGACTCGTCGGCGCCGCGCTCGTGATCGCGATGCTCGTGCCCTCACGGGGAGTCGATGATGCCCTGACCGACGCACCGGCCGATGGGGAGCCTGTGGTCTACGTGCAGTTCGTGCTCGAGGCGCCGGCCGCCACGTCCGTCGCCGTCGCCGGGGACTTCAGCGGATGGGAGCCTGCGTTCGCGCTCGAAGACCCCGACGGGGATGGAGTCTGGTCGGCGAGGGTTCCGCTTCGGCCGGGCGTCCACACCTACATGTTCCTGATCGACGACATGAACTGGCAGACCGACCCGAACGCGGGTCGCTACCAGGACGATGGCTTCGGCAACCGGAATGCGGTGCTCGCCGTGGGCGCGAGCAGCTGACGTTGGATCGTCCCCTGGTACCCGCCCTGCTGGCCACGCTGGTGGCTCTAGGCGCGTCCGGCGCCGTCGCGCAGACCGACGTCTCGATCGAGCTGGGTGCGTCCCAGATCGGGCCGCCGCTCGGAACCGACGCCAGTAGCGCTCGCTTCGGCATCGGCGGCGTCCGGGCGTCGCACTACTCGGTCACGGGCTCGGGCATCTCCGGTTCCGTGCTCGCCGGACGCACGATCGGCGGCCAGAACGGCGGTGACTTCCTCTCGGCGACGCTCGCCAGCTCCATGGTCGAGGACTGGGGAGGTGGGTGGAGGGGCGGCATGGATCTCAGGGTATTCGGATTCGGGATCCGGGCGCCGTTCCCCTATCGTGCGATCGCAGCGGAAGGCGGACCCGTGCTCCAGTACAGCCGCGGCACGCTGTCCCTGAAGGGCTCCGCGATCGCGGGCGTGGGCCGCTCCCGCATCGAGCTCTGGCGTGTCGCTGGCGGACCGACCCGCGTGTTCGGCCACGACCTCTGGCGCATCGGTGGCCTCGCCGAGCTCATGCTCGGATCGGGTCCGGTTCGCGCCGGCGTGGCCGGAAGCGTGCACGAGACCCGCGGAGGCATGTTCGGCTCCGGAGGCGGTCGCGTCGTCTTCGCCGGGGGCTGGGGCGCGGTCGAGCTGAGCGCCGATCTCTGGACGACTCCCATCGGATCCGAGGCCACAGGCGGCCTCACGTTCGTCTTGCCGCTCTCCGGCTGGAGCTTGAGAGGATACATGGGACGAAGCGAGCCCGACCCGCTCACGCTCGCGGAGCCCGGCAGCGGGAGCGGCGGAGTGTTGATCGGTCGCACCCTGTACGCACGGCAACCTCGGCAGGCCCTGAGGATCGAACACGAAGTGCTCGCGGTGACTCCGCGAGGAGCCCGAGTGCGGATGAGCGTGGAGCCCCCTGCTGGCGCTACGAACGTGGAGGTGCTGGGCGATTTCACGCTCTGGGAGGCGGTACCGATGCAGCGCCAGGGAAGCGAGTGGTCGGTCGATATCGATGTGGACGCAGGAACACATCACTACGGATACCTCGTCGACGGCGAGTGGTACGTGCCCGAAGGCGAAACGAATACGGTGCCCGATGAGTGGGGTCGCATGAGCGCGATCCTCATGATCGAAGGAGCGAACTGACATGAAACGCACCACGTGGATCTTGCTCGCTGCAGCGGCGCTCGCGGCCCCCGGACTCGGGGCGCAAGAGACCGCTCGCGAGCGTGCGCAGCGCACGCTCTCCCCGCCGGTCTTTCGAGACGTGTCGACGCTCGCGGCCAGCGTCGAAGCGTCGGGCATTCCCGAGGAGCCACTCTTCGCGAAGGCTCTGGAGGGCGCGGCCAAGCGGGTTCCGGAGGCTCGGCTGGTCCCCGCCGTACGGGAGTACGCCACGCGCCTGCAGCAGGCGCGTGGCGCGCTGGGCCCGGGCGCCGATCTTCCGCTCCTGGTGGCCGGTGCCGATGCGCTCCAGCGCGGCGTATCGGCGAACTCACTCCGGTCGTTGCCGACGGATCGACCCAGGAGCCCGATGGCGCTCCTCGTGCTCGCCGAGCTGGTGGAGAGTGGCGTGCCCGCCGACCGCGCGCTCGAGATGGTGCGCGAGGCGATGGCTCAGCGCGCACGGGACGAGCGCATGCTGGATGCTTCGGCCCGCGTACGGATGCTCATCCGCCAGGGCGTCGCACCCCGAGACGCGGTAGAGAGAGTGAGGGCCATGCTGCGGAGCGGCGCCGGCTCCATCGGCCCGGCGCTACCGCCGGGCTCCGAACCGATCACACGGGACCGGCTGCGCACACGCCCCTAGCGTTGGCGGGGCCGCGTCAGAACCCGACGCCGATACCCGCGCCGAGCGTGCGCCTTCCGGTGATGCCGAAGTAAGGCCTGTAGTCCTGATCGAGCTGGAACCATGCACCAACCGTCGAGCCCGCGATGTCGATCACGCCGGGGAAGACGTCGATGGCCAGGCGTCGATCGGTCTTGTGGTCCCAGGTGACGCTGAAGAGCAGCGAGCCTTCGCGGTCGATCCAGAGGCCCGAGGAGAAGCTGAAGGTGGCCTCCTCCACATGCTCCAGATTGAGCTTGCGGCCGGCAGAGTTGGCTCCCGCGCCCACGTTGACCGTGAGCCCGTCGTACGGAACGGAGATCCCGGCCTCCGCTCCGACACCACCCCGGAAGAAGACGCGGAAGTCGTCCGTGAACCAGAGCTTCGGGCGCAGGATGACGGCTTCGCCGTTGTTCGTGAGCCGACCTCCCGGGAAGGTGATCGAGGCCTGTCTCGGCCAGACCACGGCACCCAGCTCATTCGCGAAGAAACCCGCGATCGGATCCTGGTGCATCAGCACCATTCCGAGCGGATCCATGATCACCCAGTCGACGAATGCACCCGCTGTGCCGTTCTCCTGGACCCAGGGATCGTTCACGGGCGTCTCGTACGCCTCGTTGATCGTGACGGCGAGCTGGGTGACGAGCACGGTGGTCAGCGTCGGGAACGGTACGCCGTGGAGACGGTTCCATTCGAGCAGGCGTCGATAGGCGAGTCCGCCTTCGACCACGTGCCCGAAGTAGTTCGGCATCCACTGCGCGTCGCGGAGCTCGTCCCAACTGAGGGGCAGCACGTGCCGCCTCAGGACCGTGCCCCACCCTCCCGCGCGCTCCATCGCGGCCCCGGGCCTCGTCACGGACGCCCATACCGCGTTCCAGCCGTAGGGATACGAGAAGATGTGGCGGTCCTGGTCCTGCCACTGCGAGACCGCGTATCCCTTGTTCAGGATGACGTCGAACGGACCGCCGTAGGCGTCGGTGCCGTAGCCGCGGCCCTTGACGAAGAACGCGTTCGCGGGAGGCGTGACGAGCGCCGCCGAGTCGACCGGCTCCGCGACGGGTTGCGCCGTCGCGTCACCGACCGATACCGCTACCACGAACAGCGCGAACAGCCACCGCGTCACTTCGATCCGGCCTCCACGTAGATCTCACTTCCCCGCTCGCGGAACTCCGCGGACATCTTCTGCATCCCGGCGTCCACCGCTCGCGTCGCGTCGATGCCCTCCTCCTCCGCGTAGCGACGGATGTCTTCCGTGATGCGCATGGAGCAGAACTTGGGCCCGCACATCGAGCAGAAGTGCGCCGTCTTCGCGCCCTCGGCCGGCAGCGTCTCGTCGTGGTACTCCTCGGCCGTCACGGGATCGAGCGACAAGTTGAACTGGTCGCGCCACCTGAACTCGAAGCGGGCCTTCGAGATCGCGTTGTCCCATTCCATGGCGCGCGGGTGTCCCTTGGCGAGATCGGCCGCGTGCGCCGCGATCTTGTAGGCGATCACGCCCGCCTTCACGTCATCGCGATTCGGCAGGCCGAGGTGCTCCTTCGGCGTGACGTAGCACAGCAGGGCGGTCCCGTACCAGGCGATCTGCGCGGCTCCGATCGCGCTCGTGATGTGGTCGTAGCCCGGCGCGATGTCGGTGGTGAGCGGCCCGAGCGTGTAGAACGGCGCCTCGTCGCACCACTCGAGCTGCTTCTCCATGTTCTCCTTGATGAGGTGCATCGGCACGTGGCCGGGCCCCTCGTTCATCACCTGCACGTCGTACTCCCACGCGATGCGCGTGAGCTCGCCCTGCACCTTCAGCTCGGCGAACTGCGCCTCGTCGTTCGCGTCCGCGATCGAGCCCGGCCGTAGTCCGTCGCCGAGGGAGTAGGACACGTCGTACTCGGCCATGATCTCCGAGATCTCGCGGAAGTGCGTGTAGAGGAACGACTCCTTGTGATGCGCGAGACACCACTTGGCGATGATCGAGCCGCCGCGAGACACGATGCCGGTGAGCCGCTTCGCGGTGAGCGGAATGAAGCGGAGCAAGACGCCCGCGTGCACGGTGAAGTAGTCGACGCCCTGCTCGCACTGCTCGATGAGCGTGTCGCGGTAGATCTCCCAGGTGAGGTCCTCGGGCACGCCGCCGACTTTCTCGAGCGCCTGGTAGATCGGCACCGTGCCGATGGGCACGGGCGAGTTGCGCACGATCCACTCGCGCGTCTCGTGGATGTTCTTGCCCGTCGAGAGGTCCATCACCGTGTCGGCGCCCCAGAGGGTCGCCCAGCGGAGCTTCTCGACCTCTTCCTCGATGGAGGAGCTGACGGCCGAGTTCCCGATGTTCGCGTTGATCTTCACCTTGAAGCGCCGGCCGATGATCATCGGCTCGAGCTCCGGGTGGTTGACGGTGGCCGGAATGATCGCGCGGCCGCGCGCGACGTCCTCGCGCACGAGTGTGGCCTCGACGCCCTCGCGGATCGCGACGAACTCCATCTCCGGTGTGATCTCGCCGCGGCGGGCGTACGTCATCTGCGTCACGGAGCCGCTGCCGCGCAGCGTACGCCGGCGAAGCGTCGGGGGCATCTCGACTTCGGAGGCCATCTCGCGCGTGCGACCGGTCTCGCGTACGTCACGAGCCCGGATCCACGCGTCGCGCAGAACGGGGAGACCCTGGCGCACGTCGACCCGAGGGCCGCTCGTGTCGTAGACGCGCAACGGGGGCTCGCCGCCGCTCAGCTGGATCTCGCGCATAGGCACCGCGATCCCGCCCGCGCCCTGCACGTGGACCTTCAGGGAGTTCGGAAAGGCACCCGGGTAATCGGTGCCCGCGCTCTCGACGGTGGACTTACCGTTGCGCCGACCGTTGGCTACGTCGACATCGCTCATCGTTCACCTCCATCTGCACGTTCTCGAGCGATCGGCCTGGCCACCGTCGCCGCGCTCCCTCCGCCGGTCTCAACCGGATCAGGTTCCAAGGGTCGTTCTCAATCCCGCTTCTCCGGGATGCCCCTGGCGGCGAAGCAAAGCTAGGGGATGCGGGAGTCATGAAGGAAGGCTCGGCCGTGGTGGCCGCCGGTGATTTGCGCCGCTGCGGCCCCCTCGGCATGCTGTCGACACTTCGAGACACGCGCCCACCGGCGCCCTTTCGTCCGACCCCATGAGCAGCGAGACACCCCTCGGTCCGTTCCTTTCCCGTCGTGATCTGCTGCGTTGGCTCTCCGCGTCCGCCGCCGCCGGCTTGGCGTCGTGTGGCGGCGGGCCGTCCGGCCCCGAGGATGCCGGAGGTGGTGGCGGAGGAGGTGGCGGTGGCGGTGGCGGAGGGGGTGGCGGAGGTGGTGGCGGTGGCGGCGGAACCGGGGCGTTGACGCTGAATCCGGGCCAGTCCGTCGCGGGCAAGGGCACCCCGGGCACACCCCTGAGCCCGGTACAGCAGGCACAGTCCTTCGAGGCGCTCCAGACGAAACTCAACGAGCTCCTCGATCCAGCCACGGGCTCGGCGCCTGCCGACCAGGTGCTGGGCTGGCTCGCACAGCAGGACGCTTATCAGACCGTCGGTTACAGTGTGACCCGCGATGTCTACGCGATCTTCACGAACGGCCATCCGCACCTCATACAGACGGACGCTCGTATCGGTACGACCGGGGTCACTCCGCTATCTGGTCCGGTTCCGGTCGTTGCGCGGGTGGCTCCCGATATCGGGCGCGCCCCCGCCGGCGACTACGATGCTGGCCTTCCTTCCAAACAGTTTCGGTTCATCAACACCTGGTACGAGGAGGGGGAGGACTTCGGACCCATTCCAACGTGGGCCGAGGCAGACGTGATCAACGCACGCGACCCCGGGCTCATGTGCCTGACCATGGAGCGGTTCGGCTACGAGGTCGCCTTCGGCCAAGCCGGCAAGACGCCAAGCGGCGTCTCCGGCGATTTGGAAAACCTCAAGAACGTGTCGGGTGATGGTGTCTTCTACTGGGGCACGCACGGAGGCACTATCGACCCGGCCGGCACCGTGACCCGGGCGCTCATGACGAGCACCATTGCCGACGAGACCACCATCCCCGACTACACGGACGAGATCGAGCAGCTCACACTGATCTACTACACCGCACCGCTCTGCCCAGCAGGTTGTGGCTCGTTCATGAACCCGCGGGGGTTCAGGACGCGATTCGCGATCACGCCGAATTGGATCAGCAAGTACCAGTGGAGCTTCGGCCAGCACAGCCTGGTGTTCGTGAACGCGTGCCTCAGTGGCACCAGCAGCTGGAAGCAGGCGTTCCTCGACGCGGGCGCATCCGTGTACCTCGGGTGGAACAAGCCAGTTCGGTTCTGGGCAGTCTGCGGATCCGCGCTCGACTTCTTCTCCCTGATGCTGGGCCTCAACGAGAACAAGGGAGGGCCTCAAGGGGGCTCACCGATTCTCCCGCGGCAGCGTCCCTATGACTGGGGCGAGGTCCTCTATCACCTCCAGGCGAGCACCTGGATGGCCGGATACGACGATCCCGACGACGGGATCGTGTTGCTCGAGGCGACGGCGAATTTCAATGTACCCCCGCTCTTTCTATGCCTGCGTCCTTCGATGTACTGGAACGTGTTCGACGAGCTCACGGGCGAGCTCCACTTGATTGGCGGAATGTTCGGCGTACGCGCTGGCACGGCCGCGATGGGGACGAGCGTCGACTGCAGCCCATGCCCCAACTTCGGCTTTTGGGCGGATTACGAGCTGACGGGGGCGGTGCCCCTCACGGTCAAGTCATGGGAGAGCCTGAACGTCGTGCTCGACATTCCTGCCTCCGGACCAGGCTCCGCCGGCCTCGTGCAGGTCGCCGTTGACGGTCGCTTCAGCAACGGTGCGCAGCTTACACGTGTTAGCTTCCCGCTCCTGGCCACCCAGAACCATGGAGGCACCCTGGAGGTGCGGATCGACGCCCAGCTCCACTTCAGGGGCGACTATCGCGGCGTACGTCTCAAGCCGATCCAGCCGCTCACGTTCCTCCCCTCGACGCCCGTCTATACCCCGACGCTCGCGGGGACCTTCACGGCTACGGGCACCCACGCCTACAGCGATGGCGACAACACCATCCGCGTCGCCTGGTCGGGAAGCGGGACGGTGACGCCGACATCACAGGTCGGACTCCTCTACGGGGACATGGTGCCCAAGGATCGGCTTGGAAGGTTCTCGGTTCGGCTCGAAGGGACCGGCATCCAGGAGAAGGTCACCGTGACGCCGCAGAACGGCGATCCCCCGTACGAGTACGAGCAGGTGCGCGGCTTCACGATCGAGTCGTTGCAGGGCCAAGCTTTCCCGCCGCAGCCTCACACGATCCTGGTGCCCTTCAACGCCGCTTACGCTTCGCCGCAGGTGAGCCAGTCGTTCACGGATCCGGGGGCGGGCGTGCACGACAGCGCCGACGTGGTGACGTCCATCAAGTGCGGTCCCTTCACCTCCGAGTTCCCGCCGAGCGATGACATGGGCGGGCGCTAGGAGATCACTCCGCCACGCAGAGCAGTCCCTTGAGGTACGCCCCCTGGGGGCACGCCGTGGACACGGGATGATCCGGCGATTGTGCCAGCCGCTCCAGGATCCGTAGTGGCCGTCCGCTGCCGGCCGCCGCGCGGGCGACGGCGTCCTGGAACTCCTCCGCGGAGACGCGGCCGGAGCAGGAGAACGTCGCCAGCACGCCGCCGGGCGCGAGGCACTCGAGCGCGAGGGCGTTGAGCCGCTCGTATCCCTGGAGGGCGGACCGCAGCCCTGCGCGCGAGCGCGCGAAGCGCGGTGGATCCAAAACGATCATGTCGAACGAGCGGCCCGCGTCGGCCTGGTCGCGAAGCCACCCGAAAGCGTCTCCGCGCTGCGCCTCGACGCGGTCGGCAACACCGTTCAGGTCCGCGTTCGTGCACGCGAGCTCGAGTGCACTGGCGGATGAGTCCACCGCCCTCACGCTCGTGGCTCCGGCCGTCGCGGCCGCGATGGAGAAGCCACCCGAGTAAGCGCACACGTCTGCGACCGACCTGCCCGCGGCATACGCGGCAACCCGCGTTCGATTCGTGCGTTGGTCGAGGTAGAAACCAGACTTCTGGCCGGTGCGCACGTCGACGGCGAAGCGGACAGCCCCTTCGCGTATGACGATGGGCTCCGAGGGCGGAACGCCACGCAGAGGACCGTCCTTGATCGTGAGCCCCTCCTCCTCGCCCACGCCCTTCTCCGTGCGGAGCATGATGCTCTCGGGCTCGAGCACTTCCTCGAGAGCGTCGAGGATCGGCTCCAGCCGTCCCGCGACTCCGAGGCCCGTCAGGATCACGACGACGTGGCGCCCGTACCGATCCACGGTCAGGCCGGAGAGCTCGTCGCCCTCCGAGAAGACGAGCCTGCATGCGCCGGCTGGATCTCCGAGGTCGAGGAGACCACTCCGCAGCGCCACCGCGCGCCGCACCCGTGCCGCGAAGAAGGGCCCGTCGAGCGGCACGTCCTCCGACGTGTAGAGCCGCACGCGGATCTGACTGCGTGGATTGAACAGCCCCCGGCCCAGGTAGGTGCCGTCCTTGTCGAGAACGTCGACTTCGGCACCAGGCGCGGGGTCCCCCGACACGCGCGCGATCGCCCCCGAGAAGATCCAGGGGTGACGGGAGCGGGCGGCGCCGGCGCCCTTCGGGTCGAGATGGACGGCTGGGCTCATGGGCGGGAACGCTAGGGGCGCGGCCCGTGCTGTGGTAGTCCACGGCGGGACCTCCCTGGACCCTTCGCCGAGTGCGCCCGGTACCAACGGTCATGCGAACGCTGTGGGCACTCCTCGTTCTGGCGGCCGCGGTCGCCCGCCCCGCCCCGGTGCAGGCACAGGCCCTCGACGGTGTCCTGGCCGCGATCCGGAACGGCGGCGGGTGGGTGTCGGTCGACATACGCGGAGGACGAGGCACCGCGAGCACGCTGCCGATACCCACGATGGGCATGTCCCTATCGGGGTGCGTGAACGTCTGGGAGGGGAATACGGGCCGCTGGCGAATCCGCGCCCGCGACACCGTTGCCGGCGCGACGCTCGAGACGAACTCCGTGCCCGGTCAGGGCGTGACGTTCTCCCACGACTTCGGACTGCGCTCGCAGCTCGAGGTCGAGTTCATCTGGAGTGAGCCGCGCGACACCACCCTGTTCCTGTGGGTCGGTCTCGGCGACGCGGAGGGCGACCCCGACGTGTGCATTCCGAAGGGGTGGGGAGCGACCAGGTAAGGAACGCCGCGGAGCCGCTCACTTCCCCAGCGCCCGCGACACGGCGCCCACGAGCTGGCGGAACTCGAAGGGCTTCGTGATCACCTCGACGGCGCCGAGCTTGGCTGCCTTCAGGAGCAGATCGTCCTTGGCGATCGCGCTGCCCCCGGAAATCGCGATGATGGGCACGCCGGTATTGAGAACGCGGATGGCGGTGATCACCTCGTGCCCGTCGAGTCCGGGCATGTTGATGTCGGTGAGCACGACGTCGGGGCGGCCCTTGCCGAAGCGTCGAAGGCCCTGTGCCCCGTCGCTCGCCTCCTCGACATCGTGGCCCACCCCTTCGAGGATGCGGCGCGCGAGGGTGCGATGGTCTTCGTCGTCGTCGATCAACAGAACACGCGCCATCGATGCCCGCTCGGTGGTTGGGTCAACAGGCCAAGAAGCTACCACTCGACCCCCGGTGCCCGTCAGATCCTCGAGCCGCCCACCCTCACGCTTGGGCCTCGCGCCGCGTCGAGCCGACCTTGGGAAAGACCACGCTCAAGGCCGTCACGAGCGAGCCGAGCGTGAACAACGTGAATCGCAGGAGTCCGGCGAGCGCGGGCAGCTCCGGCTCCGGCATGCCGTTGGCCACGAAGAGATCCAGGACGTCCTGCTGATGCCCGAGCGCGCTGGTGTACCGTTGCAGAACGATCGTCGCAGCGCACAGGTAGAGCCCGGTGATCACCACCCGCTCGAACCGGCTCAGCCGCTCATCGGCGACGAAGGACGCCACCAGGACCGCGAACGTGATCGAGATCCAGAACTGGAACTGGGTGTCGATATCCTGATTGACGTCCAGGAGCAACGGGAGCAGGTCCACCTCGGTCATCGAGCCAACTCGCGGGCAATCGCTTGGTTGAGGAACGCACGATCATCGCCATCGGAGCCACCGCCCGCCATGTGACCCCATACCGACGGGATCGGAACGAACTCGACGTTCCGGATGTGCCGGCGCTCGTATTCGGCGTCGGTGATCGGGAAGTACATGTCCGTCTGGCCCGGCATGTAGAGGACCCGCGCTCGGATCGACGCCAGGGCGCGTTCGACATCGCCACCGAACCCCGGCGTGTCGCCGATGTCGTGCATCTGCCACGTGCGCCCCTGCACGACGCTGTCGTGGGGGCGGAAGCCGGGGGCCCTCACGGACGCGCGTGCGATGAACGCCTCCACGGTGGGGGTGACGTCCGACCGGTACAGCTCGCGGCGCCACCACTCGGTGGAGCGCGTCCACGCCGCCCAGTGCAGCGACCAGGCCCTCGTACCCGCGGTCGAGAGCGTGTCGTGCCCCGCGACGATGGAGGGGTCCTGGGTGATCAGCGTGAGCGCGCTTTCCAGCCTGACGATGCCGTGCGGATACGTCTTGGCGGTGCCCGCGATCGGAACGATCAGGTCCATGAAGTCGGGGTGCGACACCGCCCATTGGAAGGCCTGCTCGGCCCCCATCGAGAAGCCGATGATCGCCCTCACGTGTCCGATTCCGAACGCCTCCGTGACGAGCCGGTGCGTGGCCGCCACGTTGTCTCGAATCGTGACGCGAGGGAACTGCTCGTGCGTCTGGGGCGGCACCGTGTTGCTGGGTGACGTGGAGCCGCCGCTCGCGAACATCTCGGTCACGATCACGAAGTGCCGCTCGGGATCGAGCGCACGGCCCGGCCCGATCAGGAAGTCGTATCCGTGATGGTTGCCGCCGTACCACGAGGGGACGAGGACCGCGTTCGAGCGATCGGCGTCCAGCGTGCCGTGCGTGACGTAGAGCACCCTCGCGTCGCGCAGCGTCTCGCCGAGCTCGAGGGCGAAGTCACCGAGCTCGAAGTAGTGGTGCTCCGGGTGTTCTTGGGCGCTGGAGCGCTGGAAAGGCACGAGGCAAACGAGCAGGGCGAGCGCGATTCGCTTCATGCTCCCTCCCGGAGGTCGTGGGACGTCGTCAGTCCTTCCCTGCGCCCTTCCCTACCCCCAGCAGCTTCGCGACCGGATCGTACGAGCGGTCGACCACGCGCTCCTTGAGCGGAATGATCGCGTTGTCGGTGATCGTGATGTGCTCGGGGCACACCTTGGTACAGCACTTGGTGATGTTGCAATACCCGATCCCCAGCTCCTCGCGGAGTTGCGCCACGCGGTCGCCCGTGTCGATCGGGTTCATCTCCATGTTCGCCACGTACACGAACATCCGCGGGCCGGCGAAGCTGTCGTGCATGTGATGGTCACGCAGCACGTGGCACACGTTCTGGCACAGGAAGCACTCGATGCACTTCCTGAACTCCTGCGGGCGCTCGACGTCGTACTGGTCCATGCGCCACGTGCCGTCGGCCGCGTCGGGCTTCGACGGCATGAAGCGCTGGATGGACGCCTTCACCTCGTAGTTCCAAGAGACGTCCGTGACGAGGTCCTTCACCGACGGGAAAGCGCGCATGGGCTCGACGGTGATCGGCTTGTCCTTGGGTAGGTCGTCGACGCGCGTCATGCACATGAGGCGCGGCGAGCCGTTCACTTCGGCCGAGCACGAGCCACACTTGCCCGCCTTGCAATTCCAGCGCACGGCGAGGTCGGTCGCCTGCTCCGCCTGGATCTGGTGGATCGCGTCGAGCACCACGTAGCCCGGACCGACGTCGACTCGGTAGCTCTCGAAGTCGCCGCCCGAGGAGTCGCCGCGCCAGACCTTGAACTCGGTCGTCGCCATCAGCCCTGCTCCTTGATGATGTCTTTCAGGTCCTGGCGGATCTCAGAAATCGGCTCGCGACGGATCTCCATGCTGCCGTCCTTCGCCTTCTTGAGCACGAGATTGAACGTGCCCCAGGCTTTGTCCTTCTCCTGGTAGTCCACGCGCGCGTGCGCCCCGCGGCTCTCTTTGCGTTCGCGTGCGGCCAGCGCGACCGCCTCGGACACCGTGAGCAGGTTGTGCAGGTCGAGCGCGGTGTGCCAGCCGGGATTGTACTCGCGGCTACCACCAGCACCCATCGCGGCTGCACGCGCCTTGAGCTTCTGGATGCCCTCGATGGCCTCGGTGAGATCATTCTCCTCGCGCGCGATGCCCGCTTTGTCCTGCATGAGGTTCTGGAGTTCGTATTGGAGCCGGAACGGGCCGACGTCAGCGCCTGCGTCGCGCTCCAGCGGCGCGAGGGCCTCGGTCTCCGCGAGCTTCACTTGGTCGTCTCCGATCTTCACGGGTGGACTCGCCGCCGCGAACTTCGCGGCATACTCGCCCGCGCGCTTCCCGAATACCAATAGGTCGGAGAGCGAGTTGCCACCCAGGCGGTTCGCGCCGTGGAGTCCACCCGCGCACTCGCCCGCGGCGAACAGACCCTTCACGGTCGTCGACATCTGGGAGTCCGGTTCGACGCGGATGCCACCCATCACGTAGTGGGTGGTCGGGCCCACCTCCATCGGCTCCTTCGTGATATCGATGCCCGCGAGCTCCTTGAACTGGTGGTACATGCTCGGGAGCTTCTTGCGGATGTGCGCCTCGGAGTCCTTGATGTTCTGCTTGATCCAGGCGATGTCGAGGAACACGCCGCCGTGCGGGCTCCCCCGCCCCTCCTTCACTTCCTTGACGATCTTCCGCGCGACGTGGTCGCGTGTGAGCAGCTCGGGCGGGCGGCGCGCGTTCTTGTCGCCCGTGACGTAGCGCCACCCCTCCTCGGGCGTCTCCGCCGTCTGCCCCTTATATAGAGGCGGAATGTCGTCGAACATGAAGCGGCGGCCCTCGCTGTTCTTGAGCACGCCGCCTTCGCCGCGCACGCCCTCGGTCACGAGGATACCGCGGACGCTCGGCGGCCAAACCATGCCGGTCGGGTGGAACTGGACGAACTCCATGTCCACGAGCTCGGCGCCCGCATGGTACGCGAGAGCGTGCCCGTCGCCCGAATACTCCCAGCTGTTGCTCGTGATCAAGTAAGCCCGGCCGATACCGCCCGTGGCGAGGACCACCGCCTTGGCCTTGAACACCTTGAAGCGGCCGCGCTCGCGGTCGTACGCGAAGGCACCCACGCACCTGTCGCCGTCCATGAGCAGCTTGGTGACCGTCACCTCCATATGGACCTCGATCCCCTGGTGGATCCCGTGGTCCTGGAGCGTGCGGATCATCTCGAGCCCGGTGCGGTCGCCGACGTGGGCGAG
>CAZBCN010000034.1:26034-31261 GCA_964490285.1 uncultured Gemmatimonas sp. | reverse complement strand
AGCAACGCGGGATCGGCGTCCGGCCTGGGCACGAACTTCTGGGTGCGCCCGTACTGGTTGTCACCGCCGTAGAGGTTGCCCTCGGAGTCTACCGAGAACGTGTGGACCTCCAGGTACCCATCGGGGAGCTCGCGCGGCACCATCCACGTGTAGAGGTGGTTTCCCTCGAAATCGAGCTTGACGAAGCGCAGCGGTCCGAGGTCGGTGATCCAGAGCGCGTCGTCGTTCACGATGATGTCGAGCGGAAGCTGGAACCCGTCCCATACGTCGACGAACTCGAGCGTCCTCTGGTCGGACGTCGCGCGGAACACGTTGATGCGCCCGCCGGAGCGGTCGAGCGCGAACACGAGCCCGCGCGGGCCGATCCCGATCGCGTGCACGCCCTGGAACTGACCGGGGCCCTCGCCGAAGCCACCGACCTCGCCGAGGTAGTTGGCGTTCCGGTCCATGATCATGACTCGGTGATTGTCGAGTCCGTCGGCGATGAGAATGCGTCCGTCGGGCAGGAACGCGACGTCCTGCGGACGCGCGAAGTGCGTCCCATCGGTCCCCGGAACGTTCTTCTCGCCCAGCGTCATGAGCAGACGGCTACCGTCGTTCGAGAAGACGTAGATCTGGTGGAACGTCTCGTTGATCACCCAGACGCGGCGCTCGGGGTCGTAGGGGCTTATGCGCACCCGATGCGGTCCCGGGCCCGGCGAGCCCTCGCACAGGCGGTCCCACTGCGTCCAGAGCTCTTTCACCTCGCCGTTGCGATTGAGCGTATAGAGGCAGTTGCGCCACACCCGTCCGTCGACGGCGTTGAGCACGTTCACGCCGATCGTGCCGGCGTGCTGGCTGAATTCGGTCGGGACGGGGTTGGGCAAGCGATACTCACCGCGCATCGCGACGAAGATCCGGTCGGGTGACTCGGCGAACACGCCCGAGTTGCCGCCGAACGCGTATCCGGGCTGCTGGAACGGCTTGTGCCAGCTGCGCACGACGTTGTAGGGGCTCGGGCCGACCGGGCCTGAGATCACGGCTTGAGCTCGGGCGGCCACCGGGGCCGCGAGCAGGATCGATACGGTGATCGCTTTCGCTGCGAGTCCCTTCATCATGTCGCCAAGCGCTCCGCGGGAGGATGGTCGGCCCCTTCTTACTGCTATTACTCCGACGTCGGCGATTTACTCCGAAATCGTCGATCGCGCAAACAGGGACGACGCATCGGGTGTCTTGTGTTGGCGCGAGGCAGCGTCGATTCTGACGCCCCGTCGCGCTTGCCCCCCGTGAACCGGACTCCCTGCCTGCACTCCATTCGCGCTCTCCGCGCCGGCGTTCTCGCCGGGTGCGTCGCTCTCGCGGCCCTGCTTCCGGCGCCGGCGCCCGCCCAGCAATCGCCGGTCGAGGACCTCGTTCGGCGCACGCTCGCCTCCCTCTCGGCCGGCGACGTGGCCGCGCTCCGCGCCGAATACCTGCCCGACGCTCGCGTCTTCCTCGAGTACGGTGGGGTCCGGGAGCTCGGCGTCGACGAATGGATCGGGCTCGCCCAGGGGTCGGAGTGGGCCGTCGAGGAGATCGAGAGTCGCGTGTTCGGGGGCACCGCGGTGACCCTCGCCCAGGTGAGCGGAGAGCTCCGCTTCCAGGGCGGTGTGGTGCTCAGGGGGTCGTTCCGGTACTCCGAGACGCGGCTCCGTGACGGTGAGCAGTGGAAGGTCCTCCAGCAGGAGATCTGGCCGCTCGAGCGGGGCCTCGTGGGCGGCGTCCCGCCCGCTCGCAACGCGGTTCCGACGCCGTCGGCCGCGGCCGAGGCGCCCACTCGCCCTGCTCCGGCCCCGGCGAGCTCCCAGACGGCGAACCCCGCTCCGACACCTGCCCAGGCGACGGCCGTGGAGGGTGCGCCGCTCGAGATCGACGACCCGCCGCCGCCACCGCCCGGAGCCGCGATCACGCAGGAGTACCAGAACGGCGCGACGATCCGCGCATTCCGGTTGACCGAGGCACTCCAGATCGACGGCGTGATCGACGAGCCGTTCTATCAGCGCGTGCCCGCCATCCGCGAGTTCGTGCAGGGTGTTCCGGTGGAGGACGGCGAGCCGACGGAGCTCACCGAGGCGTGGATCTCGTTCGACGACGAGAACATCTACGTCTCCGCACGCGTCTGGGACAGCAGCGGTCCGGACGGCTGGATCGCCAACGAGATGCGCCGCGATGCGGCTCAGCTGCGCTCGAACGACCACCTCGCCGTCTTCTTCGACACGTACTACGACCGGCGCAACGCGGTCGGACTGAGCGTATCGCCCATTGGTGGCTTCTCCGACTTCCAGATCACGAACGAAGGGAACCCCAACATGGACTGGAACCCCATTTGGGTGTCGCGCACGGCGCTCTTCGACGGTGGCTGGTCGGTCGAGATGTCGGTCCCCTTCAAGTCGCTCCGGTATAGGCCGGGTCGCGAACAGGTGTGGGGCGTCCAATTCCGCCGGTCGGTGCTGCGCAAGAACGAATGGATTTTCGTCCGCGCGCTCCCCCTTTCGGTGGGCGGCAACGGCACGAGCGGCACGTTCCGCGTGTCGATGTACGCTACCCTCGTGGGCATCGAGGCCCCCGAGCTCGGGCGGAATCTGGAGGTGAAGCCGTACGGGATCGCGGGCTCCCGCACCGACGTGACGCTCTCGCCCCAGGACGATCGATATGCCGACGGTGGCGTCGACGTGAAGTACGGAATCACCGAGAACCTGACGGCCGATTTCACGTTCAACACCGACTTCGCTCAGGTCGAGGTCGACGAGCAGCAGGTGAACCTGACGCGGTTCAGCCTCTCGTTCCCCGAAAAGAGGGAGTTCTTCCTCGAGAGCCGGGGAGTGTTCGACTTCGGCCTCAGCGCCGGGGGTGGTGGGGGACCGGGGGGTGGAGGCGGCGGTGGCGGGGCACCGACCCTCTTCTACAGCCGAAGCATCGGACTCCAGAACGGCCGCGCGATCCCGATCCTCGGCGGAGGCAGGCTGACGGGTAAGGTCGGCTCCTTCGACGTCGGGCTCATGAGCATCCAGACGGACGACGAGCCGAGCGTCGGGGCGGAGTCGACGAACTTCTCGGTGGCGCGGCTGCGGCGGGACATCTTCGGCAGGAGCAGCGTCGGGGGGCTCTTCCAGAACCGGTCGAGATCCGTCACCGGACAGGGCTCCAACAATGCGTGGGGCGTCGACGGGTTCTTCGGCCTCACCGACGACCTGAGCGTCCTGGGGTACTTCGCGAAGTCGCACACCGAGAGCTCGAGCGGGCTCGAGGACAGTTACCGTGGCCGGGTCGCGTACGACACCGACCTCTTTGGCGTGAACGTCGACCACCTCGTGGTCGGGGCCGCGTTCAACCCCGAGATCGGGTTCGTCAGGCGGCGCGACTTCCGACAAACGTCCGCGTCGACCCGGCTGAGCCCGCGTCCGCGCTCGATCTCGTGGATCCGGCAGCTCACGCTCTCGGGAAATGGCACCTACATCGAGAACGAGTCGTCGGGGTTGGTCGAGAGTTGGGACGCCGGCGGCCAGGTCAGCGTACAGTTCGAGAACAGCGACAACTTCAGCGTCGGATTCGGGCACAGCTACGAGAACCTGATCGCGCCCGCGAGGATCTCGGGCGCGATGGTTCCTGCGGGCCGCTACTCGTTCAACGAGGGGCAGGTGGGCTACCGGCTGGGTCCGCAGCGCTTCTTCTCGGCGAACCTGTCGGCCAGTCACGGGCACTACTACGGCGGCACGATCACGTCGGCCGGGATCCAGGGGGGACGCGTCGAGGTGACCCCGCAGATCTCCGTCGAGCCGAGTGTTTCGTTCAACTGGATCCACCTGCCCAACGCACAGGTGCCGGGTCGCTACGACCAGCACGTAGCGGTCACGCGTGTCACATACACGATGTCGCCGCGGGCGTATGTGAGCGGGCTCGTGCAATACGCGTTCACCAAGAGCGACGCCGGGGCCGGGGGCGGCGACGCTCTGAGCGCGAACTTCCGCTTCCGGTGGGAGTGGGCACCGGGAAGCGAGCTCTTCCTCGTCTACACCGAGGACCGCAACCCGGACGTGACCGACCGGTGGTCGACACTGCGGAACCGCGGCTTCGTGCTCAAGATCAACCGACTGCTCAGGATCTGACGACTCGGGCAGCCGCGAGGCTAGCTTGCAGGGAACTTTCCCCGGTCCGTCGCGGTTCTCCGTCGAATGCCTCTCGTAGCACACTCCCGCCTGCCCACGTTCGAGCACCTGCGCGCGCAGGGGCACGAGTTGCTCTCGCTCGACCGCGCGCTGCACCAGGACATCCGCGAGCTGCACATCGGGTTCCTGAACATGATGCCCGACGCGGCGCTCGAGGCGACGGAGCGACAGTTCATCCGCTTGGTCGGGAGCTGCAACCGCATCGCGCAGTTCTTCGTGTACCCCTTCTCGCTGCCAGGCCTGTCGCGGAGCGCCGAGACGCTCGAGTACATCGACAGGTACTACGCGAAGTTCGACGGCCTGCGCGAGCAGGGGCTCGACGCGCTCATCATCACCGGGGCGAACGTCGCGACGCCCGACCTGTCGCGCGAGGCGTTCTGGGAGCCGTTCATCGAGGTCGTCGACTGGGCGCAACACAACGTCACATCGATCCTGTGCTCGTGTCTCGCCACGCATGCGCTGCTCAAGCACTTCCACGGCATCGAGCGCCGGCCGCTACCACGCAAGCGCTGGGGTGTCTACAGCCACCGCGTCGGCGAGCCCGGGCACCCGCTGCTCCGCGAGATCAACACGCGCTTCGATGTTCCCCACTCGCGCTACAACGACATCTCGCGCGCGCAGCTCGAGGCGGCGGGGCTCAAGGTGCTGGCCGAGAGCGAGGAGGGCGGGGTGCACATGGCGGCGAGCCCCGACCAGTTCCGCATCATCTACTTCCAGGGCCACCCCGAGTACGACTTCAACAGCCTGCTCAAGGAGTACAAGCGGGAGGTGAATCGCTTCCTGGCGGGGGAGCTGCCGGCGCCGCCGCCTCGCCCCGAGCACTACTTCTCGGCGGAGGCGGCGCGGCTCGCAGCCGACTGGGTCGAAGCGGCGACGCGTGCCAAGGCCGAGGGAGCACCGATTCCGGAGATGCCGGAGCGCGCCATCGAGGCGCAGCTCGACAACACGTGGGGCGACACCGCCAAGGCGATCGTGAACAACTGGCTCGGGCTCGTCTACCAGTTCACGAACCTGGACCGGAAGAAGCAGTTCATGCCGGGGGT
>CAZBCN010000034.1:2552-25934 GCA_964490285.1 uncultured Gemmatimonas sp. | reverse complement strand
TCAGCGGCGGGCAAGCACGGTTGACGCCGACGAAGAGGCGTCCCCAAGGTTATCCTCCGGTGCCGCCCCCGGCTGTTCGACCAGCAAGGAGACGTCGATGAGAATGTCCCCCGCCTTCGTGGTGTGCCTGGCCCTCCTCACGGCCCCTCTCGCCGGCCAGACTCCGGCCGTCCAGGAAGGGCGCGCGCTGCGCGTCGGCATGATCGGCGCCGGCGCCATGGGCTCGCCGATCGGGCTGGCCCTCGCCGGGGCCGGCCACCAAGTGATGTTCTCTTCTCGCAATCCAGCCGAGCTCATGGAGCTCGTGCAGCAGGCCTCACCCCGGGCCAGCGCGGGGTACGCGGACGCAGCGGCCTACTTCGCCGACGTGATCGTGCTGGCGGTCCCGCCGAGCGCGATTCCGCAGCTGGGCGAGGACTACGGCCACCTCATGCGCGGCAAGATCGTCATCGATATCACCAACCCGCGACTGGACCGAGACGGCGAGATCACGAACGAGTGGCTCGCCATGGGCACGGGCGAGGCGATGGCCCGGTATCTACCTGGGACGCGCTTCGTGAAAGCGCTCAACACCGTGGCTCCGCGCGACTTCGCGAACCCGCTCCGCAACGGCGTGCGAGTCGGTGTGCCCATCGCCTCCGACGACGCGGAGGCCGCCCAGGTGGTGGCGGCGCTCGTTCGCGATCTGAAGCTGGATCCGGTCGTCGTCGGGCCACTCTCCCGAGCGAAAGAGTTCGACCGCGGAACATCGATCTGGGAAACCGGAGCGTCCGCCCAGGCTATCCGCGAGGCGCTGGGGCTGCGCTGAGGGGCGGGGAAGCCGCCGGTGGCCCTCGTCGTGGCTCCCCCAACCGACCATCAACGAGGAACGACCATGTCCCGCTCGCGACCGCCGATTCTCTCGCTCGCCGCCTCGGTCGCGCTCTTGAGCGCCGTCGCCCCGGAAGCGGGCGTCGCTCAGGCCTCGTCCCTCACCTGCGACCTCTCCGCCTACACCCGCCGCCCGGACGCGAACGCGCGCCAGGCGGACGGGGTGCTCGCGCTCGAGTGGGCCGGCACCGCGGGCGAGCGCGTCAGCCTCCGGCTCACCGTCCGTGACGGCGCCCCGGTCGTGGACGAGCTCGCGCTACTGGCGGCGAGGAACACCGAATGGGTGACGATCGGCGAAGACCTGGGCTTCGAGTTCCGCATCGTCGAGGGCTTCCGACGCATCAGCAACCAACAGCTCGCGCCTCTGCGCGAGCTCGGCGTCGAGCTGACCCAACAGGTCGTCGACCGGTACAAGTGGGACGTGTTCTGGGACGCTCCGCTCGATCTGCGCACGGAGGTCGGCGGCGGCAACCCGCCGCCCGCGGCTGGCGTAGCGGGCCAGCCTGGGCTCCCGCGCTCTCCCGACGAGATCCGACGTGCCGAGGCGACGTACCGCGCGACCTCGTGCAAGGTGGCGACGGACGGGAGGCGAATGAGCGTGACGTTTCCGGGGATGACGCTGGGCTCGTTCGCCGGCGATCTCGTGGTGAGCGTCTACGAAGGCACGAACCTCATCCGGGTCGAAGCGGTCGCGTCCACGCGGCTCCCCTCCGTCGCGTACAAGTACGACGTGGGGCTCGTGGGGCTCGACGCGCGCGCGGGCGGTGGCGTCTTCTGGAGCGACATCGGCTCGCAGATGCAGTCGTACTCGCTCCGCGGCCCGGTGAACGCAGACCCGGTGGCGCTGCGCGCGGCGAATCGCCTTGTGGTCGCGGAGACACGTGGTGGTTCGATCGCAGCCTTTCCGCCTCCGCATACGTTCTTCTGGGCCCGTGAGGTCGAGATCAACGTGGGCTACAACTGGTACCGGAAGGACGGCGACGACTCGTTCAGCATCGGCATCCGGCAGGGTGAGCAGGAAGTCGTCGAGCAGTACCTCGCCAACTGGTCGCTCTACAGCGCGCCTCCGGGTACGGAGCAGCACATGGCGGCCTACTTCTATCCGACGTTGGGCGACCACTCGCGCGCGCTCGACGCAGCGCTCGCGTTCACGAACGGCGACGTCTACCGCCCGCTCGACGGCTACCAGGTCATGGGGAGCCACTATCACACCGACGTGGGCCGCTCGCTGATGGCCACCGGCAGCGTGGACTCGCGGCTCTCCGATTTCGAGGTGTTACGCTCGGCGGGGATCAACATCGCCGGGCCCGTCGACCGGCCGCGTGAGGCGACCCAGCTCGAGGAGCAGCACTGGCTCTTCGAGGGCGCGAAGCGGCACTCGGACGACGCGTTCATGGTCATGCCGCAGATGGAGAACAGCGACCGGCTCGGCGGGCACTGGGATCTGCTCTTCTCGCACCCCGTCTACTACGTGGACAACCGTGCCCCGGGGACGCCGCTCGTGACGCAACACCCGGAGTACGGGCGCATCTACAACATCGGCAGCGCCGAGGACATGATCGCGATGATCGAGGCGGAGGACATGATGGTCTTCATGCCCCACCCGCGCACCAAGGGATCGACCGGCTATCCGGACGCGATCCGCGAATCGCGGCAGTTCCTCTCGGACTGGTACAGGGGCGTGGGGTGGCGGTGGGGGATGGGCTCGGACTTGTCCGAGACGCGTCTCTCGGACAAGCGCGTCATCCCGCTTCTCGACGACATGAACAACTGGATCGCGCGGTCGGGTCTGCGGCCGAAGGGTCTCTTGTCCATCACGGAGACGTACGCGAAGCAGCCGGGCGACGACATCTATGCGAACGGCCCCGTGACGTACGTCCGCATGGACGAGTTGCCCGAGCCGGGCAACTACGCGCCGATCGTCGACGCGCTCGACCGGGGCGACTACTTCGTTACGTCCGGCGAGGTGCTGATCCCGACCCACCGCTACGAGGGGAGCGGGGCGAGCATGAGCGTCGTGGCGGACGTGGAGTGGACGTTCCCGCTCGAGTTCGTCGAAGTGGTCTTCGGTGACGGCGTGCGGACGACGACGCGCACCATGCCGGCGACCGACCTGCCTGCGTTCGGTCGCCAGACGTTCACCATCCCGTTCGACGCCACCGGTCAGGCCTGGGTCCGTTTCGCCGCCTGGGATACGGCCGGGAACGGGGCGATGACCATGCCGATCCAGCTCGGTGGGCGGTAGTCATATAGCTTCGTCGGTCCCGTCACTCATCTCCGAGCAGGGCCGACAGCCACGTCCGCATGGACGCACCCGAGCTCACGCGTGACGAGCTGGAGGCCCAGCTCGAGCGGCTCCACGAGGCCAGCTTCGGTTGGGCTCTCAGCTGCTCGGGTTGGAATGACGCCGACGCCGAGGACGTGTTGCAAACCACGTACATGAAGGTGATCTCCGGGCGGGCCCGCTTCGGTGGCCGCTCGGCGTTCCGTACGTGGCTCTTCGGTGTCATCCGCCAGACGGCCTGGGAGCACGCCCGGCGTGCCCGGTCCCATCGGGAGCGGGGCGAGCGGCTCGCTCGGGAGACCCCGGTCGAGTCGGCCGAACGCGCAGACGCCGGTGCCGAGCGCGAGGAGCGGCGGCGCCTCCTCGTCGCGGCGCTGGCGGAGCTCCCCGACCGCCAGCGCGAGGTGCTCCACCTCGTGTTCTATCAGGACATGACGATCCGCGAGGCCGCCGACGTGATGGACGTATCCCTCGGATCGGCACGTGTGCATTATGAGCGCGGTAAGAAGAGGTTGAGGGCGCTTCTCTCCGAGGCGGACGTGGAAGGACGGGACGAATGAGCGACCAACCAGTCGACGACGGACTCCGGGACCGGTTCCAGGAGCTCCGTGCCGCCACCGAACGACCGGGCCGCGTGCCGGAGTTCCGCGCCGTGTACGACCTCGCAGACACCCGAGCGAGGGCACGGCCCGCGCTCGAGGTGGTCGACGGAGTCGCGTACTCCCGTCGGCAGCTCGTCCGTATGGGAGCGTGGGCTTCCGCAGCCGTTGCCGCCGCGGTGGCCGGGCTGATCCTCGTCGAGAGGGGGCCGAGCGAGGACGAGCAGTTCGCGCGGCTGGTCGCGGCCTATGCGAGCGAGACGGCCGCAGGCGCGTGGCGGTCTCCGACCGCGGGCCTGCTCGATGTGCCGGGCATGGAGCTCGTGAGGTCTGTGCCGTCGATCGGCGCTCCGGTTCCCGGGCTCGATGTTTCCGCTCCGCCCCAGTCGGCCCCGACGCCCGGGCCTCGGGAGGACGCATGAGGAGGCTCGTCCTCGCCGTCGTGTTCGCGATCGGCGCGACCGCGGCGTCCACCGCGCCGGCGCTCGCTCAGCAGCAACCCGCGCCTTCGGTACAGCCGGATCCGCTCTTCGATGCGCTCTTCCCGCCGGAGCTCATCATGCAGCACCAGCGCGCGATCGGCCTCACCGACCAGCAGCGGGACGCGATCAGCCGCCTGATCCGCGATCTCCAGGGCCGCGTCGTCCAGCTCCAGTGGCAGCTCCTCGACGAGATGCAGCAGCTGACCCAGCTGATGTCGGCGACGCGAATCGATCTGGACCGCGCGCTCGATCAGCTGGACAACGTTCTGGAGCGGGAGAAGCAGATCAAGCAGGCCCATCTCGAGATGCTCGCGCGCATCAAGAACCTCTTGAGCCCCGACCAGCAGGCCACGCTCGAGCGGCTACGGAGCGCGCCGGGGGCCTAGGCCTACGGCCACCACGAGACGCCGATGTTGAAGCGCGCGGACGTCGCGTCGAGCTCCGCACCGGTGTAGGTGACGTTGCCGACCTTCACATCGGTGAAGCGGCCGCCGGTCAGGGCGAGCTGAATGTCCGTCGCGAACGTCTCGTTGAAGTAGAACATGATGCCGCCGCCGAGCGTCAGCGCGCCTCCGGACAACGTGACGTCGTCCGACTGCGTGTTCTGGTTGATCCGCCCGTTCTTCACCTCTACCGAGCGACCGCTGACGGCGGCCTCGAGGTAGGGGACCCAGCTTCGGAGCGAGTTCGCGAAGTGGAAGCGCACGCCGATATCGGCGTGGCCCATCGTCCAATCGCCCTCGACCGCTGCGTTCTGGACGTCGAATTGTCCTGCGTCGAGCTGCAGAAAGAGCTGGATGGTCCGGTTGAATCCGTACCCCAAGATCAGACCCCCACCGCCGGCGTTGCTGCGATCGCCGTCCTCTGGCGTGAGCGACTGCCCCGAGAGGTGCAGGCCGACGTTGAACCCCCGGGTCGTCGACTCCTGGGCGGCCAAGGGGGCGGTTGCGACGAGCGCGACGAGGGGCAAGAGACGAAGAGTGGAACCGAGCGTGCGGCGCATGAAGACCTCGACCTTGGCTGGGCTACGTGTTGGGCGTACGCGTTCCGGTCCGCCGACCTCACGGCGGTGCCGCAAGATGAGTGCGTGACGGACCCGAGTCCACGGATTCACTAGAGAATCACGCCGAGGATGACGATCTCGTCGACGGGGTCTACCAGGTCCTCGAGGAAGTCGAACACATCCTCGACGACGTCCACGATGTGGTGCAAGACGAAGATCTCGGCGGTGGTCAGCGGGTCGCCGTCAGCCGACAGGATCGTGGGGTTGTTCGCCGGGCCGGTGACGGTCGCGAAGAGGCTGCCGTCGATGCGAACCGCCCCGTCGAGCTCACCGCCCGCGCCGGTCACGTCGAGCTGCAGCGTGCGACGGCCGTGGCGGACCGTGAGATCGACGTCGCCCTCGCCCTCGACACCCTCGCGAACGCCGCTCACGGAGCCCACGATCGCGAACTCGCGCGCGTCGACGGCGAGATCGAACGTGACGTCGAGCGTCGAGTAGTTGGGGGAGTGGGTGCCCATGGCCTCGATGCCGAAGTCGAGCCGCGCCCCGTTCTCGCCTTGCAGAAAGCCCTCGACGGTCAGCCGACCCTGAAGGAGCCCGAGGTCGAGCGTCGTCGCGTAGTCGAGCACGGTCACCGTGTTCGCGACGACGACCAAGCGGAGTGCCACGTCTTCGGCACTCGCGTCACCTTCGTCGATCAGGTCGGCGTAGCCGATCTCCTCGCCTACGATCGGAGTTCCTGTGATGTCGACTTCGTAGAGGACGAATCGCACGCCCGTGGATGGTGCGCCGGTGCGTGTGGAGAGCACGTACTCGCCGAGCGTCGGGTCATACACGAACGTCTTGCCCCGGGTAGTCCCCGAGATGATGGGCGCGAGCGCGGGCGTGCCTCCCGAGGCGGCGACGTCGCGCATGTGGCTCGCGAGCTGCAGGGCGAAGGTCCGCCCGCCATGCGGTCGTGCGGAGCGTTCGAGGCTCGCTACGGCCTCGATCCCCGCGGCGGAGGAGCCGAACGGAGTGCGTCCCTCCAGGGCCTGGAACGCCGCCCAGCCGGCGGAAGCGAAGAGGGTATCGAGCGTCGCGTAGTCGGCGGCGGCCTCGTCGAAGTCGAGTCCGAGATCGGGCGCGGTGGTGCTCTCGCATGCTGCGGCGAAGCAGGCGATGGCCGTGAGCGCGCCGAGGCGAAGGGTCCTCGTGGTCATCGAGTGGGTCCTCTCGTTGATTCTGGGGTTGGGGTCGAACCGGCAGTCGGTACGATGGGTGACCTGGCATCGCAGCTCGTATGACAGGCTCGCGGTGTTTCCGATCGGTTTCTATGTTGGCGGCCGTGCAAACCCGCTCTCTTCGCGCCGCGGTGCTGGCGGCTGCCCTGTGGGCTGGCGTCGGATCGTGTGCCACCGCGCAGGCGCTGGACGTCTTGTCGCCGGCGGTCCGCGCGTTCGTGGGCGTCGAGTCGACGTTCATGCACGTCCGTAACGTCCGGCTCATCGACGGAACGGGGTCGCCCGCGCGCGCCGACATGTCCATCGTGGTGCGCGACGGACGCATCGAGCGGGTGGCACCGACGCGCGAGGTGGGCGACGTGCCGGGCGCGGCAGTCGTGGACGGCGCGGGTCAGACGCTGATCCCGGGCCTCGTGATGCTGCACGAGCATCTCTTCTACCCTTCGGGGGCACTCCGCTACAACACCAACGAGATCTCGTTTCCGCCGCTCTATCTGGCCGGGGGCGTCACCACGATGAGGACGGGCGGAAGTGTCGATCCCTACACCGATCTGCGCGTCCGCCAGCACGTGGAGGAGGGGCGCATCGCCGGGCCGCACATGGACGTCACGGGTCCGTATCTGGAGGGTCCGAACGGCTTCGTGCGAGCGATGCCACAGCTCGCGACTCCGGAACAGGCGCGGGCGTTCGTGAATTTCTGGGCGGACCAGGGCGTGACGTCCTTCAAGGCGTACAACCTGATCGATCGCGCGACCCTCGGGGCCGCGATCCAGGCGGCGCACGCGCGCGGGATCAAGGTGACGGGCCACCTTTGCTCGGTCACGTACCGCGAGGCTGCGGACCTCGGCATCGACAACCTCGAGCACGGTTTCTTCGCCGCGACGGATTGGGTGCTCGACAAGCGTCCGGACGAGTGCCCACAGCGCGCCGACCCGCGCTATCTCGCGCTGGACCTCGAGGGCGCCGAGTTCCTGGATGTCGTCGACCATCTGGTGATGCGCGGTGTCGCACTCACGTCCACGCTGACGGTGGTGGAGCGCGCCGCGCCGGGCCGCCCGCCGCCTCCCGTGGGAGCGCAGCGCGCGATGCTTCCGCAGCTCCGTGACCAGGTCATGGCGTCAATCCAGCGCGTGCGCGATCCGGGGGGCGCATCACTCGCTCGCTACATGGAGATGGAGAAGGCGTTCTACGACGCGGGCGGCCTGCTCGTGGTCGGCACGGATCCAACCGGCGCCGGCGACGTCGTGCCGGGATACGCGAACCAACGCGCGCTCCAGCTCCTCCTGGAGATGGGCCTCACGGTCGAGCAGGCTGTCGAAGTCGCGACACGCAACGGCGCGAGGTATCTCGAGCGTGAAGGACAAATCGGCACGGTCGAAGTCGGCAAGCGCGCGGATCTCGTGCTCATGCGGGGTGATCCAGGAACGGATCCGGGCGCATTCGAGCGGATGACGCTCGTCTTCAAGGATGGCGTAGCCTACGATTCGGCTGAGCTGTTCGAGTCCGTGGCCGGGTGGGTCGGGGTGCGCTGAGCCGCGTGACGCCACATCCGACGCCCGCCGTCGTCCTCGCCCCCGGCGACGTCGTGCTCACCCGTAGCCGCGGCATCGTCGGCTGGGCGATCCGGCTGTTCACGCGCAGCATCGGCGAGAGCCGCACGAAGGCCTCACACACCGGCGTCATCGTCGAGGGCGGCCCGCTCGAAAACGCCGTCATCGTCGAAGCTCTCTCCAAGGTGAAACGCCATCGACTCTGGGTTCGGTACGCCGGCCGCAACCACGAGGTCGCGGTCTTCCGCCCGCTGAACCTGACGGAGGACGAGCGCGCCAAGGTGGTCGCCAAGGCGGAGACGTATGTGGGGCGTCGCTACGGGTACTTGAAGCTGTTTGCCCACTGGCTCGACTGGCTTCTCCAGGGCGCGTACGTCTTCCGTCGGCTCGCCAACCAGGACCGCTATCCCATCTGCTCTTGGGTGGTGGCGTACGCGTTCGCGGAGGTCGGTAAGCACTTCGGCGTGGAGCCGGGCGCGGCCACCCCCGACGACATCTGGGACTTCGTGAAGGGGGACCCCGACGTCTACCTGGAAGTCGTGGCGCTCGGGCCGCTGTCGCCGTAACGTGCGCCTCTTCACCCAACCACCCAGGACCGAGGGCCTCTATGGCGACGGCGGCGGCTACGTACACCTGCCAGGTTTGCGGCATGAGCGTGAACATGACATGCGCGAAGTGCGACGCAGAGCTCGTGCACGACTCGATCACGAAGGACGACGGCACCAAGGTGGCCGTTTCGAAGTGTCCCAATGGCCACGGGAAGATCAAGTCGCCGATGTGCTGCGCGCGGGACATGACGTGTAGCGTGTAGGTGACGACGCTTTCCGCGCTCGACCTCACCCTGATCGCGGTGTACGTGATCGGGGTGACCCTGTGGGGCACCTGGCTGGGCCGACGCCAGAAGGACTCGAAGGACTACTTCCTGGCGGACCGCGCCATGCCGTGGTGGGCGGTGTGCTTCTCGATCATCGCCACCGAGACGAGCGTCCTGACGTTCATCAGCGTGCCGGGCACGGCATACACGGGCGATCTATGGATGGTGCAGCTGACGGCCGGCTACTTGTTGGGCAGGGTCGCCGTGGCTGCGATCCTGTTGCCCGGGTACTTCCGCGGCGAGCTGTCCACGGCATACCAGCTGCTCGAAAAGCGCTTCGGGGTGCTCGCGCGCCGGTTCGCGTCGCTGATCTTCTTGGTGACGCGCTGCCTCGCGTCGAGCATTCGACTGTTCGCGATCGCGATCCCGATCCACCTGATCATCGGGATTCCGTACTGGCAGGCCATCGTGATCACGGGCTCGTGTACCTTGATCTACACGTACTTCGGCGGCTTGCGTGCCGTCGTGTACGTGGACGTGCTGCAGATGTTCATCTACCTGTCAGGGGCCGTCGCGGCGTTGATCGTTCTCCTGCAGGTCGTCCCCGGCGGCTGGTCCGGAGTCGTAGCCGCGGCGGAGCCGCTCGACAAGCTCCGGGTGTTGCACTTCGATGGAGGATTCCGCGACGCGTCCTGGATCCTCACCGGCTTGGTCGGCGGTGGCTTCTTGGCCATGGCGTCCCACGGCGTGGATCACCTCATCGTTCAGCGCATGCTCGCGTCCCCGAACCTGCGCGAGGCGAGGAAGGCGCTGATCGGAAGCGGGGTCTTCATCATGGCGCAGTTCACGCTCTTCCTGGTCCTGGGGGTGGCGCTCTACGCGTACTACCAAGGACGCGCGTTCGCGACACCCGATGAGGTGTTCCCGACGTTCATCCTCGAGGGGCTGCCCGCCGGTGTGAGTGGGTTGGTCATCGCGGGCATCATCTCGGTGGCGATGTCGTCCGAGGCGTCCGCGATCAACTCGCTCGCGTCGGCGCTCACGCTAGACCTGTACGGTCCACTCTCGGGCCGCTCGGCGGACTCCGACCACATGTTCCGCATGGGCCGGCTCTTCACGCTTCTCTTCGGCGTGGTCCTCATCGTCGGGGCGATCGGCTTCCAGTTCATCCAGCAAGGCACGCCGGTGGTCCTGATCGCGCTGAACATCGCCTCCTTCACGTACGGTGGGCTGCTCGGCGGATTCTTGTTGGGTGTACTGTCACGGAAAGCCGACCAGAAAGACGCGATCATCGCGATGGCCACCGCCATAGGGGTCATGACGTTGTTGTGGGCATCGCAGCAGTTCGGCGTCGTGCCGAGACTGGTCGACGGTCTCTGGTTCTCGCTCATCGGCTCGGCGATCACGGTGGGAGTGGGCATGACGAGCGCATCGCTGCGCGCCGCGCGGACGGCCTAGTCGATGCAACCAATCGACTGGGCGATCGTCGCGGCGTACTTCGCCCTCACGACGGCCGTCGGCTTCGCATTCACGAAGCGCGGGGGCGAGAGCCTCGGTGAGTACTTCTTGTCCGGCCGTCGGGCACCCTGGTGGCTCGCCGGCACGTCCATGGTGGCGACGACCTTCGCGGCGGATACACCGCTCGTGGTCACCGGGTTGGTGGCGTCGTACGGGGTGGCCGGGAACTGGCTATGGTGGAACTTCGTGATGAGCGGAATGCTCACCGTGTTCCTGTTCGCGCGTCTCTGGCGTCGCGCGGGCGTCATGACCGACGTCGAGTTCTCGGAGATCCGATACTCCGGCAAGCGCGCGGCCTTCCTGCGTGGCTTCCGGGCGCTCTACTTGGCGATCCCCATCAACCTGATCATCCTGGGCTGGGTCACCCGGGCGATGATCAAGATTCTGGAGATATCGCTCGGCATCTCGCCGTACATCGCGGTCGGCATCTGCTTCGTCATCACCGTGGCCTACGCGGTCGCGGCGGGCATGTGGGCGGTTCTCTGGACCGATCTGATCCAGTTCGTGCTCATGATGACCGCGGTGATCATCCTGGCGGTGTACGCGGTGGACGCCGTGGGCGGGATGGAAGCCCTGAGGGCGGGGGTGACGCAGCACTTCGGCAGCGAGGCCGCGGCCCTGTCGGTCCTTCCGATCTCCCTGGGCGACGGAGGCATTCAGGCCTACGCGTGGATGCCCCTGCTCACGCTCACGGTTTTCCTGACCGTGCAGTGGTGGGCCGCGTGGTACCCGGGGGCCGAGCCGGGTGGTGGCGGATACGTCGCTCAGCGCATCTTTTCGGCGCGCAGCGAGCGGGACGGCGTGCTCGCCACGCTCTTCTTTCAGGTGGCCCACTACGCGATCCGGCCGTGGCCGTGGATCGTGACGGGGCTCGCGACGGTGATCCTGTATCCGGAGCTCGAAGATCGCGAGGCCGGTTACGTGCACGCGATCGTGGATCTGCTGCCTACCCCGTGGCGGGGCTTGATGCTCGCGGGCTTCGCCGCGGCCTACATGTCCACGGTTGCCACCCAGCTCAACTGGGGCGCTTCGTACCTCGTGAACGACTTCTACAAGCGCTTCGTGAGGAAAGACGCGACCGAGAAGCACTACGTGGCGGTCTCGCGCGCTGCGACGATCCTCCTCTTCCTCGCGTCCATCTTGGTCACCTGGCAGCTCTCGTCGATCGAGCAGGCGTGGCGCTTCCTGCTCGCGCTGGGGGCGGGTACCGGCCTCGTGCTCATTCTCCGGTGGTACTGGTGGCGGATCAGCGCATGGTCGGAGATCAGCGCCATGGTGACGTCCCTCATCGTGGCCACGATCGCGATCCTGACGATCCCACCACGCTTCGCCGCCGGTGACCCGAACGCCGATGCGGTCGTGATGTTGGTTACGGTCGGTGTGACGACCGTCGTGTGGCTGACCGTGACCTTCCTCACCGCGCCGGAGCCGGACGCTGTGCTGGAGAGCTTCTACCGGCGGGTTCGTCCGGGCGGCCCGGGGTGGGCACGGGTGTCGACCGCTGCCGGCTTCGGTGTCGAACCGATTCCGGGCGGAGCACTGGCTTGGACGAACTGGCTTGCCGGTGTCGTGGCGGTCTACACCACGCTCTTCGGCATCGGTAAGTGCGTACTAGGCGAGTGGACGAACGGACTCGTGCTGCTCCTGGTGGCGGGTGCGGCATTCGCGTGGATCGCGCGCTCGTTCCGTCAGGAAAGCGTGGTGTGAGCGACTCGTCGCATCCGACGGAGTTCGCGAAAGTCATCACCCGGCTCGACGCGACCGCGCTCTGCGTCGGCTCGATGATCGGGTCGGGCATCTTCATCGTGTCGGCGGACATCCTGCGGCAGGTTGCAGCGCCGGGGCTTCTGCTCACGGTCTGGGCGCTCGCGGGTGCCGTCACACTCATGGGCGCGCTCAGCTACGGCGAGCTCGCGGCCATGTTTCCGAAGGCCGGCGGCCAGTACATCTACCTTCGAGAGAGCATCTCGCCGCTGTTCGGCTATCTGTACGGCTGGACCTTGTTCATGGTGATCCAGACCGGAACCATCGCCGCTGTGGCGGTCGCGTTCGCACGGTTCACCGCCGTGTTCGTCCCGGCCCTGACCCCCGACGTGTTCGTGGGCACGACCATCAACCTCGGAAGCGGCCCGATCGAGGTCGGGCTGTCGCCGCAGCGTCTCTTCGCCGTTGCGTCGGTCGTCTTGCTCACCTGGATCAACGTGCGCGGCGTGCGCACCGCCGCCCTCATCCAGACCACGCTCACGATCGTGAAGACTGCGGCCCTCGCGGGGTTGATCCTCCTCGGCGTCACCGTCGGCCGGAACGCCGACGCGATCGCCGCCAACTTCGGCTCGGGCTTCATGCCCGCCGGCGGGTTGTCGCTCTCGCTGCTTCCCCTGATCGGCGCCGCGATGGTGGGGAGCCTCTTTTCGATGGACGCCTGGAACAACGTCGGGTTCGCATCCGGCGAAATGAAGGATCCTGGTAAGGACCTCCCGTTCGCCATGGTTGTCGGCGTGCTCATCGTCACGACGCTGTACGTGCTGGCGAACGTCGCCTACTTGAGCGTACTGACGGGCGTCGAGATCCAGACGGCTCCCGAGGATCGCGTCGGCACCGCGGCGCTGCAGGCGATGGTCGGTGACGTGGGTCTCTACGTCATGGCCGGCGCGATCATGATCTCGACGTTCGGCTGCAACAACGGCCTGATCCTCTCGGGTGCGCGCGTCTACTACGCGATGGCGCGCGACAATCTCTTCTTCAAGAAGACCGGCGAGCTGCATCCGACGTACCGCACGCCCGCGTTCGCACTCGTCGCGCAGGCGGTCTGGACGTGCGTGCTCTGTCTGTCCGGAACGTACAGCGAGCTGCTCAACTACGTGATCTTCGCCGCGGTGCTCTTCTACATGATCACGGGCGTGGGCATCTTCGCGCTGCGCGTCCGTCGTCCCGACGCCGACCGGCCCGTGAAGGCCGTCGGGTATCCGTGGCTGCCGGGTCTCTACGTGGTGCTGACCGGTCTGTTCTGCATCAACCTCCTCCTGCAGCCGGCGCAGCAGCGCTACGCGGGGCTCGGCCTGATCATCGTGGCGCTCGGCGTGCCCGTGTACTTCGGCTGGCGGAAGCTCGCTACTCCACCGTAGACGTGGCGGGCAGGCTCTGCAGGTACATCCAGAGCGCCTGAAGCTCCGTGTCACTCATGTTGCGGGTGAAGTCCGTGATCATCGACATGGGCTCCCGGAGGTCCGCACCGTCGGGTCGCTTGGCGTCGCGCATCGCCCTCGTGAAGTCATCGTAGCTCCACGTCGCCAACCCGTCGGCGTGAGGCGTGAGGTTGCGGGCTGGTGGCCAACTCGGGTCCCCACCAGGGACGGGACCGCCGGAGAGGTCAGCGCGGTGGCATCCCGTGCACACCCCAGCCAGATGCTTCCCGAACTCGGCCGTCACTTCGGTGGCGGGCGGGGTCTCGGCGTGCGCCGTGGTGTGCGTGGGGATCACGTCCGCCGCGAACCGAAGCTGGCCGAGGGCGACCAGCACGGTCCCCACCGGTCCCAGGTCGACCGTGACCACCTCGTTGTCGACCGGTGGCATGGACTGGATGTACGCCACGATGTCGGCGAGCTCCTGGTCGGACATGAGCTGGAAGTCTTCCGCCGGCATCACGGAGGGGGTTCCCGAGGGAGCGACGCCGTGTCGCACGGCGCGGTCCCAGTCCGACGGGCCGTAGGCCGACACCACGGAGCCTCTACCCCGTGTGATGTTCGGGCCCAGGATCCGTCCGAGGGCGCGGTCGTCGATCATCGTGCCGCCGCCGAAGTCGTCGCCGTGGCACTCGGTGCAGAGGTACCGGGAATCGACGAGATGGCGCCCGCGCTCGATCGCGCGCGCGACGGCGACCGCGCCCGCGCTGTCCGGCGAAGGGATCTCCGCGGCTTCGGCCTCGGTGAGCGGAAAGGGGATGGGGAAGTCGACCGTGTGCGTCGCGATCTCACGGGATCGGAGGCTGGAGACCCTCATGGTCGCCCAAGCGTAGAAGGCGCCGGCGGCGAGAACGAGAATGGCGAGCAAGGCCAGGACGGTCTTCAGGACTTTCTTCATGTTCGCGTGCGAGCGAGCAGCTCAGTGGATTGTGCTTTCGCGGGCCGGCCCTACGGGCCGGCCCCTCGATGCAGCGGGCGAACCCTACCGCGACAGCAGGTGCGTGAGCTTCAGAATGAGACGTCGCTCCTTGTAGAGCGGCAGTCCCGTTGGATCGCGGCGCAGCTCGTCGTACACGACGTAGATGTCGCTACCCGGACGGTACGTGTACCGGAAGCGAGCGCTCGTCCCGAACTGATCGGTCGACGAGTTGTACTGCGAGATCGCGCGCAGTGTCATGGTCGGCGACAGCGCGAAGTCGATCCTGAGCGAGGCCAGATCCACGTCGAAGCCGCCCTGGGAGAGGTCGACCTCGTTGCGGGAATACGACGCCTCGGTAGACAGCTGATCGTTCAGGCGCAGGCCAACCGATGTCGAGTAGTCCGTGCGCTTGCCGTCGTAGAAGTCCTGCGGCGAGTACGATAGCCGGTAGTACATCCGGCGCGCCGGGTTGCTCGAGAACGCGAAGTACAACTCACCGAACCTGTAGTCCCCCGCGGCCACCGGGACCCCGTTGAACGCGAACGGGTTGTCGAGTCGCTCGAAGTAGTCGTTGTACCAGATCGTGAGATTGGCGCCGTTGTTGAAGCGCGTGCCGACCATGTGATGCAGCCGCCGCGACACGAGGCGGTTCTGCTGGTCGGTGGTGTACGTGATGTTCCACATCGGCGACATGTCCCGAATTCCGAGGATCCCCGGACGCGGCGTGTTCTCGAGGTGGATCTTGGATGTTCTGACTCCGTTGCGGGGTAGGTAGCCGACCTCCGGGTTGAAGTCGTCCTGGAAGTCCGCGTACTCGCCGAAGATCCGCCAGTTCTGGTCGAGCCACGTGACGTTGGCGTAGCCGCCCATGTCCCCGCCCGTGAGCCCCTCCGTTTGCGTCTTGGCCAGGAAGCCGACCGCGCTGATGCTCGGGTGCGGCGCGAGGGCGAAGTCGACCGCATACGTGCGGTTGTAGTGACTACCGTTGGTTTCCTCGCGATTGATGAAGAGCGCGCCGGCCCGGGAGCGGGAGAGAAAGTTCCTGCTGTAGCGCGTCACGAGGAAGTTCTCGCCCGACACGCCGAACGCGCTCTCCGTCTGAACGTCCATCACCGAGATGTCGTTGCGGCCGATCTTCCCGGTGAGACGCGCGCCGGCGACGATGGGAACGTTGCTGTCCCGCCCGTAGAGCCCGATCCGCCGCGTGAAGAAGAGATCGACGACGCGGTTCTGCGAGGTCGCAGAGCCCACGTTGAACTGCCCTGCATTCTCCAGGAAGAAGTCGCGCTTCTCCGGATAGAAGAGCGGGAAGCGTGTGAGGTTGACCTGCTCGTCGTCGACTTCGGCTTGCGCGAAGTCGGTGTTCACCGTGACGTCGAGGTTGAGGCCCGCGGTGACGCCGTACTTCACGTCGAGCCCGATATCCCCCTGGAGGTCGTCGTCCGCCACGCCACCCTGGGACACCCGGCTCGCGCCGCTCGTCACGAACGGTTTGATGCGGAGATCGCGGCCCCGGTTCAGCGACTGGAGCTCGTCGAGTGTGCCCGCGAGGCTCACGCGCGTGATGCCATAGGCCCTCGGGATCGGCGCCCAGAACGCCTGCTCGTTCTTGCGGCCGATGTTGCGCATCAGGTTGATGCCCCAGCTCTGCGTGGACGACTCCGGGAAGCGGAGCGTCACCATCGGGATCGCGATCTCGGCGATCCATCCTTCCGCGTCGCGGCGGGCCGAGACGCTCCACACGCCGTCCCAGTCCTTGTTGATGTTCGACGAGGCGCCGCCTCCGCGCGATCCCTCGCCCTCGTTCGAGACCTGTTGATCGAGCTGAGCGCCCAGCGGGGTCGTCACGAACATGTACGCCGAACGCGAGTCCATGAACGTGTCGAGGATGATCTGGAAGTTGTCCTCGTCCAGGATACGGTTCGAGTCGCGCCGCATCTCCGTGGCGGTGACCGCGTCGGGATTCGAGTCGTACGCGCGCACGCCCAGGTAGAGCGTCTGTGCGTCGTAGAGGATGCGAACTTCCGTGCGCTCGCTGGCGGGTGCGCCCTCGTTGGGCTCCTGCTGCACGAAGTCGTCGATGATCGCGGCGGAGGCCCACACCGCGTCGTCGAGAACGCCGTCGACGTTCGGCCCCCGCTCGACCTGGACGGCCGGAATGCGATAGGTGGAGTGGCTGTGGGTGCCCTCCTGCGCCGAGAGCGGGGCGAACGCGGCGGCGAGGGCGGCGAGGGCCAGCCAGCTCGAACGCACACTGCTACATCGAACGGTCATGGGGGCTCCATGCTGAGGGGCGCCATGGGAGACACACGCGCCCGATCTGTCGTTGAGTGGACAGGCAGGAACCGAATCATAGCCCAGTGCGTTTCAGGGCTGGAAGGGCTGCGGGCCCGGGCCCAGCCGGGACCCCGCGGATCGGCCCGCTCCGTCGCCGCTTGCGCCCCCCACGTCGGGCGGGGGTATGTTCATTTCATGGCGTCTCTACGATACATCCGCACGACCGGGCCGGCTGGCGTGGCTTTGGCGTCCGCGCTCGTTCTGATCGGCCTCCATCGGGGCGCGCCGGCCCATGCGGAACCGGCGGCGTACGAGATCGTCGCCCTGCCCAGCGACGTCGATTCGCTGATCCCGCTTCATGAGATTGGTCGCCCCAGAGAGGCGTGCGGCGCGTCGTGCGAAGGTGTCGTTTATGCATGGACCCCCCGCATGCCGCTGTCGCGCTCGGGGATACCGCACATCGTGCAGGCGGCGCGAGCGCTCGGCGTGCCCGTCGCGCTCGTGTCGACCGAGGAGCTCCTCGACTACGCCGAGGGGAAGCATCCGGACTCCCGTGAGGGGATCGACTTCGCCGACGCGATGCTCGAGGCGGGTGTGCTCGCGCACGCTCCGGCGCTCATCGTGCACCGGGGTGGTGACGTGCTCGGCACTGCGATCCTCGGCTACAAGAACGCCGATGCCTACGGCTTACTCGTCTCGGAGCGTTTGGCAGACGTTGGTGGGGGTTCCACGACGGAGTCGAAGTCGCCGACAGCGTACGCGCGACTTGCCGAACCGCTTGCGGGCCCGCAAGCGCGGGCGGATTTCGAGGCCGTCGGGCTCCCGGGCGCGTACTTCCGCTGGGTGCCTCGGACTCGACTCGTCGCCTACGAGTCCGACCGGAGCATCTATCTCTTGGATCTCGAGAGCCGAGAGAACCTGGTCGCTCCCGGCTGGATCGACTTCGTGCCCACGCCGGACGGACGGTATTTCGTGACGCCCGGCCCCGGCGACGAAGGACTGACGTTCTTCGACGCGCGCGAGGTGCTCGACGCGGCCGAGCGGAACCAGAGCATGACCGTGGAGGCGATCTTCACGGACCTCCGTATGCGCGATCAGTATCCGTCCGTGGGCATCCTGGAGCAGAGCGATTCCCGCACGCTCTATCGGGTGCTCACGAGCTGGTTCGAGGGCCTCGTGTATCGCGACTACGAGGTGCGCGTGAACCCGACCACCGGCGCCTCCAGCGTGCGGCCCGTCGGTGAGCCGATCGTTCCGTGCGAAGGTCAAGCGCTTTCTACGCCCATCATGTCGCAGACCGGCCGCGAGGTCGCCGCGCGCGACGAGCGGACGGGGACGACGAAGATCTTCGAGATCCTCGACGGGGAGCAGTGCCGCGAGGTGCTCGACCTCGGCGCGCCGACGAGCAAGGTGGCCTGGCATGCGAGTGGCCAGAAGCTGGCGTTCGCGACGCCGCGGCGCGGCAGGACTCCTGGGGAGGAGGGCATCTTCGTCTTCGATCGCCTGTCGGGGTCGGTCACGGCGGTGCCGGGAAGCGAGGGCGCGAGCCGACTGGCCTTTCCCGACTTCGTCGGGGAAGACGGGGTGATCTTCCTCGTACCCGAAGGCGCCTCCGGCAGAACCAGCTTCTTCCGCCTCGTGTACACGTCGCCATGACCCGCCGTCATCTCTTCGCTTTCGGCCTACTCGGGGTCCTCTCGGCGTGTGCTCCAAGCGAGTCGGCCACACCGGAAGACGACCTCGAGGCCAGAGCCCGAGCCATCCACGACGCCGTGCTCACGATCGACACCCACGACGACATCGGGTTCGACTTCGCGACGCCCGCCGTCGATCCCCTGAACGCGGACCGGCAGGTCAACCTCGAGAAGATGAGGGCGGGCGGGCTCGACGTCGGCTTCTTCATCGTGTACGTGGGGCAGACCGAGCGGACGCCCGCCAACTACCGCGCCGCGCAATCCGGCGCGATCACGAAGTTCGAAGCGATCCACCGCATGGCCGAGGTCATGTACCCCGACCTGATCGAGATCGCGTACCGGGCCGCCGACGTCGAGCGCATCCATGCAGCGGGTAAGCTGGTGGCCGCGATCGGCATGGAGAACGGGTACGTGATCGGCCGTGAGCTGTCGTTGCTCGCGGACTACTATGCACGCGGCGCGCGCTACATGACGCTGGCGCACAACGGGCACAACGACATTGCGGACTCGGCGCAGCCGCGGAGCCAGCTCGGTGACGTGCCCGAGGAGCACGACGGCCTGAGCGCGTTCGGCGAGCAGGTGGTCGCGGAGATGAACCGCCTCGGCATGATGGTCGACGTATCGCACATATCGAAGGACGCCGCGCTCGACGCGATGCGCGTCTCGCGCGCTCCGGTCATCGCGTCGCACTCGGCCACGGCTGCCGTGCAAGCGCACGCGAGGAACATGGACGATGAGACGCTGCTCGCGCTCCGCGACAACGGCGGCGTGGTGCAGATCGTCGCCTTCGCGGCGTACGTGAAGGCCGAGCCACCCGAGAAGGCACAGGAGCTCGCGGATCTGCGCTACATGCGCGGTTTCCCCGGAGTCTCCGGTCCGGACAGCCTGGAGACCATGTCGTCGCAGGACAAGTTCGAGTACGAGATGGGGATTCGTGAGCTCGAGGTGAAGTATCCGCCGGCGAACGTCGCCGACTTCGTGAACCACATCGACTACGCGGTGCGGCTCATCGGCATCGACCACGTGGGCATCAGCTCGGACTTCGACGGCGGGGGCGGCGTCCACCACTGGGACGACGCTTCGGAGACGCCGAACGTGACGATCGAGCTGGTCCGCCGCGGCTACTCCGAGGAGGACATCGCCAAGCTGTGGGGCGGTAACCTGCTTCGAGTGTGGCGTGAGGTCGAGGGGGTCGCCGCGGAGATGCAGGCCGCCTCTCCCCGGCCTCCGGGGCGATGAACTCCGCTCGAGCTCGCCGCTGGTCGCAGGATGCGTACCTCGGGGCGTACAGATTCGCGGCGCACGCGCATCTCGGTCAGAACGTGCCCGGCACGCAGATCTCGTACCTCATGCATCTGAGTCTCGTGAGTATGGAGATCATCGCCGCGTTCGCCGCCGGTGAGCCCGGCGATCAGGACCTCACGGTGCAGTGCGCGCTGCTGCACGACACGCTCGAAGACACGTCTACGACGTTCGCCGATCTCGATCGCGAGTTCGGCCGCAGCGTCGCGAATGGCGTTGCCGCGCTCACGAAGAATGGCGCCATCGAGAAGGAGCTCCGCATGACCGACTCCTTGCGGCGCATCAGAGAACAGCCGCCGGAGATCTGGATGGTGAAGCTCGCCGATCGCATCACCAACCTGCTGCCGCCACCGGCGCACTGGAGTCGCGAGAAAGTCGCCCGATACAAGACCGAGGCCGGGCAGATTCACGACGCGCTCGGCGGCGCGAGTGCCGTTCTCTCCGCGCGACTGCTCGAACGCCTAGCCGTGTACGGCGCATGAGGGCGTGCAAGCGGTGTGGCAGGGATATCACCCAGCACCGGGCCGCGCATATCTGCGGCATGGCCCAGGGCGATCATGTAGCCGAGTCCTGGTTCCTCTGTCCCGAGTGCGACGTGTACACGCTGGCGCTCTACCACGAGGCCTTCACCTCGCGCACGGAGAGCGACTCGACGCACGGGCCGTACGAGCGCGCGTACGGAGATGGACGAGTCGCGATCATCGCGGGGTGTCCCGATCCGCTCGACGACTGGTGCGACTGCACTGCACACGCCGAGTACTTCCGATAGGGGCCGCTTCGCCGACCAGTCGACTCGGATCGGCTCCAGCTACTCCTGCTCCGCCTCCGGAGCGATGAACCCCTCGTTCTCGAGGTAGAGCAGCACCTTCGCCGCGGCCTCCTCGACGCTGAGCTTGTCGGTCTCGAGCACGATCTCCGCGTTCTCGGGCGCCTCGTACGGGTCGTCGATGCCCGTGAACCCCTTGATGAGCCCCGCGCGGGCCTTGGCGTAGAGCCCCTTCCGGTCGCGCTGCTCGCAGACCTCGATGGGCGCCGAGATGTAGACCTCGATGAACGCGCCCACCGCGTCGATCATCTGTCGCACCTCGCGGCGTACCGCGCGGTACGGGGCGATCGGTGCGCAGATCGCGGCGCCGTGGTTCTTCGTGATCTCGCTCGCCACGTAGCCGATGCGCTTGATGTTCAGGTCGCGGTGCTCCTTCGAGAAGCCCAACTCGCTCGACAGGTTCTTCCGCACCAGGTCGCCGTCGAGCAACGTCACGGGGCGCGTGCCGACCTCCATGAGCTTCGCCATGAGCACGTTGGCGATCGTCGACTTACCGGAGCCCGAGAGCCCAGTCAGGAAGAGCGTGAAGCCCTGGCGTGAGCGGTCGGGGTAGCGGAGGCGCAGCTCCTTCACGACCTCGGGATACGTGAACCACGCGGGAATGTCCGCGCCCTCGCGCAGGCGACGGCGGAGCTCCGTGCCCGAGATGTTCAGCACACGGCCGCCCTCGGGGATCTTCGAGACCGGCCAGTACTCGCCCTTGTCCTCGTAGTAGACCATCTCCTCGAAGGAGACGACCTCGATGCCGACCTCCTTCTGGTGCTTCTCGGCGAGCTGCTGCGCGTCGTACGGGCCGTAGAAGCCCTTCCCGGTCTTCGGGTTGCTCGGGCCCGCGTGGTCGCGGCCGACGATGAAGTGCGTGCACCCGTAGTTCTTGCGGATCATCGAGTGCCACACGGCCTCGCGGGGTCCGCCCATGCGCATCGCGAGCGGGAGCAGGCTCACCATGCCCGAGTGCGGCGGCATGTGCTTGATGACCGCCTCGTAGCAGCGCACACGCGTGAAGTAGTCCACGTCTCCCGGGTTCGTCATACCGACGACGGGGTGGATGAGCAGGTTCCCCTCGATCATCTGCGCGGCGCGTCGCGCCAGCTCGGCGTGCGCGCGGTGCATGGGGTTCCGCGTCTGGAACGCGACGATGCGCTTCCAGCCGAGGCGCGCGAACTCGGCCTTGAGCTCGTCGGGCGTGTGCCGCAGGTGCCGGAACGTGTGGTGAGGGGGCAGCTCCACGCCCTCGAGCGCGCCGCCGACGTAGACGGGGTGGCTCTTCTTCAGCTCGAAGACGCCGGGGTGCCCGTCGTCGGTCGTGCCGAGCACGCCCTCGGCCTCGTTGTCCTTGTTCGGCGTCCAGACATCGGAGACCGACAGGATGGCCAGCACCATGCCCTCGGGGTGACGTAGCGCCACGCGGGCGCCGCTCTTCAGGGTGCCCGCGAACTCGCTCGTCACGTCGAGCGTGATCGGCATCGGCCAGAGCTTGCCGTTGGCGAGACGCATGCCGGCGACCACGCCGTCGTAGTCCTTCTCGCCGAGGTATCCCTGCAGAGGAGCGAACGCGCCGTTCACGAGCAGCTCGAGGTCCCAGATCTGCCGGAACGTCAGGTCCCACGACGGGAGATGGACGGCTTCTTTCTTCAGATCCTGGATCTTGTTCGGTGTTGCCAGCAGAGACACGTCGTCGCCCCTTGGCTCTATCGTTGAAGCGCCGGACGCTCCACGGGAGCGGCGCGACGCCGGTGTTCAGGGCTCCGCCGGAACGGCGAAGCGCCGGAGTGTAATGCGGATGGCGCCCCAGGGAAGGGGCGGCCGCGCTCAGCCTACCTGCTCGGAGCCGGACAGGGTGGGTACGTGATCGGCTCTTCGGCGCGCATTCCGCCGCCATCGACCGGGACCCAACGGTACCACTCCCCGCACGGCTGACCTGCGGAGTAGGTGCCGCGCTCTGCGAGCTCGCCACCCGGGCCTTCCATGCCGGCCATGTTGTGGTGGGCGTGCGGCGTCTGCGTCATCGCGCGCGACCAGCGCGACTCGTAGGGGCCCTCGAGCAGGCCGTCCCGGTAGGTGCCTTTGTCCGACTGCACCCCCTCCCGGAACCACCCCTCGAAGGGGCCGTTGAGCATACCGTTCCGCCACGTCTCGCGCAGCTCGAGCTGACCCTCGAAGTAGAACGTCTCCCGCACGCCGTCCCAGCGGCCGTTGAGCAGCGTTCCGCGCTCTCTCACCCGGGTCGAATCCCACATGGCGATCACAGGGCCCGTATACGGCTCCAGCGTCTGGCGGTGCAGGTAGACGCCCCGCCGGTCGATCAGGTCGTTGAAGCTCAGCGGCGTCTGGGCCGAAAGAGCGGCATGTCCGGCCAAAAGGAGGCCGACGGCCAGGAGCAGGGGTCGCTGGATCACGCGTTCTTCACCTCTCGAGAGGGCCCAAGACGTCATATACACACGTTAGGGCCGGAGAGGGTTGGGGGCTACTGGCGGAGCCGGCCCGGCGGGCCCCCTCATCTCGTCGCCGCGAGCAGCGCGATCTGCCTGGCGGTCTCGGGGTGCATCTGGAGGAGGGCCCTGAAGGCGGCGCGGTGCCCGATCCGGTCTGCGGACTCCTTCAGATAGAGGTCCGCGGCGAGATCCCGCCAGCGGAGGAGCTCGCGCCGAACCGTCGGACGCGTCCTTCCGCTCACGGTGAGGTCCACGAGGCGCAAGACGCGCTCGTAGCCTCGCCGCCGTGCGTCCAGCCGGCCGGCCTCGATCGCCGCCGATACTCTATTCATCTCGTTTCCGATCATCAGGAGCTGCTGATCGAGACTGAAGCGCGACCACCGCTCCGCATCGAGGTTGTCGTG
>CAZBCN010000034.1:0-2452 GCA_964490285.1 uncultured Gemmatimonas sp. | reverse complement strand
TGTCCGGGATTTCCATGCGACGGCGAGTGTGCGAGGTGACGGGAGGGGATGATAGCGCAGTCGGCGCCACCCCGCCTTGTCCCGCCCCCTCCACCCGTCTACCGTCCGCACTCCTCAACCCCATGTGGAGGATGCGATGAAGTACCGCTTGCTCGGTGACACCGGCGTGTTCGTATCGGAGCTCTGCCTCGGAGCCATGACTTTCGGCGGCAGCGGCGGCGTTTGGCAGACCATCGGCGGCCTGGGCCAGGCCGAGGTGGACGCGCTGGTCGGTCGCTCGCTAGAGGCGGGCATCAACTTCATCGACACCGCGAACGTGTACTCGGCAGGGGTCTCCGAGACCCTGCTCGGCCGCTCGCTGTACGGGAAGAAGCGGCACGACGTCGTGCTCGCCACGAAGGTCCGGGGCCGCATGGGCATGGGTGCGAACGACGTGGGGCTCTCCCGCCTGCACATCATGCGCGAGGTCGAAGCGAGCCTGAAGCGGCTGGACACGGACTACATCGATCTCTATCAGATCCACCGCCCGGACCTCGAGACCAACATCGAGGATACGCTGCGCGCGCTCGACGATCTCGTGCGGCAGGGCAAGGTCCGCTACATCGGCTGCTCCAACCTCCCCGCCTGGCAACTCATGAAGGCGCTCGCGGTCTCGCGTGCGGAGGGTCTCCAGCGCTTCAAGTGCACGCAGTCGTACTACTCGCTTGCCGGACGGCAGCTCGAGTGGGACACGATCCCGCTCGTCCTGGATCAGGGAGTCGGCCTGCTCGTCTGGAGCCCCCTCGCGGGCGGCTTCCTGTCGGGCAAGTTCACGCGGGACATGACGGGCGAGGGACGCAGGAAGACGTTCGACTTCCCGCCAGTCGACAAAGACAAAGGCTACGACATCGTCGACGCGCTGGCGAAGATCGCGAAGGCGCGCGGGGCGAGCATTCCCCAGATCGCGCTCGCATGGGTGCTGGCGCAGCGCGCGGTCACGAGCGTGATCATCGGCGCCCGAAACCTCACGCAGCTCGACGACAATCTGGGCGCGGTCGAGATCGTGCTCACCGCGGACGAGCTGACGGCGCTCGACGAAGTGAGTCGCATTTCGCCGGCGTATCCGCTCTGGATGGACACGTTGGGCTCGGACCGGCGGCCCGGTGAGGTTCGGAGATTCCAGCAGGCGACCGAGCCGGCGCCGAAGCCCTAGCCGTCGGCGAAGAGATTCGAGGG
This sequence comes from uncultured Gemmatimonas sp., assembly GCA_964490285.1. Classification (GTDB taxonomy): domain Bacteria; phylum Gemmatimonadota; class Gemmatimonadetes; order Longimicrobiales; family Gaopeijiaceae; genus UBA2982. The sequence continues at coordinate 1,237 of CAZBCN010000034.1, read as the reverse complement.
TCGGCACCGCACGTACATACCGCCGGCGTTGGACGCGTAGTCGACATCCTGGGGAGTGAGGCGGGCCTCGAAGGGGGCCCGCCGGCATGCCCTCGGTCCGACTCCTACCTGCCCGCGGCAGCCAGGTCGGCCTCTGCCCGCGCCCGGATGTAGTGCTGGAGCGCGACCAGCTCGTCGAGCGAGATGTCGGCGTACTGCGGCATCCCGTTTACCGCCCGTGTCCCGTCGCGCACGACGCTCGCGAAGTCCTCGAGACGCGGCACGATGAGGGAGCTACGCAGGTCGGGGGTGAGTCCACCCGCGACCGCGCTGCCCCCGTGACAGAGACTGCACTGCTGTCCGTACACGACGGCACCGCGGGCGACCCGCGCGCGGTCCACCTCGAATGGGAAGTCGATCGGACCGGGCACGTAGGGTGGCGGCTGGGGCGGCAGCGTCGCGGTGCCGTCGAGGGAGAAGACCACGAGTCGACGCGTATGTAGCCCGTAGGCCCATCCTAGGTCGGCGGCCTCCGCGCCGCGGGCGGCGAGGCTCCCGAACCCGACCAGGAGCGCAACGTACTGGCGGCCGTTCACGGCGTAGGTGATCGGGGGCGCAGTGATGCCGAGGCCGAGGTCGTGGCGCCAGAGCTCCTCGCCGGTGTCGGCCCGATAGGCCACGAACAGGCCGTCTACGCGGCCCTGGAAGACCAGGTTGCCGGCGGTGGTCATGGTGCCGGGGTTGTAGAGCCCGGGGAGCGGTACCTCCCAAGCGAGCTCCTGGCGCACGGGGTCCCATGCCTGGAGCGTCGCGAGCACGCCGTCCGGGTGCGTGGAGCCGGTGTTGCCGCCCCCCACGCCCACGCCCACGAGCCAGTTCGTCACGCGATACGTGGCGGGGTCGACGCCCACGTCGGTATACGTCCGGGCCTGGTGCATCGCCGGGTAGTACGCGAGGCCGGTGCGCGGGTTGAACGACATCGCGTGCCAGTTGTGCCCGCCGAGCTCGGTGGGCGTGACGTTCGCCATACCGCTCTCGTAGCGCGCGCCGGGCACCTCGACGGGACGACCGGTCTCGAGGTCGATGCTCGACGCCCATGTGGTCTCGACGAAGTTTTCCGCCGAGATCAGCTCGCCGTTCGTGCGGTCGATCACGTAGAAAAACCCGTTCTTGGGCGCGTGCAGTAGGACCTTGCGGTCGCGACCCTCGATCTCGAGGTCGGCGAGCACGATGTCCATGTTCGAGTTGTAGTCCCACG
>CAZBCN010000033.1:0-31893 GCA_964490285.1 uncultured Gemmatimonas sp. | reverse complement strand
GTCGGCACGACGAGGTCTCATCACGAGCCGCTCGGAGGGGCCGATGCGGTTCGGATCCTACCCGCCGGCCTCGGGTATCCCGTGCCTTCGGGCGCGCACCGGATGAGCCTGCAGCGGCCGCAGTCGATCGTCCGGACCGCCAAATGGCGTTGAGGATAGATTCAAAGAGAAGAAGACGACTGAGTGAGCGACACCCAACCCGAGCCGTGGCTGCGCGGTCCCGTCCAGGGCGTCCCCGCGCTGCTGCAACCGGCCGCGCACGCGTTCATCATGGCGCTCGAGGACGTCGAACGGGCCGCTGCCGGTCTCGACGCGGACCGACTCTGGACCGAGCCGGGTGGGGCGGCGTCCGTGGGCTTTCACATCGCCCACCTCTCCGGCGCCACGGACCGCCTGATGACGTACGCGCGAGACGAGCGCCTGAACGACGCGCAGAAGCGCAGACTGGTCGCGGAACGGCCGGACCCGGGGGCGCGGCCGACCCTCGAGGCCCTTCTCGCGGGCTGGCGAGCGACGGTAGCGGACACACTGCGACAGTTGCGAGAGATCCCCGAGGATACGCTCCTCACTCCTCGCTTCGTCGGGCGGGCTCAGCTTCCATCGACCGTGCTCGGCTTGATCTTCCACGCCGCCGAGCACGCTTCGCGTCACACGGGTCAGGTCGTGACGACATGCAAGGTCGTCCGAGGCCTGGGCTCGGCCACGCCAACGTAGCCGACCTACGGAAACGTAGGCCGACGTCACGCGCGCGCGGCTGCGAACGCGGCACCGCGGCGGCGCGGAACTTGCTCCTCGGTCCAGGGTCTCGGAACCGATGACTGAGGGTGACAAGATGACGGCACGGTTGCATGCGTTCGTGGAAACCCATCCTTCGGGATGGAGCCACGAGGAGTGGCTCGGACTGCTCGCGGATCTCGACGGGGCGGGGATCGACGTGAGCGAGCCTCACGAGATCGGCGTGGAGCTCGAGCGGACGCGCCTGACCCGGGAGCTCCAACTGCGCGCGGTGCCCGGGCTCGGGCCGAAGCGCTGCGAGGCGCTCGCGAAGCGTTTCGGGACCCTCTGGAACTTCCGCAACGCCTCGGTCGAGGACATCGCGAAGGTGCCCAGCATGAACCGAGCCTTGGCCGAGAAGGTCCGCCGAGCCCTGGACTGACGGGGTCCCCGAGGCGCCGCGGAGCACTTCACACGCTCCGGGCCTCGCGCGAGATTGACCCCTCGCAGTCCCCCGTCGCCTTCGTTGGCCCGCCATGCCCACGGACTCTCCCAAGATTCCGTATCTCCCTGAGCCCATCGCCGGACTCGAGCGCCTCGCGCTGAACCTCTGGTGGCGGTGGGACCGTCGCGCGCGCCTCCTGTTCCGCTCGATCGATCCCCCGACCTGGTCGGCCACGCGGCACAACCCGGTCGCCACGCTGCGCCTGGTCGATCCGAACCGGCTGGCGCAGCTGTCGCGGGACGCGGAGTTCCTGGCCGAATACCGGGCGGTCATGGCGAGCCTCGATCACGCCGAGGACGCCCGCACCGGCTGGTTCCGTCAGGCGTTTCCGGATCTCGGCGACGCCTGCTTCGCGTACTTCTGCGCCGAGTTCGGGCTGCACAACTCGATCCCGATCTACTCGGGCGGTCTCGGTATTCTCGCGGGCGACCACTGCAAGTCGGCATCCGACCTCGGCGTGCCGCTGATCGGCGTCGGGCTCTTGTACTCGAAGGGCTACTTCGACCAGAAGCTGAACCTCGACGGCTGGCAGGAGGACTCCGACCAGCCGTTCGACCCGCGCATCATGCCGTTGGTGCGACTCCACGGGGCCGACGACGCGCACCGCATCGCGACGCTGCGCACGGCGGGCCGCGAGGTGCACATCGGCGCGTGGAGGCTCAACGTCGGCCGGGTGCAGCTCTACCTGCTCGACACGAACCTGCCCGAGAACCACCCGGGCGACCGGGAGCTCACGTACAAGCTGTATGGAGGCGGACAGGAGCATCGCCTGAAGCAGGAGTGGATCCTCGGAGTCGGAGGCGTGCGCGTGTTACGCGCGCTCGGAGTGAAGCCGGGCGCGTGGCACGCGAACGAGGGGCATGCGGCGTTCATGATGGTCGAGCGCGTGCGGGAGCATTTGGCCGCGGGGCTCGGTCTCGAAGAAGCCGTTGCCAAGGTGCGCGACTCGTCGGTGTTCACGACGCACACGCCCGTGCCGGCCGGCCACGACATCTTCTACCGCGACCTCATCGACTCGGTGTGCGGCGAGTACTACGACGCGCAGACCCTGGACCGCGATGCCTTCCTCGGGCTCGGTCGGCACCCACGCATGGACCACGGCTCGTTCCACATGACGGCCGCGGCGTTTCGCCTCGCGCGACATCTGAACGGCGTATCGAAGCGGCACGGCGTGGTGACCCAGGAGCTCTGGGCGTCGCTCTGGCCGGGGCGGGAGCCGGCGGACGTGCCGGTCCGGTCGATCACGAACGGGGTGCACGTCGGGAGCTGGATGTCGCACCACCTGATGCTCGTGCTGGACCAGGTCTACGGGCCTTTCTGGGAGAAGGACCCGCCGGAAGGGGATGCCTGGGACCGGATCCTGGAGTTGGACGACGCTCGCATCTGGGATACGCACCTCCACCTGAAGACGACGCTGCTCGACTTCATGCGCGAGCTGGCGCGTGACCGATGGAAGACGTTCTGGAAGGACGCGACGCACCTGGTCGGAGCCGGAACGCTGCTCAGTCCCGATCCACTCACCATCGGGTTCGCCCGCAGATTCGCGACCTACAAACGCGCGAGCCTCCTGTTCCGCGACGAGAAGCGCCTCAAGCGCCTGCTCACGGACAGGCATCGGCCCGTGCAGCTCATCTTCTCGGGGAAAGCGCACCCCGCCGACGACGAGGCGAAGCACGTGCTGCAGCGGGTGTGGAGGGCCACGCGTGAGGCGGAGTTCGAGGGCCGCATCGCGTTCGTCGAGGACTACGACGTGCACGTGGCGCATCGCCTGGTACAGGGCGTCGACCTGTGGCTCAACCTGCCCAAAGTGCCGCTCGAAGCGTGCGGCACGAGCGGCATGAAGGCGGCGCTCAACTTCGTGCCGCAGCTCAGCACGCTCGACGGGTGGTGGGCCGAGGGGTTCAACGGGGAGAACGGCTGGGCGATCCCGAGCTCCGAGCTGGAGGGCGACGCGCTCGACGCGGCCGACCACGAGGCTCTCTTCACGCTGCTCGAGCGCGAGGTCGTGCCGGCCTACTACGAGCGCGACGAGCGCGACATTCCGGTCGCATGGGTCGCGCGCATGAAGCAGGCGATGATCGTGGCGGGTAAGACCTTCACGACGCACCGCATGGTGAAGGAGTACACCGAACGCTTCTATGTGCCGGCGTTTCGGGGCTCGAGCGAGCCGGACGATCCTCCCACGGACGGGGTGCCGTCCGAGGCTCCCCCTGCGGTCACCGCTCGGGTTTGAGCACCAGGGCCGACAGGCCCGGGAGCGGCACCTCGAGGTACTGGTCGCGGCCGTGCAGCGGTCCGGGGCGGGTGTCGAGCACGGGCGGGACGACCACACCCGAGCCGCCGTACACGGGCGCGTCGCTGTTCAGTAGGACCCGGTAGCGGCCCGGCCACGGTACCGCGAGCCTGAAGTCCCCACGGTGCACGGGCGTGAAGTTCGCCGCGATCACGACCACGTCGCGCCAGTCCGGCGCCCAGCGCATGTACGAGAGCAGCGTGCTCGCTCTATCGTTGCAGTCGAGCCACTCGAAGCCCTCGGGGCGGAAATCCTGCGCGTGGAGCGCGGGTTCCTCGCGATAGAGCCGGTTCAGGTCTCCCACGAGGAGGCTCACGCCGCGGTGGTTCTCCCACGCCTCGAGCGCCCAGTCGAGCTCGGCGTCGACGTTCCACTCCGTCCACTGCGCGAGCTCCCCGCCCATGAAGAGGAGCTTCTTGCCGGGGTGCGTCCACATGTAGGTGAAGAGGAGACGCAGGTTCGCGAGCTTCTGTTCGTGGGACCCCGGCATCTTGCCCACGAGGGATCCCTTGCCGTGCACGACCTCGTCGTGGGAAAGGGGCAGGACGAAGCGCTCGCTGAAGGCATACAGGATCGGGAAGGTCAGGCGGTCGTACTGGTAGGAGCGGTAGATGGGGTCGGCCTTCATGACTTCGAGCGTGTCGTGCATCCACCCCATGTTCCACTTCTGATCGAACCCGACGCCGCCGCGGTCCGTCCCGTGCGACACCTGCGGCCACGCGGTGGACTCCTCGGCGATCATGAGGACGCCGGGCGACTCCTGGTGTACCGCGTCGTTGAGCTCGCGCAGGAACCCGAGCGCGTCGAGGTTCTCGCGCCCACCGTACCGGTTGGGCGACCACGTCCCCTCGGGTCGTGAGTAATCGAGGTAGAGCATCGACGCCACCGCGTCCACACGAAGCCCGTCGAGGTGGTAGTCCTCGATCCAATGGATGGCACTCGAGACCAGGAACGAGCGCACGGCGGGCTTGCCGAAGTCGAAGACGAGCGTGCCCCAGTCGGGGTGCCGCGCTTGGTCGGGGTCGGGGTGCTCGTACAACGCCGTGCCGTCGAAGCGCACCAGGCCATGACCGTCGGTGGGGAAGTGGCCGGGCACCCAGTCGAGGATCACGCCGAGCCCGAGCTGGTGGGCGCGGTCGACGAAGTGGCGCAGGTCGTCCGGGTCACCATAGCGCGACGTGGGCGCGAAGAAGCCGAGCGGCTGGTATCCCCAGCTCTGGTCCAGCGGGTGCTCGACGACGGGAAGCAGTTCGATGTGCGTGAAGCCGAGGTCGCGCACGTAGGGGAGGAGCTCGTCGGCGAGCTCTCGGTAGCTCAGCCAGCCTTCGTGACCCTCACCTGGCCTCCGGCGCCAGGACCCGAGGTGGACTTCATAGATGCTCATCGGCTCCGTGTCGGCTACCCAACGCGCGCGGTGTGCCATCCACTCGGCGTCGCCCCAGCGGTATCGGAGCGGATCCCACACCTCCGACGCGGTCGCCGGCCTGAGCTCCGCCGCGCGGCCGCACGGGTCCGCCCGCTCGCTCTTCGCCCCACCAGACAACACGATCTCGTACTTGTAGCGGACGGCGGCGCCCACCCCGGGCACGAAGAGCTCCCAGACCCCGGTTGCGCCACGCGGGCGCATGGGGTGACAGCGGCCGTCCCAGTGGTTCATGTCGCCCATCAGGTTCACGGCCTCTGCGTGGGGAGCCCACACCGCGAACCGCGTGCCCCTCACGCCCTCGTGTCGGGTCGGAGTGGCCCCCAGCACCTCGTGGACCCTGCGCTCATGCCCCTCGAGAAACGCGTGCACGCGTTCCTCGTCGAGCGTCGGGCCGAAGCGGTACGGGTCGTCGATCTCCCAGGTCCGCCCGGCGGGGTCCTCCACCGAAAGGCGGTAGCGAAACGGACTCCCGACCCGCGGAAAGGCCGCCTCGAACAGGCCACCCGCGCCGACGCGCGCCATCGGCTTGGGCTGCACGCCGCGGCGCAGGACCGCGACCGAGCGCGCCCAAGGGATGAACGCGCGCACCACCCAACCCCGCGGCTCCGCAGGGTGCAGCCCCAGGACGTCGAAGGGGGCACGGCAGCGCCCGGCCTCGAGGGCCGCGGTCGCTTCCCGGAGTGATGCGGTTGGGGTGCCTTCCGTCAACCTCGATCTCCTGGACCGTGAAGGAGTCCTTCGTGCCGCGCGGTTGCGCTCCTATGTTGAGGTTGTCTAAGGTCCCCGCCCGAGTCCAGCGCTCCCCATGTACTCCCCGTCCCCCCTTCCTCCTCCTCCCGCGGGTCTTCCGACCCTCGCGTACGACGAGAAGGTGGTGCACCTGGCCGCCGAGTACTGGCCCTACGCGCGCACCGGGGGGCTGGGAGAAGCGGTTCGCGGAATCGCGCGGTACCAAGCCGAGAGCGGGGCCGCGAAGGTCGTCTTCATGCCGCTCTACAAGTCCGTGCGCGCGGCGTTTCCGGACATCAAGCCGGGGGGTGAGCCGTTCCTCGTATCCCTGGGCGGCCGCACGGAGAGCGCGCGGGTCTTCTACAATCCCACGGGGCTCGAGAACCCCCGCGTGCTCTTCATCGAGAACGAGGGCTTCTTCGGACGCGATGGGCTCTACGGGGACGCACGGGGCGACTATCCCGACAACCACCTTCGCTTCGCCTTCCTCTGTCGCGCCGCGCTCGAGTGGCTGCCCAAGGCCTCACCGAAGGCAACCATCATCCATGCCCACGACTGGCACACCGCGCTGACCGCAGTCTACCTACGCACCCAGCTCGCTGGGGACCCGTACTACGACGGTGTCGCGACCGTGCTCACGGTGCACAACGCGGGCTATCAAGGACATTACCCGCCCGAGGTGATGAGCCAACTCGGTCTCGACTGGTCGCTCTATCATCCGGACCGCATGGAGTGGTACGGCAAGGCGAACCTGCTCAAGGGCGGGCTCGTCTATTCCGACATGGTCACCACGGTCTCGCCCACACACGCCCGCGAGCTTCGCACGCGAGCGGGCGGGTTCGGACTGCAGGACACGTTCTCGGGGCTGCAGGACCGCTTCGTCGGCATCCTCAACGGAATCGACTACTCGATCTGGGACCCGGTGCGCGATCCGCTGCTGGAGGCGCCGTTCAACGCGCAGGACCTGACCCCGAAGTTGCGCTGCAAGGCCGCGCTCCAGCGTGAGGCCGGGCTGCCGGAGGAGCCCGACGTCCCGCTGTTCGGCATGACGGCGCGGCTGGCCGAGCAGAAGGGCTACGACATCCTGCTCAAGGCCGACATGTTCGGCCGACTCGATGCCCAGTGGGTCTTTCTCGGCGAGGGCGACAAGCGCTACGAGGAAGCGCTCCGCCGGCTGACCGTGGAACATCCCGAGCGCGTTGCCGCGACGTTCGAGTTCACGGAAGTTCGCGAGCACAAGTTGCTCGCAGGAGCGGATTTCCTGCTCATGCCCTCGCAGTACGAGCCCTGTGGACTCACGCAGATGCGCGCGCAGCGCTACGGCGCGCTGCCGGTCGTGCGTCGGGTGGGCGGCCTGGCGGACACGGTCGAGGACCGCATCACTGGGTTCGTATTCGACGAGTACCAACCGTGGGCGCTCGAGGAGGCGGTCCAGTATGCGATCGACCTCTACCGCAGTCGTCCTGCCTGGGAGGCGCGCGCGCGTGACGCCATGTCGCGCGACTTCTCCTGGTGGCCGATCGTGCAACGATACCACGAGGTCTACGAACGCGCCGCAGACATCCGCGCCGCGCAGCGGACCAGGGGCGCATGAGGCGTCGATCGGTCGTCATCCACGGCCACTTCTACCAACCGCCCCGCGAGGACCCGTGGACCGGCCGCGTGCCGCCGCAGAAGTCGGCCGCGCCCCACCACGACTGGAACGCTCGCGTGCACGAGGAGTGCTACCGCGCCGTGGTCGCGGCGCGCGTCCTGGACGACCGGGGGCTGATCATCCACGTGATGAATACGCTGGCGTGGATGAGTTGGGACGCCGGGCCGACGCTACTGGAGTGGATGTCCCGAGAGGCGCCCGAGACGTACCGCGGCTTCCTCAACGCCGATCGGTTGGCGCTCGGGCGCCTCGGCCATGGCGGCGCGCTGGCGACTCCCTACCACCACGTGATCCTGCCGTTGGCGTCGCGCCGGGAGAAGGAGACGGAGGTGCGGTGGGGGATCGCGGATTTCCGCCGCCGTTTCGGGCGCGAGCCCGAGGGCATGTGGCTCCCCGAGGCCGCTGTCGACACCGAGACGCTCGACGTGCTCGCCCGGGAGGGGATCCGCTTCACGGTTCTCGGGCCGAGCCAGGTGCGCGCGCGCCCGCCCGCCGGTCGCCCGGGCCGGATCACCCTCGCGGGGGGCCGGAGCATCTGCGTGTTCGTCTACGACGGGCCGCTCTCGCACGACGTTGCGTTCGGGGCGGTGCTCCAGGACTCGTCGCGGTGGGTGGAGCGGCTCGTCCACCCGGTCGGCGACCCGGAGCTCGTGGCCGTCGCCACGGACGGTGAGACGTTCGGGCACCACCATCGGTGGGGAGAGATGGCGCTCGCGGCGACGCTGTCGGCCGCCGCACGGCACCCGAGCCTCCGTATCGACAATTTCGCTTCGTATCTGGAGCGACATCCGGCGGTCGATGCCGTCGAGCTGGTGGAGCCCAGCTCGTGGTCGTGCGTCCACGGGGTCGAGCGCTGGCGTGCGGCATGCGGCTGCAAGATCGAGCCGGGCAGACCCACCTCGCAGGAGTGGCGAGCCGTGCTGCGCGAAGCGCTCGAGGAGCTCGCCGTCGAACTGCATCGCACGTTCGAGCTCGAGGGGGGCGAGCTCCTCGCCGACCCGTGGGAGGCGCTCGACGCGTATGGCGGCGTGCAAGGCGGCGGGGCGGACGTCCTCGACGCGTTCGTCGAGCGACGCTCCGCGCGACCGCTCGACGCTCCCGAGCGTATCCGAGCGCTCGCACTGCTGGATATGGAGCGCGACGTCCTACGCATGCGGACCTCCTGCGCCTGGTTCTTCGACGACGTGGCGCGGCTCGAGCCGCTCCAAAATCTCCTGTACGCGGCGCATGCGCTCGACCTCGCCGGTCCGGCTGCCTCCGTGCTCGAGCAGGTGCTCGTGCGCCGGCTCGAAAGCGCGATCTCGAACGATCCCGCCGAGGGATCGGCGGCCCAGATGTGGCGTACGCAGGTGCGCGGGAGGGGACCCGCAGCCGATCCGGAGACCCCGGCGGGCGCGTCGCCGACGCCCGCGGTGCGGAGAGCGCTCGAGGAGCCGAGCGCGGAGTCGGTCGACGCCGCACTCGCCGCCCTGGACGCGTCCGTGGCCGCGGACCGCTTCGACGCGCAGACCCTGGTCGCGCGGGACGTGAGTCGACGGGGAAGCCTCACGGGCGCCTCCGCGCGGCTCGCCGAAGGGCTCGGCGTGGCGACCGCGACGACGACGCACGGCCTGCCGAGCGAAGGTCCCGTCCGCTTCGTGTTCGGCCTGCACGTGCACCAGCCCGTCGGCAACTTCGACGAAGTGTTCCGGAGCCACGTCGAGGACGTGTACCTACCGTTTCTCGAGCGCTGCGCCGAGCGACGCTTCCTGCCGCTCGCGCTCCACGTGTCCGGTCCCCTCCTCGAGTGGTTGGACCGCCGGGGGCACAAGTACCTCGACGTCATCGGACGGCTGGTATCGGATGGCTGGGTGGAGCCATTGCTGGCGGGGTTCTACGAGCCGGTGTTGCCGGCGTTGGCACGCGAGGACCGAGTCGAGCAGATCGGCTGGATGCGCGAGTGGCTGGCTACCCACTTCGGATACCAGGCGAAAGGACTCTGGTTGACCGAGCGCGTCTGGGAGCCCGGCCTCGCGCGTGACCTCGTCGAGGCGCGCGTCGAGCACGTGCTCCTCGACGATCGCCACTTCTTGGTGGCAGGTATCGAGCGGCGAGCGCTGGATCGACCCTGGCGCACCGAGGCCGACGGGCGTTCGCTGGCGGTGCTGCCGATCGACGAGCACCTGCGGTACCTGGTCCCGTTCCGAAGCCCGACGGAGATCGGCGCGCACTTCCGCCGTCTCGCGGCCGGCGGCCACGCGGTGGCCGTGCTCGCCGACGACGGGGAGAAGTTCGGCGGGTGGCCGGGCACCGCCGAGTGGGTGTGGGAGCGTGGGTGGCTCGAAGCGTTCCTGGAGGAGATGGAGCGGCTAACGGAGCAGGGGGTCGTCCAGCTGGCGACGCCGTCCGAGGTCGTGCGCGACGTGCCCGCCGCGGGTCTCGCGTATCTGCCGTCCGCCTCGTACCGGGAGATGGAGCTCTGGTCGCTCCCTCCACACGCCGCCTCCACGCTCGAGCGCGCCGGAGAGCTGCTGGCGGTGGAGCCGGAGGCCGCGGGTGCACTCCGCGGGGGGCACTGGCGGGGCTTCCTCGCCAAGTACGACGAGTCGAACCGCATGCACAAGAAGGCGCAGGCCCTCTCGGACCTGTGCCGGCGGCGTGGTGATCCCCCCGATGCACGCCGGGCCATCGGTCGGGCGCAGTGCAACGACCCGTACTGGCACGGTGTGTTCGGCGGCCTCTACCTCCGTCACCTGCGGGACGCCGTCTGGCAGAACCTCGCCGAGGCGGAGCGTATCCTGCGGGCGGGGGAGGGGCTCCGCGTGGACCACGCCGATGTCGACGCCGACGGAGCCGTGGAGATCTGGGTGCACTCACACGCGTTCAGTGCGCTCGTGTGTCCTCGGCGCGGGGGGACTCTCGTGGAGCTCATGGACCTCCGCACCGGCGTGAACCTCGCGAATGTTCTCACGCGAAGGAGGGAGAGCTACCACCGAACGACCCGGAAGGGTGAGGGAACGACCCACGCGGCGGAGGAAGGAGCCATGCCTTCCATCCACGAGATCGAGGAAGGACTTCGCGTGGACCAGTTGCCGCCCGTCGACCTGGACGTTCGCGCCCTCTTGGTGGACCGCGTCCTCGCCGCCGGCCTGCACCTGGAGAGCTACGCGCGCGCGGACTACACGCCGCTACACAGCTGGTCGACGGATGCGTTCGAGGCCCGGGTCACGGTCGGGGAGGACGCGAGGGTCGCGCTGCGGGCAGGGGGCCTGATCGCGCTCGAGAAGACGCTCACGTTCACGGAGGCCGGTGCGCTCGAGGTAACCTACGAGTGGGATCCGGCCTCTCTCCCCGTGGCAGCCTGGTTCGCGCCCGAGCTGTCCCTGGCCCACGATCCGGGCGTCACGTTCGATCCCGAGCCCAACGGTGTGTGGAGGCACGAGATCGTCACGGTGAGCAAGCGCGAATCGGGGCTCGAGGAGACGGTGCAGGGAACGTCGGTGACGCCGCTCTGGCCGTGCGCGCTCGGGCGGGCTCGGCTGGTTCTGCCTGCGGGAGCGCCTTAGCTCTCGAGGACACAACCGGAATACGTGATCGTAGCTCCGTTTTCCAGCCACGTTCCGCACGGCTGCCCGTCCTGAAGCGTGCCCTTGAGGTCCAAGTCCCCGGTCTCGGTATAGCGCTCGTACGGTCCTTCGATTCGGCCATTTTCATACGTCACGAGCTCGATCAGCCGGTCGTTCAGGTACCACTCGCGCGGTCCGTGGAACGAACCCGCGAGGTAGGTACCCTTCTCGTAGAGGTCACCCGACTCGTAGTAGGCCTCGTACGGACCGTCGAGCAGTCCGCTGCGGTAGGTCCCACGCTCGTAGAGGCGGCCGCTCTCGAAGTACCACTCGTAGGGTCCTTCTTTGCGACCCTCCCTGTAGAGCTCCCTCAGCGAGAGTTGCCCCTTCCCGAAGTACCACTCGAAGGGCCCGTCGTAGTGTCCGTCCCGGAGGCTGGCGCGCTGCTCGATGCGGGGCGGTGAACCCTGAAAGGTCGTGAAGACTGGCCCCGAGTAGGGGTCGAGCGTCACCGGGTCGAGGTACAGGCCACCCTGCCGCACCAAGTCGCCCTTGGGACGCGGGTCCGGCTCGGAGCACCCGAGGGTACACAGGAGTATTAAGGACGCGACAGCACGTATCGTTGCCATGGTTTCCCCGCCGTTTTTCGTGAAAGTACACGGCCGGGGTGTGGTAAACAAATGTTTTCTTTTCGTCGCATCTCGGTGTGGGGAAGGTCCCTACGGCGGATCCTGGGGATCCCCCGACCGCACAGAGACCGCCCGGCGGCCATCTTTTCGGTACATCCTTCCGCCAAGGGGTGCCTATGACCGCCCAAGCCCTCCCCGACGTCGGCGCCTACGTCTCGGCGAACGACCGACTCAAGGGCAAGTTCCGCTCCGCCCTGTGGGCCTCGTTCGTTCTCGCAGTCGTCGCCCACTTCGTCACGTTCACGGTTTGGCCCGAGTATACGGCGCAGGACGTCTCCTACGCGTCCGAGGAGCTGACCGCGATCGAGCTTCCCCCCGAGATCAGGATTCCGGAGGCTCCAACGCGGATCCCGCGGCCCGCAGCGCCCATCATCGCCCCCGTGGATGTCATCGAGGAGCTCACGCTCGCTCCGACGACGTTCGCGTTCAACCCGGTGAGCACGCTGCCGCCACCGCCTGCGCTCGTCAAAGAGAGCGAGTCGCAGCCCACCATCTCCGCGGAGCCGACGTTTACGCCCTTCACCGTCGCACCCTCGATCCTGAACCGGGACGAGGTCGCGCGGGCGATGGCGGAGAACTACCCGACGATCCTGCGCAGCGCCGGCATCGGCGGCACGGTGCGCGTCTACTTCTTCATCGACGAGAATGGGTCCGTCCAGGACCGCCGCATCCAGACGAGCTCGGGTCACCCGCAGCTCGACGAGGCAGCGCTCGCGGTGGCCGAGCTCTACCGATTCTCACCGGCGCTCAATCGGGACAAGAAGGTCCCCGTCTGGGTGCTCTTCCCCATCGAGTTCCGCGTCCGTTAGGCGGCGCCGGCACGGGCGCGGCGCAACCGGCCGGAGGGGCGATCTCCCGGCCGGTTCTTCTTGGTGGCCCCCCGGGGCCGGGGTAGATTCCGGCTGCACGAGAGACTCGGGCCCGGAAAGAGTGTGAACGAAGTCGTGAGGAGAAATACCGTCGCCGTGGACGTCGGCGGCGTGACCGTGGGCGGAGGTGCCCCGGTGGTCGTCCAGTCGATGACCAACACCGACACGGCCGACGTCCTCTCGACGCTCGATCAGATCAAGGTGCTCGCGGACGCCGGCAGCGAAATCGTCCGCGTCACCGTCAACCACGACGCCGCGGCCGCGGCGGTTCCGGAGATCGTGGACCGTCTCCGCGACGAAGGATACTCGACCCCGATCGTCGGGGACTTTCACTACAACGGCCACCTGCTCCTCACGCAGTTCCCGGCTGCCGCTCGCGCGCTGGACAAGCTGCGCATCAACCCCGGAAACGTCGGCACCAAGCACCGCGACTCGAACTTCCAGCAGATCGTCCGCGTCGCCATCGAGCACGGCAAGCCGGTACGGATCGGGGTGAACTGGGGCTCGCTCGACCAGCGACTGCTCACCGAGCTGATGGACGCGAACGCCCGGAGCGCGCGACCCAAGGTGGCTCAAGCGGTCCTGATGGACGCGCTCGTCGAGAGCGCGGTGCGCTCCGCCGCTCTCGCCGAGGAGACGGGCCTGGGTCACGACCGCATCGTGCTCTCCACGAAGGTGTCGTCGGTGCGCGAGCTCGTCACCGTGTACCGGATGCTCGCCGAGCGCACGGAATACCCGCTTCACCTGGGGCTGACCGAGGCCGGGCTCGGCACCAAGGGCATCGTCGCCACGACGGCCGCGCTCGCGCCGCTTCTGCTCGACGGGATCGGTGACACCATCCGCGTCTCCCTCACGCCGAAGCCGGACGGGGACCGGGCGGAGGAGGTCCGGGTCGCGCGTCAGATCCTCCAGTCGCTCGGGATCCGCCACTTCGAGCCGCAGGTGACTTCGTGCCCGGGCTGTGGTCGCACGACCAGCACCTTCTTCCAGGAGATGGCCGAGGACATCACCTCGTACATCCGTGAGATGATGCCCATCTGGCGAAAGGAGTATCCCGGGGTCGAGGAGATGGACGTCGCCGTCATGGGGTGCGTGGTCAACGGACCGGGCGAGTCCAAGCAGGCGAACATCGGCATCTCGCTACCGGGCACGTTCGAGGCGCCGACCGCCCCGGTCTACATCGACGGCGAGCACGCCGTCACCCTCCGGGGCGAGGGCCTGGTCGAAGAGTTCAAGGAGATCCTGCTCGACTACGTGCGGCGCACCTACGGCTCCGAGGTCTCGGCGGGAACCGCAGCCAAGTAGCACCGGTCGTCCTCCTCGGAGGACATGGGTGTCCTCTCCCTGGACCGGGGTAGATGACCCCGCGGCGAAAAATCCCGCGCAGCTCCGTCGCTTCCGCCGTGGTTGCGCATGGCACGTCCCGTGCTTCCAACGGTATCATCCCGTGGTGTGGCTCGGGTACATCCGAGGGGGGGCCCGATATGAATCGCATGGCGCTCACGATGGGTTTGGCCGCGACGCTCGCGCTTCCGGCGGTCGCCGAAGCCCAGGGGGGACCGGGATTCCTCTTCAACCGACCGAAGGTATCGATCGGCATCCGAACGGGTTACAGCGTCCCGCGCGCCGAGAGCTCGATCTTCCAGGACGCCTTCCAACAGTTCAAGCTCAACGGCTGGGACCTTGCGAGTCCCTATCTCGGGGGTGAGCTGGCGGTCCGGGTCTCGGAGCGATGGGACGTGGCCCTGACGGGCGGGTGGGCCCGAAGCCGCAGCCAGTCGGAATACCGAGACTGGGTCGACCAGGACCTCCTCCCGATCGAGCAGGAGACGACGTTCCGCACCGCCTCGACCACGTTGGGTGGCCGCTATTACTTCGGGGATCGGGGGCGCTCGATCGGGCGCTTCGCCTGGGTTCCGTCGAGGCTCACGCCGTTCGTCGGTGCCGGGGTGGGGTACACGTGGTACCAGTTCATGCAGAGGGGCGACTTCGTCGACTTCCAGACGTTGGACATCGTCGGCGACGAGCTGCAGACGGACGGAAGTGGCGCGACCGCTTATGCAGCCGCCGGGGCGGACCTCTCCGTCGGAAAGCAGTTCTACCTCACCGGTGAGGCGCGCTACGTCGTGGCGAGTGGCGGCGTCCGCGGTGAGTACTCGGCGTACGATGGGATCGACCTGTCGGGCCTGCAGCTGACGGCCGGCATTTCGCTTCGGTGGTAGCAAAGGAGAAAGACTCGATGAACGGACGCACAGTCGGTCGCGCGCTGCTCGGCGGCGCGGTGCTCTGCGGGGCCCTGTCGCTCCCGGGCGCCGCACAGGAGATGGATGCGAGGTGGTCGGCGTTCATCGGCTGTTGGCTGCCGACGGGCTCCGAGCAGCCCGGGCTCCTCTGCTTCCGTCCCTCGGGCGCAGGCGTGGAGATGTTCAACGTGGTCGAGGGCGAGGTCACGGCCGTCGAGCCGCTGGTCGCCGACGGGGTGGCTCGTCCCGTGGCCGCCGAGGGATGCACGGGCACGGAGCGGGTGGAGTTCTCCGAGGACGGCCTCCGGGCGTTCACGCATTCGGACTTCCAGTGCGCCGGGGAGGTTCGGTCCGGGAGCGGCGTGATGGCGTTCATCAACGCCTCGCAGTGGATCGACGTCCGCTCGCTCTCGGTCGGCGGCGATGCGGTGGCGTGGGCGCAGAGCTACGAACCTGCGGGAGCGGCGGTGCTGGCCGCGCAGGGCGTCGTGGACCCGGCGGCCGCGAATGCGAATCTCGTGCGTGCGGCACGCATCCGGGCCGCGCGCGACATCGAGATCGCCGACGTCGAGGAGGCCGCGCGCCGAGTCGAACCGCGGGCCGTGGAGGTCTGGGTGGCCGCACGCGAGACGGAGTTCGAGCTGACCGGTAGCGAGCTCGTGCGCCTGGCCGACGCGGGTGTGCCGGAGAGCATCATCGACGTGATGGTGGCCGTGTCGTATCCGGACCGTTTCGTCGTATCACCCGAGGGCGCGGCGAGCGAGGCCGAACGCATGGCCATGGCGGATCGGTACCCGCCCGGGTACCGCCGGGGGTACGGATCCTACTTGTTCAACCCATTCCGCGACCCCTCCGGCTTCCGTTACAGCCCGCTCTACTCGCGCTTCGGAGCGTACGGCTACGACGGCTTCGGAGGGCTGTACGGTGGATACGGCGGGTATTGGGGCTACGTGCCTGCGACGATCATCGTGCAGCCCGCGAACCCGACCCCGCAGCCGAGGAGTCGCATGGTCCCGGGGCGAGGGTACACGCGCGACACTTCTTCGGGCGGCTCATCGGGTGGTTCGGGGGGGCCGCCGGCTTCCTCGAGCGGAAGCGGTGGGGGCGACAGGTCGAGCTCGGATGGTGGAGGAGGGAGCTCGAGCGGGGATGGGTCGCGCTCCTCGGGTCGGACCGCCCAGCCCCGTCCGAACTGACGAGTCTCCTCGTCTTCGAGGGCAGCCGCGCCGGGACCTGCACCCCGGCGCGGTTCTTTTTTTTGTACCTTGAGCGCCCATGGAATCGACCAAGACCAGCGCGAGCGGCGGGGACTTCATTCGCCAGATCGTGGCCGCCGACGTCGCGAGCGGCCGCTACGGCGGCCGGGTGGTCACGCGCTTCCCCCCGGAGCCGAACGGCTACCTGCACGTCGGCCATGCGATGGGCGTCTGCCTGAACTTCGGGATCGCGGAGGAGTTCCGCGGCCGCTGTCACCTCCGCTACGACGACACGAACCCGGAGAAGGAGGACGAGGAATTCGTCCGTTCGATCGAGGAAGACATCCGCTGGCTCGGCTTCGATTGGGGCGAACACCTCTACTTCGCCTCCGACTACTTCGAGCGCATGTACGAGTGCGCCGAGGTGCTCATACAGAAGGGGCTCGCCTACGTCGACTCGCAGCCCATGGACGCGATCCGGGAGGGGAGGGGGACGGTCACGGAGCCGGGTGTGCCGAGCCCATACCGGAACCGCTCGACGGAGGAGAACCTCGACCTGTTCCGGCGAATGCGCGCGGGCGAGTTCGAGGACGGCGCCCACGTGCTCCGCGGCAAGATCGACATGGGGTCGCCGAACATGCTCATGCGCGACCCGGTCTTCTACCGCATCCGGCACGCGCACCACTACCGGCAGGGCGACGCGTGGTGCATCTACCCACTCTACGACTACGCCCACTGTCTCGAGGACGCGTTCGAGAGCATCACGCACTCGATCTGCACCCTCGAGTTCGACAACAACCGCGAGCTGTACGACTGGGTACTCGACAACGTCGGCTTCGTGGAGCCCCGGCCACACCAGTACGAGTGGGCGGGGCTCGACCTCGAGGGCGCCGTGCTCTCGAAGCGGAACATCAAGCCGTTGGTGGACGCGGGTGTGGTGACGGGGTGGGACGACCCCCGCCTCGCGACGATCGCGGCCTATCGGCGACGCGGGATCCCGCCCGAGGCGCTGAGGCTGCTCGCCCAGCTCGTGGGCGTCTCCAAGACCGGCGCGAAGACGGAAGAGGCCAAGCTCGACTTCGCGATCCGCGAGGTCCTGAACCCGATCGCGCCGCGCGTGATGGCGGTCCTCGATCCGCTCAAGGTCGTGATCACGAACTATCCCGAGGGGACGTCGGAGGAGATCGACGCCCCGTACTTCCCGCACGACGTGCCGCGTGAGGGCTCCCGCCCGGTGCCGTTCTCGCGTGAGATCTGGATCGAGCGCTCCGATTTCGCGGAGCACCCGCCGAAGGGGTTTCGCCGGCTGACGCCCGGCGGGGACGTTCGGCTCAGGTACGCGTACGTGATCCACTGCGACGAGGTCATCAAGGGCGCCGACGGACAGGTCGTGGAGCTCCGCTGTAGCTACGCGCCCGAGACCCGCAGCAGGTCGGGCTCCGAGACCAGGAAGACGAAGGGTACGATCCATTGGGTCTCGGCGCCGCACGCGCTCAGCGCCGAGGTCCGACTCTTCAGCCGAATCTTCCTCCATACCGAGCACGAGCAGGAGGTCGCCGAGGACGGGGGTGTGACCGCGGTGCCGCTCAACCCGGACTCGCTCGTCGTGGTGCGCGGAGTGAAGGTGGAGCCGTCGGTGGGCCGCGACGCCCACGACACCCGCTATCAGTTCGAGCGTACGGGATACTTCTGGCGGGACCCCGTCGATGGTGCGGGCGGGAGCCTCGTGTTCAACCGCATCGTCGCCCTCAAGGACACGTGGGCGAAGCGCGAGTCCGAGCCCGTCGTCGTGGAGCCGGCTCGTACGCGGCCCGCCGCCGAACCGCGACAGCCTGCCGAAGAGAAGCCACGCCCGCGCATCCTGGACCCGGCGATCGCCGCGCGCGCTGCGCGCTACAGGGACGAGCTCGGCGTTCCCGAGGAGCATTCCGAGCTGCTCGCCGCCTCGCCCGACTTCTTCGAGCGCGCCCTGGAGGCCCACGGGGACGCTCCAGACGTGGCCTCCTGGATCGCCGTCGACCTGCGAGGTCTGGTGGGCGGGCGGGCGCTCACCGGCCTCCCCTTCACGGGGGACGCCGTGGGCCGCCTCGCCGGGTTGGTCCGCCAGGGCCGGATCTCGCGCAGGGCCGCCAAGGACGTGCTCGCGCGGATGGTGAGCGAAGGCGGCGATCCTGAGAAGCTCGTCGCGTCCATGGGACTCACGCAGGTATCCGATCCCGCAGTCCTGGGTGCGGCGGTCGATGCGGTCCTCGCGCGCTGGCCCGAGAAGGTTGCGGAGTTCCGGGAGGGCAAGGTGAGCCTGATCGGGCTCTTCGTCGGTGAAGTCATGAAGCAGACGCATGGTGCTGCGGATCCCGCGGCCGCGAGGCGACTGCTCACCGAGCGGCTCCACGGCTGAGTCAACGCACCCGCTCGGCCGTCCACCGTTACCCTCGTGAAGCGTACACGCGCCGCACGAAAACCTTTCTTGACACTGTTCGGACGCGCACATTAGGATAGCGCTCGACCATGGCTCGGGCGCTGACTAGGCCCCCCCTCTAGGCGTTCACAGTGCCACGCACCGAAACGGTTGCATCACAGAGTTCGATCGCCGGCCGCCAGGTCGAGCCGCTCACCGACATCGAGCGCAAGATTCTCGACTTCATGGTCCAGTACCTTCGCGCGAACACCTACCAGCCCTCCATTCGCGAGATCGGCGAGCGGTTCGGGATCAAGAGCACCAAGACCGTATCCGAGCACCTGCAGTCGCTTGCGGATAAGGGCTTCTTGGAGCGCGATCCTTCTCGCTCACGCGGGGTGAAGATCCTCGGGGTCGACCTCGGAGCGGAGACCGTCTCGCTGCCGTGTTTCGCCGAGGTGCCGAACGAGGCGATCAAGGGCGAGCGCCCGGAGATGTACGTATCGATCGATCGCCGCCTCGGCGGAGAGAGCGATTCGTTCTTCGTGCGTGCGCACTCGGGGGACCTCGCGGTGCTGGGGGTCTCCGAGGGCGATTTCGTGCTGGTTACGCCCACGGCGCTCGAAGACGTCGAGAGCGGGGCCATCGTCGTGGCCAGGGTCGGGTCGGACTCGCTGTTCCACCGGTTCGTGAAGAACGGGAAGGGCCTGCATCTGGAGGCTCTGCGCCCGGGGGGCGAGACGACCGTGGTCGCGGACGCCGACGGCCTTCGCCTCATCGGTCGGGTGGCGGGGCTGTACAGGCGGATGGACGACACTGCAGCCTTGAACCTGACCCAGCACTGATGCAGTTATAGCTCGATGGCTACCATGCCGATCGAGCTCACTTCCGCGGTCTCCGCCGACGTCTTCTGGATGTCGCGGGCCCTGTCGCACGCCCGCGAGGCCGCCGAGCGCGCCGAGGTTCCGGTGGGTGCGGTGGTCGTCCGCGGGGGTCAGGTCCTCGGCGAGGGTCACAACCGCACGATCATCGATGCCGATCCGACGGCGCATGCGGAGGTCGTCGCGATTCGGCGGGCAGCGGCCGAGCTGGGTGATTGGCGCCTCATCGACACCACGCTGTACGTGACGCTCGAGCCGTGCGCGATGTGCGCCGGCGCGATCGTGCTCGCCCGGATCCCCCGCGTCGTCTACGGGGCGCGCGATCCGAAGGCCGGCATGGTCGACTCGCTCGGCAACCTCCTGCGGGACGAGCGGCTCAACCACCGCTGCGAGGTCCTCGGCGACGTACTGGCAGACGAGTCGTCCGAGCTGCTCCGGTCGTTCTTCCGGGAGCGGCGATGAGGCGCATCCGCACGCTCGCCTGGCTCGCACTGACGGTCGGCGCTTGTTCGCCGCTGGGCGTCCCCGCGCCGGCGAGCCCCCCCGCGGCTCCCCCCACGCCCCCGGCGCCCGCACCCGTTCCGTCCGAGGCGGTCGAGCGTCCGGCCGAGCGTTCGTACACGCCGCCCCGTCCGGTCCGCTCGTTCCCCGAGGTGCGCGGCCTCTGGGTCGTGCGCTGGACGATGACGAGCGAGGAGCAGGTGAAGAGGATGGTCGCCGAGGCGGCCGCTGCGGGCATCAACACGCTGATCGTCCAGGTACGTGGACGCGGCGACGCCTACTACCGCTCGACGATCGAGCCGCGCGCCGAGGGCGTGCAGGGACCGCCGGAGTTCGATCCGCTCGGGCTCGCAATCGAGGAAGGGCACCGCCGCGGCATGGCCGTGCACGCGTGGCTCAACACGCACCTCGTGTGGGGGCCGGCGGCTCCCCCGGTGAGCCCCGCTCACATCGTGAACGCACACCCGGACTGGCTCGCGGTGCCGCGCCCGCTCGCCGCCGAGCTGCACGGGGTCGATCCGCGCTCACCTCGCTTCGTGGCGGCACTCCGTCGGTATGCGGCGGACCGGCCGCAGACCGTCGAGGGCATCTACACGAGCCCGTCGCACCCCGAGGTGCGCGCGCGCCTGCGCGAGGTATGGCTCGACGTCGTCGAGCGGTACGACCTCGACGGCATACACTTCGACTACGTGCGCTACCCCAACGCGGACTTCGACTACTCCGAGGGCGCGATCGCACGCTTCCGCGAGTGGGTGGGGCCCACGCTTCCCCCGGCGCGCATCGCCGAGCTCGACCGCTCGGCGCGCTCCGAGCCTCTCGCGTGGCCGAGCGGCCTGCCCGAAGAGTGGGACGAGTTCCGCCGGACGCAGATCACGAGCCTCGTCGCCGAGCTCTATCGCGAAGTGAAGACCCGGCGGCCCGAGCTGGTGGTGTCGGCGGCGGTGGTCCCGGACCGCGCCACCGCCCACGGCGCGCGCTTCCAGGAGTGGGACGCCTGGCTCGAAGACGGCATCCTGGACGTGGCGGTCCCGATGGCCTATACGGCGAGCACGGACACCTTCCAGGGCCAGATACGTCACGCCCGCAGAGCGGCGGGGAGTCGGGACCGGGTATGGGCGGGCATCGGGGCGTACATGAACAGCGCGGACGGCACGTTCGCCAAGATCGACATGGCGCGGCTCGAGGACGCGGGCGGTGTGGTCTTCTTCTCCTACGACTGGATGGCCGGTGAGGGGCAGGGGGACCCGGCCGATCCACTGCTCAGGCGGCTGGGGCGGGAGCGCTTCGGCTTCTAGGGCCTCGGGTCGTTGACCGGACCCCGGTCAGCGCCGAACTTACCGCCGCTCACGCCTTCCCGGACCGCATGCCCGATAAGAAGCGCATCCACGTGATGGACGAGGCCGATGTGCGGCGTGAGATCGCCCGCATGGCCCGCGAGATCGTGGAGCGAAACGGGGGCGTCGCGGGGCTCGTCCTGATGGGCGTGCATCGGCGGGGCACGCAGATCGCGGATCTCCTCCAGAAGGAGATCGAGTCGCTCGCGGGGGGGCCGGTGTCTTCCGGCTCGATCGACATCACGCTGTACCGCGATGACCTCGGCGCCATCGGTCCGCGCCCGCTCGTCGGCGAGTCGGAGCTTCCGCCGGGTGGCATCGACGGGCAGACCGTCGTGCTCGTGGACGACGTCGCCTACACCGGCCGGACGATGCGGGCGGCGATCAACGAGCTCTCCGACTGGGGTCGGCCCAAGCGCATCCAGTTCTGTGTGCTGATCGCCCGCGGCGGGCGCGAGCTCCCGATCCAACCGGACTTCACGGGGCGCGCCCTCACCGTCGCGAAGGACCAGCGCGTCGAGGTCTACGTACCCGAGCTCGACGGGAAGCTCGGCGTCGAGCTCCGCACGGTGGAGCCGGAGGCGGCTTGAGCCCGACGCCCGCCTCCCTCGGTAAGGACCTGGTGGGCCTCGAATTTCTCACGGCGGATCAGCTTCGCACGATCCTCGATACCGCCGAGCCGTTCAAGGAGATCTCCGAGCGGCGCATCAAGAAGGTGCCGGTGCTCCGCGGCAAGACCATCGTCAACCTGTTCTTCGAGGCCTCGACGCGCACGCGCATCTCCTTCGAGTTCGCGGAGAAGCGGCTCTCCGCCGACACCGTGAACATCTCCTCGGTCGGCTCCTCCCTCCAGAAGGGGGAGACGCTCGTCGACACCGCTCGCAACCTCGAAGCGATGCGCATCGACATGGTGGTCATACGCCACGGCTCCTCGGGTGCGGCGCAGTTCCTCGCCGACCGGATTCCCTCGAACGTCGTGAACGCCGGGGACGGCCGCCACGAGCATCCCACGCAGGGCCTGCTCGATCTGCTCACCATCCGGGACCGGCTGGGCCGGCTGGAAGGCGTGAAGGTCTGCGTCGTGGGGGACATCCTGCACTCGCGCGTCGCGCGCTCGAACATCTATGGGCTCCTCACCCTCGGGGCCGAGGTCGCGGTGTGCGGCCCGCCCACGCTCATGCCGCCGGCCGCGACGGAGCTCGGCGTGCGGGTCTTCACCCGTCTGGAAGAAGCGATCGAGTGGGCGGACGTCCTCAACGTGCTGAGGCTCCAGCTGGAGCGAATGGAGGCGGGTTACGTGCCGAGCTTGCGTGAGTACAACCGCATCTGGGGCGTCTCGAAGGCACGCCTCGAGGCCTCGAAGCGCGACATCCTGGTCTTGCACCCCGGACCGATGAACCGCGGCGTCGAGATCGACTCGGACGTCGCCGACGGACCCTACTCGGTGATTCTGAACCAGGTGACGAACGGGGTCGCCGTGCGGATGGCGGTGCTGTATCTGCTCGCGGGCGGACAGCCCGAGAAGGCCGAGGCTGCGAAGCAGGGGGGTGAGCCGTGAGCAAGGCGCTCCTGCTCCGTGGCGGACGCGTGATCGATCCGAGCCAGAAGCTCGACGCCAAGCGCGACGTGTTGCTCGTGGACGGCAAGGTGGCCAAGGTGCGCGCGCGCCTCGAGGTGCCCCAGGGCGCCAAGGTGGTCGACTGTGCGGGGCTCGTGGTGACGCCCGGCCTGATCGACGTGCACGTGCATCTGCGTGAGCCGGGCGAGGAGCACAAGGAGACGATCGCCACGGGTGCCGCTGCGGCCGCGGCGGGCGGGTTCACCGCGGTGTGCGCGATGCCGAACACGGATCCGCCCATCGATGACCCGGCCGCGGTCGGGTTCGTGGCGGCCGAGGGGCGCAGAGCGGGCGCGGCGCGTGTCTACCCGGTGGGCTGCATCTCCGCGGCACGCGCAGGCAAGCGCCTGGCGCTCATCGGCGAGATGGTCGAGGCCGGCGCGGTTGCGGTCACGGATGACGGTAACCCCGTCATGGACTCCGGCCTCATGCGCACCGCGCTCGAGTATGCGCTAGCGTTCGGCATTCCGGTCGCGGATCACCCGGAGGACCTGGGCCTCTCGTTCAACGGCCACATGAACGAGGGCCTGGTCTCGACGCGCCTCGGTCTCGCGGGTAAGCCCAACGCGGCCGAGGACATCCATATCGTCCGCGACCTCCTCTTGGCGGAGCTCACGGGTGGACACATCCACCTGCAGCACGTGTCGACGCGGTTCGGCGTGGAGTCGATTCGCCAGGCGAAGGCGCGCGGCGTGCGCGTCACCGCTGAGGCGACGCCGCACCACCTCGTGCTCACCCAGGACGCCGTGAACGGGTATCGCACGGAAGCGAAGATGAACCCGCCGCTGCGGACCGCGGAGGACGTAGCGGCGGTTCGGAAAGGACTCGCGGACGGAACGCTCGACACCGTGGCGACCGACCACGCGCCGCATCACTACGACGAGAAGGAAGCGGCGTTCGCCGAAGCGCCCAACGGAATCGTGGGGCTCGAGACCGCGCTCGGTATCATGCTCACGCGTGTCGTCGGCGAGGGCGTGATCGATCTGCCCACGATGGTCGAGCGCATGAGCTGCGGCCCGGCGCGCGCGTTCAGGCTTCCGGGTGGGACGCTCGCGGAGGGCAGCCCCGCGGACGTGACCGTGTTCGATCCGAACGAGAAGTGGACGGTGGACGCGAAGGCATTCCGCTCGAAGAGCCGGAATACGCCGTTCGGAGGCTGGGAGCTGACGGGGCGGCCGAAGCTGACGATCGTCAGCGGCCGGGTGGTCTTCGGGGGCTGACGCCCGCGCGAAGAGCTTACGCCTTCAGCGACCGCACGAACTTCGTCAGGGCGCCCTTCGTGTGCCCGACGCGGTTCTTGGGGATGAGGTTCTTCGTGGCCGCCCGGTCGAGCAGGGCCACGGCCCGACGCAGAGAGGCCTCACCCGCCTCGGCGGTCGTGGCGGCCCGCACGCCCTTGATCGCCGTACGGATCCTCGCGCGCTCGGCCCGGTTCTTCTCGCGGGCGGCTGAGTTGCATCCGCTTCTTGGCGCTCTTGAGATTCGGCATGGGTCGCTCGTGGGCTGCTTTTCCGGTGTACTGAGCAGGCAAAACTAGGGGAGAGGGCCTGGTCGATCAACGCCCTGGGGAGCCGGAGGGGTGAGCCGCTAGGTTTGTCGCCCATGCCGCTGCTCGACGCCACCATCCTCGTCGCCGTTCTGATCATGTCCGTGGTGGTCCACGAAGTGGCCCACGCGTGGCAGGCCAGGCGGGAGGGGGACGACACGGCGGAGCGCCTGGGGCGCATCACGCTGAACCCCATCCGGCACCTGGATCCGATCGGCTCGATCATCCTTCCGGGGATCCTGGCCTATACCGGAGGATTGATCTTCGGGTGGGCCAAGCCGGTCCCCGTGAACCCGGCCAACTACCGCCAATACGTCGCGGGCGATGTCCGCGTCTCGCTCGCGGGGATCGTGTCGAACATCGGCCTCGCGGTCCTCGCGACGCTACTCGCGGGTGTCGTGGTGAAGCTGAGGAGCGTGGTGGGCTCCATGGGGGGCACCACCGACGTGCTCTTCATGACGCTCGACTACGCGATCTACATCAACTTGATCTTGGCGTTCTTCAATCTGATTCCGATCCCGCCCCTCGATGGGTCGCACGTCGTCGCCCACATGTTGCCGCGCGAGCTCGCCGCGAGGTACCGTGAGCTCGGCCAGATCGGTCTGCTGATCGTGATGGGGCTCATCTTCTTCGCGCCAGGGTTCATGGACTTCTTCCTCGCGCCGGTCTCCGCTCTGCGCGGCCTCGCGGACCAGTTCATTCGCCTGTGGATCTGAGCGTCGCCGCACGCGCGCCGGAGCGCGATGGCTTCCTGAACGTCGAGATCGACCGGTTCCAGGGTCCGCTCGACCTGCTCCTGCATCTGATCCGCACGCAGGACGTCGACGTGTTCGACATTCCTATCGCGAAGATCACCGAGCAGTTCCTGCTCGCGATCAAGAACCTCGACGTGAACGACCTCGATGGAGCCGGAGAGTTCCTGGAGATGGCGGCGACGCTGATCCGCATCAAGGCGCAGATGCTCCTGCCGCGGCTCTCCGAGGACGACGAGGAGGACCCGCGCGCCGAGCTCGTACGTCGGCTGCTCGAGTACGAGCAGATCCGCGAGATCACGCTCCGTCTGCGCGTCGCCGAAGCCGATCGAGAGCGGCGGTTTGGAAAGGGGTACATTCCGGTGCGGCCGAGGGTCGACCTCTCGGAGGTGCCGCTGGAGACGACGTGGCAAGAGGTCTTCGAGGCGGCACTTCGCGTGCAGATGCCGGCTCCGAGACACGTCGATCACCGCGTGACCCAGAGGCCGGTGACGATGGAGGAGAAGGCCGTGCTTATCCTGGAGGCGCTCCGCGAGGGCACGCGCGTGCAGTTCACCAAGTTGCTCGAGGGCTTCAAGGAGCGGAGCCACGGAGTGATGACGTTTCTGGCCGGGCTCGAGCTCTCGCGCCGGCGGGTCCTCATGCTGCGCCAGGCGAGACCTTTCGCGGAGCTGTGGATGTATCGACGCGACGATGACGGTGACGTCGGGCCCGCGCCTGGCGATCTCGAGGAGACGCTCGTGGAGAAAGGAGAGGAGGCGTGAACGCTCAGCAGATCGTCGAGGCGGTGCTCTTCGCGTCCGACGCACCCCTGACCGCGGGCGAGATCGCACGCGCAGACGAGTCCCTGGACGAGGACCAGGTCGAGGCGGCTCTGGAGGCGCTCAGGGGCGAGTACGACGAATTGGGGCGCGCGTTCCAGGTGGTGGAGCTCGCGGAGGGCTACCAGCTTCTGACCCGCCCGGAGTTCGCGCCGTATCTCGAGCGCTTCGACAACGTGCCGCGGCCCTCGCGGCTCTCGGGACCCGCGCTCGAGACGCTCGCGATCATCGCGTATCGCCAGCCGATCGGCAGGCTCGAGATCGAGTACGTGCGGGGCGTCGGCGCGTCGGGCGTGATCCGCACGCTTCAGGAGCGGCGTCTGATCGACATCGTCGGGCGTTCGGAGGGGATCGGCCGTCCGCTCCTCTACGGCACGACCCGCCACTTCCTCGAGCACTTCGGCTTCCGCTCGCTCGAGGAGCTGCCGCGGCCCGAGGAGCTGCCCATCGTGCTGCGCGAGCGGATTCCGCTCGGAGTGGAGGGGGAAGTCCTCGGCCTCCCCGGCTCGGAGCGTCCGGACCCCGACCAGCGCACGCTGGATCTGTCGTCCGAGGAAGCGGAGGTCGCGGAGGACTCGGATGCTGCCATCGCGGTCTCGGTCGCTGTCGAGACCGAGGTGGCCGAGCTCGACGAGGACGAGTCCTTCGACGATCCGCGGTTCGACGACGAGGACGGGGACGACGACGGAGACTTCGGGCCCGACCGGTGACCGAAGGGGTCCGCCTCCAGAAGTACCTCTCGCGCGCGGGCCGCGCCTCGCGCCGGGAGGCCGAAGTGCTCATGGGGGAGGGGCGCGTCCGGGTGAACGGCGAGGTCGTCACGGAGCTCGGCGTGCGCGTGGTGCCGGGCCGCGACGTGGTGGAGGTCGACGGGAAGCGCGTACTCGATCCGGGTGGGGGCGAGCCGGTGTGGGTGCTCTTCCACAAGCCCGTGGGCGTGCTCACGACGCGGAGCGATCCGCACGGCGGCGCGACCGTCTACGACGTGCTGCCCAAGGACTTCGCTCGCCTCAAGTACGTCGGACGCCTCGACAAGGATGCCGAGGGCCTGCTGCTGCTCACCGACGACGGCGACGCGGCGCACCGACTCCAACACCCGAGCGGCGGTCTCGAGCGTGAGTACCGCGTCGAGGCGGCGGGCACCGTCGGGCCCGCGGAGGTGAAACGCCTGCTCGAGGGCGTCCGGCTCGACGACGGGCTCGCCGTTGCGGAGCGCGCGTCGGTCCTGGAGGCGGGGCCCGTCCGCTCGACCCTGACCGTCGTCCTCACCGAGGGGCGCAAGCGCGAGGTGCGTCGCATGATGAGCGCGGTCGGACACCACGTGCTCAGGCTCCAGCGGATCCGCTTCGGCCCCCTGCGCCTCGGCGACCTCGAGCCAGGGGCGTGGCGGATGCTCAGCGAAGAGGAGCGCGAGGCGCTCCTCGCTACCACACGGAGTCCATGATGGCCGACCTGGCGAACCTGACCGTGATCGACCACCCGCTCATCCGGCACAAGGTCCGCCTCCTTCGGAAGGCGAGCACGCCCAAGAAGCTCTTCTGCGAGCTCGTCGACGAGATCGCGATGCTCATGGCGTACGAGGTCACGCGCGGGCTCGAGGAGGAGGAGGTCGAGGTCGAGACGCCGCTCGAGCGGACGATCGGGCGGCGGGTCATCGGTGAGGCCATCGTCCTCCTGCCCATCCTGCGGGCCGGCCTCGGCATGGTCGAGGGCGTTCTCAGACTGATCCCCACGGCACGCGTCGGGCACGTCGGCATGTCTCGCGACGAGCAGTCGCTCGAGCCCGTGGAGTACTACTTCAAGGTGCCGCACCCGCCCGACGTGCGCCGCTTCATCGTCCTCGACCCCATGCTCGCGACCGGCGGGTCGGCAGTTGCGACGATCACCGGACTCAAGCGAAGGGGAGCCCGGCAGATCAGCTTCATGTGCCTCGTCGCGTCGCCTCAGGGCGTGCGTGCGATCGAGGCCGCGCACCCCGACGTGCCGATCTTCGCCGCCGCCCTCGACCGGGAGCTCAACGCGGACGGCTACATCGTGCCGGGCCTCGGCGACGCGGGGGACCGGTTGTTCGGCACGACGTGAGGGGGGACCCATCCGGCTATGGAAGCGCTCCGTCGGGCATGACAACGTACGGGGTCCTTCTGCCCAACCGATCCGAGGCGTATCTTCATTGTATCTACGTCAAGGAGCCGCCGTGCTCATCAGGGTCAGCAAGTGGGGTAATTCGCTTGCGCTGAGGATTCCCGCCCTCCTCGCGCGCGAGAGCGGGATCGACGACGGAACGGAGGTGGACGTCGCGCTCGACGCCGGTCGTCTCGTGATCACACCGCCGCGCCCGTCATACACGCTCGAGGTGCTTCTGAATGGGATCAAGGATGAGAACGTGCACCGCGTCGTCGACACCGGACCGCGTCGGGGGGTGGAAGTGTGGTAGGCGCTTACGTTCCCGAGCGCGGGGACCTCGTGTGGCTGCGGTTCGATCCGCACACCGGGCACGAGCAGGCCGGCCGGCGGCCCGCGCTCGTCCTCTCTCCGGGCAGCTACAACGCGAAGGTCGGCCTCGCCATCCTCTGCCCGGTCACTTCACGCGCCAAGGGCTACCCGTTCGAAGTGGCCGTGCCCCCGGAATCCGGCGCTGAGGGCGTAGTGCTCGCCGACCAAGTGAAGAGCCTCGACTGGCGCGCGCGCGAAGGAGAGCGGATCGGGTCCGTGCCCTCGCGAGTCACGGAAGAAGTTCTGGGGAAGCTCGGAACTCTGCTGAGCTGAACGGTGGGAAGCGCCGTCGACGTCGGTGCCCGCCCGGGACGCCGCGGGCTATCTTAGGCGCGCAGGGCCCGTAGCTCAGCTGGTTAGAGCAGCCGACTCATAATCGGTAGGTCCCAGGTTCGAGCCCTGGCGGGCCCACTAGGGGACGCAGGTTTCCTGCCTCGCTGCATCCCGAATGCATCTAGGCGACCCGCTAAGTCCAATCAATCCCACGCGGGGCTAGTCGAGGTCCAAGGGCCCACCCACCGACAGGAACGACACGCGCGCGCGAGAACGCCCTAGAGGCTTCGGTGGAGTCGTAGGCCGGAAATCCGCGCCCCCGGCTTTGTTGTTGCAGAACGGGGGTGCACGTGGAAAGGGGGTAGGGGACGTGACACCAAACGAGCCGCCATCCGAGTCTGGACACGGCTGGGCACGGCCCGCAGGTTGACCGCATGGCCCCGTCATCGCCGATGCCGCTAGGCAAGGCCGTCGTGTGGTACCTCAGCGCATCCTACGGCCTGCTGGGACATACCGACCTAGCGGTCAATCGGTTTGGCCTTCCGGGAATGGCGTTCAACGTCATGCTTGCCGGTTCCGTGTTGGGCTTCTTTGTGATGCTCGTTGTCCTCGCCCTGCGGCATTTCAGGGCGCGGCGGGTCCCCTCTGACGACACCACTGTGGTCGGGGCCCCAATGATGAGCCGCGTGGAGGCCGAGCAGGTATTTCGGGAGTCTGAATCCAGCGGCTTTGAAGTCTCCGACGACGCACGCCTTTCCGAAGCCCAGAACGTCCTCTCAGGATCGGGGGTTACCTTGGCAAGAGCCCTGAACGCCGGAGACACCGGGGAGCGCTTGTCACTCAGCGCCCCCGCGAGCATGGCCCGGCACGATTTCGGTCGCTATTGGGTCGCATTCCCCTCCTGGGTATTCCTGGCCCTCGGGACGGCTGCGCTTGCCGCCAATCGCATTGGCGCGAATTGGTGGATGCTGTATCTCCTCGTCGGTGGCCTTGTGATCGTTCTGGGACGAATCCCGCGACTTCGTCGTCCGGTGTAACTGGTCGTTTCGTGTCGCAGCCGCCTCGACCCAAGCCCCTCAGGGGCCCGAGGTCTCAACTCCTCGCAGTAGTTGGATTCGGCATTGGAATGGCGTTGACTGCGTACATGCCCTCCTTCAAGCCACGGATGGACGTCATCGCTTCCACGATTGTCGGCCCTGGCTGCGTCGCGATTGGAGCATTGATCGGAAGCCTATTTGACGAACCCTGAGCACCATACGGCCCTCCGGCGCCTTCGAGGGCACGCCCACGCCCCCGCTAATGACACGCGCGCGCGAGAACGCCCTAGGCGCTTCGTGGATTCCTGGGCAGGGAATCCGCTGCGGAGCCCCCCTTTCTAGGGTCGGCCCAGGGAGTGGAAAAGGGGCCTTTGGTACACCGCATCACCGACGCTGAGCGCCGGCCGTTCCGCTGGATGGGCTTCGTATCCGCCTCATCATCGTGAGCGTGTTGTTCGCGCTGGGGCTGCCGTTGGTGTTGGCGTAGACCCTGCTTGCTGGGCGAACCAGCCGGCAGCATGGTTTCGGCTGCCAGCAGACCTACGGAGCGCCCTGTGACCCAACCACCCGTTCTGTCCGCGATGATGTGCGACGGATTGGGTTGGTTTGACGACCTCGACTACAAGAGAATGCTCCTTGCATTCGACGAGATTCTCTACCTGCTCCCAAGGCACATCGCGGGATACCGAGACGAACGGGGCGAGCTGCGCGCGGTCGTTTTCCCCAAATGGCTCTCGGAGTCGGCGGCCGTCACCGTCCACCATTTCGTGCCGGATGACAACCAACGGGAGCTAATCCATGCGGCCGCCGCAGCCGACCTGGGAAGCGAAGGATTCCAAGCTTCGGTCAATGCAATCCCCGAGCGCGAGCGTACCTATACCTGGAAGATCGCGTGCGCCGATGGGGACCTTACCGAGGATCGCCACTCACCTGATCTCGGCGTCCAACAGCACGGTCTCGCTCATGGTCTGCTACTCAACAAGTTCCTTCTCGCTGCGGACGCGGAACACTGTATTCCGATCACAGGGAAGCGCTATGTCCATCAGATGCTTTCGGCCAAGATCCGGGAAGCCGTCTGGCGGGTACGCGAACTGGCCCCCGAGCTTGAACCGAGCTGGCTAAGGACCCAGGACGTTGGGTACGGGACTGTGGTCGAAAAACTGATCCAGTCCTTCGTCACGGATGAACAACTCGCCGTCCGCTCGTTGGATGAGATCGCGGGATTCAAGTCGGCGAACAGAGATCTGTTTCGCGAGTTTAGTGTGATTTCGAGGACTCTGGTCTCCGAGATCGAGACCCTCCCGACCGAGCGCGGTTACGACCGAGAAGTCGAGGAACTGAGGGACACCTCGGTGTGGAAGGAGGCGCAGGAGGTTGAGTACGCGCTTCGCTCCACATGGTCGCGAGTCTTCAAAGACGACGTTCGCGAGACGGCCCGTAACCTCAGACCCGGTGAACTATTCATGCTCGGTGGCGCAATTGGCGTTGGCGTGCTTCCGATGTCTCTGGAAGGGCTGACGCTCGCCAGCGTCGTCGGTGCCGGGATGGCCACCGCGTCTTGGACACACTCGAAGTTCGTGGAGTATGCAGCGGAGAAACGCAACGCCAGACGGCATGGGCTCTACTACTTGATGAAATTCGCTGGGTAGCCGGACATGGACCCCACCACTCTCCTCACGGTCATCGCCTTCGCCGGATCGGCCGTCTTCCATAGGGCGACGGACAAGTGCTTGGATGCAGCGTGGGAGCGGTTGTCGAACGGTTGGAAGAGGGAAACGGGCCAAGACCTCACGCCTGCGTCGGCATCGGTGGATGCCGTGAATGAGGTGCAACCAGACAGTGACCTCTACGCGGCAGCGAGTGAGTACCTGCGGTCCTCTCCAGCACTCAAGCGTGTCGCCCTAGTACGGCAGGTGTTCGAGGGAGCCAAGATTCTCTGGATAGATGACAGCCCGCTGGACCAGCTATGGGCAGTGCGACTCCTGACCCTGCTGGGTGCGGAGGTGACCCAGGCGGACAGCTCCGAGGAGGCGACCACCTACCTGGAGGATCAGCGCTTCGACCTCGTCCTTTCAGACATCGCCAGGGACGGCAATAACACGGAGGGCGTCGAGTTTGCTGAGGCGGTCCACCTCGCTGAGAAGGCGCCGCTCATTTTCTTCATCTACCGGCTGCGAAACGCCCCGCCACCGGCGGGCGCGTTCGGCATCACTAACAGCGTGGTTGGGTTACTGCACCTGATCTGCGACGTGCTAGAGCGGAACCGACTCTAACGCTCGCCCCTCCCACACCCCTCAGTCCTCACCGTCTCCGGCCTAAACGGAATCGGCCCTCCACCGAACTGATGTAGGCTCCAGGTAGTCTTGCGTCCTGAGC
>CAZBCN010000032.1:7444-32805 GCA_964490285.1 uncultured Gemmatimonas sp. | reverse complement strand
CTCGATCCGTCCCCTCTGACGCTCCTCGCGCCTCGCCTCCGCGCCTTCGTCAACTCGAGCTACCCGGTAGGCCAGAACGACGGCGCGATCTGGCAGGGGAAAGGCGTGACCACCGCGCTGGACTTCGGGGCGCAGGGGTCGTGGCGTGGGTTGACGCTGACCCTCCATCCCACGCTCAGCTACAACCAGAACGCCAGCTTCGAGCTCGGAGTCGGGACCGTGTCCGGTATGCCGGTCTACGCCTACCCATGGCGGGTCATCGACATGCCGCAGCGCTTCGGACCCGACGCCTTTTGGACCCTGGATCCCGGCCAGTCCGAGCTCCGTCTCGACGTCCGAGGCGCCACGCTCGGGGTGAGCACGGCCAACCAGTGGTGGGGCCCGGGGATCCGCAACGCGATCATCATGAGCAACAACGCGGCGGGCTTCCCCCACGCCTTCCTCGGCACCGATGGCCGGGTCGATACGGGCATCGGTGGCTTCGAGGCCCGCTGGATCTGGGGGCGACTGACCCAGTCGGATTGGTTCGACCCGGCGGTGCCCAACACGAACCGCTTCGTCACGGGGCTCGTGGCGACGTACTCGCCGAGCTTCCTCGATGGCCTCTCCCTGGGGCTCACGCGCGTCTTCTACGGGTTCTGGCCGGACGACGGGCTGCCGCTCGGTGACTACTTCGCCGTTCTGGGGGGTCTGCGAAAGAAGACGCTCGTGACACCCCAGAACCCGACGGGTGACGATGAGCACGATCAGATGATCTCTCTCTTCGGCCGCTGGGTCCTTCCCGAGAGCGGATTCGAGGTGTATGCCGAGTGGGCGCGCAACGACCACGCGTGGGCGTTCCGCGACGTCATCCTGGAACCGGAGCACTCGCAGGCCTATACGCTCGGGCTGCGGAAAGCGTACGAGCTCTCGGGCTCGCGCATCGTGACGCTCACGGGGGAGCTGACGCACCTGGAGCGGTCGACGACGTACGAGGTGCGCGCGAACCCGACCTACTACGCTCATCACATCGTCACCCAGGGATATACGCAGGAGGGTCAGGTGATCGGCTCGGGGCTGGGTCCGGGCGGAGGCGGCCAGCACCTGGGCGCCGACCTGTACGCTCCATGGGGACGGGTCGGCGTATACTTCGAGCGTCAGATGAAGGACAACGACGCCTACTACGTCTGGGCCGTCGCCAACGGCCAGACGACTTGCTGTCACGACGTGTCGATCAACGGGGGAGCGCACGGGCTGTTCTTCGTCGGCGACTTCGACCTCGGCGCGGGGCTGATCGCGACGCACGAGTACCACCGCTACTTCTACGGGCTCGATCTGTCGAACTTGAACCTGAGCCTGTCGGCGCGTTGGCGGGGCAGGTAGTTCGTCGGATCGCATTTCGATGACCGCGTTCGACCTCGTCTCCCCCCACCGCCCCGCCGGTGACCAGCCGCGCGCGATCGCCGAGCTGACCGAGGGGCTCGCCCGCGGCGACCGGCACCAGGTGCTGCTCGGCGCCACGGGCACCGGCAAGACGTTCTCGATCGCCCACGTGATCGCCAACCACGGCCGCCCGACGCTCGTGATGTCGCACAACAAGACGCTGGCGGCGCAGCTGTACGGCGAGCTGAAGTCGCTCTTCCCGCACAACGCGGTCGAGTACTTCATCTCGTACTACGACTACTACCAGCCGGAGGCGTACGTCCCGGCGACGGACACGTACATCGAGAAGGACGCTTCGATCAACGAGGACATCGAGAGGCTTCGACTCCGCGCGACCTCCTCGCTGATGGAGCGCGATGACGTGATCGTGGTCGCCTCGATCTCTTGCATCTACGGCCTCGGTAATCCGAAGGACTACCGGAGCCTGATGCTGCATCTGGAAGTGGGCGAAGAGCGTCCTCGCCGGGACATCCTCAAGGGCCTCGTCGACATCCAGTACAAGCGCAACGACTACCTATTCGAGCGGGGCACCTTCCGTGTTCGTGGCGACACGGTCGAGGTGTACCCGGCCTACGACGAGCAGGCTGTTCGCATCGAGCTCTGGGGCGACGAGGTCGAGCGGATCAGTCGCTTCGATCCGCTCACGGGCGAGCTCATCACCGCGCTCGAGCGCACGGCGATCTATCCAGCGAGCCACTACGTGACGGAGCGCAGCACGATCAACAACATGGTGCCCGCGATCCGCGCCGAGCTGGCCGAGCAGTTGGCCAAGTTCCGCTCCGAGGGTCGTCTGCTCGAGGCTCAGCGGCTGGAGCAGCGCACGAACTTCGACATCGAGATGATGCTCGAGATCGGCACGTGCCCGGGCATCGAGAACTACTCGCTCTACACCAGCGGGCGCAGGACCGGCGAGCGGCCCGCGTGCCTGTTCGACTACTTCCCTGCGGACTTCCTGATCGTCGTGGACGAGTCACACGCCTCGATCCCGCAGATCAACGGCATGTACAACGGCGACCGTTCACGGAAGCTGACGCTGATCGAGCACGGCTTCCGCCTGCCGTCGGCCCTCGACAACCGTCCGCTCAAGTTCGACGAGTGGGCATCGCTCATTCCGCATGCGATCTACGTCTCGGCCACGCCGGGCGAGTGGGAGGTCCGGCAAGCGGGAGGCGTGGTGGTCGAGCAGATCATCCGCCCGACGGGGCTCGTCGACCCGGCGGTCGACGTCCGGCCGGTGAAAGGGCAGGTGGACGACCTGCTCGCAGAGATCCGCAAGCGCGAGAAGCGCGGCGAGCGCGTGCTCGTCACCACGCTGACGAAGCGCATGGCCGAGGACCTGTCGGAGTACCTCCAGTCGGTCGGCGTACGCGTGCGCTACATGCATTCGGAGGTCGATACGATCGAGCGCATGGCGATCCTGCGGCAGCTACGCCTCGGCAAGATCGACGTGCTGGTCGGGATCAACCTGCTGCGCGAGGGGCTCGACCTGCCGGAGGTGTCGCTCGTCGCGATCCTCGACGCCGACAAGGAAGGCTTCCTACGCGACGAGCGCTCGCTCATCCAGACGATCGGGAGGGCGGCCCGGAACGTCGAGGGCCGCGCGATCATGTACGCCGACCGTGTCACGTCGTCGATGCAGCGGTGCATCGAGGAGACGAACCGCCGTCGCGAGATCCAGGTCGCGCACAACCTGCAGCACGGCATCACACCCGAGACGATCGTGAAGAGCATCTCGGAGATCGAGTTCTCGACTCGCCTCGCGGACGCGCGTACGTCCGCGCCTCGGGTCGCCGAGGCCGCCGCCACGTACGCCGACGAGGTCAACCTCGAGGAGTACGTGAAGATCCTGGAGAAGGAGATGGCCGAGGCTGCGAGCGCGCTGGACTTCGAGCGCGCGGCGCTCCTGCGGGATCAGCTCTTCGAGCTCAGGGCGGCGGCGACCAAGTGAACGCCTGCGGCGACGCCCGCCGTGTCGGGGCGCGCAGCCTCGTGCGGGAGTCGACCGGAACCGGCGGACCAGTGAGTCGATATCCCCTGCCGGTTCTGCCCTGGGGGGGTGATCTTAACCCTTCATCGAACTCGCTTCTTCCAGGACGCATTCCTGAATGAAAGTCGCAGTCATCGGATCCGGATACGTGGGTCTCGTCGCGGGTGCATGCCTCTCCGAGACCGGCAACGACGTCGTCTGCGCCGACATCGACGCACGCAAGATCGCCCGCCTCAACGAGGGTGAGATACCGATCTACGAGCCGGGTCTCGAACCGCTCATCGAGAGCAACCTGGCCGCGGGGCGCCTCACGTTCACGACCGACGTGCCCGCCGCGGTGCGGGCCTCCCACGTGATCTTCATCGCCGTGGGGACCCCGCCCGACGAGGACGGGTCGGCCGACCTGCGGCACGTGCTCGCCGTCGCGAAGACGATCGGGCAGTCGATGGACGGCGAAAAGGTCGTCATCACGAAGAGCACGGTCCCCGTCGGCACCGCCAAGCTCGTGCGCGAGGCGATCGAGAAGGAGACGAAGCACAAGGTCCACGTGTGCTCGAACCCCGAGTTCCTGAAAGAAGGCGCCGCGGTCGAAGACTTCATGAAGCCGGACCGCGTGGTGCTCGGCGTCGACTCCGAGTACGCCGCGGAGGTGCTGAAGGACCTGTATGCGCCTTTCGTGCGGACGGGCCACTCCATCCTGATCATGGACGTGCCCTCGGCGGAGATCACGAAGTACGCCGCGAATTCGATGCTCGCGACGCGGATCAGCTTCATGAACGCGATCGCGCGACTCTGCGAACGAACGGGCGCCGACATCGACTCCGTTCGTCGGGGTGTGGGGTCGGACTCACGGATCGGGCCCAGCTTCCTCTTTCCGGGGATCGGCTACGGGGGCAGCTGTTTTCCCAAAGATGTCCAAGCCCTCGTCAAGACGATGACGGACCTCGGTGTCGACGCTTCGATCCTCCAGTCCGTGGAGGCGGTGAATGCGAGTCAGAAGCGGACGCTACTCGAGCGACTGACCCGCCGGCTGGGCGGGAAGCTCGATGGACGCCGTATCGCGGTGTGGGGCCTCGCGTTCAAGCCGAACACGGACGACATGCGGGAGGCGCCGAGCATCGTGACGATCGAGGGTCTGCTCGAGCGAGGGGCCGAGGTCACCGCCCACGACCCCGTGGCGATGGAAGAGGCCCGCCGCCACTTCGGCGAGCGGATCACGTACGCGGCCACGAACTACGACGCGCTCGACGGGGCCGACGCGCTTCTGATCCACACCGAGTGGCTCCCGTACCGCAACCCCGACTTCGACCGCATGAAAGCCGCGATGCGGACCGCCCTGATCTTGGACGGACGCAACCTGTACGACCCTGCCGACGTCGCGCGGCACGGGTTCGAGTACCATTCGATCGGTCGACCGGCCGCGTCGCCCGCGACCGCGACGGCGCGCTGACGTGCGCGTCCTGCTGACCGGGGCCGCCGGCTTCCTGGGATCCCACCTGGCAGAGCGATTCCTCGGCGACGGTCACGAGGTCATCGGTCTCGACAACTTCATCACGGGATCTCGTGAGAACGCACGCATCCTCGACGCCCATCCCGGCTTCCGCCTGGTCGAACACGACATCTCGAAGCCTTACTACTTCGGTGATCCCATCGATGGCGTGCTGCACTTCGCTTCCCCCGCGAGCCCGGTCGATTACCTCGAGCTACCGATCCAGACGCTCAAGGTGGGGAGCCTCGGCACGCACAACGCGCTCGGGATCGCGCTGGCGAAGAAGGCGCGCTTTCTGCTGGCCTCTACGTCCGAGGTGTACGGCGACCCGCTCGTGCACCCGCAGCCCGAGACCTATTGGGGCAACGTGAACCCCGTGGGCTTCCGGGGCGTGTACGACGAGGCGAAGCGCTTCGCCGAGGCGATGACGATGGCGTACCACCGCTACCACGGGGTGGATACGCGCATTGTTCGTATTTTCAACACGTACGGACCCCGGATGCGTCCAGGAGACGGACGCGTCGTGTCGAACTTCATCGTGCAGGCGCTTCGCGGCGATCCGCTCACGATCTACGGAGACGGCAGCCAGACGCGATCGTTCTGCTACGTCGACGACGAAGTGGACGGGATCTATCGCCTATTCCATTCGGATCGGGTCGAGCCGACCAACATCGGCAACCCGAACGAGTTCACGATTCGTGAGCTCGCCCAGGTGGTGCTCGAGGAGACGAGCAGCAGCGCGCCGATTGAATCGTTGCCGCTCCCTGCCGACGACCCGAAGGTGCGCAAACCCGACATCTCCATTGCTCGCCGCGTTCTCGGTTGGGAGCCGCGCGTCGAGCTTCGCGAGGGCATCCGGCGGACGATCCCGTACTTCCGGGACGCTCTGGCGAAGTCCGACGCGAAGGCCCGCACGATCTAGGCAGCCAGGTTGCTCGCCGGGGGGTCGGCGGGCGATACTCGGATCCACGATGAGCCCCGACCAGCTCGCCCCTCGCGCGGTTCCGGACGACGAGATCTCCCTCTGGGAGGTCCTCGCGGTCCTGCTTCGGCGCCGGTGGACGATTGTCCTGACCACGCTGCTGGCGTTCGCGGCGGCGGTGTCGTTCGCGCTCCTGCGCGATCCCACGTTCACCACCCAGGCGTCGTTCCGCCCCCAGGGATCCGAGGCGTCGGCCTCGCAGCTCATGGCGCTGGCGACTCAGTTCGGCGTGAACATCCCGGGCGCGGCGCAGGGCGAGGAAGCGAGTCCGGCCTTCTACGCCGAGCTGCTCACGTCGCGCGAGATCTTGTCTCGGATCGCCGCCCGTGAATACCACGTCGAGGGCGTGGGGGGGGCCGGGCTCGCCGACCTGCTGGAGGTCGAGGACGAGGGTGACGAAGAACTCCGCCTCCGCCGCACGATCGAGAGGCTCAGGAACGACGTGCTCACCGTCCAGACGAGTCGAGAGACCGGCATCGTCACGATCGAGGCACGCACGACCTGGCCGGACCTTTCCTTCGAGATCGCCCGCCGCCTTCTGGACGAGATCGCGCGCTTCAATCTCGACACGCGCCAGTCCCAGGCGGCCGCCGAGCGCGCCTTCATCGAGGAGCGGGTGGACAGCGCGCGCGAGGCGCTCACCGAGGCCGAGGCGTCGATGCAGACGTTCCTCCAGGCGAATCGCCAATGGGAGAACTCGCCGGATCTCACGTTCCAGCACGATCGTCTCGAGCGTGATATCTCACTGCGCCAACAGGTCTACACCACGCTCGTTCAGTCCTTCGAGCAGGCGCGCATCACCGAGGTGCGCGACACGCCCGTGATCACGGTGCTCCAACCACCGTTCCTGCCGGCTCGCGACTCGAGGAGACTCGTGCTCATGGCGGCAGTGGGGATCGCCCTCGGTGGCATGGTCGGCGTCGTGCTCGCCTTCATCGTCGAGGCGTTGCGACGTCCAGCTCCGGGAGATCCAGCGCGCCAGGACTTCAGCGCGACTTGGGCGAGCTTCGTGCGTTCGATTCCACTCATCGGACGCGGCGCGAGCTGACCCTTCGGCGTCGAGGTCGCGCGGCCCTTTACCCCCGCTCCCCCACCCGCCAAGCTTCCGGCATGCCGACGGACCAGAAGCACGCACGCCTGATCGTCGCCCGGGGCGTCAGCGCCTGGGAGCGCGACGACTTCGAGTCGGCGCTCCAGACCTTCCTGGGCGTGCTCGAGGAGCACCCGTACTTCGCCGACGTGCACAACAAGGCCGGCCTATGCCTCGCCATGCTCGGACGCCTGGAGGAGGCTCTCGCGCACTTCGAGGCCGCGGTGGAGCGCAACTCGTCGTATGCGGAGGCTCACCTCAACCGGGGTCTCGTCCTCAAGGATCTGGGGCGCACCGAGGAGGCTGCGGAGGCGTTCAGCCGCGTGGAGCAGCTCCACGGTAGGGACACGCCGATCTTTCCGGCCGAAGTGGGCAATCGCATCGCGGTGACCCACGCCCAGTTGGGCGACCTCTACCTGGTTGCCAACCACCCCGAGCGTGCCATCGAGGAGTACCGGGCTGCGTTGGAGATCCGTCCCCGTTTCATGGACATCCGCAGCAAGTACGCCGAGACCTTGATCGAGCTCGGCGAGCTGAGGAAGGCGAAGGACGAGCTCACGCTCATCCTGGAGGCCCGCCCCTCTTTCGTGGGCGCGCGCGTGCGGCTCGGCGTGGTGCTACACAGGCTGGGGCAGGACGAAAACGCGATTCGGGAATGGCAACAGTGTCTGGAAGACGACCCCACCGACATGCGCGCTCGTGCATATCTGGCCGCAGTGGCGCAGCCCGTCGGGCCGCCTGGGAGCCCAGGCCGCGGGACCCGATGAGCCGGTCCTGCGCGGAGCGGTCCGATGCTTGCTGGGGTATCCGACTGCCATGAGATCGAGGCTTCCAGGCTCGCTGGTGTTCTGCGCCGCCGCGCTACTCGCCTGCTCGCCGCGCGCCTCCGAGGAGAACGCGGTGCGACGGGGGGATGAGGCCTTCGCGCAGGGCGACTTCGAGGAAGCGCTCGCCGAATACCGGCTCGCGGTCCGGCAGGGTGCGGACGACCCGGCGACGGCCGCCCGGGTCGCGCACACGTACGCCATGATGAGCCGAGTCGACGACGCGGGGTCCTATTATCGTGACGCCGCGGCGCGGGATCCTGGCCTGACCGACCAAGCGGTGTCGGACCTGATGCGCTTGGCGCGCGAGGCCCACGCGGCCAACGACCGCTTTGCGATGGCTACGGCCGTCGAGACGGCCCTCGAGCTCCGCCCCGGAATCGGTGTGGGCGACATGACGCTGTCGCTTGCCCGTCATTACTTCACGAACGGCGAGTATGGGCGCGCGTTGCCCTTCTATCAGATCGCGTTGGCCGAGGCGACGGACTCGCTTCCCGAGATCGTCTTCGAGGTCGGACAGGCACACGAGGAGATCGGGGACTGTGAGCATGCCCTCGTCTTCTTCGAGCAATTCCGGGCGATGGTGAGGCCGTGGGAGCGCGGAGAGGTCGACTGGTACATCGGTACCTGTGCCTTCAACATCGCGCGTGAGCTTCGAGGCCGAACGCTCGATCCCGAGGAGCTCCAGCGCGCCCTCGAGTTGCTCGATCGCACCGTCGAGGTGGGCGAGCCGCGCAACATCCAGGCACAGGCTTGGTTCGAGAAGGGTGACATTCTCGCAGAGTTGGGGGAGTGCCAGGCCGCCATGGAGGCGTACGCCCAGGTCCGCTTTTCGGACGGGGCGGGGTCACTCGTGGACAGGGCTCAATCGGCCTTCGACGAGATCCGGTTCGGGCGAGGTCTGGAGCACCTACGAGAGGGGCGCTGCAGGTGAGCGAACTGCTTGGGGCCACCAGTGTATTCAACGCCCATGCCGACGATGCCATCTAGTAAGACCCTGCTCGCGATCCTGGCCTTCTCGCTTGCCGCGTGCGGGGGGGGTGACCCGTACCAGGGCCTCGACGCCGAGGCGCTATACCGGATGGCGGAGAACGAGCTCGCGGAGGGTGACGCCGAGAACGCCGTCGACGTGCTGCAGCGCCTGCACACCTCCTTCGCCGACTGGCCGCGCATTCCCGAGGCAGGACTGCTTCTCGCGCGCGCGCACTTCGAGGATGAGGAATACCTGACGGCGCGCTCCGAGTACAGGCGCTTCCTGGACCGATTCGCGAGCCACGCGCGTGCGCCGGAGGCCGCGTTCGGCGAATGCCGGTCGCTGGGCGCCCTGGCGCCTCACCCGCAGAGGGATCAAGGCTACACGGAAGAAGCCATCACGGTGTGCGGCAACGTCGTGGTCGATTACGCGGGGACGCCGGAGGCGGGGGAAGCGCAGACGTTGCGTGCGAACCTGCGCCACACGATGGCGGAGAAGGAGTACCTCAACGCGGATCATTACTTCCGGCGACGCCAGTACGACTCGGCCATCATCTACTATCAATTCGTGGTCGACCTCTTTCCCGAGA
Source organism: uncultured Gemmatimonas sp. (assembly GCA_964490285.1). Taxonomy (GTDB): domain Bacteria; phylum Gemmatimonadota; class Gemmatimonadetes; order Longimicrobiales; family Gaopeijiaceae; genus UBA2982. Next base: position 23,449 of record CAZBCN010000032.1, on the reverse strand, counting down.
CGGAGCTCGCGCCTCGCGCGCTGCTCGGGCTGTACCGGTCGAACCAGGCGATCGGGTACGAAGACCTCGCCGAGAGCGCCCGCACGCGGCTCCTCGAGCAGTACCCCGATTCCCCCGAGGCGGTCGGGCTCCGTCCGGGCGGAAGCTCCGCCCCCTGAAGAGCGCCTCGGGCGAGCGCGCCCGCATCGGCATCTTCGGAGGCACGTTCGATCCGCCGCACAGCGGTCACGTCGCGGTGGCCGCGGACGTGGCGGACGCTCTCGACCTCGATCGTGTTCTCTGGATTCCGGCGGGCGATCCGCCCCACAAACGAGGCATTGCGATCACGGGAGCGGATGCGCGGCTGGCGATGGTCCGCGCGGCGGCTGCGTGCGATTCCCGCTTCGAGGTGTCGACGGTCGAGTTGGATCGCCCGGGCCCGTCCTACATGGTCGACACCGTCAAGGAGCTGCGGCGAACCCTCCCCGACGCGGAGCTGTTCCTGATTCTCGGTGCCGACGAGGTTCGGGCCTTCGGGTCATGGCACCAGCCCGAGGAGATCGTGAAGCACGTCCGACTCGCGGTGATGGATCGAGAGGGTGCCTCCGCGGCGGCGTTCGCCGACCGAATTCCTGGTGGCGCCCATGCCGTCTTCGTTCCGGTTCGTCGGATCGATGTGTCCTCGACCGACGTGCGAGCCCGCCGCCGACGCGGAGACGACATCCGCGACATGGTGCCCGAGGGCGTGCGGGCGACCATCGAGCGCGAGCGACTATATTCCGCGTCATGATCCGGGGCGGCCGAGGGTGAGGCTGAGCGAAGCGGAGCTCCGTCAGTGGGGCAGGCGCATCGGTGAGACGATCGAGCCACCGGCCGTGCTCGCGCTTTCCGGCCAACTCGGCGCGGGGAAGTCCGTGCTCGCGCGAGCGATCGGAGCCGGTGCGGGCGTGCGGGAGGTCATGCCTTCCCCAACCTACACCCTGGTGCAGCGGTACCCGGCCGATGGGGGCCGCACCCTCGTCCATCTCGACCTCTACCGCATCGAGTCCCCGGACGAGATCTGGGAGCTGGGGTGGGCGCAGCTGCCGGGCGAGGCCGATATCGTGGTGGTCGAGTGGCCGGAGAGGGCCGGCGATCTCCTCCCTCGCGACCACTGGCTCATCCAGCTCACGACCCCCGAGAGCCAGCCGGATCTCCGCGAAGTGGAGGTGTCTCGCGTGGGCGCGCCGCACGACCTCGTTCCTTTTCCGATGCACCTGTAGATGGAGTCCGGTGCCTTTCTCGCGTTCGACACCTCGGGCGCGTTCGGCTCGGTGGCGATCGGGGTGGGGACGAGCGTGCGCGCGGCCCGAGTTCTGGAGGCACCCCAGGAGCACGCATCGCGACTCATCCCGGTGATCGACCGCGTGCTCGCGGATGCTGGCCTGGACAAGAAGGGCCTCGACGGAATCGTCGTGGGCGAGGGTCCGGGCTCGTTCACGGGAGTCCGCGTGGCGGCCGCCACCGCGAAGGGACTCGCGCATGCGCTGGGCCTTCCGCTCTGGACCTTCTCGAGCCTGGCTGCCGCGGCGATGGCCGAAGACGTGGGACCGATTCGCTACGTGCTCTTCGACGCGCGCAGCGATCGCGTATACGGTGCGTGCTACGGCGTCGGCACGCACTCCGTGCAGGAGCTGGTCGGGCCGCACGGGGGTCGGCTTCGTGACGTGCTTCATGGCGACGTCGCGCCTGGTGCGGTGTTCGTGGGAGATGGAGCACGCCGTCATCGGGCGGCGATCGAAGGTGCGGGCTTCCCGGTCGGTGGCGCCCAGACGCGATCTCTCGCCGAGGGCCTGCTCAGGCTTCAGTCCTTCCGCCCCGAAGTGGGCCCCGTGGCGGACTTCGCGTCCTGGGAGCCACGCTACGTACGCGCCTCCAGCGCGGAGCCCGGGTGGACTCCCTAGGCCGGTCCGCCGACGAGGCAGCGCAGATGCAGGTCCGCGCGATGCGCGCCGAGGACGTCGATGCGGTCGTCGCGATCGAAACAGAAGCCTTCAGCAGTCCCTGGCAGAAGGAGACATTCCTCGAGTTGATCGGACGGCGGAACCTCGAGCTGCTCGTCATGGAGCATGGCTCCGAGGGAATCGTGGGGTACGCCGTCCTCTGGTGCGTTCTCGATCAGGGAGAGCTCGCGAACCTCGCGATCACGCCGCAAATGAGGGGGAGGGGACTCGGAACGCAGCTGCTGGCCCGGGTGGTCCAGGTCGCCCGGGAGCACGGCGTCGAGACGATGTATCTCGAAGTGAGAGAGTCCAACGAAGCGGCCCTGCAGCTGTACCAGGGGTTCGGCTTCTCGCAGGTAGGGCTTCGCAAGGGGTACTACGACCATCCGAAGGAAGACGCCCGCATTCTGATGGCGAAGCTCCGACCCGCCTGACCATCCTCGCGACCGCTTCGGCTCGCCATCGTGTTGCATGCCCTCCGAATTCGATGGCGGCGCGTCACCGACGCGCGACCGTCCCCGCGAACGCCTGCGCTCCGTCGGCGCGTCCAACCTCTCCCTGTCCGAGCTTCTCGCGCTGGTGGTGGGGACCGGGACCGCCGGCCACTCGGCGGCGGTGGTCGGCGACCGCATCCTCGCGCTCGCGGACGGGTCGCTCACGAGGCTGGCGACCTTGGACGTCTCGTTTCTCGAGCGAGTTCCCGGCGTCGGCGCCGCCACGGCCGGGCGGGTTCTGGCTGCCCTCGAGCTCGGCCGCCGGGCGGCGGCGGCTTCGACCGAGGCCGGGGATCACGTCCGCGGCCCGGCGGACGTCTTCGCGCGCATGGGGCCGCGCCTCCGCGACAAAGCCCAGGAGGAGTTCCATGCGCTCCTGCTCAACAGCCGACATCGCGTGATCCGCGAGGTCTTGGTCACCCGCGGCCTGCTGGACTCGGCGCTCATCCACCCCCGCGAGGTCTTCCGGCCAGCGGTGGGGGAAGGGGCGGCCGGCGTCATCCTCGTCCACAATCATCCGTCGGGAGACCCCACCCCTTCGGCCGAGGATCGAGCGGTGACGCGGCAGCTCGGCGAGGCGGGCCGGGCGGTCGGAATTCCGGTCCTCGATCATGTCGTGGTGGGGGCCGGCGCCTACGCTTCCCTCGCCGAGGAGCTGGGCCGCGCGGGCAGGTTCTGAGCAAAGGTTCGGCGGCCTCCGGGAAACATTTGACGTCAATTTCAAAAAATGCGTTGACCCGGCGCGGGGGCGGTCCCTATCTTCGGTCTGAATTCACCGGGCGAAAAGCCCTGTCCCTATTGCCGAAGGAGCCCGCATGGTTCGCTCGGCCGCGGCGGTACTTGCTCTACTGATTCTGCCGGGTTTTGCCCTCGGGCAACAGCCCGTCGGGACTCACACGGTCGTGGGCGACGACACGCTGTGGGACCTGGCGGTGCGCTATTACCAGAACCCGTTCCAGTGGCGGGTCATCTACGAGGCGAATCGCGACAGCATCGCCGACCCGAACCTGATCTTCCCGAACGAAGTGTTCGTGATTCCGGGGCTCCCGGGACAGACGGTGGCCGCTGCGCAACCGGCGGGCGACCCGACCGCGGCCATGCCCGTGGCTGCACAGCCCGTCGACGTGGCACCGACGCCCGCGGGCGCCCCCGCCGACCTGGTGCAGTTCGGCTTCAGGCAGGCTCGGCCCGCCGAGCAGGTGCGCACGATCTTCCACACGGATACGGCCGGTCAGCGCGCCGCGATCGTGAGGGCCCAGGACCGGGCCTACCTGGCTGTGACCCGGGACGCCGTGTACTCGGCGCCGTGGGTCGTGCCGCTCGCGTCGATCCCGGAGAACACGGGCTCGATCCGGGGGTTCGCCTCCGAGGGTGCCCGGGCTTCGACGATTCGCTCCTTCGATCTCGTGCGTGTGAGCATGCCCGCCCCGGCGAGGGTCGGTGCGGAGCTGCAGATCTTCCGCGTCATGCGCACCATCGCGGATGTGGGTGAAGTGGTCGTTCCGACGGGCGTGCTCACGGTTTCGACCATCAGCGAGAACGGCGTCGTCGGCGTCGTGACCAAAGAGTACCAGCGGATTCAGCCGGGCGACTTGGTTCGACCGGTCCCGAGCTTCAACCTTCAGGCCGGACAATACGCGCAGCCCATCTCGGGTGGCTCCGAGGCGATGATCATGGGCTTCGCCGGGCGCCAAGAGCTCAACGATCTCGGCCACATCGCCTTCCTCGATCTGGGCTCCAACGACGGCGTCACGCACGGTGACGAGTTCGTGCTCTACGGCGCGGAAATCGGTGCGCCCGAGGGCTCCCTCCAAGTGGTCGGGGTGACCCCGACGATGGCCGCCGCTCGCATCACGTCCATGGTGGACGACGTGTTCCGCCAAGGGGTCGTGGTCCGACTGGCCCGAAAGATGCGCTGATGCCATCCGCGAGGATCCGCCGACTCCTCGCCCCCACTGTCCACCCCGAGTCCCCGTCGGCTTCGGCCGGCGGGGATTTCCATTGAGCTGAGTCGTACTGTCCGATGCCTCGATCGAAACAACGCAGGGTCCTCGTTACCGGTGGTGCCGGCTTCATCGGGAGTCACGTCGTCGATGCCTACTTGGCTGCGGGTGACGCCGTTTGGGTGGTCGACAACCTTTCCTCGGGCAAGAGGGAGAATCTTCCCGCGAAGGCCGAGTTCGTGGAGCTCGACATCCGTGCGGATGAGGTCCGCAACCTCTTCCGCGAGGTTCGCTTCGACGTAGTGAATCACCACGCGGCCCAGATCGACGTGCGCGTATCCGTGCTCGATCCCGGCAAGGATGCGGGCATCAACATCCTCGGGCTGTTGAACCTGACGGAGGCGGCCATCGAGGTCGGCACGCGTAGGTTCGTCTACGTGAGCAGCGGCGGCGTCGTGTATGGGGAGCCCGAGCAGGTGCCGACGCCCGAGACCGCGCCCAAGCTGCCGATGTCACCCTACGGAGTCACGAAGCTGACCGGCGAGCACTACCTCCACTATTACCGGAAGGTGCGCGGTCTGGAGTACGTGGCGCTCCGTTACTCGAACGTCTTCGGTCCGCGCCAGGATCCGCACGGCGAGGCGGGCGTGGTGGCGATCTTCTGCAACCGCCTGCTCAGGAACGAGGGACTGACCATCTTCGGCGACGGCGAACAAACGCGCGACTACGTCTTCGTTCGCGATGTCGTGGCTGCGAACATGCTCGCGACCGACGCGGACATGGGCGACCTGGTCGGGCTGGACTCTCGCGCATTCAACGTCGGGACTGGGGTGGGTACGAGCGTCAACCGCCTGGCCGACGTGCTCGAGAAGGTCGCGGGCCGCGCGCCGGGCCGTGAGCACAGACCCGAGCGCCCGGGCGAGTTGCGCCACAGCACGCTCGACGCGAGCCTGCTCCGCAGTCGGGGCTGGGCGCCCGCGTTCACGCTCGAGCAGGGCCTCCGAGAAACTTACGACCACATCGCGGCCGAGACGGCCAAGAAGGCGGGTGCGAGCCGATGAACCTTTCGCTCCACATGATGCTGCAGGGCGCTCCGCCCCAATCGATCACCGACATGATCGTGCAGGGCACGCTGCTCACGAAGATCGTCTTGAGCGTGCTCTTCGTCTTTTCGCTCACCTCGTGGCTGTTGATCTTCCGGAAGTCGCACCAGTTCGCCGAAGTGCGCCGCCAGGGAGACAAGTTCCTCCAGCACATGGAGAAGGCGCAGAGGCTCGACGAGGCGTACAAGTCGATCCTCGCGCTGCCCGAGTCACCGTACAGCCGCGTCTTCCGTCAGGGTGTGAACTTCTTCAGCGAGCTGCGACCGGGCGCTCTGCGCGAAAACGCCCCGCCGACCGCTGGGCTGTCGCTGACGCAGCTCGAGGCGCTTCGCCTCGTGTTGGAGAAGGAGGAGGCCGAGGAGCGCGACGTGCTGGCGCAGGGGATCGGCATGCTCGCGGTCATCGGAACGGTGTCGCCGCTGCTGGGCCTGCTCGGCACCGTGATCGGCGTCATGGACGCGTTCCTCGGGATCACGATCTCGGGCTCCAGCAACATCATGTCCGTGGCCCCGGGCATCGCTGAGGCCCTCATCACCACGGTCGCCGGCTTGGTCGTGGCCATTCCGGCCGTGTTCGGGTACAACCATTTCGTGACCAAGCTGAACCTCGTCTCAGGGGAGCTCGAGGGCTTCTCCAGCGAGTTCATCGGGACGTTGGCGAGGGAGGGGAGGATCTAGTTGAGCGCCATAGGCACGAGGCGGAGAGGGCAGGCGCGCGCCGACCTGCCCGTGAGCGTCGAGATCAACGTGACCAGCCTGGTGGACCTCGCCTTCACGCTGCTCGTCATCTTCATGATCACGGCCCCGATGATGCAGGGGGGCATCGAAGTCGACGTTCCGCGCGCGGACGTGCGTCCCCTGACCTCGGAGGATGAGCCATTCTTCATCAGCGTGAGGCGGGACGGCAGCATCGTGATGGAAGAGACCGAGGTCACGCTCGAAGAGCTCGAGGCGGGGCTGCCCCAACTCCTTTCCGGAGGCCGGGTCGAGCGCGTCTTCATCCGGGGCGACTCGCTGGCGGATTTCGGCCCCGTCCTGCGCGTCATCGCGACGACGGTGAACAGTGGCGTGAACTTCAGCCTCGTGGCCGAGCCCTGGACGGGCGAGCCCTGAGTCGGGCCGATGCGGCGCCTCGACCCCTTCGACCGCCGAGCGATGGTGCTCTCCATCGCGCTGCACGTGTCGATCTTCGCGCTCGGCTGGCTGTCGACACTCCGCCGGGAGCGGCAGTTCGAGTTCATCGCCTACGAGATCGAGCTGGTCTCCCCGCCGCCGGCGGTCGAAGCCGAGCAGCCGACTCCGGCGCAGGAGGAGCTCGTCGTCGAGCGGCCGCGACCGGAGCGCCCGCCGGAGCCCGAGCCGGAGCCCGAGCCGGAGCCGCAGGTCAGGGTCGAGGAGCCGGCACCGAGGGAGCCGACACCCGAGCCCGAGCCGGAACCCGAGCCCCCGGCGGCCACCGCCGCTCCCGCGGCGGGTCCCGAGCCGACCCGCGAGCCAGAGCCTACGCGCACCGGAGAGGGAATCAACGTGCGCATGGAGGGGCTGCGGCGGGATTATCCGGAGTACTGGAACAACATCATCCGGCAGATCCAGCGTTGCTTCCGTCCGCCTTCCGGCAACTGGGAGGCCGCGGTGACGTTCGTCATACGGCGGGACGGCTCGGTCGCGAACCTCGCGTTCGAGCGACGCTCGGGCAATGCGACGTTCGATTTCGAGGCCATGGGTGCCGTGGAGTGCGCGGGGCAGGGACGTTTCGGTCCGCTTCCGGAGGACCTCCCCTACGAGATCCAGCCCATCCGCTTCGAGTTCAGACCGAGCGGCGGCGAGGAATGATGAACCAAATCACCGGCCGGACGGCCACGGCGACGAGTCCCTCATGAGAGCTGTGACCTTGAAGCACTGCGCGTCGTACCCGATGCTGACGTTGGCGCTCGCGGTAGGCGCGAGCGGAGCCTCGGCGCAGGATCGAATCCCGGGCGTGAGCCTCGGGCTCGTGTACTCGAGCTCGTACGTTCCGGCCCTGGCCTTGAAGCCCTTCACAGGAAGCTTCGGGGGCGAAGGACTCTCTCCCGACGTCGAAGCCATCGTGGGTCGCGATCTGCGTGACTCGGATCGATTCGAGGTCATGGATTCGCTGCCCGCCGGGCTGATCGGCGAGGGAATCGACTACGCGCTCTGGGACCGCATCGGCGCCGACTGGCTCGTGACGGGGCGGCTGGAGGGTGCCGGCGACGGCTACGTCCTCCTGATCGAGCTGCACGATGTCGTGTACGGGTCGGTCCGCGAGCAGGGTAGGTTCCGGGTGCCGAGCTTCTCGAGTCCAGACTTCCGCATGGCGGTGCACCGGGCGTCGGACGAGATCGTGCGCTGGGCGACGGGCGACCCCGGCATGGCCGCGAGCCGCATCGCGTTCACGATGACGGACGGGGACGGCAACAAGGATGTGTATCTCATCGACTCGGATGGCGAGAACCTCCAGCGCATGACCGATCATGGGACGTTGATCGAGTCCCCGAATTGGTCTCCGGACGCGAGGAAGATCGCGTTCACGTCGTGGAAGACCGGCTATCCCCGCATCTACGAGCTGAGCCTCGACAACCGACACGAACGAATGCTCGAGCCGGTGCGTGGAGCCGGCGACTACATCACGCCCGCGTACAGCCCGGACGGCTCCACGCTCGCCTTCTCCGTATTGGGGAGCGACGCGCGGAGCGGGATCTTCACGTACGATGTGTCGCGCGATTGCTGCCTCGCCTATCTGTCGGGCGGGCCCTGGTACGACTTCTCGCCGACGTATTCGCCCGACGGACGCTGGATGGCGTTCAACACCCAGCGCTTCGGCGACGCGGTTCCTCAGGTCATGCTGATGCCCGCCGAGGGCGGCTCGGCCGAGACGCTCTCCCCGTACGCTTACGGGGGCGGTGGTTACTTCACCTCACCCGACTGGTCGCCACGGGGAGACCTCGTGGCGTTCCACGGGGCCATCGAGCGGGGGCGATACCACATCCTCGTGGCGGACCTCGCGGACGGGGGTCGGGTGCTCCGCCAGCTGACCTCCGAGGGGAACAACGAGGATCCGAGCTGGGCCCCCGATGGGCGCCACCTCGTCTTCGTGGGGGAGCGCTCCTGGGGGTATGGGCTCTTCGTGGTCGACGTTGCGACCGGACGCATGCGGCAGCTTCTGTCGGGGCGGAGGGTGGGGGTCCCGGATTGGTCCCCGGGGCTCACGGCACGTTGAACCGGGCGACGGGATAGGCGCCGACGTTGCGCGGTGGAAGTCTTTGTCCTATATGGCAGCAGGGTTTTTCCGGGGGGAGAACGGCATTACCTTCGTCGAGCGCGCCGCGGCCAGCGGCCGCCAAGGTCACAACATTAAGGTCCAAAGAGAGGTCGTGATGATCGTCCGTCGCTTCGTTACGCCGGTCGTGGCCGCGATGGTGCTGGTGGGCGCTTGCGGGGGAGATCCGCCGCCGCCGCCGCCGCCGCCGCCGCCGCAGGCCAACCAGGATTCGCTGCGAGCGTACCAGGACTCGGTGCGCCGTGCTCAGGAAGCCGCTCAGGCCGAGGCCGCGCGCCTGGCCGCCGAGCGTGCCGCGGCCGCGGAGCGTGAGCGCCGCGTCGCTGCTGCTCGTGCGACACTCGAGGCGATGGTCTTCTTCGACTACGACATGTCCGCGATTCGCGATGACGCGGCCGCCGTGCTGCGTCAAAAGGTGGACATCCTCAGGGCGAGCCCGCAGGTCCGGCTGCGCATCGAGGGACATGCCGACGAGCGCGGATCGACGGAATACAACCTCGCGTTGGGCAACCGCCGCGCCGAGGCCGTGCGTCAATTCCTCGTCGGCTTCGGCCTGGCGCAGGATCGGTTCGAGATCGTCTCGTTCGGCGAAGGCCGGCCGCGGCAGCAGGGCTCGAATGAAGCCGCGTGGGCGCAGAACCGGCGTGGCGAGTTCATCATCACCGCGGGTGCGAACGCGATCAACCCGGGCAACTGATCGCATGACCTTCAGGTGGCCCCTCCCCCGGAAGCCCGGGGGAGGGGCCCATGTGCATATGAGACGTAGCGAGTGTACGGCGCGCTTCTGGGCCCTACCGGCCGTCGCGCTGGTCGTCGCAGGGTGCGCCACGAAGGGCGATGTGCGGGCCCTGCAGACCGAAATCATGCGAGAGGTGCGCACCCTCGCGCTGCGACAGGACTCCCTCCTGGCCGAGCTGCGCTTCCTGAATTCCTCGACGCAGGACACGCTGCGAACGCAGTCCGACCAGATCTTCGATTTCCGCGGCGAGATCACGCGGCAGCTCCAGTCGATCTCCCAGGCGCAGGCGCGGCTCGAGGCGCTCACGGGCGAGAACCAGCGCGGCATCACGAGCATGCGGGACCAACTGGCCAACATTCGTCGCGCTCCGACGGGTCCGGCTCAGCCGCAACAGCTGGTCGATTCGACACGAACGTCTTCCAGTCCCGAGACGGTTGCGGGTGCGGGTGGTAACGCGGAGCAGCTATGGAACGTCGCGCGTGAGCAGCATCAGCGCGGCTCCCTCGGCACAGCGCAGCGCGCCTACGAGCAATTTCTGCAGGAGTACCCGACGCACGCGCTCGCCCCGGACGCACATTTCTGGCTGGCGGATATCCTCACGCAGCAGGACCGTCCCGACGACGCTCTCGAGGCTCTTCAGGAGATTCAGAGGCTCTATCCCAGCGCCGCCAGGGTGCCGGACGCCCTCTATCGAATCGCGGTTCTTCAGCAGGAGGCTGGAGACACCAACGACGCCAGGGCCACGCTCGAGCGGCTGATCAACACCTATCCCGACGCCGGCATCACTCTGGTCGCGCGGGATATGCTGGCCGAGCTGCGCTAGTGGTGTCGGATCCGACACCAGGCTAGACCATGCGGTGTCCGGAGTGTGACGCCACCGAGAACCGTGTGGTCGACACGCGGGCCAGCCGTGGGGGCAGGGCTGTTCGCCGTCGCCGGGAATGTTCGGTCTGCGGGGCGCGCTTCACGACCTACGAGTACGTCGAGGAGCGGCCCATCCAGGTGCTCAAGCGCTCCGGCGCGGTGGAGCCGTTCGATCGCGTGAAGCTCCTGGACAGCGTGCGCGTCGCCTGTGCCAAGCGGCCGGTCTCGTCATCGCAGATGGAGCAGCTCGTCGATCAAATCGAGGACGAGCTGTCGAGGGAGGCTGGCCTCGAGGTGCCGAGCGTTCGCCTGGGCTCCCGCGTCATGGACTTGCTCCGGCCGCTCGACCGAGTCGCCTACGTGCGCTTCGCCTCCGTGTACAGGAACTTCCAGGATGCGGGTGAGTTCCAGGAGTTCGTCGACGAGATGGCCGCCGCGCAGGCGCGCGAGGATCTCCGCCGAAACCAGGTGGAGCTCCCGCTGTGATCGCCGACGACCGCTGAGCGAGACGATCTCCTGATGGCGCGTCACCGGAATGAGCGGGGCGAGATGCCCTTCCTCGATCACCTCGAGGAGCTACGGTGGCGTATCCTCTGGTCGCTGCTCGCGGTGATCGCCGGCACAGCCATCGGGCTGTGGCTCGTCTTCAACTACCCTGTGCTGGAGCTACTCGTCGCGCCCGTGCGGGACGCGCGCAATGACCCGAACCTCCGACTCGTCTATCTCTCCCCAGCGGACCCGTTCTTCGTCACGCTGAAGCTCGGCATTTACTGTGGGCTGATTCTCGCCTTTCCCATCATCGTCTACCACGTCTGGGCGTTTCTTTCACCGGCGCTCGAGAAGCGTGAGAAGCGTGCGGTCATCCCCGCGCTCTATTTGGGCCTGATTCTGTTCCTCGCGGGTGCGGCGCTCGCGTACTTCGTGGCGCTGCCCGTGACGTTGGCCTTCTTCCAGGCGCTCGAGACCGAGTCCCTCCAGGGTCAGCTGGAGATCAACCAGACGATAGGGTTCGTGGTGAAGCTGTTGCTCGCATTCGGGGCGGTCTTCGAGCTGCCCGTGGTGATCATGGGATTGAGCGTGATGGGCCTGGTCACGCCCGCCTTCCTGCGGTCCAAACGTCGGCACGCGATCGTCCTCATCACGATTCTCGCGAGCTTCCTGACGCCGGGCGACATCATCACGCTCACGATCATGATGATGATCCCGCTGGTCTTCCTGTATGAGCTCGGCATCATCCTCTCGGCGGGCATCTATCGGGGAAAGAAGAAGCGCGCCGAGGAGTACGAGGCGAGTCTCGAGCCTCCCTCTGGAGTGGCGGAAGGTCCATGAGGCGCCCGCCGCTCTGGGTCGCGGCGCTGATCCTGAGTCTTTCGGTGCCGGGGCTCGTGCGTCCCATTGCCGCGCAAGCTCCTGCGGCCGCGGAGCAGGAAGTCGACTCGACGAGGCTCCAGGTCCTCGAGCGTCTCCGGCGCCTCGGCCGCGCACCGGGCGAAGACAGCGTGCTCTACATTCAGGATTCGGTCCGGCTCGCCCAGGCGGCGGCAGGCATCCGACCGGGGGGTGGGGCCGGGATGGACTCGGTGGCTACCGCGCTCATGAGCATGCCGGGCTTCTCCCTCACGGAGTACCAGGGAGGATCGGCGGACTTCCGCGCCGGTGAGCGCGTGCTCGTGCTGCGTTCGAACGAGGGTCAGCGCGCGCGGGTGATCGCGGAGGGGATGCAGGTCGAGGCCGACACGTCGATCACGTTCGACCAGACCACGGGGATCGTGCGCATGGTCGGTATGACGACGTTCACGCCGCCGCAGGGTGACCCCGTGGAGTCGCCCTCCATGGTCTACAACCTCAACGAGGCTCGCGGCTCGGCGCTCGATGCCGAGACGTCGTATATGCAGCAGGGCTCCCGCTGGCTGGTGCGCGGAGATATGCCGTTCGCGGCACAGGACTCGTCGTTCATGTCGCACGCGCGCTTCACGTCTTGCGACCTCGAAGTCCCGCATTCGCACTTCGAAACCGACGAGATCAAGATCGTCGGGGGGCGTGTGCTGGTTGCGCGGGGCGTGCGCCTCCACTTCGGTGACGTGCCGGTGTTCTGGCTCCCCTTCGTCGCGCAGAGCCTGTCGTCGGGGCGCGCGTCGGGTCTCCTGACGCCTCGCTTCTCGGTCAACGACATCGTGCGCACGTCGGGCGGCTACCGGCGCCGGGTGAGCAACATCGGATTCTACTGGGCCATGAGCGAATACTCGGACGCGCTCCTCGCGATGGATTGGTTCAGCCAGACGTTCTTCAGCCTGACGGGATCGTCCGAGTATCGCTTCAACCGCCAGTTCCTCCAGGGGAACGCGAACGTGCGTCAGTATTGGAGCGAGGACGGATCGACGCAGCGGGCTATCGACACCCAGCACTCGTGGCAGCCGGACGAGCGGACGGATCTTCGCATCTCGGGCCGATACGCCTCGAGCAATGACTTCGTGCGCGAGAACTCCTTCAACCCGCGCGAGGTCACGCAGTCGATCGACTCCGAGGGAGGCCTCAACCGTCGCTTCAGCTGGGGGGCGCTGTCCTTGTCCGCGAATCGACAGCAGTACCTCTCCGACGATCGCACGGAGTGGACACTGCCGTCGGCCAACCTCTCCCTTTCGCCGATCACCCTGTTCAGGTCCGCTCCCAACGAAGCGCGCTTCTGGAACAACATGACGTGGTCGGGATCGAGCAACGTTCGGCGCAACACGGTGGATAGGGTGCGGCCGGACACGTTCGTCATCGCGCAGGCGAGCACCGTCCGGAGCGGAGGTTCCCTGAGCAGCAACCTCAGCCTCGGCCGGCTGACCTTCTCACAGTCCGTGAATGTGGACCAGGCGGAGACGCTCGGCGTGCCCGATGCATTCCTCCTCGCCGGCGACAGCGCGAACCCCACGGACCTGCTCTCCGGGGCTCCGGCGCGCGACATCGCCCAGGCGACACTGGGTTGGTCGTCGTCTCTCGCGTATCAGCAACAGCTGATCGGTTCGACGACCCTCACGCCCCGGCTGAGCGTGTCGGGCAATATGCTCCGCTCCGACACGTCGAGCGTGGCCAACGGCTTCGTCTCCGCGCCCTCGCGCGTCTCGTTCGGGGCCCAACTCAAGACGGATATCTACGGGTTCTTCCCCGGCTTCGGCGGGTTCGAGACGATCCGGCACAAGCTCTCGCCTTCGTTCGACTACCAGTGGAGCCCGGAGTCGACGCCCACGGCGCTCCAGCGACAGGTATTCGGCTCGCGCGCGCTCCAGCCACAGAACGCGATCGCCGTGACCCTCAATCAAACGTGGGAAGCGAAGAGAGAGGCAGCGGTACCCTCGGCGGGTGACTCGAGCTCCGCCGTACCGAATACCGGGGCGGGGACCCAGGAGACCCTGAGGCCCGGTGGCACCGAGGCCGGCCCTCGCCGCGTGCAACAGGCTCAAATCGTCAGTCTGCTCGCTCTCCGCACGAGCGTGGTGCGCTACGACTTCGTTCAGGCCGACTCGGCGGGCAGCTTCCTCCAAGGCTTCGAGACGACCCGGCTGTCGAACCAGATCTCGTCGGACATCCTCCGGGGTCTCTCGGTCTCGACCGACCACGAGCTGTTCGACGACCGTGCGGGCGCGGGCGGCTCGATCGGCACGCGCCGCTTCGCTCCGCACCTCGCCCAGGTGAACCTCTCGTTCTCGCTCGGATCGAGCTCCTCGTTCTTCCGTTGGCTGGGGCTGTCCGGCGGCGGCGACGGCAGTGAGCCGGCGACGGAGCCGGAACAGGGAGCGCCCGCGACCGACGAGGCCACGATCATTCCGACGGCGGGGCTCGGCGCGCGCGCGCCCGTGGCTCGGACCCGGACCGGGTCCACGGGCGGTTGGAACGCGAACCTCTCGTACTCGCTCCAGCGCCCGCGCGACGCGACGCGGCCCGCCAGTCAGATGATCACGGGGTCGGTGCAGCTCCAGCCGACCGACGCGTGGAGCCTGACGTGGCAGACCGCCTACGACGTCGAGGCCGGAGCGTTCAACGACCACTCGATTCGCCTCACGCGCGACCTTCACGAGTGGCAGGCGAACTTCGACTTCCTGCAGACGGCGACCGGAAATTGGAGCTTCCGCTTCGAGGTGTCGCTGCTCGCCAACCGGGATCTCAAGTTCGATTACGACCAGCAGAACCTCGATCTCGGCCTTCCCTCCGAGCGCCGCTAGCGCCGCCGATCCTGTCACCAGGGCCTCCGTCGGGGTGTCCTAACGTGGGGACAGTCGCCGGGGCTCTGAAGCCGTAAGTCCTTGAGGTACTGTCACTTGTGATTTGGTACGGCCCATGCATTCATGCACGGCACACGGTAGCTCGGGGCGATCCAGTTTCCCCGGCTCCACACGGAAGACGAGGAGGAAGTCATGAGGCGCGCAGCGGTCGTGATCCTGCTCCTGGTGAGCTCGCTCTCGGCGTGCACCAACGACGTGCTGGTACCGATCGGCGGCACGCCCGCGGCTCCGAGGGCGCTCGCGGTGTCGTACTATGCGGGCGCCGTGACGGTCGAATGGGAGCTCGCCCCGGCCTGGAACGGCGAAGCGTTCCGGGTCTACTCGCGCCGCACCTCGGACCCCAGCTACTTCATGGTGGCGGAGGTGACCAGCTGCATAGGCGGACTCTGCGCGTACCGGGACCTGAACGTCGCGGCCGGGCAGACCTACGAGTACTACGTGAGCGCGGTGGATGCGGACTCGGGCACCGAGACGGCCACCGCGACGACCGTCACGGTGTTCGTGCCGAACCCGGTCCCGCCTCCCGTCCCGGACGGACCGTTCGTCATCGCGCTCGACGGTGCCAACTTCCTCACTTGGGGCACTGCCTCTCGGAGCGCGGCAGACTTCTCCGTCTACCGCGTCTACCAGGACGCGGGCACGACCAGCTACCTCTTGGGCGAGACCGACTCCGAGGGCTTCCTGGATCTGCTCGCCGCCAACGGTCAGACCTACGAGTACTTCGTGACGGCGGTCGACTCCGACGGGCACGAGAGCGCCGGCAGCGTGTTGGCCGCCGGCACGCCGCGGCCGGACTTCCACGGCGAGTGGATCTACGACCACTTCGACGATCCGACCGCTTCGGGCTTCAGGTTTTCCGACGACGAGAGCACGAACCCGATCCTTGCGGGTGCGGATGCTAACCGGGACTTCCGGGTCGAACGCGATCTGGGCGGCGCGTGGTGGCTCGTGCCGAACACGGGCGTGTCGACCTATCCGACGGGGTTCGCGACGACTGCGCTCAAGTGCGGTGTGGCTGCGGACGCGGGCTGCACCGACGTGTCCGTGGCGCCGAGCAGCGGCTATACCACGGCCGATGTCGAGCTGCTGCCGCAGACCAGCTACGTGATCCGCATCGGCTCCGGCTCGACCGCGCTGTATGGAGTCATCCGCGTGGTCTTCCAGGGCTTCGACCAGAATGGCGACGCGATGATGATCTTCGACTGGGCGTTCCAGCTCCAGGCCGGCAACCGCAACCTGGCGCCGCCGAGCGGGAGCTGACGGGCGGGAGTGGGGAGGGGGAGTTCGAGGCCCGGGCGCCGTGAGCGCCCGGGCCTCGCTAGTTTTGCTTCATGGTCAA
>CAZBCN010000032.1:0-7344 GCA_964490285.1 uncultured Gemmatimonas sp. | reverse complement strand
TCGAGGCCCGGGCGCCGTGAGCGCCCGGGCCTCGCTAGTTTTGCTTCATGGTCAAGGTGCTCGAAGCGGTCCCGAACTTCTCCGAGGGTCGTGACCTCGGCAGAGTGCGCGCTCTCGTGGACGCCATCGCGGCCGAGGGTGTCGAGGTGCTCGACTGGTCGGCGGACCCCGATCACCACCGCTCGGTGGTCACCTTCATCGGCGAGCCCCACCTGGTGGAGGAGGCCGCCGTTGCGGCGGCCCGGTTCGCGCTGGAGCACATCGACTTGCGTCGCCACGCGGGCGTCCATCCCCGCATCGGGGCGCTCGACGTGCTTCCCTTCGTCCCCCTCGCGGGCGCACGGATGGAAGACGCCACGGCTTCGGCGCACCGAGTGGGTCGCAGGATCGGAGATCTCGGTATTCCGATCCTGTATTACGGAATGGCCTCGGATCCGCCGGGCCGCGGACTCGCCGAGCTGCGCCGGGGCGGATTCGAGGGTCTGCGCGAAGGATTCCCCGAAGGGCTCACCGCCGACGAGCCTCCTGGGGTGCGAGTCCCACACCCGACCGCGGGGGTCACGTGTGTCGGGGCGCGTCACGTCTTGCTCGCCTGGAACGTGTACGTCGCCGATCTGGATCCGAGCGATGCCCGGGCGATCGCCGCCAAGATTCGAGAGCGGGGCGGGGGATTTCGCGGCCTCCGGGCGCTCGGCATCGAGCTTCCGCGGCAGGGTCGCGTGCAGATTTCCATGAATCTCGAGAACCCCGAGCGGACCTCGCCGGTGGATGTCTTCGATGCGATCGAGCGAGAAGTGACCACCCGCGGCGGCCGCGTCGTGGAGACCGAGGTCATTGGTATGGCTCCCGACGCCCTTGTGCATCCGGCGGCGGTAAACAGATTACTCCTTCTTGACCTGGGACCCGCCCGGGTCCTGTCCCGCCGTGTCGCCCAGCACGTCTCGGAGCGCATGGGTGGGCACACGGAGATCCCGGACACCGCCGAATGAGCATCGAGACGCTCAAGCAGCAGGCCCGCCGCCACGAGCAGAACGAAGAGTGGGACAAGGCGCTCGATCAGTACCAGAAGGCGATCGCGGAGCTCTCGGAGGACGATCAGGCTGATATCGGCCTGATCAACCGAGTCGGGGACCTTTTCGTCCGCGTCGGCAAGCTCGACCAAGCGGTCAAATACTTCGAGCAGGCGGTCGACTTGTATCGGGAAGCGTTCCTTCCCAACAACGCGATCGCCGTCTGTAAGAAGATCATCCGCAGCGCCCCGAATCGGCACCAAGTCTACCTCAAGATCGGTCAGATCCGAGCCGAGCAGGGCTTCCTTCCGGATGCGCGCACGAACTTCCTCACGTACGCCGAGCGGATGCAGAAGGCCGGCGACCTCGATGAGTCATTCCGGGCGCTCGTGGAATTCTGCGACCTCGCGCCGGACGATGTGCAGGTGCGGATCACCGTGGCCGATCAGATGGCCGCCAACAAGCGGACCGACGAGGCGTTGCAGCAGCTGCTGAACGCCTATCGGCACCTGGTGCAAACGGGCGAAGAGGAACACGCGCCAGGCGTCGAGAAGAAGGTCCTCGACCTCGATCCGAAGGCCAATCTGGGCGCAGCGTTCGAGGCAGGCGCGGCGAGCAGCGTGTCCGTCGACGGCGAGATCGAAGCGCAGTTCGGTGAGATCGAGTTGGGGTCGACGACCGAGACGGAGGAAGCCGAGGTCGCGGCCGGATCGGACTTCTCCATGGCGACGCCCGGTGAGTTCGATCTCCCGTCGGCCGCCGCCGAGGAGGAGGAAGCGGGTGCCGAGCTCCCGATGATGAGCTTCGACGAGCCCAAGGAGGAGGAGGAGGAGGAATCGGGCTTCGAGTTGCCGATGATGAGCTTCGACGAGGCGGATCAGAAGGAGAAGGACCAGGAAGCCGCGCTCGAGTTGCCGATGATGAGCTTCGAAGAGACGGATGCGGCCGAACAGGAAGAGGTCGCGCCCGAGCTCCCCATGATGTCGTTCGAGTCGGAGCCGGACGCGGCCGAGGTCGAGGGCGGTCTTGCCGGCTTCACGAGCGGCCCTTCCGAGGCGATCGAGGAGGCCATCGAGGAAGTGCGGGCCGAGCCGTCGCCGCCGCCCCGCCCGGCTCCTGCACAAGCGAAGCCCGCGCCCGCGCAGCCTCCGACAACCAAGGCACCTGACGAAGGATACGTCGACTTCGGTGCGATGATTCTCGGTGGCGGCGACCCCAAGTCGACGCGATTCAGGGTCGCCTACGAGGAGCCGAGCGGGGACGAAAACGCCGACTTCGCCAAGATGCTTTCCCAGTTCAAGGAGAAGGTCTCCGAGAACATCGAGGCCGGCGACGTGCGCGCGCATTACGATCTGGGCACGGCCTACAAAGAGATGGGGCTGCTCGAGGAGGCCGTCGGCGCGTTCCAGTCGGCGCTGCGAGCGTCGGGGGATCACCTGCCCACCTACGAGATCATGGGTCAGACCTTCATCGAGATGGGGGAGCCCGAGGCGGCCGTGAAGACGCTGCAGCGTGCCCTGCAGGTGAAGGGAGGTGTCGAGGACGAGTTCGTGGGCATCTACTACTACTTGGCCCGTGCGTACGAGGCGCTCGACAAGAGGGATTCCGCGGTCGAGTTCTACGACCGCGTGTTCTCGCTCGACATCAATTTCGCCGACGTCACCGAGCGGCTCCGCGAGCTGCGCTGAGCGGATACAGGCCGCCCGTGTTCGAGGCCCTCCAGCGCGGACTACCGGAGACGTCACCGTGACGCGCGCGTTGCGACGTCATCCGCCCGAGCTGTCTGGAATCCAGGCATCGGTCCGCGATTCGCTGGACCGCGTGGGGGATGAGATCAAGCGCATCGTCTTGTCGGACTTCGCCCAGATCGAGGAGGTCAACGAGCACCTCTTGTTCATGAGGGGCAAGCTCTTCCGGCCGACGCTCCTGCTCCTCTCGAGTCGGATCGAGGGCGATTCGCATGACGATGCCCTGACGCTCGCGGCGGTCGTCGAGCTCGTGCACCTCGCCACGCTCGTGCACGACGACGCCGTCGACCACTCCGCATTGCGTCGAGGGTTGCCGACAGTGAACGCGCTGTGGACCCACCAGGTCGCCATCATCATGGGCGACTACCTCTACTCGCGAGGCGTGGCCGAGCTGGCCCGGGTCGGGCGCCTCGAGGCGCTCGCCGTATTGGCAAACGCGGCGAACGAGATGTCAGTCGGAGAGATGCGGCAGCTCACCTCCTACGACGCGCTCGATTTTTCGGAGGAGGACTACTATCGACTCATCGCGGCCAAGACGGCGTCGTTGATGGCGGCCGCCTGCGAGATGGGCGGGATCGTGGGCGCACCCGCACGCCGGCAGGCGCTGGCGAGGTACGGTCACAACCTCGGCATGGCCTTCCAGATCGCGGATGACCTGTTGGACTACACGGGGAACGAAGCCGTCACGGGCAAGCCGACGGGCCACGACCTCCGGGAGCGGAAGGTGACCCTGCCGCTGGTGGGAGCGCTCGAGCGTGCCACCCCGGCCGAGGAGCGTGAGATCCGAACGTTCTTCACCCTGGCCGACCCGGGCGACGACGACATCGCGCGGGTGGTCGGCATCGTGGCGGAGCGGGGTGGACTCGCTTACGCCCATGCGCGCGCGGTCCGATACGCCGATCTGGCTCACCTGGCGCTCGACGAGGTTCCCGACGGCGTCTCGCAGGAGGCCCTGCGGGACGCGATCGCCTACGCCGTCGATCGCCGGCGGTGAGATAGCGGATGCTGGTCGATAGCGCGCGACGCGGGGTGATCCGGTTCGCCTGGACGCTCGTCCTGGGCCTCTTTCTGGGGGGGCTCCTGACCAAGCTCTCGGAGCTGACCCTTCCCGAGGGAACCGCCTCGCGTGAGTTTCTACTTACATCGGTCAATGCTTCGGTTGGGCCTCTGGCCGTGGATTTGGTCGCGGTCGCCTTCTCCTTGGGGCCGCTTACATTGGAGTTGAACTTCCTCACGCTCGTGGGGATCGCGATCGTGGCATTGGTCGTACGCTCGTGGATCTGATGGGCCGCGAGATCGAGGGGCGTGGAAGCCCCAATGGAGGGTGTGCAGGATGGGTCTAGGTGGATTCGGAATGGGAGAGATGATCTTCATCTTTCTCATCGTGCTTCTCCTCTTCGGGGCGAAGCGTCTGCCGGAGATCGGGTCCTCTCTCGGCAAAGGAATCCGTGAGTTCAAGAGCTCGGTGCGCGACATCGAGCGCGAGCTGACGGTGCCCGAGAAGACGAACCAGATCCACCGGACGAACGCACCGCCACCCGCGGCAGTGCCGCCCGGACAGGCGGACGCGGGCGACGGTGAGCCCCGCAAGCTGAGTGGTCCGGTCGCCAGCTCCAGCGCTACGGACGAGCAGCGGGCCGGGTAGAGCCGAGCGCGTCCTAGAAGATCGGAGGCAGCATCGGGGCTTCCTCGCCCAGCGGGACGAGGACCTCGGCCCGACGGTCCACGACACGCGCATTCGCGCGTAGCGCGGCGATCCACTCTCCGAGACGCTGCTGTTGGATCATCGACACCGCCTGCGCACGCTGCTGGGACACCTGCGCCTGCCACGCCGTCGAATCCGCCTGCGAGCGCGCCAGAACCTCGATCACGTAGTGGTTGTTCGCGGTCGAGACCACATCGCTCACACGCCCGATAGGTAGCCCGAACGCGGCGCCGATGACGGCGTTCTGGCGGCCGAGGCCGGGAACGAAGTCGTTGCGCGAGAACGGCCCCGCGACGCGCACCTCGAGGCCCTGCTCCGCGGCGACGTTGGCGAGAATACCCCCAGCGCGCACGCGCTCGACCAACTGCTGAGCATCGGTGCGGGCCCGTGCGAACTTCTGTTCGAAGCGTAGCGTCGACACGATGGACTCCCGCACCTGCTCCAGCGGGAGCACGCCGGCCGGCTCCGACGTGACGAGCTCCATCGCATAGAAAGCCACGGTCGTCTCGAACACGGGACTCACGTCACCGGGTGAGGCTTCCTCGAACACCCAGTCGGAGCCTTCCGAAACCTGGCCGGCTCCGGCGATGAAGGGGAAGTCAGCCGTGATGTCGGTCGTCTGCGTGGGGAGGCCGAAGACCGCGGCGGCGCGGTCCAGAGGCATCGCCTCACCGAGATCCTCGAGCGAGTCGGCCTGAGCGAGCATCGCAACCTCGCTCGAGTCGGTACGTACGATGGGGACCAGGATCTGTCGTGCACGCACGCTGTCCGCGCCCCACCGCTGCATCACGTCGATGATGTGGAAGCCGAACGCGGACTGCACGGGCTGGGCGAGAACCCCAGTCGGGCCCGCCGCGAACACGGCTGAATCGACGGGGCCGATCTGACGACCGCGCGCGAACACGCCGAGCTCGCCGCCCTGTGCGGCCGTCGTTTCGTCCCCGGACTCCGTGCGGGCCAACTCGGCGAAGTCCGCCCCGTCCCGCAGCTGCTGACGAAGGGTGAATGCTCGCTCCCTGGAGGCCACCGTGTCGGTAGCGGACGGCGCCTTGTCGATCACCACGTACTTCACCGTCGCGCGCGCCGGCACCTCGAATTCGTCCTGGTGATCGCGGTAGTAATCCTCGACCTCGTCGGCATCGACCTGGAAGTCAGCGTCCGCATATCGTGTGGCCGGATCGAAAGGCACATAGCGGATCTCGGCGAACTCCCGCTGGTCGCGGAACTGCCGCCACAGCTCTGCATCGGGCACGTAGATGCCCGAGGAAAGCTGGCGGAGGAGCTTCGTACGCGGGATGACGTCTCGATAGTACGACTCGAGAATGACGAGCTGCTCGGGCGGCAGGGTGGCCAAGAACGACTGGTAGGCGGCCAGATCGAGTCCCCCGCTCGCGTCGGCGAACTGGGGCGCGAGATAGTCGGGTGGGCTGAACTGCGCGGCCTCGCTGATCTCTTGGTCCGTCACCGTGATTCCGCGGCGCCGCAGCTCCTGCGTGATCAGGATCTGGGTGACGATTTCCTCGAACGCCTGGTCCTCGATTTCTTTGTTCTGTTGGGTGCCGATCAGCTCTTCCTGTTGGCTCTGCACCCTCTCGTACAGCTGCCGGTAGGCGGCCATGTACGCCTCGTAGAGGACCGCGTCGCCGTTGACGCGGCCGATCTCACCCATGCCGCCGCTGGTCCGACCGGTGATATCCATCCCCCACTGGAACACCATGAGGGCCACGAAGGCCAACGCCGAGGCCACCATGATCGGCTTCGTGGCTTGACGCATCTGACGCATCATAGGGATGACTTCTCCAGCGATCCCAGGGGAGGCCCGGTGAAACGAGCCCAAAAGGATAACGTTCCGGCTGGAGCCTCTCAACGCGGCCGGCCACGGTTGCGAGCAAGGAGATACGCGGAGAACCGCCCCCTGTTCCCGCGGGGCGCCGCGAAGATTCGTTGACTCCATTTCCGCGCGCTCCCTATCTTCGTCCTTCAGCCGGCCGGTAGCAGAATCCTCCTTCTCGCCACCCCACGGGAGCTCGCGTGACCGAGGCACTGCAACAGGAAATCCGGACCCTTCGTTCACTTCTCGACTCTCCACGCGATCCTGGCGGCCGGGTCTTCGCTCCCCTGGCGGATGCGTACCGACGGGCCGGACGGATCCCGGAGGCCTTGCGGCTGCTGAACGAAGGCCTGACCAAGCATCCCGATTTCGTGACCGGGCATGTCGTGGCCGCCCGCCTCTACGTCGAGCAGGGGCTCGGGGCGGAGGGGGCTTTCGCAGCCCGCCGCGCGCTGGAGCTGGACGGCGAGAACGTGCTCGCGCTGAAGTCCCTCCTCAGGGTCTTGGACGAATCCGGGGAAGCCGAGTCGGGGGAGGTTCGCGCTCGCCTGGTGGCGCTGGAGCCGGACTTCACGCCGGACTGGGTCTCGCCCGCCGGAGAATCGCAACCCGCGGCTGCAGCGTCCTGGGACGGGCCTGCTTCGGCGGAGGCGCCAACCGTTCCTGTCAGGGCGCTCGGACGCTCCGAGCCGGTCGGCGTGGTCGAGGCGGAGCCGGAGACGCCCTTTGCCCTCGAGCCCCTCATCCCAGAAGACGCGATCGATCTGGGGACCATCGAAGCCCTGCCGGCGGTGGAGGTACCGCCTTCGGCATTGGCCCCCGATCTGGCTCCGGTCGCCAATCTCGATCTCGACCTTCCGTCGATCCTGCCTACGGACGTGCCCGTCGAGGCGCTCTTCTCGCTCGAGGCGCCTGAGTCGGAGCCGATAACCGAACAACCGGTGATGGAGCTGGCGCTGCCCGAGCCTGCGAGCGGCGGCGATTCCGTGGAGGCCTTGGCGACCGAGGACCTCACGCTCGACATGGCGGCGCTCGCGCCGGAGGAGGAGG
>CAZBCN010000031.1:23147-32957 GCA_964490285.1 uncultured Gemmatimonas sp. | reverse complement strand
GAGGTGCCCGACGGGCCGCGCCGTGGGATGCGCGCGATCGGCCGTCAGGAGGACGCGGGCCGTGCCCTGCTCGGCTCGTTGGACGCCGCGCAGCGGGAGGTCGCCATCCAGGACGACATCACTCCGCGCGACGTCATGGCACGTGTCGCGCTCGACCCGGATCCGCTCGCTCCCGTCGGCATCGAGGCGCGCGCCCTCCGGCCGGCGCAGCGCGCGCTCCTCATGGAGATCGTCCACGCCTACACGGACGTGATGAACGACGAGATCGCCGCACTTCGCCTGGCGAGGATCGAGCAGGCGGGCGGCGTCGACAACCTGCGCTTCGCGTGGGCCGGCGGGACGAAGCGCGGCGAGCTCTCGTACTTCCGCGTGCAGGGTCCGACGTTCCTGATCGAGCTCACCAACACCATGAACGACCCGAACCACATCCATTCCGGCTGGAGGGAGTTCGGAGCCGAGTTCGGGCGCGATGTGCTCGCCATGCACATGCGCCAAGACCACTAGGGCGTAGCGACTACCGCGCGAGCGGTGCCACGGCGATCGTGACGTCCTTGTAGGTGAACATCGAGCCATCGCTCGCCACAGCGCGAAGCACGTAGTCGCCCGCCTCCGTGAAGGTGGCCTCTGCGTGCCACCGTCCGTCCGGCGGCACCTCCGGCAGGACGTACGGAGGCGACCATGGCGAGTTGGCGTACACCCGCGAGTCCATCCACGTCTTCAGCTGCGTGGGCGAGAACCTGACGTTCCGGGCCGGGCCGCGATACACCATCCACGCCATGCGGAGCCCGGGCGCGCCCTGAACCACGGTGCCACCCGGGGGCGAATAGAGCTCTTCCAGGCTCGTGGGCAAGCGCCGGTTGGACCGCGGCGGATAGTTGTCCGGGTCGTTCGAGCGCGCCACGAGGGTGACCTTCTCACCCACGCGCACCGAGCGGCGCGCCGCGCCTTCGATTTCGAGCTCGGGCGCCAGGTTCGTGCGCAGGCGGTCGTCGAGACTGCCGAAGGCGCCTCCGACCTCGGTCGAGATCACCTGCGGATCGATGCGATAGTCGGTCGAGAGGTTGCCGAACGCACGCACGGTCTGGCCCTGAGTCTTCAGCGTCCAGACCCACTCCTTCTCACCGAAATCCGCGGGAACGCGAAGGGTGAAGAGGAACGGGTTGCGGCGCGGATAGAAGTGCGTCGGCTGACCCTGATCGGCGCCCACCGACTGATACCCCTCGCGCGACAGGTCATCGAGAGCCCCTGCGTCGACGAGCGTGAAGTAATTGTCGGGCCCGATCGGGATTTCGAACTCCTGCTCCCAGTTCGAATTGAAATAGCCGTAGAACAGCGTGAAGGAGCCGTCGTCGTTCGGCCACCAACCCTCGTACGCGGGTGAGACGATCTGCCCCCGCATGTATTGGATCGTGCCGGTCAGGTCCTGCGCAGCGGCGGGGCCGCCCCAGGCGAGGGCGGCCGTCGCCGCGAACACCAGCTTACGCATCGCTATTACCTCGGGCCGTCCTGTCCCTGGTCGTCCTGGGTCGCGGCCGCGATCTCGGGCGCCCAGCAGAGCGGACACCCGATGTCGTACTGGTTCCTGTCGGTCATGCGTGCCCTTCGCTCGGCCATCTCGCGCTGGAACTGCTCCTCCGTGAGCCGAACCGACTGTCCGAGATCGATGAACATGTTGGCGACGGACCGGCGCCCGCCTCCGGCCCAGTTTCGCGTGTCGGCGAGGTTCGGGTTCTCAGCCGTGGTGTCGAGGTAGCCCGTGATGTGGACAATCGTGCCCTTCGGCAGGAGCGGTGCCGAGTCCTCATCGTACAGATACTGCTTGACCCAATTGTGATCGTAACCCACGCAGTTCAGCGTGAAACGGTTGATCCCCCAGATCGCCTCGAGGCACATCCGCACGCCGGGTGCGTGCAGGTGCGGCTCGAAGGCGACGATCTTGGTGTGCTCCTGGAGCACCCGGTACGAGTGGAACTCCTGCCCTCCCACGTTCGGTCGAATGTCCACGTCGATACCGTTCCCGCCCGATCCGCCCGCCCGACGATACTCGGGCTCGTAGCCGACCGGGTGGAACCTGAAGCCGAATTCCAGTCGGCCCGTCGTCTCCCTCCACCCCGTCGAGTGCAGGTGCGAGGCGCTGAGCGAGAGCGCCGAGTTCGCCTGCAGGAGCATGCCGACGCCGTCGCCGAAGACGTCCGCGTTGCGGCCCACCTCGTGAATCGGCCACCCCTGCGTCGTGCCCTCGACCAGGCCGTCCGCGGCATCGTTCAACACGCCGCTCTGGTACGTCATGTGGTGGAAGATGTAGCGACCGCCCACGGTGGTGACCTCTCGGTCGGTGGGGATGTCGTTGATCTCCCTCACCTCGACAGACGCCACGTACCGGTCCTCGGTCAGTCCCGTCGGAACGAGGCCGATGTCACCCCAGCGGTCCGGGCCCACGGCCGGCATGGTGATGTCCGGCCCGCTCACGACCAAGTCGGGCTCGCCGAGCGTCCAGCCTCGGTCCGCCGGCCATTCGATCGGAGGCGGCATGTCGGCCGGGTCGCCCTGCGGGGCGCCGTTGTCCACCCAAGCTTGAATCGTCGCCAGCTCGGCGTCGGAGAGCGATGGATTGTTCTTGAAGTCCTGAATCCCGACGCCCGGCTCGACGAAGTTCGGCGGCATGGCGCCCATGCGGTCTCGGATCGCCGTGCGCTCCTTGATGCGGTTCGCCCACCGCCGCGCGTCCTGGTACGTGGTCAGCGCCATCGGAGCTCCGCCTCCGGCTCGGTGGCAGCTCTGACAGCTCCTCTGCAGGATCGGCGCGACGTCCTTCGTGAACGTCACGGAGGTCGCGTCGATGCCATAATCAGCGGCCGCGAGCACATAAGGCTCGCGATTCGCCACAGTGCCGTCGCGCGCGGGGTACTGGGCGCTCACGGCGCCGGGGAGCAGCAGAATCGTGACGAACGAGCAGGCGAAGCGAGTAGCGTTCATCGCACCCTCCAGGGAGGACGTCCGGTCACATCCCCTTTAGGATTGAGCGGCCGGGGGCAGGGGGCAAGTCCCCCGCCCCTCCCCCCGTCGGCCTACGGCCCTTCGTCCAGCAGTGCGAAGGCGACGAGCGTCGTCCCAGAAGGAATGAGCACGTGCTGGCGACCGTCCAGCATGTGGGTCATGGCGCCCGGTCCCCAGATGCGCGACCCCGTCTGGTAGTGCCAGAGGTTCCTCCCGGTGGCCGCGTCGAATGCGATGAAGTTGCCCTCGTGGTCGCCGGCGAAGACGAGCCCGGACGCCGTGGTCATGACCCCGGCGAACGTCGGCGTCGGATAGCGGAACTCCCACTTCAGAGCACCGGTCCTCGGGTCGAGCGCGCGCAGCGCCCCGTACCCCGCCTCCTGATCCGTCCAAACCACCCCCCCGAAATTGGAGCGTCCAGGGACGGACTCCGGCTCTTCAGGCACATACGTCGAGCACGTCTCGCGAGCGGTCACGAAGAAGATCTCGAGCGTCGGGTTGAACGAAGGCGGAAAGAAGTTCGTTCCTCCCCACGGGTCGGGCAGGCAGCCTAGGCTCCCATCGTTGACGATGATCGGGCGCCCGTCCGGGCCGATCTCCCGGGCCCACGTCGTCGCAGTGAATGGCTTCCCGAGTAGGAGCGCGCCCGTGACGCGATCGAGCACGTAGAAGAATCCGTTCCGGTTCGCCACCATCACGACGCGGCGCGGCCGGCCCTCCCATGTCAGGTCGGCCAGCACCGGCACGTGGTTCGAGTCCCAGTCGTGCAGGTCGTGTGGCGTGAATTGGTAGTGCCACCGGAGCCGACCCGTGTCCGCCTCGAGCGCGACGATCGAGTTGGAGTAGAGGTTGTCTCCTGGGCGGAGGTCGCCGTAGTAGTCGGGGTTGGGGTTCCCGGTGCCCCAATAGATGAGGTCGAGCTCCGGATCGTAGCTGCCGGTCATCCAGGCCGCGCCGCCCCCCTTGGCGAGGATGTCGGGATCGTTGGGCCACGTCTCGCTCCCGGGCTCGCCGGGACCGGGAATGGTGTGGAAACGCCAGATGCGCGCGCCGGTCGCGGGATCGTACGCGTCGATGAAGCCTCGCGTGGTGTACTCGCCGCCCGAGTTGCCCACGATCACCTTGCCGTCGATCACGAGCGGCGCCACCGTCGCCGCGTAGCCGATCCTGTAGTCGGCCAACTCGACGTCCCAGAGCACGCCTCCCGTGCGCCGGTCGAGCGCGAGCAGGTGCGCGTCGAGCGTGACCATGAAGAGCCGGTCCCCGAGGATGCCGAAGCCGCGGTTCACCGGGGCGCTCGAACCGTACGTGAGGTCGTCCGGCAGATCACGCCTATATTGCCAGAACGGACGCCCCGTCCGCGCGTCGAGCGCCCACGCGAAGTTGTTCGACCCCGTCACGTATAGCACACCGTCGACCACCAGAGGCGTCGTCTCGAAGCCTCGCCCCCGAGTGTCGGTGCCCGTCTGGAACGTCCAGATCGGCACGAGGCGGCGCACGTTCGCGGGCGTGATCTGTGTGAGCGGACTGTGCCGACGTCCGGAGTAGTCGCCCGAGTACGTGAGCCACCGTGTCGGATCCGACAGTCCGGCCAGAATGTCCTCGTACCGCACGTCGGCCGCGCCGGCTCCGACGCCCGGGCCGCTCGTCTGGGCCCCGAGCGCGCTCGGGATCACCGCGACCAGACCGGCCAACAACACCCGGACTTCTCGTCCGCAGGGAATACGGAGTTTCATCGAAGCGCTCCCAGGTAGGCCAGCAGGTCGTCCAGCGCAGCGGCGTTCATTCGATCGGGGCCGAACGCGGGCATGAGCGAACCCCCTTCCCTGGTTACCTCCTGCAGATCTTCCTTCAGGTAGCCCTGCAGCCGGCCCCGCGTGTCCACGACCTGGATCGAGAAGGCGTCCTCGCCCTTGATCGCGCCCCGGATCCGCTCGCCTTCGAGCGTCATCATCGTCACCGCCCGGTATCCCGCCGCCACCGACGCGCTCGGCTCACGGATGGAGCGTGCGAGCGCGTCGCGCGAACGCACGCGGCCGATGCGCGAGAGATCGGGGCCCATCGTGCCACCTTCCCCCGCCACGCGGTGGCAGCGCGCGCACGTCGAGGCGAACATCTCACGACCGCGCGCCGCATCGCCAGCGGCATTCGCCACAGCGGCGACCGTGCTCACGCTCTTCAGGTAGGCGACGATCGCCCAGATCTCCTGATCGGGAGCGCCGCTCGAAGGCATCACGCTCCCCGGCACCCCCGAGCGTATCGCCTCGAAGACGCGCTCGTCAGGCGTAGCGGCCTCCCAAAGGACGGTCAGATCGGGCCCGTTCCTGCCGCGTGCGTCGGGGCCGTGGCAATCGGTGCAGCGGTTGGCGAAGAGCGCGCGACCCGCACGGATTGCCGCGGGATCGCCGTCGTAGGGGTTCCCGCCTTGGGCGAGCGTGGGTGCGGGCGCAGCGAGCGCCAGCAGCAGGAGTGCGCGCGTCCAAGCCCTGTCGGTCATGCGGCCACCCTCGCGTCGTTGACGGCGACCAACATGAAGGGCCGCCCAGGGGCGAACAAGACGACCCTCCGACCTAGCCGTCGAGCGCCCCGTAGCGCACGAGCCAGAACCGGCTCGACGACGGCGCCGCGCGGATGGCCGCCGCGATCACTCCGTGCACGCCGGGATCCCACCTGGTCCACTCGTCCACGAAGTCCTCGGCGCGTGCGAGGTCGCCGGCGGACTGGACCTGTAGGACCTCGCGCAACAAGGACTCCACGGCGGCGGGGTAACGATCGTAGTGGATGCGCAGCCGCCCGTTCTCGAGGGTCAGCAAGCCCCGCTCCAGATACCAGTTCCACTGCATCAGCTGCATGGTCTGGTAGGGCTGGTCGCGACGAGGCTGCCCCGCTTGGAGCACGCGGAGGATGCCCCCGGCGTAGAAGGCGCGAAGCTCTGCGTCCGTGTAGTGACCTTGGCGGTGCAGTCTCTCCGCGGCGAAGAGCGACACGAGGTCCGCCTTCATCTCCTCGTAGAGGTTCGCGACCGGGCCCAGGGCGTCGTCGAGCGTTCGGCCATCGTTCGTGCGGTCGACGCCGAGGTAGTGTCCGATCTCGTGCCAGAGGGTGCGCTCGAAGTTGCCCTCCATGGAGAGCTCGGCGCAGTGCGGCTGAGCGACGGCGGCGCAGTAGCGGCTCCGGGCGCCCTCGAAGAGCTCGGGCGCGGTCATGATGTTGTACCGGAGCAGGATCGTGCGTCCGTATTTCCGCGCGTGGTCCGGGTCGTTCGGCAGAATCGTGGCGGTGTTGGTGCCACGGGACTGACCGAAGTCTGCGATCACGTTGTAGACGCCGACCGGAATCTGACTGCGTACGCTCTTCGCGCGGTCATAGGGAAGGCCGTTCTCGATCTCCTGGATGTCGGTCAGCGCGGCGGCGAGCTGGTCGCTACGCGCCCGGTCGCGCGCGAGCAGGCTGAGCGAGTAGAAGGCCTTCACCCCATACAGCGCGTCGTCGTACGTCTCGTAGCTTCCGATCTGGGCGTTCAGGTTCACGAACTGCCCGCTCACCCACGCCGCGTCCCCCGCCTCGTAGTTCGAGGTGAGCATGTCGTCTGCCCGGACTCGCAGGTACGCGGCCAGATCCCGGTCTTCATCCTGGACCGCCTCGGCGGACTCCTTCAGCAGCGCGTGGATGCGGAGAAGCCTGCCGGAATACGCGACTGCATACGGGACTGCATAGAAGGCACCGCGCGCGGGTGTGGCGGCGAGCGACTCGAGCCGCTCGACCAGACCCGGGTGGAGCAGGCGGAGGCCGGGCTGGGCCGCGAGCGTGGCCAGATCGGCGCGCACGTTCTCGGCGGTCGCGCGCCGGACGACGGTACGCACGTCGAGCAGATCCGCGCGTTCATCGGGGTGGCTCCCGAGATACGCGTCGAGCTCGCCGGCGCGGAGGTCGAGCGGATAGACGTTCCGGCCGGGCAGCTCCGGCCGCACGAGCATGAACGGCACCCGCTGGTTCGAACTGTTGGTGCCTACCGGGCCTTGGTAGAGCCGATAGAGGAGCGCCGTATCGCTCTGCGCGGTGAGCCGCCCGCGCGCCCAGATCGCGTCGGGATGGTTCTGGTCCTCGTAGAGCTCCTGGAAGATCTGCCCGG
The DNA here is from genome assembly GCA_964490285.1 of uncultured Gemmatimonas sp. Classification (GTDB taxonomy): domain Bacteria; phylum Gemmatimonadota; class Gemmatimonadetes; order Longimicrobiales; family Gaopeijiaceae; genus UBA2982. The sequence goes on along the minus strand of CAZBCN010000031.1, from coordinate 25,828 downwards.
CCTGGAGCAGGTTCGCCACGACGACGCGCTCGTCGGCGCTCAAGTGCGACAGGTCGGGCGCGAGCCGGAGAACCGAGACGTTGTCGGCAACTCGGCGCGTGTCGGCTTCGGTCCACCCCGCCTGGGCACCCGCGGCCAGCGGGAGGGTGAGGGTCAGCAGGATCGCGGCGGTAAGCGTACTCACTGGAGTCGTGTGCGGCATGGTCGGTCCGCAGATCGGGGGGTCTCGCTCAACATGGGACGACACCCTTCGGGTTGGATAGAACCGGGGACGCAGAATAACTTCGGGTCCGACGATCGACCCCTCATCCAGACAGGACGCCGTCATGCACTGGACGCGCTCGGCCGGGCTCGTGCTCCTCGCACTCGCCACCCTTCCCCACGCGGTCGCCTCACAGCTCGTCGTGCGTGACGACGTGAGTGGATGGGGGTGGCTCGGCGTCGTGACCGACCGCCGCGCGATCGTGCAGCTGGCGTACGGGTCCTCGCAGAGCAACCAGGAGGGCCGCCTGGACGAAGAGCTGCTCCAGGAGCTCCGGAACCGCGGCGTGCGCCGGGTCTTCGGGCAGGGCAGCTTCGAAGCGGCCGAAAGCCAGGTCATGGGGGAGTGCACGGGGACCGATTGGATCCCTGCGGGAGCGACTCAAGTCCAGATGGCGCTGCACGTGGAGGTCTCGTACTGGGACCACACGCGCCTCGCTGCGACCGAGATCTACGAGGCGCTCTCGATCGGTGCGGCCGTCCCCGATTCGTTCTCGACGGGCGTGTACGTGCAGGGGTGTGCGCGTCTCCTCGCCGACGTGCTGGTCAGGCTCGGGTTCGATCAGGGCTGAGGTGCGTCAGTCGCAGGTCAAGTCGAACTGCGCGTGCTCCGTGCTGTCCGCGAACAACTGAATCAAGATCGGGTTCGAGCCCGCGACCACGCAGGGGGCTGCGATCCCCGCCAACGTGACGCTGTAACCGCCCACCTTCAGAGAGCCGAACGTCACCGCCCCGTTCACGGGGATCGGCTCGGTCCTCGCCTGATCGAGCATCGCTATGTAACCGTCCGGATCCGGCTGGGAGCCGACCGTGTTCGTCGACACGATGATCGTGCCGACGAGAAGGAGGTCGTCGTCGTCGATTCCGAAGGTGTTGTCGGCCGTCTCGAAGCAGGCCGAGGCCGCGACTGCCGCCAGAGCCCCCAAGAGGAGCCACGCGCGTCTCTTCATGGAGTAGGTCCGGTTCATGGTTCTGGAATCCTTCGCCGTATTCTTACGTTCCATGCGCCTCGTGAAGTTCCTGTCCGCCCTCAGGTCTTCGGCCTCAGCTCGCTCGCCGTCTGGAGGCCGGTCGCCACCTCGGCCAGGACGCCCGGACCCTCGGCCCGCGTCCGCAGCTCGTCCCCGAGGTGGGAGAGCCGAGGCCAGAAGGCCGCCGCGAGTGCCACGCACCCCAGACCCCCGATCGCCACCGTGACGGGAGCCCCCAGGCGCAGGGCGATGGCACCCCCGGACAGGCTCCCCACGGGGGTGACGCCGATGAACGCCATGGCATAGAGGCTCATGACGCGGCCGCGCATTTGGTCGCTCACCAGCGTTTGAATCACGGTATTTACCGAGGCGGTGGCCAACATCAGGGCAAAGCCGCTCAGCACGAGCAGGGTCGCCGATATGAGAAACGTCTTGGACGCGGCAAACATGACGAGCACGAGGCCGAGCGCCCCGGTCGCTCGTACGACGAGCCGCCCGATGCCCGCCAGAGAGTCCCGTGCCGCCAGCGACAGCGCGCCGAGGAACGCGCCGAGCCCGGCGCACGAGGTCAGCAGGCCGAGCGTGCGCGCGTCGCCGCCGAGGACGTCCCGCGCGAACGCGGGCAGCAGCACGACGTAGGGCACGCCGAAGAGAGAGACTCCCGCGAAGAGAATCAGCATGTCGCGGGTCGGCGCGTAGCCGAACGCGTAGGCGAAGCCCTCGCGGATGTGCGTGAGTACGGCCCCCGACACCCGCTCGCGCTCGGGAGGAAGGCGCATCGCGAGAAGCGCGGCGAGCACGGCGAGGTAGCTGAGCGCGTTCAGCACGAAGACGGCCCCCTCCCCCACCCAACCGATGAGCACGCCGGCGACCGCAGGGCCGACCAAGCGCGCCGCGTTGAACATCGACGAATTGAGGGCGATCGCGTTCGGTAGGTCCTCCGTGCCGCCGACGAGCCGTACGAGGAGCGACTGGCGGGCAGGAATGTCCGCCCCGTTCACCAAACCGGACACGATCGCGAGCGCGATCAGGTGCCACACCTCCGCCCGCTCGGTGATCACCAGCACCGCCAGGACCGTGGCCTGGATCATGAGGAGCGCCTGCGCGACCACGACCATGCGATGGCGGTTCCATCGATCCACCAGGGCTCCCGCGAACGGCGCCATCAGCAGTCCGGGGAACTGCCCCGCGAACGCGATGACGCCGAGCATCAACTCGGAATCCGTCAGCCGGTAGACGAGCCAGGCCATGGCGACCTGCTGCATCCACGTGCCGACCAGCGACACCCCGTGACCGGCGAAGAAGAGCCGGAGGTTACGGTGCCGGAGGGCCCGGAAGGCGGTGCGGACGCGCGCGATCACGCGAGAAGGCTCTGAACTTCTCGCGCGAGGTCAAGGCGCCCGTCGGAACCATCCCCGAAAACGACGAGGCCGCGGCTTTCGCCGCGGC
>CAZBCN010000031.1:0-23137 GCA_964490285.1 uncultured Gemmatimonas sp. | reverse complement strand
TTCACTTTCCCGCCCGGGGTACCGGCGCCGGGCGCCCCCCCCCCCCAAACCCCCGGGCCGGGGCATTGCCCCGGGCCCTCGACCGCCACTCTCACCCTCAGGTGACTTCGTACCTAGAAGCCGCCCGGACGAGCCATCGCCCACTCTTCCGCCGTCGGGAGCATCGCGCCGAGCACTTCGACGCCCGAGCCCTTGGCGACGTCCATGATCGAAAGGATTTCGCCGTACGTCACGCCCTTCAGCGCCTTGATGAAGAGCAGCTTGTCGGGCCGATCCGCGTACACCTGCCGGAGCATCCCTTCCAGCTGAGCCGGCTGAACGAACTGCTTGTTCAAGAGCATCGCGCCGCCGGCCGCCACTTCGAGCACGATCGGCGGAAGCCCGGGCTCTGCCGGATCTTCCTTGTCCACCGGAAGCTGTACGTCGATGCTCCGCTGGAGGACCTGCTGGGCCAGAATGAAGATCACCAGCAGCACCAACAGCACGTCGATCATCGGCGTCATGTTGGGGTCCGCCATGGTGCGGGACTTCGGCCCGGTCGACATGGACATATCAGTGCGCTCCTGCAGCGTTTTCGCGCTGCGATCCGGGGGTCGGATCCGACACCGCCGCGAGCACACGCGCGCCCGCGTCCCGTCCAACTTGCATCGCGACCGCGATCTCCTCGTAGGGGAGGTCGTGGTGCGCCTTGAGGAACAGCACCTTGTCCTCGGGCTGCGCCGCGAACTCCGCGGCAAGCAGCGCCGGTGCGTCCTCACGTCGGATCCGCGTACGGTTCAGGTACCACTGTCCGGCCACGTCGATGCCAAGCGTCACTCGAGCTTCGTCGGAGGGGCGCTCCAACAGGTTCTCTCCCTGTGGCAGCGTCGCCGTGAAGCCCTGCATCAGCATCGGCGTAACCACCATGAAAATGATCAGCAGCACGAGCATCACGTCCACCATCGGAGTCACGTTGATGTCGCCCTGCAGATTACTTTCATCCCCGCCAACGCTCATGCTCATGCGGTCTTACCTCCTGACTTGAGACGCGACTCGAGGATGAGCATGAAGTTCAGGAACTCCTTGTTCCCGTAGTCGATCTCCATGCTGACCAGCTCGACGCGGTTCGTGAAGTAGTTGTAGAACCACACCGCCGGAATCGCGACGAGGAGTCCGAATGCCGTGGTGATGAGCGCCTCGGCGATACCGGCCGAGATCGCGGTCAGACCGGCGGAGCCCATGTCGGCCATTCCGGTGAACGCATTCACCACGCCCATCGTCGTGCCGAGAAGGCCTACGAAGGGCGCCGTGGATCCCACGGTCGCCAGCACGCCCAGTCCGCGACGGAACCGAGCGACCTGCTCCAGCTTGTTCAGCTCCACCGTGCGCTGCGCGGCTGCGACTTCGACCGCGCTGAGGCTGCCGTCGGCAACGTGGCTGCGGAGTGCCGAGAAGACGCCCTTGTAGGCGCTCGCGAGATGGCTCGCGATGTGCTTCTCCACCGCCGACTGCGCTGCGGCCATGTCCTGGGCCTCGAGCGCCTGGGCGAGCTTGGGCGTGAACTGCACCGTCGCGCGGCGCGACTTACGGAGGTCCCACCAGCGCTGCAGGGACACCGTGAGCGAGAAGAAAGACATCGCGAAGAGGGTGTATACGATGCCCTTGGCGAACCATCCCATGGTTGACCAGAGCTCGACAATCGACATGCCCATTTTCTGCACTCCTCCGTGATTGGGACGCCCAGCGCCCGGTTTGGTTATCGAAACTCAGGGCCGGCGCGGCGGCCGCGCCGGCCCTGGACCATCCAATGCACCTTGTTAGTTGAGAACCTGGAACCTGATCGGAATCTGAACCCACACCGCCACCGTCTGGTCGCGGTTCTGCGCAGGCGTGAACCGCATCACGCTGGCGACGTTGGCCGCGGCCTGATCGAGTGCGTCGAACCCACTCGTCTCCTGGACCTGGGTGCGTTGCACGGTACCGTCGGTCCCGATGTAGAGCCACAGCACCGGGGCGCCACCGATGCCGGCGTCGCGAAGCGTCGGAGGATACTCACGCATGAGCACCCTCTGGACTTCCTCGACATTCGTCAGCGTGGGCCGAACCGTCATCGGCGTGAAGCCGGGGACGTCCGGATTGGCCTCGGTCGAGTCCGCATTCGCTGCGGCGTTCTGCGAAACCGTGCCGGTACCGGCGGCCAGCGCCCGCGCGTCGAATACCACGTCCATGGCGGGTGCAGGGATCGAGCTCAGAATGACGGTCGGCATCTCGAGCGTCGAGATCACGGTCACGTCCGGCATCTCCGTCTGGAGCTCCGGCGGCGGAGGCGGGGGCGGAGGCGGCGGGACCGAAGTCTCTTCCACCAATTCCACGTACGTCGTGACCTCCTCTTCTTCGTCCTGGCCCGAGCCGACCGTCGTCACGACCATCGTCACCGCGAGCGCGATGTGGAAGATCGTCGACAAGACGCCCGAGCTGAGGCCACCGGCGATCTTGGGCGGCTGGCTCGCGAGGAGCACGCCGAATGGCTTGTGGGCGATGTCCGCCGCGGGGGCCTTGGAGGCCTTCGGGGCCTTCGGGGACGGCGCGGCTGCTTTCTCCGACATTTACTGCCTCCTCCTTCAGTCTTCGACCATCCAGAGTCGCCAACCTATCAACCTGTCGGGGCGACAGTCTAGGGTCAACCTAGGTACGTGGCTAGGGGCTGGTGGCCGAAAGTATGGAACGGTACTCGGGCGCCTGCGTTCTATAAGACGTCCGAAGCCCCCCTAACTACACGACCGCGGGTCCCATGCGGACGACCCCTGACCCCGGAGCCCGATTGGACCCGCAGAACCCCGCCCCCGCCGCAAAGGATCCCGCTCGGCGCCGCCGCCGGTCGGTACTGCTCGGCCTCTTCGGCACGGGCGTGCTCGTGGGGCTCGGGGTTTGGTACGTGGTGATTCCCTATCCTTGGTCTCTCCGGAGCAGGAACCCGGAGCGCACATCCCTGATGGAGCAACGTATACGCGAGGCTCGCCCAGAAAGCGATGAGTTCCAAGTCCAACAGACCTGGGTTCCCCTCGAGGACATCGCTCCCTCCCTTCAGCGCGCCGTTGTAGTCGCCGAGGACTACCGGTTCCGCGAGCATCGTGGCATCGACTGGGTGTCTCTCGCCGACGAGGTGAAATGGAGCGGCGACGCAGAGTTCTCGTGGTGGAGCGCTTCCGATGTCGGCGCGCTGAGGGAGGCGCTCGCTTACGCATGGACGAACCGCGCCGAGATGCGAGGCCGAAGCACGATCACCCAGCAGCTGGCCAAGAACCTCTACTTCGGAACCGACCGCTCTTTCGTGCGGAAGGCGATGGAGTTCGTCGTGGCACGCCGCCTGGAGCGCCGGCTCGACAAGGACCGGATCCTCGAGCTCTACCTGAACATCGCGGAGTGGGGACCGGGAATCTTCGGCGCCGAGGCCGCCGCACGCACCTATTTCGGAAAGCCGGCCTCCCAACTCTCGCTGGCCGAGGCCGCGGCGCTCGCCGGCACCCTCCCCCACCCCCTCACCTCGAACCCGGCCACGAATCCGGGTCGCATGCGGTGGCGGCAGAACCTGATCCTGGACCGACTCGATCCTTCGCGCGGACTCCCGCCCCTCCCGGGTCCGCTCCCGGACATCGAGATCGAGTTGGTGGCGCCGGCGCTGGTCTCGCCCGACACGGGCGCGCTCCCTCGCCCGGTGGAGCCCGCAGCACTCGATTCGGCGGCGACCTTCGCGAACGATTCGGCGGCGACGGTCGCACGAGATAGCACGCCGCCGTAACTTGTCCGCGACTCTCTCCCGGAGGCATCCGTGAGCATCGCGTCGCGCGGGCTGGTCGCTGCCCTCTTCGCCCTCTTCCCCTCGCCGCTCTCGCTTTCGGCGCAGGAGCCTACCCACCCTCTCGACGAGCTCTCGTCCTCCGAGTATTGGACGCTCTACGAGACTCTGCGTGAGCATCCCGACGTCGGGGACGATGCGGAGTTCCTCTACGCCGGCTTGGAGGAGCCCGCCAAGGCAGAGGTCCTCGCATGGACGCGCGGGCGCGCTTTCGGACGGCGCGCGCGCGCCCACTTCGTCCAGGAGCACACGGGTTGGGAGGCCGTGGTGGACCTGGGGCGCCGCACGGTCGTCGAGATCCGCAAAGTCACTGACCGCCAGTACATGACGGGGCCCGCGGACGACGACGCCGTGAGCGGCATCAAGGAGCACCCGCTCATGGTGGCCGCCTTCCGGGCACGTGGCTTCACCGATCTGAGCAAGATCGCCTGCGCGGTCGGCTCGGACGCCTACTTCGATACCCCCGAGGAGCGCGGCCGGCGCCTCGGACGCGTACGCTGCTCGGATCGCACGGGTCGCGTGTCGGGCCTCGGCGCCCCCATCGCCAACCTCGTGGCGATCGTCGACCAGCGCACGGGCGACGTGCTGCGGGTCATCGACGGGGGCCCCATCTCGGGCGAGCCGCCCTCAGTCGGCGAGCACCACCCGGAAGCGATCGGCGAGACCCGCAAGGCACTGCCGCCGATGTTCGTCATGCAGCCGGAGGGAGCAGGCTTCGAGCTCGACGGCCACCAAGTGAGCTGGGAAGGGTGGCGCTTCCACTTCCGGGTCGACCAACGCCGCGGGCTCGTGTTGTCCCGCATCGGCCACCAGGACGGGGACGAATTCCGCTCGGTGCTCTATCAGGCGTCGCTCTCGGAGCTCTTCGTGCCCTATCACGACCCCGAGGAGCCGTGGAATCACCAAGCCTACTTCGACTTGGGCACGTATCCGCGCGACTTCGGCGGCGTCGCGAGCTCGCTCGAACCCGGACGAGACTGCCCGGCATACGCGCGTTTCTTCGATACGTTCGTCATCCAGGCGGACGGCTCCCCGCGCGAGCGCCAGCGGGTCGCTTGTCTGTTCGAGCGGCTGCCTGAGGAACCCGCGTGGCGCCACACGCGAGACAACGGCGTCGTGGAGAGCCGCGCGCGCCGCGACCTCGTGCTCCGGATGATCATGGGCGCGGGGAACTACGACTACCTGTTCGACTGGGTCTTCCGGCAGGACGGCGCGATCCGGGTGAATTTGGCCGCCACCGGAATCGACCAGATGAAGGCCGTGGCCCCCCGCGACGCGGTCGCCGACGCCGCTGGAGACGCCGATCGGTACGGCAGCTTCGTCGCGCCGCACCTCGTCGCCGTGAATCACAGCCACATCATCAACTTCCGACTCGACTTCGACGTCGACGGCCAAGGCAATAGCCTCCAGGTCGACCGTTTGATCACTGAGGTGCAGCCGTCGGACAATCCTCGCCGCAGTGTGTGGCGCGTGGAGTCGGAGACCGCACGACACGAGGAGGACGCCATGCGCACTTCGACGATGAGCGAGCCCGAGTACTGGCGCGTGGTGAACCCGTCGCGCGTGGGAGACATGGGCCACCAGAGCGGCTACCTGATCGACGGCCATGGCATCATGTCTTTGCTCAGCATGGACGATTACCTGCAGAGTCGTGCCGGCTTCACGGAGCACACGCTCTGGGCCACTCCCCTGAATCCGCGCGAGCTCTTCGCGGCCGGAGATTACCCGACGAACAGCGTCGGAGGGGCTGGGCTCCCGGCCTGGACCGCCGCGAATCGGGCCATCGAGAACACCGACATCGTGCTCTGGTACACGATCGGCTTCCATCACGTCGCCCGGCCGGAGGATTGGCCGATCCTTCCGCTCGAGATGCACGGGTTCAACCTCGTGCCCTCGGGGTTCTTCGAGCGGAATCCGGCGATCGACCTGCCACACTGACCCGCGGCGAGATCGCCCGGCGCTAGGCGACCACGCGGAAGTTGCGGATCGAGACGCCGAGCATCAGCGCGCCGAAGCCGAGGAGGATCGCCACCTCGACCGGCACGGAAAGCACGCTGCCGAAGAGTTGGATCCCCATGCGATCGAGGACTTCCGGTGGTACGGATGTGGACAGCACGACTCGACGGAGCGGGTCCATGCCGTAGGCCGCGGGATCGAAGTGCGTGAGCACGTCCATCCAGCCCGGTAGACCCTGCAGCGGGAAGAGCGCACCCGAGAGAAAGAACATGGGCATCATGAGGAACGTCATGATCATTTGGAAGCCCTGCATGGACTTCATGCGCGAGGCGATTGCCACCCCGAGAGACGAGAGCGAGAAGGCGAGGGCGAACGTCAGGGGGATCAGCGCGAGGATCATGCCCAAGGTCAGCTCGATGCCGATCAGGGGCGCGAGCACCAGCAGCACGAGGCCCTGGAGCATGGCTTGCGTCGCTCCCCCGAGAGCCTTGCCGATGGCCACCGCCGATCGGTCGATCGGGGCCACGAGGACCTCCTTGAGGAACCCGAACTCGCGGTCCCACACGATGCTCATCGCGCCGAAGATCGCGGAGAACAGCACCGCCATCCCGATGATGCCCGGGAAGATGAACTGGGTGTAGGAGAGCCCGCCCGGGGCCGAGCCCCCGATCCCCCCACCCACGCCGGCGAGCGCCGAGGAGAGGCCGGTGCCGAAGATCAACAGGTAGAGCAGTGGCTGAGCAAGCGATGCCACCAGGCGTGCCCGATCCCGCCGGAAGCGCAAGATGTCGCGGTACCAGATGATATAGATGGCGCCTACCGTGTTCATCAGCGGCGCCCCCAAGCGCGGCCCATCATTCTCGTCATGTCCTTTCCGTCGGCCTCTTCCGCACGGATGGTGTGGCCCGTGAGCTTGAGGAACACGTCGTCCAGACTCGGACGGCGGAATGCGACCGAGGTCACTTCGACGGACAGCTCCCGCACGAGGCGCGGCACGAATGCGGCGCCGTCCGCCACCTCGACCCTGAGTGCGCCGTCGCTCGCCGTCGGGGCCGAGCCCGCGATCGCCCCGACGAGCGGCGCGGCCACCTCGTCGTCCGCCGTGGTGATGGTGACGACGTCGCCGCCTACCATGCCCTTGAGTTCCTCGGGCGTGCCGATCGCCTGGATCCGTCCGTGGTCGATGATCGCAATGCGATCACAGAACTCGGCTTCTTCCATGTAGTGGGTCGTCATGAAGATCGTGACGCCCCGCTTCGGCAGCTCGTTCAGGTAGCCCCATATGTGGCGGCGCGTCTGAGTGTCGAGACCGATCGTCGGCTCGTCGAGGAAGAGAACCTCCGGCGTGTGCAGCATGCCGCGCGCGATCTCGAGCCGCCGTTTCATCCCGCCCGAAAAGGTCATCACGAGCGATTCGGCCCGGTCCGTCAGTTGAACCATCTCGAGCACCTCGGCAATGCGCTTCGCGCGCTCGGGCTTCGGCACGCGGTAGAGAAACGCGTGGAACTCGAGGTTCTCGCGCGCCGTGAGCTGGATGTCGAGCGAAGGATCCTGGAATACCAGCCCTAGTCGCTGCCGCACCTCGTTCGGCTGACGCGCGACGTCGAACCCCGCGACGGAGGCCGTACCGGACGTAGGCCGGAGCAGGGTGCACAGGATGTTGATCGTTGTCGACTTCCCCGCTCCGTTGGGCCCGAGGAAGCCGAAGACCTCGCCGCGCCGCACCTGGAGGTCGATCCCCCGTACCGCCTCCAGCGTACCGAAGCTCTTCACGAGCTTGCGCGCCTCGATGATGGTCGGCTCACTCATGCGGTCACGGCCTTCGAGCTCGCTGCGTGCTCGGCCATCTGCTCTTGGTGCGCGCGGCGGAGCGCTCGGAACGCGGATTGGACCGTCTCGAGTTCGCGGAGCGAGAGCCGCCCGAGCTGGGCGGCGAAGTGCTCGCGCGCGCGCCCCTCCAGCTGATCGAGCGCCGCCTTGCCGCCATGCGCCAGGCTGACGGTCACCACGCGCCGGTCGCCGGATCTCCGGCTCCGCTCCACGAGGCCGCGCTCCTCCATCCTCGACACGATGCCCGTGGCACTGGCCACGGACACGTCGAGCGCGCGGGCGAGCTCCCCGACCGAGAGGGCGCCCTCGGCGCGGAGGACCGTGAGCACATGGACGTGGGGGAGGCTGATCGACTGCTGACAGAGACGCCGCACTCGGCCTCTCTCGGCGGCCGCCCTGAAGACGGCCATGTCGGCGCGGATGTCGTCGATCAGGGGTTTGCGCTCGGCCTCCGAGCCCTTCGCACGATTCGCTCGTGCCGCGTTGATATTTAGCATGGTACTAAATATAGACGGGTCGACGCGGGCGAAAGGCCCGCCCGGCGGGCGTCGCGGCTGTCGGGGCCTTCAGGTAGCTTGAACCCCGCCATGCCGACCCCATCCACACACCCACCTCGGCCAGCCGTATGGTGAGGCGGCCACGGCCCGACCTCGGCGCCGCGCTCCGAGAATCGGCCGTCACCCCCCGCGAGCGCGAGGTCCGCGCGCTCCGCGTGGTGGTGCTGCTCGGGTTCGGCACGGGAGCGGCAGCGGTACTGGGTGCGATGCTCTGGCCGTTCCTGCCCGCCCTCGTCACGAGCGTGGTGCTGGGGGTACTCGCGCTGCCCGCACACCAACGGATCCACGCGAAGATCCGTAACGATCGGGCGGCGGCCGCCATCAGCACGCTCGCGGTCGTCGTGGTGATTCTGGTGCCCATCTTCGGCGTATCGCTCATTGCACTGCAGGACCTGGGCACAGGCGTGGCCTGGCTCGAGAACCAGCTGCGCACCGGATTCCCTCTCTTCGGCGCCGCAGTGGCCTGGATCGAGGGGGTGCTCGCGGCCCTCGGGCTCACGAATCTCGACGTTTCGGCGAGGCTGTCGGAGCGCCTCGGAGATGTGCCTGAGCTCGTCGTCGGTCGGACGTTCCGTGTCGTGTCGGGCGTGGGTGGTGTATTCCTTCAAGTCGGCGTCGGCCTCTTCACGCTCTTCTACCTGTTCCGCGACGGCGAGCGGATGCTCGGCATCGCCAAGAGACTCGTGCCGCTCGCCAGCGGCCCGACCGAGCTGCTCCTGCGGCGAACGCAGGAAGTCATCTTCGCCGCCGTGTTCGGTCACGTCTTCGTGGCCATGGTGCAAGGGCTGCTCGGAGGACTCGCGTTCTGGGCGCTCGGCATCCCTACCCCCGCGGTCTGGGGTGTCCTCATGGGGGCACTCTCCATGATCCCCATGATCGGGCCGGCGTTCGTCTGGATACCCGCGGGAGCCGTCCTCATCGCTTCGGGAGCCACGGCACGGGGCGTCGTGCTCCTGCTTTTCGGCCTGCTCGTCATCTCGACGATCGACAACGTCATCCGCGCGATGCTCGTGAGCGCACGTGCGCAGGTCCACCCGCTCGTGGTCTTCCTCGGCGTCCTCGGCGGCGTGCTGATGTTCGGTGCGGTGGGCATCTTCGTCGGCCCGGTGCTGATCGTGGCCGCAGCGGCGCTCATGGAAATGGCGCGTCTGTCGATCTTCCCGGACGAATCCTCTGTGCTGCCGCGCTCAGAGAGCCCTGCGTCGACCCCACCTTCTGACGTCGAGGGGCGGGCGGCAACCGGTAGCGGCTAGCGCGATTTCCTGGCTTCAGCGAGGCGCGCCCTCTATATGTTCAATGGAGCCGCCCCCCCGCGGTGGCAACCAGTGAGGGTGCTCGGCGCATGCTCGGAAGTGATCCCACGCTTCTCGTGATCGAAGACGCGCGCATCGACGCAATGCTCGTCAGGGTGGCCGCCCGGAGGGCTATGCCGGGTCTGGACGTGCGCGTCGCAGGCGATGGACACGAGGGAATCGCGTACCTGGAGGGGCTCCCCCCGTTTCAGGACCGCCGCTCCCACCCGTACCCGGACCTCGTCATCCTCGACCTGATCATGCCCATCGTCGACGGATTCGGCGTCCTCGAGTGGTTCAACGAGAACAAGGGAGCCGGCCGTGTGCCAGTCGTGGTGCTCACCGCGTCCCGGGAGCCGGAGCACGAGACGCGGTGCCACGCCCTCGGCGCCACCGCGTTCCACCGCAAGCCCGAGGAGCCGGACCGGCTGGTGGACCTCGTGCGCTCCATCGTCGAGAAGCACCTCGGCCCCGAAGGCACCGGCGACTTCCCGGCACACGGTGCCCCGGAGGCGGGTAGGTACGGGGTGGATTACCTTACCTGATCGGTTCCTCCAGAAAGGTGCGCACGACGATGAGGGTGACTTCGATGGTGGGACGGACGCTGGCGCTGATCGCCTTGATTCTCCTGCCCGTTTCCGTGGCGGCGCAGGCCCAGACCGGCCAGCGCGTCCAGGTGCCAGGGGGCGCGTACTGGGACATCACGCCCGCGCAGCTCCAGGGCATGCTGACTCAGAAGAACTTTCCGCTGATCAACGTGCACGTGCCCTTCCAGGGCGACCTTCCCCTGACCGACGCGTCGATCCGCTTCGACCAGATCCTGGCGAACCTCGACAAGCTGCCGGCGGACAAGAACGCGCCCATCGTCCTCTACTGCCGGACGGGCGCGATGAGCATTACAGCCGCCTCTCAGCTGGCGGGCCAAGGCTACACCAACGTGTACAACCTGGCGGGTGGCTTCCGGGCGTGGACCGCGGCCGGGCTGCCGATGACGGGGACGCCCTGAGAGCGCTCCGGCGCCTCAGTCGATAGCGCCTCGGCAGGATCCGTCGATCACGAGCCGCGCACGCCGGCCGGGCTCCGCATCCTGACCTGGATCAAGCGGGGGCGGAACTCTTCCATCTCGTGCCTGCAGACGCCGGTGCGCTCGATCAGCTGGATCTCGCACTCGTTGCACCGGACGCACTCCTTGAAGTCGATCCGGGGACCGGCGATGGCGCCGGTCGGGCACTTCTGCTCGCAAACTTTGCAGTAGTCGCACTGCTCGACTCGCGGGATTCGCCGCAGCGAGACGAGCGATGCCACGGCGAGCGAGGCCCCCAGAGGGCATGCGTACCGGCAGTAGAAGCGCGGCACGATGGCGCCGGCGACCAGCATGGACCCCGCGATCGCCCAGAGCAGCGGGCTGCGGCCGATGAAGAACACGGTGCCGAACGGCTCGAAGTACTGATACAGGCTCGCGTGAGAGCCGGCGATGGCAGGCAGCAAGACGACGGCGAGGATGAAATACTTGGTCTTCAGCGCACTCCGGTGGAGAGTCGGCGACAGCTCGCGCTTGAAGCGCGCCGGCACCAACCGGTCGATGAAGTCTTGCAGGGCACCGAACGGACACACGTAGCCGCAAAATACCCGCCCCCACACCAGCACCGTGACGAGCGTGAAGACCGCCATGATGAGGAGCGGCAGGTCGCTCGTGATCGCCGATGGCCCGACCCAGATCAAGCCGGTGACGTGCGAGATGGAGAGAAAGCCGCCGTCGATCCAGCCGAGGACGACGGCAGTCGTGGCCAACGACACCCAGCGCAACGAGGCATTCTTGGTCGAGAACGCGAGGGCCGCGAGCAGGAGGACCAGGATCGTCCACCCGACGCGCAACCACGAGATCGATCCGAGCAGGTCATCCTCGGCTTCTTCGAGCTGCACGAAGCGCACGAGCTGATCGTCCGAGAGGGCTGGTACGGAGACGGGTGACGGCGGGGCAGACGGGGCCGGCGACTCGACCGCCGGTTCTGCCGCCACCGCAGGCGCCGGCTCGGCGGTTGGGCCCGTGGCTGCGGCCTCCGCGAGACTCGCGGTCGCCGACGCGCGTGCGGCGGCTTCCGCCATCCGGGTCAGCGCGATCTGACTGATGTAGTCGGTGCGGAACGTGCCGAGTTCGGGTCGGCCCCGGTCGAAAGCGAACGTCAGAGGCTCCGCGATGTCGACGGCCTCGTCGTCGAGCAGGATCGCGCCGACCTGGCTCGACTCCTCCAACAGCAGGCCACCTCCAGGAGTCCCGACATTGACGACGTCGTCGGAGGGGATCGGGACGGTCCTCCCGCCCTGCTCGATCGACCATCCGGTACGCAACGGCGGCACGAACCCCGCTCCGTCGACGACATAGAGCACGACCTGGTCCGCACCTCCTCGACGCTCCGCCGCGTCGACGACGTTCTGGTAGAGGCGACCGACCATGTGCCGGCCGAACTCCTCGCTCGGCACGTGGAGGAGTGAGATCCTGAGCGATCCCCGGCCTGGCTGGTTCACGGCCATCGTCACCGCGACGCCGCGCTCGCGCATCTCGTACCACGACATCGCCTCCAGGTCCACCTGGGACACGGGCCGCTCGGCGCGCGGGACGTCGCGCGCGTATGCGATCGCCACCCGCCGCGCCGCGTCGCGCACCCCCCGCGCGAGCGCGCGCACGGAGATCGTCACCTGGGCGATCCCGTCGATATCCTGGTTGACCCTGAATCGCTCGCCGACGTGCTTGCCAGTGAACTGATCGAGGAGCCAGGGATCCGACAGGAAATCGCCCCAGTCGTACCGCCGGCTCTCGTTGTAGTCGGTCACGCGCACGCCCGTGAGCACACCCTCGGGGGTCATGCCGACGACGGCACCGACGGGGCCACTGTAGCCGGAGACCTGCGGCGGGAGATCGGACGTGAGGAACACGTAGCCGATGAGCTCGTCGCCCCGGTAGGCACGCTTCACCGGCGGATCGCCCTCCGCCGGGTCGAAGCGGTCCGCGCCCGGCATCACCTCCAACAGAAGGGACTGCCGGAGGCGCTCGACCTCCTGCGCCTTCGAGGAACCCGCCGCGAAAGAAGACGCCGCGACGAGCAGCAACGCGCAGCTGAGCCGGGAGCGCATCGGTTCCGGCCTAGTGGTGGTCGAGTATGCCGTTGTCGGTCAGGAAGCGGTTGATCCGTGTGAAGATCTCGACCGTCTGCTCCCGTGTGAACCCGCCGTGGCCACCACCCGGCACGGTGTGTAGCTCGTGCTTCGCTCCCACGGCCTCGAGCGCCGCATGGAGACGCACCGCGTGTGAATAGGGCACCGTCACGTCCGCGTCGCCATGAATCGTGAGGATCGGAGGTAGTCCGGCACGGACGTAGGTGAGCGGGCTCACCCGCTCGGCGACCTCGAACCGGTCGGGCATGCCCCCGAACCACTCCACGACGGCGTTCTGGCGATTCGGACCCTCCAGCTGGTCGCCCACGTCGGTGGGGCCGTACCAGTCGATGATCGCGGCTACGCTCATCGGCTCGGGACCCGGGCAGCGATCGTCGAGGCCGGCCTCCGGGGTGAGCATTCCCGTCATGAGCGAGAGGTGCCCTCCCGCGGAGTGCCCGGTGGTTACGATCCGCGTGGTGTCGAGCCGGTACTGCTGTGCGTTGCGAACGACCCAGCGCAGCGCGCACCGCGCGTCCTCCACCGCACCGGGTGCCAGCGACATCCTGCCGAGCCGATACCCCACGTTCACGACCGCCCACCCCATCTCGAGGTAGGGCAGGATGTTGAGCATGCTCGCGTCCTTGCTCCCGCGCACCCAGAAGCCGCCATGGAAGTACATGAGCACCGGCGTGGGGGCCGTCGCGTTTCGCGGCGCATATAGGTCCAACCTGCTCTCGTGGCCCTCGGCGGTGAGGTACGTGATATCGGGCGTGATCTGGTACTGGTTCGGAGCGTACGCGGCCCAAGCAGCCGACTGGCTGAGTTGGGCTTCGGCGAGGGCCGGCAGGAGGACCGCGAGAGTGGCGATGATGGCGCTCGGTCTGTTCACACTGCCTCCGTGATCGGGAGCCGGCTCGGTGAGTCGCCGCAACGTGGGTGAGGAGATCTCGCCGCGCAATCATCGCGGACCTCCGTTTCGACGGCTGCGCAAATTCGCAGTATCTCTTGACCGGAGCCTCGGGCGCGCCTCCTATACGGAAGAACCCGACGGAGTCGAATGAGGATCGAGTGCAACCTGTCCGAGAGGAGACAGCCGTGCAGAGTGACGTGAGCCCGGTCACCCCCGCCGAGGCGAGCGCCGGTCGCTGCTCGTTGTGCCACCGCAAGCTTCTCGCGCATCCCCGAGCGCGCCTCGAAGACCTCGAGCGCCTCTCCGAGGTCTGGGGAGGCAGTTTGGTCCATCGGTCCTGCGCCGTCCTCGCGGGCCTCGTTCGGCCGGCATCCGGATGGGGAAGCCACGGGCGCGGGACCGCCCTCCGATCCTAGTCCCGAACGCACTCGCCCCAGTCGAGCTCGTGTCGGGACCGATGTCATCGGCGCAGACTCGACGCCGGATGAGGACCACCATCGTGCCCATCGCACTGCCGAAGGCTCCAAGGGTGCTCACCGCAGCGCGCCGGAGTCGTGCCCTGGCACTCCTGACCTGTCTCGCGGTCCCGGGTTGCTCAGTCGGTGGCGACTCCGATCCGCGGATCGCGATCCGTCCCCTGTCCGCCCACGCCGAGCACGTCTCGAGCGGGGATGTGCTCCTGGAGATCTCGGTGGCTTCCCCGGGAAGCGCCCCCCAGGTGCGCGTCGGTGGATCGGACGTGACCGGGGCGTTTCGGGAGGACACGGGTCGGCCCGGCCGTTGGATGGGGCTGCTGACCGGCCTGCCCGAGGGCGCGAGCGAGGTGGTCGCCCGGCTCGGCACCGACGAAGCGTCGCTCACGCTCACGAACTACCCGGTGACCGGGCCGATCGTATCGGGACCGCATCAAACACCGTTCATCTGCCAGACGGCGACGTTCGTTCTGCCCGACCGCTCGCTCCTCGGTCCCCCGCTCGACGAGGACTGCACCGCGCCCGAGAAGGTGACCTACCTGTACCTCGCGAACGGGGACACGGCCCTCACGCCGCTTCCCGACCCTGCCGCGCTTCCGGCGGACGTCGCCGAGGTCGCCACGCTCGCGGGCACGACCGTCCCGTTCGTGGTCCGGGTCGAGACCGGGACCGTAAACCGAGGGATCTACCAGAGCGCCGTGCTCCACGACCCGACCCGTGAGCCGACCCCCACGCCATTCCAGCCTCCACGCGGATGGAACCGGCGCCTGATCGCGGTCGAGGGCTTCGGCTGTCCCGGGGGCTGGTACATCCAGGGAGGCGCACAGGGAAATCTCTCGAGGAGCGACGGGAGCTTCATCCTGCTCGACGTAGCTCGGCTGCGCGAAGGCTACGCGCTATTCGCGAACACCCTCCAGCATGCCGCGAACAACTGTAACGCCGTCCTCGCCAGCGAAGCGGCGATGATGTCCAAGGAGCGCTTCGTCGAGACCTACGGCGTGCCCGACTTCACCGTGAGCGCGGGATGCTCCGGCGGATCGTATGGGAGCGCGCAGCCCGCCGATCGCGTCTCGGGTCTCTTCGATGGCGTGCTCATCACCTGCACGTTCCCCGACCCCCTCTCCATCGCTCTGTCCGGCTCCGACGGACACCTCCTGAGCCACTATTGGACCGTGACGGATCCGGACGGATTCACGGAGGCGCAACAGGTCGCCGTGACCGGATACAAGAGCATGCGCGCGTTCATGGACGCCGCGAACCAGTCCGGCCGCACGGACCCGGTCCCCGGGCGGGTCGACGTGGACCGGTACGTGTCGGCGGTCTGGAATTCCGTCGTGCCCGAGGCGCTGCGCTACCATCCGAGGACGAATCCGACGGGTGCACGCCCGACCGTGTACGACGCCGCCGCGAACATCTACGGGAGGGACCCCGTTACGGGCTTCGCGCTCAGGCCCTTCGACAACGTGGGGGTCCAATATGGACTCGGCGCGTTGAGCGCGGGGATCATCTCGGTGGATCAGTTCCTCGACCTGAACGAGGGCATCGGCGGCTACGACCACGACGCCAACTACGTTCCCGAGCGCACCGAGGGCGACCCTGGTGCCATCGAGCGCGCGTATCGGTCCGGGCTCCAGACCGGGGGCGGAGGCGGGTTGGCTTCGATCCCGGTGTTCGACATCACGGGCATCTACAACGACGACAGCGGCTATCACTACCAGTGGTTCCACTTCGCCCTGCGCGAGCGCATGCTGACAGCCAGCGGAGGAACCGCGAACCATGTCATGTGGCGCGGCAATCCCGTGCCGTTCGCGCGTTCGTGGGACACGTTCGTGCGTTGGGTATCCGCCTACACGTCCGATCCCGGGCCCGGGTCGCAGCGCGAGAAGGTCATCCGCAACAAACCGCCCGAGGCCGTGGACGGATGCTGGAGGGACCCATCGACCTTCGTCGCGGAACCCCAGACGTTGGGACTCGAGGGCACGTCGGAGTGCAACACGCTCTATCCCTCATGGACGTTCCCCCGGGAAGTGGCGGGCGGCCCGGTCGCGGCCAACGTGCTCAAGTGCGCGCTCGGCCCGCCGTCGCGCGGGGCGTACGCGGTCACGTTCTCGGACGAGCAGTGGCAGCGCCTCCAGGCCATCTTTCCGAGCGGTGTCTGCGACTGGACCCGACCGGGCGTGGGCCAGGTAGGCGTGACCGTCGATGGCTCGTTCGGGCCGTCGCCCATCCGTCGCATCGAGGTGCCGTGACGCGTTGAGCAGGCGCTCGCCCTGTCGCGGCGCCGTTCCACGTGGCATGCTCCGGGATCACTCCACGGAGATCTCGCCATGACGCAAAGCACGATCGGCAGGGCCCTCTGCATGTCGTACACGATCTACCGCTTCGAGCCGTCGCAGTCACGCTAGGAGGCGACCGATGCGGAGATCACTCGCCGGACTCGTCGCGCTCACCGTCGCCTGCGCGCCCGACACTCCCGCCACCGGCATCGCGATCGAGAACGTCACGGTCATCGACGCCGCCAACGGCGTGCGTGAGAACCAGACGGTCGTCGTGCGCGGCGACACCATCGTCTCCGTCGAAGAGGCCGGCTCGGCGCCGCGCGTCGCGGAGGTCGTCGACGGCACGGGTCGATGGCTGATCCCGGGCCTGTGGGACATGCACGTCCACCTCACGTACGACGACGAGCTCACGCCCGCGATGGCCGGGCTCTTCCTGCGGTGGGGCGTCACCAGCGTCCGCGACACCGGGGGCCTCCTCCACGAAGTGCGTCCGGTGGTCGACGCGATGCGAGCCCAGGGCGCGATCGCCCCTCGTGTCTTCTTCGCGGGTCCCCTGCTCGACGGAGGCCGCGTCGTCTACGACGGCGACGGGAGGCCCGAGATCGGCATCGCGAACTCCGGGGTCGAGCAGGCGCGTGCCAACGTCGCGGCGCTCGCCGACGCGGGCGTGGACTTCATCAAGATCTACGAAATGGTCACGCCGGAGGTGTTCGACGCGCTCGCCGCGGCGGGAGCCGAGCTGGGTCTTCCGATCGCCGCGCACGTGCCCCTGTCGCTGCGCGCCCGCGAAGTCGCACCACGCGTCAACTCCATGGAGCATATGCGCAACGTGGAGATGGACTGCGCCGCGGCGCCCGAGCAGCTGCTCGCGAACCGGCGGTCGGTCCTCGGGGAGGATCCAGACGAGCCGGGGGCACCGCTGCGCGCGCGGCTGCACACGCTTCAGCGGCTGCCGGCCATCGCCGCGTTCGACTCCGAGCAGTGCGACGCCGTGATGGCGGCCATGGCCTCCACGATCCAGGTCCCGACGCTCCGCCTAAACGCCTTCCCCCTCCGTCCCGTGTTCGCGCGCGACGACTTCTTCGCCGCCCTCGAGGGTGCACCCGCCGCGATCGCCACGAGCTGGCGTGCGGCGGGAGAGGCTTGGAGGGCTGCGCCGACCGCCGCGGACACGGTGTTCGCCGGGTGGAGCCTGCGCACGGTCGGCGAGATGTATCGGCGCGGAATCCCGATCGGCGCCGGCACCGACACCCCGATCAACTACGCGCTCCCGGGCGACGCGCTCCACGACGAGCTCGAGATGCTCGTGCGCGCGGGCTTGCCCCCGCTCGAGGCGATCCGGGCCGCGACGATTCGACCCGCCGAGTTCTTCGGGCTCGAGGGGGAGATGGGAAGGATCGAGCCGGGGATGCGCGCTGACCTCGTGCTGTTGAGCGCCGACCCGCTCGCCGAGATCACGAACACACGGCGCATCGAGGCCGTGATCTCGCGAGGGAGGCTGCTCAGCCAGGGGCCAGGATAGGAAGCGTGTCGGTTACCTACGCTGGGCGCAGCCGGCCCTACTCAATTGATCGGCAGCGCGAACGCGATGATCTCGTCGTTGGTGACCTCCGACCCCGTGAGGCCGCCTCCTGTGCTCACCACCGTGACGTACTGCCGACCATCGGCTCCCATGTAGGTAATGGGCGTGGCCTCGATCGACGAGTCGAGCCTGATCTCCCAGAGCTTCTCCCCGGTCGCGGTCAGGAAGGCGCGGAACCTGAAATCGTCGGTGCCGCCGACGAACGTGAGGCCACTCGCGGTCAGGGTGACGCCGCCGGTGCTCGGGCGGCCCGTGTCCTGCAGGCCGGGAGGCAGCTGGTCGGAGACGCCCAGGGTCCTGCGGTACGCGATGTCTCCGGTGTCCATGTTCACGGCGACGAGCTCTCCCCACGGCGTCGGCCCGCAGAGCAGCCCGCGGTCGCGATCGCCGAACCGGCGGAGGCCGGCGAGCGGCCCCTGGTTGGACCAGCTGCCGTCCGGCTGCTGGACGAGCCGCATCGGCTGGAAGAGGTTACTCGTGTTCGACACGAACAGCCGGAGCGTGGGGTCGTACGCGGCACCCCAGTAATTGATGCCGCCCGCCGGCCCCGGCGGTGAGATGCTGTACTGGTTGACCGCGATCGGCATGTAGGGACCGCCGAGCTTCATGTTGTTCTCGTCGACCATCCGCTCGCAGTATGCCTGCAACTCTGGCTCGCCCTTGTAGAGGTTGTCACGCGAGACCGTATTCTGCACCAGCGGCTCGGGCTTCACCGGGAAGGGCTGGGTCGGTGACGTCTCCTCGCCGGGCAGGTCGCTCTGCGGCACCGCGCGCTCCTCGATGTCGAAGATCGGCTCGCCCGTGACCCGGTTGAGCGTGAACAGAAGGCCGGTCTTGTTGACGATGAGGGCCGCGGGAATCATCTGGCCGTCCCGCTCGAGGTCGACCAGGAGCGGCGCCGATTGGGCGTCGTAGTCCCACACGTCGTGATGGACCAGCTGGAAGTGCCAGATGTACCTGCCGTTGGCCGCTCCGACAGCGACCACGGAGGTCCCGAACAGATTGTCGCCGGGGCGGTTGAGTCCGACTCGGTCGTCGTTCGGCGCACCGAGCGGCATGTAGAGAATGCCGCGCTCCTCGTCGACGGACATGTATCCCCAGACGTTGACGCCCGACCGGTTGAGCGCGCTGCCCGGGCCCCAGGTGTCGTAGCCGAACTCCCCCGGACGCGGCACGGTGTGGAACGTCCACACCAACTCGCCCGTCCGCGCGTCCCAGGCTCGTGTGTCACCAGCGGGTCCGGTTCCGCCGTCGGGACCCCGCATCCCCTCGCCCGTGCCCGCGCCCGTGATGACGAGGTTCCTGTAGATCGTAGGGGCCGTCAGCAGCGAGTATCCTTCGATCATGCCCGTCTGCATGACCTCGGGCGTCCTGAGATTCACGATACCGTTCTCACCGAAGCCGGTGTTGAGCGTGCCGTCCGAGGCCCGGATCGAGTACATGCCGCCGGAGAGCACCCCGAAGATGATCGAGGGCGCGTGGTCGGCGTCGCCCGGCCAGTAGGCGATGCCGCGCTTCGACGGCAGGTCGTTCTCGGGAAGCTGGAACCGCCACTTCTCCGCACCCGTGGTGGCGTCGAGCGCGATGATGGCACCGTACGGCGAGCCGAGATACATCGTGTTGTCGATCACGAGCGGAATGGCTTCCTGCTCCCGCAGGCGGCCTGTGTAGTCGGCAGGCCTGAGATGGAAGCTCCAGGCGCGCTCGAGCGTGGCGACGTTCTCGGCCGTGATCTGGGTCAGCGGGCTGTAGCGGTTGGCGCTCCCTGCGAAGTTGGCGCTCGGCCAGTCCGTCGTGGCCCGCGAGCGGCTCTGGGCCCCCAGCGTCTCGCAGGCGGCAGAGAGCGCGAAGAGCGCCAACCCGAGCGTCAGTCTCGATGCAGAGCCCGACATGATCTTGCTCCTTC
Organism: uncultured Gemmatimonas sp.; assembly: GCA_964490285.1. Lineage (GTDB taxonomy): Bacteria > Gemmatimonadota > Gemmatimonadetes > Longimicrobiales > Gaopeijiaceae > UBA2982. Next base: position 3,361 of record CAZBCN010000031.1, on the reverse strand, counting down.
GTTTCAGGGATCCAGACTCGCCGTGTAGGCTACGATGTCCACGATGTCTTCGACGCGCAGGCCGCTCACGGCCCGATCCATCAACTCCGACCATTCTCCGTCGCGGTTACCCTGTTGCAGATCGTAGAGCTGCCTGGCCATGTAGCTGGGTGAGCGGCCGGCCAACGCGGGAACAGGACCCATGCCGCGTAGATCGACGCCGTGGCAGATCGTGCAGGCCACGGTACGACCGTCACCGCCGGTGTTCACCAATCGAGCCCCTCGCGCCACGGCACCCCGAGGCACGTAGGCGATGAAACCGGAAGCATCGTCGCGCAGCTCCGTGCGGTGCAGGTTCTCCGGCAGCTCCACCACGCGGGTGCCGATCGGCTCCTCGCCCGCTCCCTCGACGACCTGGTGGATCGAGCCCGCGAAGCGCGTCACAGGTACCATGTCGGTCTCGACAACACGAATCCAGCGCTTGTACTCGATGGACGCGAAGTACTCGGCGGCTACGCGGGCCTGCTCCTCCGTGACGGCGGCGCCGATGCGCATCATTCGCGCCGTCGGCCCCATGCGCGGCTCGCCAGCCTTCCGCAGTCCGTTCCGGTAATCCTCCATCTGCTGTATCAGGTACTCGACCGGCTGCCCGGCCAGACCCGCGTTCTCGGGTTTGCCCTGCCCGTTGGGCAGATGACAGAAGCCGCACGCCGCGACCTCTCCACCGAGGCCGCGCCCCACCACCTCCGGCATGGGTGGATGGCCCTCGGGGTGCCAGTCGGGCGGGCCGTTGGCGATGGCGATGTCCGCGCGCCTCAAGGAGAGTGAGGAGCCGGGCACGGAGACCATTTCGTTCGCGTCGGGAGCGGAAGCACCGGGCGGGGCCGGGTCGTTGACCACGAACGCCCAAGGCATCGCCGCGTTGGCCCCTGCGGCGTCCGGCGGACCAGGGGTTGCGACGGAGACTCCGGACGCGCATGCGGTGATGAGGGCGGCCGGCCCCACCACACCAAGAACCCGACTCACCATAGTTCTGCCCTCCAGCCAGTAAGGTCGTGAAGTAGCGATGCTTCCGCGGGAGACGTCACCGCCGTGCCGACGGCTCCATGCCCTTGGTCGCGATCACCTCACCCGCGATCCCCGACGACAGAAACTCGATGAGGCGACGGGCTTCGGCCTCGTGCGTCGAGCCCATCACGACGGCCGCCGAGTAGGTCGTGATGTACTGCACCTCCGCGGGAATCGCACCGACGAAGTCCGCGCCGGCGATGAAGCGCACCTCGCTCACCTGCTGAAGTCCGAGCTCCGCTTCCCCGGTGGCGACGGCGGCAGCGCCGGATGTCAGGGTCTTGGCGGCCATCTCTTCGGCGATGCCGAGCCGGGGGAAGAGCTCGGCCGTCAGATACCGCCCGCTCGTACTCGTCGACACGGACACGGACCGCGCCTGCAGCAGCGTTTGCCTGAGAGCGTCCACCGTGCTGATGTCGGGCTTCGGCGCGCCGGCCCGCACGACCACGCCAATGCCCGAGCTCGCCAGGTCTACGTCCGTCCCCGGGAGCATCCGGCCCTCCTCGATCAGCTCTTGGAGTCCCTCCCGCGCCAGAATCACCACGTCGGCAGGCACCCCGCGGCGAATCTGGCTCGGAATCGTGTTCGGGCCGGGTCCGACCGAGCCCCCGCGAGAGGTCGAGACCGCGATGCCGGACCACACCTCGAACGCCGGAACGAGCTCCTCGTATGCGGCCGAGAAGCCAGCCGAGATGATGACCTGGACTTGCGCGAGCGATGGGGCGGGTTGGGTAAGAAGCGTCGCAAGCGCGAAGGCGACGCCGCCGACCGGGCGCAACGGCTTTCTCATCTGCGATCCTCGGGTGGACGACGTCGACGCACTGCTGAGACTACGTCGGTCCCCGGAACCGAGCCAGACGGGATCGAATCGGCGATCTTCTCGGGGCAGATCCGCTCGCACGAGGAGAACACATGATCCTGGTCGCCGGCTCCCTGAAGTACGCGCCCGGAGCGATCCGAGGTTTGCGGGACGAAATGCTGAGGTTCGTCGAAGCTACGCGCCGAGAGGATGGCTGCATCAACTACGACCTCGGGATCGACACGTCGGATCCCACGCGTCTGATCCTGTTCGAACGCTGGCGGGACCAGAAGGCCCTCGACCGACACTTCAGCTCCCCGCACATGGCCGAGTGGAGAAAGGCGGTCGCGGCCGCCGGTCCCGTCGAGCGGGATCTCTCGGTGTGGGAAGTGAACGAGGGCCGCAGCCTCTGAGAGGCCGGACCCGCCGACACGGCACGCGGTCACCGACTCCGACCGCGGACCGTGTCGGCCGAGCAGCTCCCTACGAGCGCACGACGATCAAGTAGCGGCCGTTCGCCCAGAACCGGGGCGCGTCGGTGATGCTCAACGCATCCCCCAGCACACGGCCCCGTTCGTCCAACGGCGATCCCACCGCGGCCAAGTCCTGCGGCGTGACCACCGTCCACTTCACTTCGTCATCCGTGCCCTCGGTCACCGGAAGCGGGATCCAGTTCAGCGTCCGTTGGTCGGCCGCCGTGAACAGCGTCGGATCCAGCGTGCGGGAGGGTACGAGCGTCTGACCGCGCTTGCCGAAGATGAACAGCACGCGGCTGCCGCCCTCTTCGCGCACGACCCCTCGCTCGAGCAGCTCTTCCTTGGTGCCGACCACGTACCAGACCGTGTTCGCCTCGTCCGACATGGCCTCGACGGTCCGCTCCAACTGGTTGTTCACCTCGCCCTGGCGAGCCGTCTCTGCTTCCAGGTTCGAGATCGCCGCCTCGAGCGACGCGATCATCGTCCGGTGGCCCTCGATAGCCGTGCGCTCCTGGGCAATCGCCGCCTCCATCTCCGCAATCCGCTGCACCTGCGCAGCCGTCGTAGCGTTGACCGCCCGCAGACGCGTCTGGGCTGCGGTCAGCTGATCCTCCATCTCCCCTACGTACGCGACCAGCTGCCCCACCGCGGCCGGCGGGGACGCCCGCTCGGCACCTTCCGTGCTGGGCGCCGGAATCATGGTCACGTTCGCCAACTCCGCTTCGATCTCGCGCATCGCTGCGGTGAGCCGGTCGACTTCGGCCTGCAGCTGCCCGTTCGCCGCCGTGAGGACAGGCAGCTCTTCGAGCTGGCGCCGCACGACTTCGGACGGCCCGCAGGCCGCCGCGAACAGCCCTGCCACCGCCACCCACCCCGGGAACCTCATCTTGTTGCCGTACATCGCTACCTCCCTCTGCTTCCTGCTTCGTCTCGGCGTCCTCCCCATACCGCCGATCCTCCAGCAGGAGCGTCGGATCTCGGAACGAAGGGGGGACTCGTCTTTGGGGGGTGTTCGCAAGAAGCGTACCGCTGCCGCGGC
>CAZBCN010000030.1:0-33280 GCA_964490285.1 uncultured Gemmatimonas sp. | reverse complement strand
GTTGGCGATCGAGACACCGGCGATCTCCACCGGGTACTGGAACGCCAGGAAGAGACCTGCCAGAGAGCGCTCGTCGGGCGCGAGCTCGAGCAGGTCGCGCCCGTCGAACGTGACGGTCCCGCCCGTGGGCTCGTAGCCGGGGTGTCCCGCCAGGACCTTGGCGAGCGTGCTCTTTCCGGATCCATTGGGTCCCATGATCGCGTGGATCTCACCGGGACGAATGACGAGATCGAGGCCTTGGAGAATGCCGAGGTCTCCCTCGGCTACCTTGGCCTGGAGTCCTGCGATCTTCAGAATGGGGGCAACGCTCATCCGACCCTCGGGAGGTAGGGCACGGAGCCGGCTGGCTCCGTTATCAATAATGATTCTTTATTTCAGGGCCCGTAAGCTAGACCCCGCGAAAATGAGGGTCAAGTGAACCCGGACGCCCCTCCTGGGGTGTCCGAGGGGTCTGCGTCCGGTCGCTCCGGCGCCGGAAAAGGCACGTGGATCGTCCTCGGGGGCGGGGGCCTCAAGGGTCTGGCCCACGTCGGCGCCTGGCGGGCCCTCTCCGAAGCCGGCCTTCGGCCAGACGGTATCGTCGGAACGAGCATCGGGGCGCTGGTCGGAGCGCTGGCGGCCAGCGGCATGTCGGTCGATGAAATGAGGAGGCACGCGCTCGCTCTCGATCGGACGCGCGTGGCGAGGGTGAACCGCCGTGCCGTGTGGATCAACGGGATCCGGCAGCCGAGCGTGTTCCACGGCGAGACGCTGCACTCCCTGTTCGAGTCGACCCTGCCGCCGGATGGGTGGCGTGCCCTGGAGATCCCTCTACTCGTGAATGCGGTCGACCTCGAGAGTGGATCGACCGAGTGGTTCGGACCCGGCGCTCGCGCGGACCTCTCGCTGGTCGACGCGGTCTATGCCTCGTGCGCGCTGCCGGTGTTCTACCCACCCCACATCTCGGCCGGCCACGCATACGTGGACGGCGGCATCATGGCCTCGCTTCCGATTGCGAAGGCCGCCGACCTCGGCGCGGACCGGATCATCGCGGTGGACGTCGGTGCGGGCGGCCCAGCGGACGTCGCGGAGATTCTCGAGGGAGGGATGATCGCGATGCACCAACGCGTCGTCGCGCTCATGATGTCGGAGCGCCGGCAGGGCACGGTCAGCAAGTGGAACGGTCCCCCGCTCCTGTACGTGCGACCTCGTCTCATGGGCTACGGCACGTTCGACTTCGAGCACATCCCCTACTTCGTGGAGGAGGGGTACCGCGCGACCCGCGAGGCGCTCGCGTCGCAATGAGGCGCGGAGGCGCGCGAGCTGCGCTCGCGACGATTGCGCTGCTCGCCGCTTGTACGGACCAGAGCCCGGTGTCCGCTCCCGGTACGATCATCGCGAGGCTCGTGTCTCCTCATGGCGCGGAGGGCGCGGCGGTCGTGACGCTCGTCGGCGAGGGGATCGGCGACGCGAACGGCCTGGGTGATGTCCAAGTCTTCCGGTCCGATGGGATCGGTATCACGACGTTCGTTCTCGTCAGCCCCGGTGGGGGCGACCTGTCGTTCGAGCTCGAGGTAGCGGATACGACGCGCCTACCCGAGACAATGGTGCAGCAGGTCGCAGGACTCGACGACGAGCTCAGAGCGGGAGGGTACCGGCTGGAGCTGCTCCGATGAAGGCTCGTTCCGGCACCCGGTGGGTCTCGATCATCCTGGGCGCGCTGGCGCTCGGGGGATCGCTCGGTGAGCGAGCGCCGGCGCAGGACATCGCTGCGGCCGCGAGCGTGCGCGGTCTCGCGCTCCCCGCCGCGTATTACGAGCAGGTCCGGATCGACTCGACCGCATACCAGTTCTCTCGTGCACTGTTCGCGCGGGCGCCCGCGCGCGCGCCGGCCGCGGGACCGGTGCGCTTGCCGGTGGTTCTCGCGCTGTTCGCCGACTCGCCCACGCCTCTCGTCACGCGCGAGATGGTCCAGGCCTCGATCTTCGATGGGCCCTCCCCCTACGGGACGATCACCGACGCCTATCTGGAGATGTCGCGCGGTGCGCTGGACGTGCGGGGGGACGTCTTTCCCTGGGTGCGAACGAGCTGGACGATGGCGCAGGTCGTCGGCGCGAGCGCGGGGCTCGCAAATGACGGAAAGGTCGGCGCCTACTTCGAGGAGGCGCTCGACTCGCTCGACGGCATCGTCGACTTCTCCGAGTACGACAGCGATGGCCCGGACGGCATCGCCAACAGCGGCGACGATGACGGCTTCGTCGACGTGATCACGTTCGAGTACTTCGAGATCGCCGCCTCGTGCGGGGGGCCCGCGATCTGGCCGCACCGGTGGACCTTGGGGGCGCGCCTCGGCGCGCCGTACCGGACGAACGATGTTGGTGCTGGAGGCGATACCATCCGCATCAACGACTACATCACCCAGGGAGCGACGGACTGCACGGGCTTCGGCGTGCAAGGTGCGGGCACGCTGGCCCACGAGTTCGGACATGCACTCGGCTTACCTGACTACTATCACTGGATAGACCGGAACGCCGGTGCGCAGGGACGCCGATGGGTCCTCGGTTGCTGGGAGTTGATGTCCGCGGGCTCGTGGGGGTGCGGGCCCACGGTGGATCCGACGGGGACCTTCGGGCCCACGCACTTCACGGCCCCGCTCAAGCACCAGCTCGGCTGGGTCGACTACCTCGAGATCGGCGAGGTCTGGAACCAGGCGATCGAGCTCGGTCCGGTGTCGAACGGGACGGCGCTCCGGATTCCCATGGACGAGGACGGCACCGAGTACCTGATTGCCGAGTACCGGCCCGCGGTCGGCTTCGACGCGCAGCTGCCCGCCGGCGGCGTCCTGTTCTACAAGCAGGACCGGAACGCTGTGCGCCAGCCGGATCCGGTGAGCGGCGATCCGTACCACCTCACGTTGCTCGAGCGTGACGCCAATCGAGGCCTCTTGCGGACACACGCCGAGGGAGGGAACCGAGGCGAGGCAGGGGACGCGTGGGCAACCGGCGGCGTGAGCGGGGGTGAGCTCCATGCCCTCAGTGTGCCGTCGCTCAAGCGGAGCGACTCGTCGACGACCGCGGTGGCGGTCCACGACGTGAGCGTCGTGAACGGTCGCGCTCGCCTGGTGGTATCCACGTCCCCGACTCCGCGGCTCTTCGTCGTCGGTGGAACGGCGCCCGGAACGCTCTCACTCCGGGTGGCTGGGGGCGTGATGCCATACGCGGTCGACGCGGTCTCCGCCTTCGACATCATCCACGCGGTGAACGGTGACGACCTCGTGGTCACGACGTCGCTCACCGGGACGGATGGGTCGGTGGACGCGGTGGTCTCCGTGCGCGACGCGGGGGGAACGGGATCGCAGCCCATGTTCATCTCGCAGGGCGGCGGCGTCACCTGGGTGCCCGAGGCGGCGGATCTGGCCGCGCACCTCATGCCCGCCGGTGATTCGTCGATGACGACGGCGAAGGCCGGGTACCTCGATCTCGTCGGCAACGACAACGGCGTCTACGACGTCGGCGACCTTCGCAAATGGTTGCGCACGAACCCGCGCTGACGAGAAATGACGAGCCCCGCCCGCATGAGGCCGGGCGGGGCTCGGATCGGGCTCGCTGGGTGCGTGTCAGCGAGGCCCGAACCCTCTCGGTCCTCTGCCCGGCGCGTTGCCACGGAACCCGCGCGGTCCTCCGGCGCCGCGACCACCGGGGGCGAATCCTCCGCGTCCGAACCCGGCACGGTCACCGGGAGCGAAACCCTGGCGCCGGTCGCGCATTCGATCGGCGCGCGTCCGGATCTGCTCCAAAGAGGCGCGTTGCTCCTCGGTCAGCACCGCATCGATGCGCGCTCGACGCTCCTCCGCGCGTCCCTCGGCAGCAGCCTGACGGTCTTCTTGGGCCGCCATCAGCTCGCTCCGGCGGATCTGCCCGGCCGCGAGCTGCGACCTGAGCTCGGCCATCTGCGCCATCTCGGCCGAGCGCTGCGAGATGACCTCCCTGCGAATGGCATCGAGCCTGTTGATCTGGTCGTCGGTCAACTCGAGCGTTTCGCGCGCCCGCATGATCGCTTCGACGTTCTGGCCCGCAGCCGGAATCGCACTCAGCACCGTGAGCGCGCCCAAGACGATCGTTCGCCTTCTCAGCACCTTCATGATCGAGACTCCCCACGCACCCTGATGGACTCGGGACGACGCCCTGTCGTCCCTTCGCACGTATGGAGCCCGGTGGACCTTGGGTCGTTAAACGTGCAGACGGGCGTTGAGCGCGCAGCGGACGCTGCGGCAGGGGCCGGCTCGACGAGGCAGATCCGCGGCGACTTCGCGGCCCTGCTCCCGACTACGGAGAACTCTCGATCACGACCGCGATCAGCCTGCCTGGGCCGTGCACTCCCTTCACCATGATGTGTCCGATATCGGCCGACTTCGAGGGTCCCGAGTGCAGCCCGATCGCCGAGGGCAGGTCATCGCGCATCGCGAGAACGGCGTCACGGAACGACGCGTGGATGTGCGCAGCCCGCACGAAGACGACGTGAGTGGGCGGCAGAAGCTGTATGCGCCGCCCGTCGCGCGCGTCCATGAGCAGCGAGCCGGTCTCCGCGATCGCGCCACGCGCCACGGAGACGCCGAGGGGCGCGGTGTCCGGAGGGGCGCTCGGCAGGGGCGGCCGAAGCTCCGCGGGGACGGTCGTCCCGACGGCAGCGGATGCGAAGTCGCGAGCGAACGCCGCGAGCCAGGCGACGGCTGCGGCGCCGTTCGGCTGCCTGACGACCTCGCCCCCAGCAGCCGTGAGCATCGCCGCGAAGCCGTCTACGCCGGACCTGACGGCGTGGGCCGGCCGCCACCCTTCGAACGCGCCGGGGTGCTCGGTCGTCGCCCGGGCCGCCAGCGCGTCCCGCACGCGCCCGAGTATCCTCTCGCGAGCGCTCATTCGATCCCGTCCTTCCATTGGGACCTGAAGCTCTTCGGGCTCGGCGTGGGTGCGCTCCGCTCCTGCATCCATCCACCGAGGATCGGGAGCGCGCGGCCCCCGGCACGCCAAGGAAGCCACCGCAGCATCGCGCCGCCGATCTCGTAGAGGCTTCGGTGTTCGGCCCCTGCCGTGAACGCGGCCAGCCCGAGCGACTCGCTCGTCGGAGCGAGTCCGGCCTCGACGGCGCGCTCTCGCCAATGGAGAAGCAGGTCGGGGATCGGGATGCGCACCGGGCAGACATCCGCGCACGCGCCACAGAGCGTCGACGCGAAGGGGAGGGGCATCGCCTCCTCGAGGCCCAGGAGCGCGGGCGCGATGATGGCTCCGATCGGGCCCGAGTACGTCCATCCGTACGCGTGCCCACCGGTCTGACGATAGACCGGGCACGTGTTCAGGCACGCGCCGCAGCGCACGCAGCGGAGCGCCTCCCAGGCGACGTCGTCGGCGAGCAGCCGCGTACGGCCGTTGTCCACGAGAATCACGTGCACTTCTTCCGGGCCGTCGACCTCGTCGGCGCGGCGCGGCCCTTGGATGAGGGACACGTAGTTACCGATGGGCTGCCCCGTGGACGCGCGCGTGGTCAGCTGCACGAACCCGGCGACGTCCTCGAGGTGGGGTACGAGCTTCTCGATCCCCACGAACGCGACGTGCACGCGAGGAAGCGACGTGCTCAGGCGGATGTTCCCCTCGTTTTCGATCAGCGCGATGGTGCCGGTGTCGACCGCGAGGAAGTTGGCACCACTGATGCCGAGATCAGCAGCCAGGAACTCCTCTCGGAGCACCGCACGCGCCGCATGCGCGAGTGCGTCCGGACTGCCGTCGAGCGGTGTGCCGAAGCGCTCGTGGAAGAGGCGCTGGCAGTCCTCGAGGCTCAGGTGGATCGCCGGCCCCACGATGTGCGTCGGCGGCTGGCCGAGCATCTGCACGATGTACTCACCGAGATCAGCCTCGCGCACGTGCACGCCGAGTCCCTCGAGATGCGCGTTCACCCCGATCTCCTCGGTGAGCATGCTCTTGCCCTTGATCGCACGTTTCAGGTCGTGCTGGCGGACGATGCCGCGAAGCGCGGTCAGGGCATCCGACGCCGTCTCAGCCCAGTGCACATGCACGCCATTCGCGGTGAGCCGGGCTTCGGCCTCCTCGAGGTACCGGTCGAGGTTCGTGAGCAGGTGCGTCTTCACGTCGCGCGCCCAGTCCCGCCAGCGTTCGACCTCGATCTCCGCGTAGGCGCGTCCGCGGTTGACGTTCGAGTGATCCGTGGCGGACGTGACCGCCGCGCGCACGCCGGGACGCTCCGTGAGCGAGCGCGCCGACTCTGCCCGGTACTGACCGGGTCCGGTTCCGCCGCTCAACGTCCGACTCCTCGCCAGAGCGCGCTCGCGAGATGGACGAAGCGTGGAGCCGGCGCGCGGCGACGGGCCGCCCGGCCCGACAGCTGGAGGAGGCACCCCGCGTCCGACGACGTCACGAAGTCGACCGCGGGTAAGGTAGTGAGCTTCCTGTCGGCCATACCGGCCGACACCTCGGGGAGCTTCGTGCTGAACAGGCCGCCGAACCCGCAGCACTCCTCGTCGGCGACCCAGGGCTGGATCTCGGCGCCGCAGCCGCGCAGCAGGGTCACGGGCTCGTCGCGTACACCGAGCTCGCGCAGCGCGTGACAGCTGTGGTGATACGCGACGCGCGTGCCGGCGAGGCCCGAGCCGAGGCTCGCGACGTCGAGCACCTCGACCAAGAATTGGGACAGCTCGTACGTGCGCTTCGCCGTCGCCGCCGCGAGGTCGCCGTCGTCCACGAGCTCAGGGTAGAAACACCGGATCATGCCCGCGCAGCTCCCAGAAGGGAGCACGACGTACTCGGCGTCGCGGAGCACATCGAGCGTGTGGCGAGCCATACGCACGGCCTCGGCTCGGTGACCCGAGTTGAACGCGGGTTGCCCGCAGCAAGTCTGAGCCGTCGGGAAGTCCACCCGCACTCCGAGATGGCGGAGCAGGCGCACGCCATCTGCACAGGCATCGGCGAAGAATTGGTCTCCGAGGCAAGTGGCGAAGAATGCGACGCGGACGCTCATGCGGGGGGCGGCTCCGCGACCCGCAGTACCTCGAAGACGGCTTCTCGGGGGGTCTCACTCGCCAGCCGATAGCGCGCATCGTTGAGGAGGTACAGGGTGAAGCGCGGATTGCGGCGCGGTTCGACGACGACCCAGCGAGCGCCGAAGTGGTCCGTGAGGACTTCGTGTGTGTCGGTGGCCCCCCCGTTCGCGCACGGGAAGGCGTCGCACGTCCACTCCACGGTCAAGTCGGAGGAGAGGTAGAAGAACTCCCAGTAGAGACGCGGGTCGTGGGCGAGCTGGAAGATCGGGTCCATGCCGCTCAGGTACAGGTTCGTTCGATTGCGCGCAAAGAGAGGCCCGAAGTTGTCCCACTTCGCGTGGAAGACGACGTCCCCGGGCTGGCTGTTCGCCGCCAAGTAGTCGGCTACCCCGGCCATCGTGTCGGGGGGAGACGCGACCAGCTCGACGTTGAGCGAGTGTCGCCAACTGCCCCAGCCGATGTGCCCCGCGAGGATCGCCACCGCGAGGCCTCGTACCGCGCGCCGCCTCGAGAGCGGCTGGACCACGCCCCGGAGGAAGGGTAGGGCGAGCACACCGAACGCCACCCACTGCTCCATCGCCCTGCGTGCCGACACCAGCGTGATCACGAGAAACGCAGACGAGACCAGCAGGGCGGTGACGGCTAGAGTGCGCTGTCCCGACGGGCCGTCGATCTTTCCCCGTGCGATACCGGCGACCGCGGCAGCGGACGCGCAGAGCCAGACGAGGAGGTAGAGCCAGGACGTGCGCATCAGCTCGGGCAACGGGAGGGGGGCGAGCTCCACCGAGAAAGTGAGCGGCTCCTCGGTGGCTTTCTCCGCCAGAACACGGATGATCTGAACGCCCGCCAGGGAAAGGGCATCGACCGGGTTCGGTCGCAGAAGCCAACCCACGACGACGCCCGACACGGTAGCTCCCAGCGCTGCCAGAGGCGGCACACTCGTCTTTGCGGCGGACTCACCGACCGCCCGCTCCACCGCGCGCACCAGCCCGTAGGCCATGGCGATCGCCGGGGCGACCCAGGCCAGGCTCAGATGCATCCAGGCGATGGCGGCGCTGATCGCGAATGCTTGCCACCACCGTCCGCGCACGAGCACGGAGAGCAGCATTAGCGCCCCGGCGAGGGACAGCATGTGCGGCCGGAGCATCACGAATCGGAAGAGCACGTTGGGAACGGCTAGGAAGAGTGCCACGGTCCACCAAGCGGCGTCCCGCACTCCGTGCCGTCGCAAGATCACATGGAACGTCCCCAGGAGCACGAACGTGAGCACGAGCGCGGCGACCCGCACTCCCCATTCGATGTCGCCGAGCACCGCAAATGGCAGAAGGGCGACGTGGAACCCCCACCAGAGGTCGGCGTCGCGATCCGCCATGACCGATTGCGACGCCCAGGGAAACGACGTGTCGAAGATCGAGCCTTCCGCATACGCCGCGGCGTGGCCGAGGTGATAGAACCCGTCGAGGTCGGCGATCTTGGGGAAGAGGGCGAGGTGCGCCGCGAGCACGACCACGACGAGGACGATCCCGGGCAGCGGCGAGGCGCGCTTCATGCCCGGCTCAGGCAGCCGCTCTGGTCCTTCCCAGGTCCTTGAAGCGGATGAGCCGACGGCTCTCCTCGTCCCAGAGCGCGAGGTTGATCAGCTTGAGCGTGTCTCGGAAGCGGACGCGCGTCACCACGTGGAACTCCGGGTTCTCGTCGTGCACCTGCTGGAGCTTGTAGTTCGGGATGCGTGCGCTCATGTGGTGCACGTGGTGCACGCCGATGTTTGCCGTGAGCCACTGCAGAGGCTTCGGAAGCACGAGGTACGAGCTTCCGTGAATCGACGCGTCGTAGTAGTCCCACTCGTCGTGCCAGTGCCAGTAGGTGTCCTCGTACTGATGCTGCACGTAGAACATCCAGATGCCCAGGGACGAGGCGATCAACGTGATCGGAACCTGAACGAGCAAGAAACGCTCGAGCCCGATCGTCACGGACATGACGACCAGCACGGCGACGATCGCCGCGTTCGTCCACCACACGCTCGCCCATGCCTGCTTCCATTCCCGCGGGATGTCCCACGGAAAGCGATGCTTGATCAGGAACTGGTAGAAGGGGGCGAGACCGAAGAGAACGAATGGGTGCCGGTAGAACCGGTAACGTACGCGCTTCCAGCGGGGCCAGGACAGGTACTCGCGCACGGTGAACGTGTCCACGTCCCCGAAGCCCCGGAAGTCGAGGTCGCCCGAATGGGCGTGATGGTACGCATGCGTACGCTTCCAGTAGTCGTAGGGCGTCAGGAGCACGACCCCGATGCAGCGTCCCACCCAGTCACGCGCCGCGCGTGACTGGAAGAAGGATCCATGTCCGCAGTCGTGCTGGATCATGAACATGCGCATCATGAAGCCCGCCGCCGGGATGGCCACCAGCAGAGTCAACCAGTACCCGACGTCCAGGGCGCGTAGCGCGAGCCACCACAGGCCGAGAAAGGGTAGCACCGACGTGAGGAGCTGAGTCACGCTGCGACGCGTGTCCGCGCCGATGTATGGCTCGAGGATGCGGTTCCAGCGCTCGACCGCTTCGCGGTCGGGCCTTCGGTGGGTCATCGGGATCCGGTCGGTGTTGGCTCTGCACCGCGGCGCGCGCGGCCTTCGACGGTAGGAGCGGCCCCGGGGCTGGACAAGCCCTACATCATCAGCTGTCGCTCGAGTCGCAGCTGCGCGGCACGCGCGCAGCCCTGCATGACCTGGAAGTAGCGCTGCACGGACTCGGCACCGTTCATGTACGGGTGGGGTCCCGCCGGGACGCCCATCGTCTGGAGCGCCCTCCACCCCGCGACCAGTCTGTTCTTGGTCGTGGCGTTGTCGAACTCGGAGTGGTTCGAGATGATCACCGTGGCGCCGGCGCGTGCGGCCTGCTCGGCGATGTGACGCTGTGAGTCGATATAGGTCTGGAAGTTCTGGATTCCCGGGTTTGGCGTGTTGTTCACGAAGTTGAACGCGGTGCCGCCCGAGTAGGCGACGTTCACCGGCCTGCCGTTCTCACGCACGGTGAACGTGTACGAGAGTGTACCCGGCGTGTGGCCCGGCGTCTCCCACGTGGTGACGGTCGCGTCGCCGAGGGTGATCTGCATGCCATCGGTCGCCACGATGTCGCGCCGCGGCGCCATCGTCCGGTACCGATTGGGGTAGCGCTCCACGAGGTCCCAGTCGGGAGCGCCCATGACGACGCGTGCCCCATAGCGCTCCTGGAGCATCTGTGCGCCGCCGATGTGGTCGCCGTGCGCGTGCGAGATGATCACGTAGCGGATATCCGCCGGATCGAGCCCAAGCCGCCTGAGCCCCCCGATGATCAGCTCCTCGGAGTTGTACGGGTAGATCGTGTCGATGATGATGATGCCCTCGGTCGTCACGATCGCCCACGCGCTGTGCTCGCTGCCTCCGACGAAGTAGAAGTTGTCGAAGACGCGTGCCGGATCCGCGTACCAGCTCTCGCGTGGGGGCGCCGTCGACGGGTCGGTCACGTAGCGCGGAACGTTGTCGGTGGTGTTCTCGCCGCCGCTGGCCGGGAGCAGGCAGATGCGGTTCAGCGTGCCCACGTGCTCGAACCCAGCCGCGTCCTTGGCCGAGCGGATGGCCGCCTCGATCTCGGCGTCGAAGTCCCGGCCTGCTCGGTTGCCCTGCGCGGCTAGCGGGCTCGACGAGCCGGCCAGAGCCGTGCTGGCTAGGAGCAGAGCGGCGAAGTGGCTTCTCATGGCTCTACCGCATCTGCGAGAAGTCCGTGGGGTCGAGGTACATCCTCACCACCTGCGACACGATGCGACCGTCGCGCTGCGACTCCTCGGACACGCGCTGCCACTCGGGGTCCGCAGCAAAGTCGCGCCACGCCTGGTCGGCCGCGGCCCGCGTCGGATGGGCGAGGAGGTACACGAGCGTGTTCTGGCGCAGCGTCGTGTCCTGCGGCAGCCAGTAGCCGATGTTGGTCATGCCGTGCCGCTCGAAGATCCGCATGGTGTGATCTCGGAAGCGGGTCTGGAGGGCGTCGAGTTTCCCCTCGGGAGCCGTGTAGGTGCGCAGCTCGAACACGCGGTCCCTCGCCTGGAGGCTCGTGAGGGGGCTCGCCTCGGCTTCGGCCACCAGATCCGTCCTACCCAGCGCATAGCCCGAACCGAACAGCGCGGCCATCGCTCCGACGACAAGCACTCGCTTCACCATGGGTCGCCCTCCCTTAGGCATGTATGCGTCCGGCGACGAGATTCGGATGCCGGCGCCGTTCCAGCAAGAAGGGGTGGCGGGCCGGAGCCCGCCACCCCTCGCACACGAGCTGAGGCTTGGTGACTAAGGCCTGCGGCGCCGGAGGGGGAAGTCCCCGTTGCGAGCGGTCAGGTCGATCTCCCGCGTGACGCCATTCACCACTGCGGTGGCCGTGCTGTCTCCGTCGAACGTGATCACGACGTCGATCTCGCGCGTCACCGTACCGTTGGGCCCTGTGATCGTCACGGTCAGGGAGCGGGTGATCGTGCCCGACACCGGATAGCGGGGCACGCTTCCCGGAATGGGAACCACGACGTCGTCGTAGTCGAACGTCCCGTCCGCCTCGTAGGAGCGCTCCTCGCCGGCGAGCGTGACACCGGTACGGGTCACATGCTCGCTTCCGGTACCGTTCCACATACGATGCGTCTCGATGCCCTCGAGTCCCGAGACCGTCTTGTCCCTCTCGCGCTCGACGGTGACGGTCCACCCGTCGCGGGTAACCTCGCCCGCGATGTCGTGGACGATATGGATGACGTCGGTGGTCAAGGAGTCGTAGGCAGGCTGCTCGATGCCGTCGGCGTCGTAGAAGGTCACCTCGCGAGTGCCCGAGAAGTCACCGGACCAACCCCCACCCCCGCCCGGTTGACCGGGGGCGCCGGAGGGTCCGAAGCCGAAAGGCTGGCTCCACATGGCCACGTCCTCGAGGGTCGCGTCCGCCGCCAGGATCGCCATGTCGTACGCGATCGCTTCTTCGAGCGCTTCGGGTCCTGTCGAGTCGCTACACGCGCTCGCGATCAGTCCGATGGCGAGGGTGAGGGTCGATGTACGGATCATCCTTGCTTCCTTCGATTGGGGTTGGGACGAGTCGCCATCAATTCGTTCTGTGGACGACGGGGGACGCCCGTCCGTTAAAGTGTCGCGAACGCGCCTAGCGAAGGGTATCTGCCGGCAGGAGGGCGGGCTGCTCCCACGCGAGCGTGGCAACGTCGTAGCGGAGAACCGCCCGGTCACTCGCCGCGCTCACGTCGGGCGCGAGCTCGGGCGGCCGCACGAACACCTCTGGTCCCACGATTTCGGCGGGACGCAGCAGGTGCTCGACCACGTTGAGCCCGAAGGGCGCGTCCGGCGCAAGCAGGAAATCGAGCACCACCATGCTGTCGGGCACACCCCAGTGCTCGAGCCACTCCAGGCTGTCCGCGCTCTCGATGGTAAGCCCGTTGACGCCCAGGAGTCGCACGTCCCGAGAGTCGGAGAGCTGGAAGCGAAGCAGCTCCGCGCCCACGACGGAGCGCACACCCAGAGAGAGCCGCCTCGCGGAGAGGTCAGCCGTGTCGCGGAGGACGACCACTCGGGGAGGCGGAGCGGGATACATCGGCGCGCCCGCGACCAGGTACTCGCCGCCTGTGAGGCCGAAGTCGCTCAGGTCGCGTGACTCCGAGAGCCTCGCGCCCGCGGGCGCCGCCGCCCAGGACAACGCCACCGAGTCGAGGACGGGGTCGGCAGCCGCGTCCGTGGCCCAGAGCCCGACGCTGTCCCCGTGCTGGAAGGCATAGATCAGCGTGCTGGGGGCCGGGCGCGCAGCGCTCGGCCGCGCGGCGAGCGTGCCCACCCCGACCATGACGCCGGCGACCACGACGCCCGCGAGGGGTGCCCACCACGCGTTGGGGTGGCGAAGGGACTCGAGCGCGGGTAGGCAGAGATACATCGCCGACGCCATCAAGACGCCCAGCACCGGAGCTTGCCCGATGCTGAGCGTGACCCAGAGCAGCTCGATCACCGGAAGCATCAGGGCGATGACGGGGACTGCGAGGACCACCGACAGGATCGCCGCAAAGCTGCCCCCGGCTCGGGAACGGAGGAGTACCGCCGCGAGACCCGAGAGAATGGCGGCAGCGACGGGCCACTGGAGGTTCATGGCGCCGAGCGGCATCGCGAAGCCGAGCCAGATCGCGATTCCGAGCGGTACCGCGATCGCGCCGAGCGCGAGCTCCTGGGGAGGCAGCCAACGCCGCGCCACGGCGTGCAGACCCGTGACGATCGCGAAGACCGCGGCGACGAGGCCGATCACGTACCAGCCCTCGGAGTGATAGAGCGCTCCGCTCAGGCTACCCGCTTCTGGGTGGAAGCCCGCAGTCCAACGGAGCAACCCGAGCCCGACCCCGTACGCGAGGGATCCTCCGAGGACGGCCACGCCGAGACCGGTGACGACCCCGGCGGGGCGCGATCCCGTGCGCAGGGCGACGAGCACCAGCAGCAGGAAGCTCGCCACGAGCCCGCCCGAGATCGGCAGCACCCAGTTGGGATCGTACACGACGAGACCCACGAACGGGATGCTGAAGTAAACGAGGTTGGGAGCGTCCACCGTGCCGAGATCTGCGTCGCCCAAGTAACGCAGGGCTGCGAGTGCGCGTAGGCCGTGGTGCTGGAGCGTGGCCTCGGAGAGGTTGTCGGGCGTGTCGGTAGCCTGGTGGTAGACGTGCGCCCTGCCGATCGCGGCGAAGTTCAGTCCCTGCTTGCCCGCTTCCTTGAAGGGGGTGAAGTCCGTGTCGTTCGGAAGGCGCTCGTAGACTTCGTAAGCGAGCGAGTTCGCGAACGGACGCGGGTCGAAGTCGGCGAGGGCACGCACGATCCAGCCGCTCTGGTCGTTGGTCTCGAACATGATCGAGGGACCGCCCGCGCCCCTCATCTCGAACGAGAGCACCACGTCGACGTCGGCGAGCCACGGATGCTCGTCGACGAACGCGCGCGCGCCGAGAAGACCGAGCTCTTCGGCGTCGGTGAAGAGCACGATCACATCGTTACGCACGGGCGCACCCGATCGGAGCGCACGAATCGCCTCGAGGATCGCGACGACTCCCGAGCCGTCGTCTCCCGCGCCCGGCGCGAGCTCGCGGCTGTCGTAGTGCGCGGTCATGAGCACGGCGCCGGTCGAATTGGTGCCCGGCAGCCGCGCCACCACGTTTCGCACGGTCGCCGCCCGCGCGGCGGTCCCGCGCTGGACGAGGGCGGTCGTGGTCTGGACCTCGGGCTCGAGGCCCAGGGACCGGAGGCGGCCGATCAGGTAGTCTCGCACCCGTGCGTGCTCGGGCGAGCCCGTCGGATGCGGCGCACGGGCGATCTCGACCAGCATGGACATGGCGCGCGCCGAGGAGAACACCGTGTCGGCGGCGTTCGCCGGAACGGGACGCGGGAGCGCGAGGCGGCTACTCGCGGCCACCGCGACGACGACGAGCGCGAGGAGCGTCAGTGCGCCCCGTCCCAGGCGCCGGGGGCCCTCCCGTGCGGGGGCGGCGGTCGCGCCGCCAGCGCCCTCACCCTTCGACTTCTTGTCCTTCTTCTTGGACTTGGTGTCGCCCTTGCCAGAGCCCGACGGCTTGGCGTCGCCCAGGAGCGCGAGCAGCTCCGCCTTGGACATCTCGCCTTCGTCGGGGAGCTGATCCGAGTATTGCTCGCGATCCTTCTCGGTGATGCCGAGCTCTTCGTCGGATGGGAGCTCCGGCAGCTTGTAATCGCTCATGTCTCGGCACCAAGGATAGCGGGCGGCTACCTCGCGAGGAGGCGGACGACGTCGTCGATCGAGGCCTCGACTTGCTCGTCGTCGAGTCCAGCTCCATTCGCGAGAATGGAAAAGATGACCGGCTGGCCATCACCCCGTACGAGATAGCCGGACAGAGAGTTGACATTGGAGATCGTTCCCGTCTTGGCGAAGACCCGACCTGCGAGCCCCGCCAGCCGCTCCTCCAGCGTGGAGTCACCTTCACCGGGCTCGGCCATCGCGGCGCGAAAGGACGCCGCGTCGGGTCGTAGCGCCATGTATTGGAGGACGCGGACCACGGCGCGCGGAGTTACGAGGTTGTAGGCCGAAAGGCCGGACCCGTCCCGAGCCGACACGTCGAGCGGCTCCACACCGACCTCGTCGATGAGGAAGCTCTGGAGCGCCCGGATCCCTTCGGGCCAGCTCCCGCGCTCACCTCGGGCCGCGCCGATCGAAAGCATGAGTTGCTCGGCCATCCAGTTTTGACTGGGACCCAGTACGCCCGCCACTAGTTCGGCCAGAGGCGGCGACTCGATCGCAGCCACCAGGCGGGCTCGCGGGCAGGTCCTCACCGCGCCGGCGAGGCAGTGCGCGCCGATGGCCTCGCCCGGAGTCCATCGTACTCCCCATCCCTCCTCCACGACGATGCCCGCGTGCTCGATTGCGCGCGCCAGCGTCGCTGTCGCCTGCCGCACGGGGTCGCGTTGAGCGAATGCGAGCGTGTCCACCGTGCCGGCCTCCACGTGTCCCTCGAGGACGAGCTGTCTGCTCTCGGGTTGATAACGCGCGCGGACCCGGGTGGCGGTGTCGGGGGGCGCCGTACGCACGCGCGAGACCACGAAGCCGTCCGTCCCGCGCGGAGACCACTCGATCTCGGCAGGTGCCGTAATCCACGGGCCTGCCCGCACCACCACGCGGACTTCGCCTTCGTCGATTGCAAAAGCGCCCCCGGTCGCACCATATGCGAAAACCAGATCTTCGACCTCCCGCGTGGGTGCCACGCTCGCCGAGTCCCATGCCGACACGTCGACGAGGAGCGCTCCCGCGACGTGTCGAATCCCCGCCGCCGCCACACTGTCGGAGAGCGCGCGCAGCGCGGCCGTGCCCGACTCCCGGTAGCGAGCCGACAGGGAGGGGTCGCCCGAGCCGACGAGCACCAGGTCGCCTTCCAGACGTGCGCCGGCGACGGAGCCCGTGGCCCAGACCTCGGTGCGGAAGCGGTGGTCAGGACCCAGCAGGGACCAGGCGGCCGCCGTGACCAGGATCTTCTGATTGGATGCGGGCACGAACCAGCGCTGCGCGTCCCGCTCGTAGAGAACCCGTCCGGTGCGTGCGTCGATGGCGAGCACGCCGAAGTGGGCCTGATCGAGTGGCGGTGAGTCGAGGACCGCGTCGATCGCGCCTCGATCCACGCCCCCGCCCCCGAGGCCGACCGACGCGCATCCGGCCGCGGCCGCCAGCACGATGAGTGACGCGATCTTGCCGAGCCCACCGCGCCGGGTGGGTCGAGTCTTTGCCTCCGGGAAGAGAGCGTCGCGCACCCGCTCCATGCCCCCGTGCTCCGACACCTCTTTCGGTGTGAGCCCGGTCTGGCTCTTCATCGCGCGGGCGAGCGAGGTCGCGGTGGCGTACCCCAGAGAGAACGCCACGTCCTCCACGGTACGCCCGTCCCCTCCCAGTCGCGCACCGGCCAGGAGCAGCCTCCCCCAGAGCAGCACGCGCGTGGGGCCGGGGAGTCCTGCATCTTCGAGCGCCTGCCGGAGGCTCCGCGGCGTGTGCCCGAGCGCAGCGGCGAGCTTCTCCACGCTGGTGTCGGCACCGGCGTGCTCGACGGCCCAGCCGATCGCGTCGGGCCCCGGTGAGGCGAAGCGCCCCGCCAGGCCCCGCGCGATGCGATCCGCCCGGGCGGTGGCGAGCGATCGGTCCACGACGCCCCGGATCGCGGGGGGCTCGGCGTCCGTCGCGAGAATGCCGGCTACGCCGAGTCCGCCCAAGTCGTAGTACGCGAGGGCGTAGCTCTGCTCGACGCAGGCGATGACGGCGATGCCCGGATAGCGCTCCCGGATCTTCGCGATCTCGCGGCTCACCGTCCGGCGGTCGGGCTGGTCGGCGTCGACCAAGCATCCGTCGAGGCTCCGGCGTCCCAGAGTCCTCTCGAGCGACTCCCAGGAGGAGCACACCACGACCTCGTGGTCGCCGGACAGTGCCGCGAATAGGCGCGCGACCGATCGTGCGTCGGCTTGCAGGATGGCCAGGGACGCCAAAGTACCCCCGAGACGGAACTCTGAGGCGCGAAGATGCTCCGGCGCGGGGACCGGGAGCAAGCGAAACAGCACTGCGGCCGCGGCAGGCAGCCGCGGATGGTCAGTCGATGGACTCGAGTCGGACCGCGGTTCCGTAGCAGAGCATCTCTGCGGCGCCGGTCATGACCTCGGAGGTCTGGAATCGCACGGCGACGACTGCGTCCGCCCCGAGAGCCTGTGCCTCCTCGACCATACGGTCGATGGCCTGCTCCCGCGCTTCCGCGAGGACCTTCGTGTACTCACGGATCTCGCCGCCGGCGAGGTTACGCAGCACAGCGATGAAGTATCGTCCGAGGTGTCGGCTGCGGATCGTGCTCCCGCGCACCAGGCCGAGCGTCTCCTTCACGCGCTGTCCGGCCACGTCGGCGGTGGTGACGACGATCATCGATGCACGTCCTTGTAGGGATCACGGAGCCACTCCTGGTACCGCTCCCATATGACGGAGGCAAAAAGGATCAGGATCCCGATCGCGACCGCTCCCGTCGCGAGCTTCTCCCACGGGTCGGAGGGCGAGGTCGCGAACACGAACACGCCGTACGACAGCCACACGGCGAGGCCGGCGACGAACAGCAGCCAGCCGATCGGCCTCGTGACGCGCGCGTTCACGCGGTCCCACACCGAGGTGTGGCGTGCCGCCGGATGGAAGGAGAGCTCCTGGAAGTCGGACTTGAGTGCGCGGAAGATCGCGATCTCCCTCTGGAGCTCGGTCGAAGTGGCCAACTCCGCGTCGACGCGCTCCCGCTCCTCGGGCGTGAGCTCGCCGTCGAGGTAGCGCATGAGGTCGTCGGTGGTGACGCGTCGGCCAGTCATGGATACTCCACGTTCATACCGACCAGCGCCTCGCGTAGCGCATTGCGTGCGTGGAACAAGCGACTCGCGACCGTGCCTTCGGGAATCTCGAGGATCTGCGCGATCTCTCCGTAGCGGAATCCCTCGAGCTCCTTGAGGACGAGGACCTCCCGATGTTCGGTACCGATACGCTCGAGTCCCCTCCAGAGGAGCGCGCGCGCGTCGTTGCGCTGGCGCGCCCGCTCGGGACCGCGCTCGGCGTCGGCCGGCTTCTCCTCGAGCTTCTCGTCCACTTCCTCCATACGGAACTTGGCCTTCCGGCTGCGCAGCATGTCACGGCACTGGTTCCTGAGGATCTGAAAGAACCACGGGCCGAACGGCCTCCGCAGATCGAAGCGATGGAGCGTGTCGTACGTCTTGATGAACGCCTCCTGGAGCGCGTCCTGGGCGTCCTCGGTGTTTCCCATCATGGCCACGGCCAGCCGGAGGCCCGACGGCTCGTACGCCCGTACCAACGGCTCGTAGAACCGCGTGTCCCCGGCCTTGCACTTACGAATGAGCTCTCGCTCCAGCTCCGGCTGCAACGTGATTCCTTTCTAGAGCGAAGCGGGTGCATCGGCACCCGGGTCGCTCGTGACCCCCACTACGGGAGGCGTCGGGAAATCCTTCATCGGTCGGTGACCTCCTCCAGGGCACCCAGGAACGTGTCCAGCTCCGACTCCAGGTTGTAGTAGTGCGGCGAGATGCGGAGCGCTCCCTCCACGCCCTTGGTATCGTAATCGATCACGGCGTACGCGCGCTCCTGCGATGAGGTGTTGATCCCGCGCGTCCGGAGCTCGCGCACGACCTCGGCGGGGTCCCACCCCGTGATCTCGACGGTCACGATCGCGCCGAGCTCCGCACCCCGATCGAGCACCCGGACGCCGTCCAAGGCCGGGAGCCTCGCGCGAAGGGAAGCCGCCAAGCCGCGCGCCCGCTCCTGGATGCGGTCGAGCCCAACGCGAACGGCGTAGCGTGCGGCCTCACCCATCCCCAGTGCGAGCGCCCACTCGAACTCGAAGGTCTCGAAGCGCCGCGCGTCGGGTGCCGGCTGATAGAGGTCTTCCGTGATCCAGTCCGCCGCGTGCATGTCGAGGAAGAGCGGCTCGAGCCCCGCGTCGAGGGCGCGGTCGGACACGTAGAGGAAGCCGACGCCGCGGGGCCCCCTCAGGAACTTCCGTGCGGCCGCCGACAGGAAGTCGCACCCGATCGCTTCCACGTCGAGGGGCATCTGTCCCACGGACTGACAGGCGTCGACCAAGTAGAGGATGCCCCGCGCGCGGCAGAACGTGCCGACGCGCGCTACGTCCTGCACGAGGCCCGAGTTGGTGGGGATGTGCGTCACCGCGACGAGCTTGGGCCGCCTGCGATGGATGATCTCCTCCATCGCGGCGAGATCCACGCCGCCCTCCGGCGCATCCGGCGCGCGCACGACCTGGACACCGAAGCGGCTCGCCAGAGAGAGGTACTGGATCTGATTCGACGCGTAGTCGTTCAGGGTGGTGACCACCACGTCGCCCGGCTCGAACCGGATCGACGAGAGGGCCGCCGCGAACGCGGCGGTCGCGTGCTCGGTGAACGCAACCCGATCGGGGGCTGCGCCGATCAACTCCGCGACCGCGACGCGCGAGCCCTCGATCGCGTTCCTGGCTTCGGCCTCCGCCTCGTACCCGCCGATCGTCGCCTCGCGCTCGAAGTGGCCGTGCACGGCGTCCACGACGGGACGGGGCATGAGCGCGGCGCCGGCGTTGTTCAGGTGGATGCGGTGCGCGCACCCGGGCGTGTCGGCCCTGAGCTCGGCGAGGTTCACGGAGTGTCTCGAGTGTCCTGGAGGAAACTGGCGGTGCCGAGCGGAAGCTTCCTTTCCATATTCGGCGTTGGCATACGGCGACCACCTCCGCACTCCGGACTCCGTGACCGCGCGCGCTCCCCACGACCGGCCCCAAAGAACCTCACCTTCCCGAGCCGTCGTCGAGGAGGCCGAGAAGCTGCGGGCCGAGCTCCACCGGCACAACTATCTGTACCACGTGGAGGCGCGGCCGGAGATCTCGGACGCGAAGTTCGACGAGCTCTTCCGGCGCCTTCAGAAGCTCGAGGCCGAGCACCGCGAGCTCATCACGCCGGACTCCCCCACGCAGCGCGTCGGCGCCGAGGCGCTGACCGAGTTCGAGACCGTGGAGCACGTGGTGCCGATGCTCTCCCTCGACTCCACGCAAGACGAGCAAGATGTGCGGCGCTTCCACGAGCGCGTGCGCAAGGCGCTCGGTGAGGGCGTCGAGCCGAAGTACATCCTCCAGCCCAAGCTCGACGGCGCCTCCATGGAGCTCGTGTACGAGCGCGGCGTGCTGGTGAGGGCCGTCACGCGAGGCAACGGGCGCGCTGGCGAGGCGGTCACAGAGAACGTGCGCACCATCCCCTCGGTCCCCCTCCGTCTCCGCACCGAGGAGCGGGCTGCGCCCGCCCTGCTCGCGCTTCGCGGCGAGGTGATGATGTACATCTCCGACTTCCAGAGCTTCAACGCCGGGTTGATCGAGCGAGGCGCGGAGCCCTATGCGTCGCCGAGGAACTCGGCGGCCGGTGCGGTGAGGCAGCTCGATCCGAGCGTCACGGCCAGCCGGAAGCTCGACCTCCTCGTCTACGACGTCCTCGCCGCGGACGGCGCCCGGCTCACGAGCGACTCGGAGGGCGTGAGGGCGATCCGGGACTGGGGCTTCAAGGTGCCGGAGCGAACGAAGGTGGCGCACTCACTCGAGGAGATCCTCGAATACCAGGCGGAGTTCGGCGCGCTGCGCGACGACCTGGACTACGAGATCGACGGGGTGGTCATCAAGCTCGACGACCTCGGGGCGCGCGCGGCCATGGGGTCGACGTCGCACCATCCGCGCTGGGCCCTCGCCTACAAGTTCGAGCCACGCCAGGAAGTCACGCGCATCGACAAGATCGACGTGCAGGTGGGGCGCACCGGCATCCTCACGCCCGTGGCGCTGCTCCGGCCGGTCGTGGTCGGCGGCGTCACGGTGTCGCGCGCCTCGCTTCACAACCGCGCCGAGCTCGAGCGGAAGGATCTGCGCGAGGGCGACACGGTGCGCATCCAGCGGGCGGGCGACGTGATCCCCCAGGTCGTCGAGGTCATCGAGAAGGGCGCGCATCGCGCGCGTCCGTTCGAGATGCCGACGAAATGTCCGGCGTGCGGCACCCGCGTCGTGGAGGACGGCCCGCGCACGGTGTGTCCGAATCGCTTCGGCTGCCCCGCTCAGCTCAAGGGCCGCATCGTCCACTTCGGCGCGCGCGCGGCGCTCGACATCGAAGGGCTGGGCGAGGAAACCGCCGACCTTCTCGTCGAACGCGGGCTCGTGACCGAGCTCGCCGGGCTCTTCGACCTCACCCCCGAGGGTCTGATGGAGCTGGAGGGCTTCGCCGAGAAGTCCGCTACCGCGCTCGTCGACGCCATCCATGCGCGCAAGACGCCTGAGCTCGCGCGCTTCCTGATCGGGCTCGGCATTCCGGAAGTGGGCGTCTCGGTGGCCCGTGACCTCGCGGGGCACTTCGGCTCCTTGGAGCGCGTGCGCAGCGCGAACCGGGAGGAGTTGGAAGCCGTGTCGGGGATCGGGCCGCGCATGAGCGAGGCCATCACGGAGTTCTTCGCGGACGCGCGCAACCGAGTGGCCATCGACGCCGTGCTGGCGAGGGGCGTCCGGCCGGAGGAGAGCGAGCCTGCACGCTCGGACCTCCCGGACCTGGGGACGGCGGTCTTCACCGGCACGCTCCCCGTGGCGCGCGTCGTGGCCGAGACCGCCTGGCGGAAGGTCGGCGGCAAGACGGCCGGCTCGGTCTCGAAGAAGACGGCATTCGTGGTCGCGGGAGAGGAGGCGGGCTCGAAGCTCGACAAGGCAGAGAAGCTCGGCGTCGAGGTTCTGGACTTCGACGCCTTCGTCGCTCGTCTGCGCGAGCACGGCGGAGAGATCTGAGGGCGCGATGGAGAACCTCGACATCGCGCGTGAGCTCACGCTGCTCGCCGATCTGCTCGAGATCCAAGGCGCGAACCCGTTCCGGATCCGTGCCTACCGCAACGCGGTCAACACGATCGGCGGGCTGAGTCGCCCATTGCACGACATGGTCGATGCCGGCGAGGACCTCACGGAGCTCCCCGACATCGGCAAGAACGTCGCGGCGCACATCGAAGAGCTGTTGGCCACCGGCTCGATCGACCGACTGCGCGAGGTGGAGAAGGAGATCCCTCGCTCGCTCGCCGAGCTGCTCGCCCTTCCGGGCCTCGGGCCGAAGAAAGCGAAGAAGCTCTTCGACGAGCTCGACGTCCGCTCGGTCGCCGACCTCGATGCCGCGCTCGTCGCCGGCAAGGTCCAAGCACTCGAAGGGTTCGGCGTCCGCAGCGCCGAGAAACTCCAGCGATCCATCGCGGAGCTTCGCAAACGCACGGGGCGGTTCCGGATCGACGAAGTGGAGCAACTGATTGGCGGAGTCCTCGAGCACATGAGGAGTGCTCCCGGTGCGGGCCGCCTGGAAGTGGCCGGCAGCTTTCGCCGCCGCAAGGAGACCGTCGGAGACGTCGACCTGCTGATCGCGGGCGAGGGGGACGGCACTCCAATCGTCGAGCACTTCGTCGCGTTCGACGGTGCTTCGCGGGCCGAGGCCGCCGGCCCCACCAAGGGGAGCGTCGTGCTCGCGTCCGGTCTCCAGGTCGACCTGCGTGTCGTGCCGGCGGCCTCTTTCGGTGCCGCGCTCGTCTACTTCACGGGCTCGAAGGAGCACAACATCAACCTCCGCACGCGTGCGGTTCGGTCGGGGCTACGCGTGAACGAGTGGGGTGTGTTCCGACCGCCGGAGGGTCAGCAGGCCGACGACGACGGCAACTTCGGCGAGCTCGTCGCGGGCGATACCGAGGAGGCGGTGTACGAGGCCTTGGGCATGGCGTGGGTCCCACCCGTTCTGCGCGAGAACCGCGGCGAGGTGGAGGCCGCGATGGAGGGGGCGCTCCCGCGACTGGTGCAGCTCTCCGACATCCGCGGCGACCTCCAGATGCACTCCACCTGGAGCGACGGCGACTCGTCGATCGAGCAGATGGCGCGCGCCTGTGCGGCCCTGGGCTACGAGTACCTCGCCATCACGGACCACACGCAAGCCATGGCCATGATCGAGGGCCTGGATCCGCAGAAGGCGCGCAAGCAGTGGATGGAGATCGAGGAGGTGCGCGAGAAGGTGCCCGAGATCGAGCTACTGCGGAGTGCCGAGGTCGACATCCTGAAGGACGGCACGCTCGACTTGCCCGACGACGTGCTCGAGGAGCTGGACGTCGTCGTCGTCTCGGTCCACTCCTTCATGGAGATGGACAAGAAGAGGATGACGGACCGCGTGCTGAAGGCGATGAGCCACCCGGCGGTGGACATCCTGGCGCATCCCACGGGGCGACAGATCAACAAGCGCGAGCCGTTCGCACTCGACGTCGAGGCGGTGCTGGAGGCTGCGGCGGAGCTGTCGGTGGCGGTCGAGCTGAACGCGAACCCGCGACGACTCGACCTGAGCGACGCGCACGTCCACCGCGCCAAAGAGCTCGGGGTGCCGGTCGTCATCAGCACGGATGCTCACTCGCCTGTCGAGCTCGCCAACATACGCTTCGGAGTCGATCAGGCGCGCCGAGGTTGGCTCGAGCGGGCGAACGTGCTCAACACGATGTCGGCCAAGCGCCTGCGGAAGTGGCTCCAGCGGAGGCCTGCATGAGCCGCGACGGAGACGCCGTCCTCCGCGCGATCGAACGGTGGCTCGACGCTGGTCTCATCGACGAGTTCACCGCGGCCAAGATGCGGGCGGACGTCGACCAAGAGGCGAGGGCGGGCACCCGCCATGTGTCCCAGTATGTCGTGGCGATCACGGCAGGCACCCTGCTCCTCATCGCGGCGGGCGTCTTCCTCGACTGGGCGTGGCCTCGCATCGGGGACGGCGGGCGCTCGTTCCTGCTCGCTGTGGCGGGCGTCGCCGTGATCGTGGTCGGTGTGAGCCTCGAAGGCTGGACCCAGCGGTGGCGGCCGGCGGCCTACCTCCTGCAGACGTCGGGGCTCGGCCTCTTGCTGACCGCGTTCATCTACTCGGAGCGCGCTTGGGCGGATGCGTCCACGGGTGGGTCGATCGCGGGCCTTCTCTCGCTCGCCGTGCCGATCGTGCTTGCCCCCCGCGCGATGCGACGCAACGTGGTCATGCCCGCGGTGCATCTCGCGTTCGCACTCGCGTTCCTCGCGGTTTTCCTGGACCGCGCGGTTCACCTCTCGGGCGACGAGACCATTTGGACGCTGGACGCGGTCCTCGCGGTGGCGACGCTCGTGCTCGCGCGCATGCTCGCCCGTGAGGGAGGCATGGATCGGCACCCCTGGGCGCTCAACGCCTTCGTCATGGCGATCGTCGCGGGCTTCGTGCTCGTGACGCTCACGGCCACGGGCCCCCTGAGCCTGCGCGAGGCCGCTGTCTGGCCGCTCGATGTGTGGCTGGTCCTCGCCGCCGGCCTCGCCGTGTGGGGAATCGAGAGGGGACCGGAGAGCCTGTCGCGCGAGTGGCTCGGCTCTCTGCTCGCCTATCTACTCCTCGCCTGGATCGGGCTCGGCTTCTTCACGGCGCTCGAGGCGCTCGACGGACCGGCTGAGTTGCCGCTCTTGCTGGTCGGCGGGGTCGGAGTGGGCGCCTTCGTGTACGCCAATGGCGCCGAGGTGCGCCCGCTGATGGGCGCCGCCGCGCTGGCCTTCATTGCGCCGCTCTGGTACTGGGGTGTCGAGCGGGGCGGGGCGCTCGGTGTCGTGGCCGCGCTCGTGGCCACCGCTGCTATCCTTTTCTGGGTATCGGGCCGCATCGGTCCGAGGGACCGTTCGGGGTAGGCGCCCCGGCAGGCCGGGGATAGCTTTGGCCCTCACCGAAACAGGAGCTTCGTCGTCATGCTGTCGATCGACCTTTCGGGCAAGCGCGCCTTCGTCGCGGGCGTCGCGGACGACAGGGGATACGGGTGGGCCATCGTACGCGCGCTGGCTCAGGCGGGCGCCTCGGTGTGCGTCGGCACGTGGCCGCCCACGCTGCGCATCTTCACCAAGAGCCTCGAGCGCGGGAAGCTCGACATGTCGCTGCCGGGCGGCGGCCAGATCGTGCTCGAGAAGATCTATCCGTTCGATGCCGTGTTCGACACGATGGCCGACGTTCCGGAGGACGTGAGGACCGACAAGCGGTACGTCGAGCTCACCGGGTACACCATCCAGGAGGTCGCCGACCAGCTCCGCGTCGACTTCGGTGCACCTTGCCTCGACATCATCGTGCACTCGCTCGCGAACGGTCCGGAAGTGCAGAGGCCGCTCCTGGACACGAGCCGTGGCGGATATCTGGCGGCCGTGAGCGCGAGCGCCTACTCGATGGTGAGCATGGTGCAGCGCCTCGGTCCGTTGGCGCGGCCGGGATCCGCGCTCGTATCGCTCTCCTACTTGGCAGCAGAGCGGGTGATTCCCGGGTACGGCGGCGGCATGAGCTCGGCGAAGTCCGCGCTCGAGAGCGATACCCGCACGCTCGCGTACGAGGCGGGGCGCAGGTTCGGTATGCGTGTGAACACGATCAGCGCCGGCCCGCTCGCGAGCCGCGCCGCGAAGGCGATCGGCACGATCGAGAAGATGGTCGACTACTACCGCGAGAACGCCGCGCTCCCCGAGGCCAACACGGCCGACGAGGTGGGGCTCGCGGCGCTCTTTCTCTGCTCGCCGCTCGGATCGGGCATCACGGGCGAGACGCTGCACGTCGACAAGGGCTACCACGTGATGGGGATGCCGGCGGCGCCGCAGCTGTGACCTCGCCGGGGATGCTCGGCTCGCTGCTGCCGGACGTCCGCGTGCCGCCGCCCGGACCGGCGTCGAAGGCCTTGGCCGACCGGTTACGCGCGACCGAGTCGCGCAACGTCACCTACTTCGCCGACGACTGGCCCGTGTTCTGGGACGAAGCGCGCGGCGCGAACGTGCGGGACGCCGACGGCAACGTGTATGTCGACCTCAGCGCGGGATTCGGCGTCGCGCTCCTCGGCCACTCGCACCCCGCCGTCGTGGAGGCCATCGGCCGGCAGGCGGGGCGCCTCGTGCACGGCATGGGCGACGTCCACCCGCCGAGCATCCGCGTCGAGCTCCTCGAGCGCCTGCGCGACCTGAGCCCGTGGCCGGACGCGCGTGCGGTTCTTACATCGACCGGCTCGGAAGCCGTCGAGGTCGCGCTCAAGACGGCGCACTTGGCCACGGGTCACCCCGGCGTGCTCGCCTTCGAGGGCGGGTATCACGGCCTCACGATGGGGTCGCTCGCGGCGACGGCGCGGCAAACGTTCCGACGCCCGTTCGCGCGACGGCTCTACAAAGGGGTCGCCTTCGCGCCGTATCCGCTCGCCGGGCCACGGGGTGCGGCGGGCTCGACCGTGGCGCTCGAGTTCGTGCGCCGCGCGCTGAGGGACGGCGCTCCCAACGGCGACCCGATCGGCGCGCTGATCGTGGAGCCTGTGCAGGGGAGGGCGGGGGTCCGCATGGCGCCGTCGGGCTTCTTGGCCGACGTGTCGGCGCTCGCACGCGAAGCGAAAGCGCTCGTGATCGCGGACGAGATCATGACGGGCATGGGACGCTGTGGCGTGATGCTCGCCTCACAAAGGGTGGGTCTCTCGCCCGATCTCGTTTGCGTGGGCAAGGCTCTCGGCGCCGGGCTCCCGCTGTCGGCGTGCGTGGGTCCGCAAAGGGTCATGGACGCGTGGCCCTCGAGTGACGGTGAAGCGGTGCACACGAGCACGTTCCTCGGGCACCCCCTCGCGTGCGCCGCCGCGCTGGCCGCGCTCGACCGGTACGAGCACGAGGGCGTGCTCGCACGCGTCGAGGCCCTCGGCGCACGCCTGCGGGCGCGGCTCACGGAGCGACTTTCGGGCGTGCCGGGTGTAAAGGAAGTGCGCGGTCTCGGACTGCTGATCGGCATCGAGCTCGCGTCGGACGAGGCGTCCTCGACAGGCGGGCGCGCCGCGCGAGTGGCGGTCGCGGCTTTGAAGGAGGGCGTGATCGTTCTGCCCGCGGGGGACACCGGACAGGTCGTCGAGCTGACGCCTTCCGCTGCCCTCACGGACGAACAGGCGGACCATGCGGTGGAGGTGCTCGTGAAGGCGATCACGGCCGTGTCATGATGGTGGTCCTGGCGATGTGGCTCGCCTCGTGGGGTCTGGCGTTCGCACCCATCGTGCCCGCACACGCGCGTCTCGACGTGCCTGTCGTGCTGGTGCCGGGCTGGTTCGACACGGCGCGAGAGCTCGCGGCTCTTCGCATCCGCCTATCGGCTGCGGGCGCGTCGCACGTCGAAACCCTCACGTTCCGCGAGCCGACGGGAAGCAACCGGGATCACGCCGAGGAGATCGATTCGGTCGTCGCACAGGTGCTCGCGGAGACCGGCGCGACTCAGGTCGACATCGTCGCGCACTCGATGGGCGGGCTGGCCACCCGCTGGTACTTGAAGACACACCCGGACGCGCCGGTGCGGCGCGCGGTATTCATCGCGTCCCCCCATCGCGGCACACTGTCCGCCCACCTCGCGTGGGGCGAAGGCCGCGAGGAGATGATGCCCGAGAGCGAGTTCTTGCGGGCCTTGAACCTGGGTGCTCCCGTGCCGGCCGGCATCGAGGCGATGACCATCCGGACCCCCATCGACACCCGCGTGGTACCCGGTGAGAGCGCGACGCTCCCCGGTGTCGAGGATCACACCGTGTGCTGCCCGACGCACCAGGGTCTCATGCGCGACGACGACGTCTTCGTCCTGGTGCTCGATTTCCTGGAGCGCACGGACCCGTCGTCGGACTCGCGTTGAGCGATTCGCGCGGGTGGGAGGGCGTCTTCTTCGATCTCGACGGCACGCTCGCGGACACCGTCGAGCTCATCCTCATGAGCTATCGCCACACCATGCGTACGCATCTCGGCGAGGCACCGCCCGACGCGCGTTGGCTGGCGACTTTGGGCACGCCGCTCCGGGATCAGCTCCGCGACTTCGCCCAGGACGCTTCCGAGGCCGCGGCCATGCTCGAGACCTACACCACGTACCAGCGGCGCATCCACGACGAGATGGTGAGACCGTTCCCCGGCGCGCTGGAGGTGCTCACGACGCTGCGGGCACGGGGGTGCCGCGTCGCGGTCGTGACGAGCAAACGGGCTGAGATCGCGCGCCGCACGCTCGAGGTGTGCGGCCTCTGGAGCGAGGTGGAGCTCGTCGTGTCCGCGGAAGATGTTCGCCGAGGAAAGCCAGACCCCGAAGCCGTACACGTGGCCCTGTCGATGCTCGAGCTCAGCGCTTCGCCGGGCGACGTGCTCTTCGTCGGGGACTCGCCGTTCGACCTTCGCGCCGGCCGCGGGGCCGGCACCCGGACCGCGGCGGCCCCCTGGGGCGCGTTCACGCGCGCGGATCTCGAGGCGGAGAGCCCGGACTACTTCCTGGAGGAGCTGGTCGACGTGCTCGACCTGACGCCTGCCACGATCCGCTGAGCGCCGCTACTCCGCTCGCGAGGTGGCGAAGTCGATCTGCTCGGCGACGTCGAGGTCCCTCGACGTGATGCCGCCGACGTCGTGGGTCGTGATGCTCACGGTCACCGTGGAGTAGCGCACGTCGATGTCGGGGTGGTGGTTGAAGTGATCGGCGACCGACGCGACACGATTCACGAAGACGATCGAGTCCCGGAACGACGAGAACGCGAAGTCCTTCGTGATCATGTTGGCCTGTCGCTTCCACCCCTTGTGGGTCGCGAGCCAGCCCCGGATCGCCTCTGTGCTGAGCTTTTCGAGTGTGCGCGCACTGGGCATCGCATCTCACTCCGTGCGGGAGATCCCCACCATCCACCCGACCTGAGACACGCCGGGCAGGCAAGTCGTTGAGGGGTTGACGCTTGAGACGACGCGTCCTTAAGATTGCTCCCCTCCTGCCACCGGGAGGGGGACGCCCCCATCGTCTAGTGGCCTAGGATAACGCCCTCTCACGGCGTAGACCGGGGTTCGAGTCCCCGTGGGGGTATGCGCGTCCGCGCCTCGCCAGAGGTCGCTTAGCTCAGCTGGTAGAGCACCACGCTCACATCGTGGGGGTCGCAGGTTCAAGTCCTGCAGCGACCATGCAGCCGGCTCGGGGCCGTTCGGCCCCGAGCGCCGTCCACGGCTCTCGCCCGACCTGTCACGAAAGGGATGCGTGGCGCGTTTTCCGGGGTAGCATCGAGCCACCGCACCCCGACCCCTATCCGATGCAAGTCCTCCGAACCTGGGCGCCGATCATCTCGCTCGTCGCCGCCGCGTGTAGCGACGCAGCCGGACCGGGGGAGAACCCGATCACGGAGTTACCCCGGGCGCTCACGGTCAGCGAGCAGGCGCTCATTTCGGCCTCGAACGTCTTTGGCCTCGGTCTGGCGGCTCGCGTGGCGGCCTCGGACACGCGTCCGAACGTCGTGCTCTCGCCCCTGAGCGCCTCGATGGCGCTGGGGATGACGTTGAACGGCGCCGACGGGGCCACCTTCGACGCGATGCGGGGGGCGCTCGGGTTCGGTTCCCTCTCGCAGGACGAGATCAACGCCTCGTACCGCGATCTGATCGACCTCCTGACGGACCTCGACCCAGCTGTCCGCTTCGAGATCGCCAACGCGATCTGGGCCAAGGAGGGTGTGCCGTTCCACCAGGCGTTCTTCGACGCGGTCGCGGCGGCGTTCGACGCGCGGGCCGAATCGAGGGACTTTTCCGACCCGGCCACGCTCGCCGCGATCAACGCCTGGGTGGAGGACCACACCGACGGGCTCATCGACAGCATCGTCGAGGAGCTCGACCCCGCGCTGGTCATGCTCCTGGTCAACGCGATCTACTTCGACGGAGCGTGGGCAACCCAGTTCGATCCGGAGGATACCCGCAGGCAGTCGTTCACGCGCGCCGACGGCTCGACGGTGAGCGTCGACATGATGTCTCTCACGGATGTAGAGGTCCGAGTCGGGTTCGGGCCGGCCTACATGGCGGCGGAGCTCCCGTACGGAGGACGTGCGTTCTCGATGGTCTTGGTCGTGCCGGACGATGCCCGCGACTGGCTGGCCTCGCTCGATGCCGGCGCCTGGGCCGCCCTCGTGGCCGGACTCGCGCCGCAGGAGCTCGACCTCGTTTCGATTCCGAAGTTCACGCTGACCTACGACGCATACCTGAACCGACCGCTCCAGGCCATGGGAATGGATCCGGCTTTCAGGCCGGGCGCCGACTTCACACGCATGTCCCCGATCGGCAACCAGCTCTGCATCGACTTCGTGCGGCAGAAGACGTTCATCGAGGTGGACGAGCGCGGCACTCGCGCCGCAGCGGTGACGTCCGTCGGAGTGGGGGTCACGTCGTTCAGCGGCTTCGTGGTCGACCGGCCCTTCGTGTTCGCCATCCGGGAGAGGCTGTCCGGCACGATCCTGTTCGTCGGGCTCGTCGGGGATCCGACGGCGGAGGATCCGGGGCCGGATCCCATCACCACGGACTGCCTCCAGGCAGCGCCCTGATCGTCTAGGCCGGCCGCTGGAAGATCGCGCCGGCGACGGTGGCACCGATCCCAGCGGCGAGCACGCCCAGCACGAGAGAGCCGAGCGTGTAGCCGGCCGCGCGCCACCACTCTCCCAGGCGCAGCATCTCGAGGGTCTCGAGGCTGATCGCGCTGAACGTCGTGAAAGACCCGAGGAACCCGACGACGATCAGCTCGCGCGCTCCCGGAAGGGTCACCACGTACTGAAGCCATACGGCGACGAACCCGATGGCGAGCGACCCGGAGAGGTTCACCACGAGCGTTCCCCAGGGCAGCGACGCGCCGCCCAGGGCCTGCACCCATCCGGCGAGCAGGTACCTCGCCATCGCGCCCGCGGCGCCTCCGAATGCCACCACCAGCA
The DNA here is from genome assembly GCA_964490285.1 of uncultured Gemmatimonas sp. Lineage (GTDB taxonomy): Bacteria > Gemmatimonadota > Gemmatimonadetes > Longimicrobiales > Gaopeijiaceae > UBA2982. Next base: position 2,442 of record CAZBCN010000030.1, on the reverse strand, counting down.
TGGTCATGCGCGAAGGATGGCTAGATTGACACCTGCCATCCAGCTCGGGGCGCACCAGCGAGCATGATCTGTTCTTCAGTCGGCCGACGCCTTTCGGTTCTCGCCCTGTTGGCGGGGGTCGCACCCCCGCACCCCGCGTCCGCGCAGACAGGCGCGACCTCGACGCTCGAGCTCGCGGGCCTGCCAGCCGTCAACTTCGATTCGGACGAGGGGTTCGGATACGGAGTCCTCGCCGAGCTGTATCGCTACCGAAACGGCGACTTCGCCCCGTACGTCTGGACGCTCCAGCCCAAGGTCTTCTTCACGACCCGTGGGCGCCGTGAGCTGACCGTCTTCTTCGACGCGCCTCACCTACTCCCGGGTGGATGGCGTATGGACGTCGATCTCGGCGACGAGCGACGGCTCGCCACACCCTACTACGGACTCGGAAACGCCTCCGTCCACGACCCGGCTCTGGAAGACCCGGACGGACCGGACCCCCACTACTACGACTTCGGACGGCACAGACGGAGCCTCCTCTTCAATCTGCAGCGTGCCGTGGGCGGCCTGCCGCTGCGCGCGCTCTTCGGCGGCGGGCTCGTGCGCACGCAGATCGACCCCGTGCCGGAAGCAGCAGGAAGCACCCTATACGCGGCCGAGGTCGGTGCAAGCGAGCAGACCTTCTGGACCAATTACCTACGTGGCGGTGTCGTGTGGGATACCCGCGACCGCGAGTCCGGGCCGAGGCGAGGTGTGTGGTCCGAGCTCCTGGTACAGCGCGCCGATCGGAGCCTCGGGTCGGACGTCGACTTCACGCGGGTCACGTTCGTGGACCGGAGGTACTACTCGCTCACGGACCGGCTCGTCCTGGCGCACCGGTACCTGATTCAGCAGGCCAGCGCGGGGGCGCCGCTCCACGAGCTGCAGCGGGTCGAGACGTCCTTCAAACCGGCCGAAGGCCTCGGCGGCTCGCGTACCGTGCGCGGGCTCCCGAAGAACCGTTTCGTGGGCAGGAGCCTGCTCGTCTGGAACGCCGAGCTCAGGTGGCGGGCCGCGGACTTCCAGGCCGTGGGTCGGTCGTTCCACTTCGCCTTGTCGACGTTTCTCGATCAGGGCAGGGTGTGGACGGACGGCGTCCGATGGGACGAGCTGCTCAGCGACCTCCACCGCGGCTATGGTGGCGGTCTGCACGTCGGCATGGGCGAGAACTTCGTCGCGTCGCTCGACGGGGCCAGGTCGTCGGAGTCCGACCTCTCGGTCTACATCGGGCTCGGCTACCTCTTCTGATTCTGAGGCGGCTCGTGGGAGCCGTCGGCCGAAAACGAAAGACCCGGGCCGGCGATGAGCCGGCCCGGGTCCCATGCGACGGGTCGTCGCGACGTAGACTAGTCGGTCGCGTCGTCCGTGACGGTCGGCGTCGCGGGGGCTTCCCCGTTGTGGTCGATGACCAGCACGACCCTCCGGTTCTGCCAGCCCGCCATGCCCGGGCCCCGATCGGCCGGCACCACCAAGCGGCGGGTATCTTCTCCGTACGACACCGCGCGGATCTGGGTCTCGGCGATACCGGCGCCCACCAGATACTCGCGCACCGCGCTCGCGCGCCGAAGACCGAGCGCCGCGTTGAATTCGGCCGATCCCGCCGGGTCTGTGAAGCCCTCCACTGTGATCGTCGCGTTCGGATAGTACTCGCGCGCCACGGTATGGAAGCGATCGAGTACCGCCTGATCGTCCTGCTCAACGGTCGCGTCGTTGAACGCGAAGTAGACCGGGACGTCGAAGCGGAGCTGATCCTCGAGGCGCGTGATCGCGACCTCGAAATCCTGCTCGAGCTGATTCAGGTCGGTCTCGAGCGCGGCCTGCCGCTGCTCGACGGTCATGATGCGTCCGCCGAGACGCTGGGACACCGCGTCGTCTCCGGCCTGCATCTCCCGCTGCATGTCCGCACGCAGCGCCGCGAGGCTCGCGTCGAGCTCTTCGGGCTTGACCCTCGAGCAGGCACCCGTGGTGACCGCCAGGCTCAGCGCGGACAGGACGGCGAGCCCCCTCCGATTCGTTCTCATCATGTCCATGCGTTGGACTCCCCCAAGGGTTTGGTAAGTCGAAACGAGAGGCTTTTCTGCATGAAGAATGCCAACGGGCGGAGTCCCCCTCATGAAGCGGCGTAGTTACGAGGAAATCGACCCCCAGCTGGCCCGGCACGTCCGTTGAGCCTGGCGGCGTCCTCGTGGAGGGCCGGGGGGCGGCGACCAAATTCGCAGGACTACCCCTTGCGGTTCCATGAATGCGACCCGTACTCTGCCCGTTGCGGCGGGCTCGGGTGTGTCTCCTCCAGCTCGTGTCGCGCACTGTCCAACCCAGCAAAGGGAGGGAGCAATGGACAGGCTCATTCGTATGCGTATTACGCGAGTGCTCGGGGCGCTGGCGGCGGTAACGCTGCTTACGGCGCCGGGCCTCGCGGCCCAG
>CAZBCN010000029.1:10841-33421 GCA_964490285.1 uncultured Gemmatimonas sp. | reverse complement strand
TCGGGGAAGACCAAGCTGAAGCGCGTGAGGTTGATCTGCTGCTCGTCCACCTCGACCTGTGCGAAGTCGGTGTTGTAGGTGAGGTCGAGGGCCAGGTTCTGCGTGATGCCCCACCTGAGGTCCACTCCGCCATCGCCATCGAGCTCGTTCTCGCGGCGCGGCGTCGCCGCGAGGTCCGTGGTGAGGCCTCCGATGCCGTACGGTTTCACGTCCAAGCGGATGCCGGTCGGCGGCGCCTCGATGCCCACGAGAGTCGCCGCGCTCGACATCCGCAGGATGCCCATGCGGCCACTCGCGGTCGCGGCCTGACGCGAAACCGGCGTGAGGTGCGACCACTCGTTCTTGCGCCGAATGGACCGTCGCAATTGAACGCCCCAGAGCTGCTGTCGGCCCGGCTGGTATCGAATGGACTTGAAGGGAAGCCTGAACTCGACGGTCCAACCGCCGTCGAATCGCCCTGTGCGCACGTCGAAGACGGTATTCCAGTCGAAGTTGGGGCTGCCTTCGTTCGTGAATTGGACGTCGACCAGCGCTCCGAGCGGATTCGTGTAGAAGAAGTACCCGTTCCGGCGGTCGTAGTACGTATCGAATGTGAGCCCGATGTTGTCGTTGTTGCCGACCTGGGTCGCGTCGCGGCGCATCTCGTTGGCGGTCCACTCGCTCTCCGGCACTTCCTCATGGACGCGGGCCGATACGTAGACGTTCGCCTCGTCGTACATGATCCAGTATTCGGTGAGCTCGGTGGCGGGCTCACCCTCGTCGGGAATGCTCTGAGTATTCCCGGTCAATGGCGGCACCTCCGCGTACACGGGCTCGTCGAGGACGCCGTCGAGGTCGAGAGGTCCGTCGAGGCGCACTGCGCGAATGGTCGCGTTGCCGGCGTCGTCGCGAGAGATCACTTCAGGCCAGACCGGGGCGGGAGGCACGCCCGGCGGGAGGGGCAAGACGGGCGGCTGCACCGCAGAAGGCCGCGCGATACGCGGCGCAGGCGCGGCCGGAGCGGCGGGCTGCGCGACGCCTGCCGTTGGTTGCCCGGGGTTTCCGACGATCCCGACCGCCGAGTCCCCCGGTCTCGGCGAGATATCGACCTGCGTGATCTTCCAGACGCCCTCGTGCCGGGTCCTCAGCTCCGCGTAGCGCCAGATGCCCAGGGACGTTCCCCCTTCGGGAATCGGGAGCGCGCCGGCGAGGTCCACGACGGTCACCGCGTTGGTACCGAAGACCTGACTCACCACCTCACCGGGCGTCCAGGTGAGCTTGCTCAGGCTCGCCCGCAGCTCTTCGGGCCTCAGCTCCGCGCCGTCGCCGTTGTCCTCGTGGAACTGGATGAGGACGCGCGCCTCGGGCATGAAGTGGCCGAGGTACTCGTCCATGCGGCCGGCGTTGAGCGCGGTGAGGGCGCTCGTGACCGCGTCCTCCACGCTGGGCTCCTGCGCGGAGGCCGCCGCGGGAAGCGCCACGACGAAAGCCATGGCGGCCACGCACACTACACGCCAGTTCAGTGCTCGCATCGCATCCCGAGGGCCCTCAGCCGGCGCGCTTCCGACGCTTTCGCAGGAAGTCCATCATGATGTACTGCCCCAGCGTCAGCGAGGTCGTGAAATACGCCTTGCCCCGTGCGATCTCCGACACCTTCTGGACGAACTGCACGAGGTAGGGATCGTTCGCGAGCATGAACGTGTTGATGAGGATGCCCGACTTCCGGCAGGCCGCGACCTCCTGGAACGTGCGCTTCAGGATCATCGGGTCGAGCGCACCCGAGTTCGTGTAGACGCGGCCGTCGGGGAGCGTCATCGCGCTCGGCTTCCCGTCCGTGATCATGATGATCTGGCGCATGTCCTTCTTCTGCGCCGCGAGAATGCGCCGGGCGACTTCGATGCCCTCGGCCGTGTTCGTGTGGTACGGGCCGACCTGGGCCTTCGCGAGCTGCGAGAGCGGAATCTCCGCTGCACGGTCCCCGAACGTGACGACGCGGAGAGAGTCACCCGGAAACTGGGTGCGGATGAGGTGCGAGAGTGCGAGCGCGACGCGCTTGGCGGGCGCGAAGCGGTCCTCGCCGTAGAGCACCATGGAGTGAGAGATGTCGAGCAGGAGCACCGTCGCGCACGAGGAGCGGTACTCCGCCTGGTGCACCATCAGGTCGCCGTACTCGAGGTTGAGCGGCACGCTGAGGCCCTCCCGCTCGATCGCCTTCTTCAGCGTCGCGGGGATGTCCAGGTTCATCGTGTCGCCGAATTCATAGGGCTTGGAAGCAGCCTCGGCCTCGATGCCCGTCGCCAGGTGCGGCGTGTCGTGCGAGCCCGCCGCGGCCTTGCCGAGCGCCGAAAGCAGTCCCTTGAGGGCGCGGTACCCGAGGAAGTCCATCCCCTTCTGGGTCAGGTTGAAGTCGACACGCTGCGCCGCCTGCTTCGCCTCGTCGATCTGCCCCTGGCCGGTGACGTCGTACGTGCCTCCCGGCATCTGTGGGTTGCCGGTCTCGAGGTTGATGTAGCCCTCCTCGACCATCTTCTGCACGAGGTCGTCGAGCAGCTGGGCGATCTGGGCACGCACCTGGTCGTCGCCCTCGCCCTCCCCGCGCAGCTCGTCGATCATCTGGGGCGTGAGCTGACCGCTCTCGATGAGCGCCTTGAGCAGTGCGCTCTTGAGCGCGTCCGTCGAGTTGGTGTCCTCGCCCCCCGACCAACCCCAGTAGGGGTGGTAGTGGGGGCCGCCCGCAAAGCCGCCGTCCATGAGGAAGTCGGACAGGTGCTCCAGGAGCGCCTGCAGATTGAGCGCGTCGAGCCAGCCGCCGCGGTACTTCCCATACGTTGTGAAGCGCATGACACCATCCTACCGGGCGGGATACCTTCTCGCCATGAAACCGACCCCGTTCAGGCCGAAAGCGCTGGCGGAGCTGCGCGCCGCTCTCCTCGGGCACTACGACCGGGCTCGCCGCGAGCTGCCTTGGCGGGGGGAGGCGGACCCGTATCGGGTGCTGGTCTCCGAGGTCATGCTCCAACAGACACGAGTGGAGACGGTCCTCGCCAGGTACGGCGACTGGCTCGCGCGCTTCCCGGATCTGGAGAGCCTCGCGGCGGCCGAGGAGGACGAGGTCCTGAAGGCCTGGGAGGGGCTCGGCTACTACCGGCGCGCACGCGACCTGCATCGGACCGCCCGCCTGGTGCGCGAGCGCCCGGACGGGGCGCTCCCGTCGAGCTATGCGGACCTCCGGGCGCTCCCGGGCCTCGGCGATTATACCGCGGGAGCCGTGGCCAGCATCGCATTCGGTGAGGCCGTGCCGGCCGCCGACGGCAACGTGCGCCGGGTCCTGTCGCGCCTTCTCGACCAGCCCAGTCCCAAACCGAAGTGGTTGCGCGAGGCCGCGGCTGCGCTCGTCGACCCGGAGCGACCCGGAGACTGGAACCAGGCGCTGATGGACCTGGGCGCTACGGTATGCGTTCCGCGCACGCCGCGTTGCCCGGAGTGCCCCGTGGCCCGGTGGTGCGCGGCGCGCGCAGCGGGCACACAGGACGAACGGCCCGGTCCCATGAGCCACAAGGCGCCCCGCGAGGCGACCTTCGCGCTCGCGGTGCTGCACGCGCACGGTCGCGTGCTCCTGGAGCGGCGCCCGCCCGGTGGCTTGCTGGGCGGTATGTGGGCGTTTCCGGAGAAGGAAGTGCAGAGCGGTGAGGACGTCGCGGCGGTGGCGCTCTCCCTGGCCTCCGAGCGACGTGTGCGCGTGGTTGCCGACCTTGCGGCGCTTCCCGTATGCACCCACCGATTCACCCATCTGCACGCCGCGTACGTGCCGTTTGCGATCGAAGTGGCGGAGGTCACCGGGGACGGGGACGGCCGCTCCGCGTGGATCGACGCGCGAGTGCCGACGCACCTGGCGCTGCCGGTCGCGCAACAGCGTGTCCTCCAGTCGTTTCGCCAGACTTCGTCGGTGGAGATCGCATGAGGGTCGCCGACATGACGTGGATGCAGGTGGAGGCCTACCTGGAGAAGAGCGATCTCTGCGTCCTTCCTCTGGGGTGTACGGAGCAACACGCATACCTATCGCTTGCCACGGACACCACGCTCGCGGAGCGAGTGGCCGTGGAGGCTGCCGAGCCGCTCGGTATACCGGTCTTTCCCGCGATGCCGTATGGCATCACGCCGTACTTCATGGACTATCCGGGGACGGTGACCGTGTCGCCGACGACGTACGAGCGCATCCTCACCGAGGTTCTCGCCAGCCTGCGGCGCCACGGGTTCCGTCGCATCGCGATCGTGAACGGCCACGGCGGCAACGCTCCGGCGCGCCCGGTGGCGGAAGCGTGGGCGGCCAGAAAGGACGGCGTGGCTCTGCGATGGCACGACTGGTGGAAGGCGCCGCGCACGCGGGCCGCGATCGACGCGATCGACCCCGCCGCCTCCCATGCGTCCTGGATGGAGAGCTTCCCGTGGACTCGCGTGCCGGGCGCGGAGCCGCCGACCCACCACAAGGAGCGCGTCGACCTCGCCGGTGCCACGGACATCTCGCCCGCCAGATTCCGCGAGCTGATCGGCGACGGCTCGTTCGGTGGATATTACGAACGCCCGGACGACGAGACGGCCGAGATCTGGAGCGTCGCAGTCGAGGAGACGCGCGCCGTGCTCAGCGAAGGTTGGTGAGCCGGCGGCGCTCCGCCCACTCGTCGGCCGTCACGTCGAAGAAGACCGTCCCGTGGGAGCCGTCCGCGGAGCGTTTCCGTTGGCTCATGCCGAGGCGCTCGAGTACGGCGATGGACGCCGTGTTGGGCACGTCCGTGGCGGCGCGTACGTCGTCGAAGCCGAGCACGTCGAACGCGTAGTCGATGGCTGTCGCGGCGGCTTCGGTCGCGAAGCCGCGGCCCCAGTGCGACGGAAGGAGGCCGTACAGAAGCTGCAGCTCGGGCGGGTCGAAGAACGGACGGAACCCGACGAAGCCGATGATGCGGTCGCGGGTGCGTTCCGAGAGCGCCCATAGCCCGCAACTCATCGAGCGGAAACGTGCTTCGCTGGCCGCGATCTCGTCCGCGACCCACTCCTCGGTCACGAGCTGATCGTCGAGGAGCCAGCGACGCACGTCGGCGTTCCTGAAGAGCGCGAGAAGCTCCTCGATGTCGACGGCGGCGAACGCGCGGAACTCGAGCCGCGATGTCCTGAGCCCGGGCGCCTCCATCGTCGTCGCTAGAGCTTCAGGCCTCCCATGGGGTCGAAGCCCTGGTAGCCCTTGCCCTTGGGAGGACCCTGATGCGGCGCGCGCACGTATCCCGTGCTCGTGCGGCTGATGCGCTTCTGCGCCACGAGCGCCTCGAGCACGAGCTCGCAGGCGGCGGCGCGCACCCCGTCGCTCGCGGCCTGGGGCGCGAGGCCGACGTTCTCGACGAGCTCGAGCAGACCCGGGACGGTCTCGAAGCCCTGCACGCAGGCGGCCGATGCGGCCTCCTCGCTCACCTGGAGCGCGCCGCCGGTCTCGAAGTAGGCGACGATGTCCTCGACGTCGGCACCGCCGGCGTGCACGTCGAAGGTCTGTGACGCGCTCTGCTGAATCAGCTCGCGCGCGATCTTGTCGGCGCCATGCAGCTCACCCTCGTACTCGAGCTCGAGCTTCCCGGTGATCGCGGGCAGAGAGGCGTAGAGGTCGGCGATGCGCGGCACGGCGACGCTCTCCCCGTGGCGTAGCGCCCGGCGCTCCGCGTTCGACACCACCGTCTCCATCACCGTGATGGGCATGCGCTGGCTCACACCCGAGCGTTGGTCCACCCGCTTGTCATTGCGCGCGAGGAACGCGACCCGCTCGACAGTCTCCTCGAGGAACTCGGGGACCTCGACGCAGGTGCCTTCGCGCGCAACCCATGCCTCCTGGCGCGTGATGTCGCGGCCGATCTCCAGATCCTCCGGATAGTGCGTGCGAATCTCGGCGCCGATGCGGTCCTTCAGCGGGGTGATGATCTTGCCGCGTGCCGTGTAGTCTTCGGGATTGGCGGTGAAGACCATGAGCACGTCGAGCGCGAGTCGGATGGGATACCCCTTCACCTGCACGTCCCCCTCCTGGAGGATGTTGAAGAGGCCCACCTGGATCTTGCCCGCGAGATCCGGGAGCTCGTTGATGGCGAAGATGCCGCGGTTGGCGCGCGGCAGCAGTCCATAGTGGATCGTCAGCTCGTCGGCGAGAATGTGACCGCCGCGCGCTGCCTTGATCGGATCCACGTCGCCGATCATGTCGGCAATGGTGACGTCCGGCGTGGCGAGCTTCTCCACGTAGCGGCGGTCGCGCGCGATCCACTCGATCGGCGTGGACTCGCGACGCTGCTCGATCAGCTGGCGGCCGTACTTGGAGATGGGGGCGAACGGGTCGTCGTTCACCTCGCTCCCGGCCAGAATGGGGATCTCTTCGTCGAGCAATGAAACGAGCTGCCTGAGGATGCGGCTCTTCGCCTGTCCCCTGAGCCCGAGGAGAATGAAGTCGTGGCGGGCCAGGATCGCGTTGACGATCTGTGGCACGACGGAGTCGTCGTAGCCTTGGACGCCGGGGAAGAGCGGATCGCCCGCCGCCAGCTTCTGAAGGAGGTTGGCGCGCAGCTCGTCCTTCACGGAGCGGCTGCGGTATCCGGCGCGCTCGAGCTCGGCGAGCGTCGTGGGTCGTGGCTGGGTCATGCCACAAGGGTAGAGCCTCGCGCGCGTCTTGGCGATGTTCAAGACCATGAGTCTCCGCGACAGCGTGCGTCCGCTGGACGAGCAGCCACCTCTGCCTCGCACGCGTCTTCTGGTCGAGGGTCCGCCCGATGCCGAGGCGGTGCCGATGGACGTCGTGTTCGTGGGAGGCGGCCCGGCCGGCCTTGCCGGCGCGATCGAGCTCGCGCGCCTCGTGAAGCGAGACAACGAGGCCGGCGGCGGCGTGGGCGACATCGAGATCGGCGTGCTGGAGAAGGCGGCCCGACTCGGCGATCACAGCCTCTCGGGCGCGGTGGTGAACCCGAGCGGGTTACGCGACCTCTTCCCCGATGTCGCGATGGGCGACCTCCCGCTGCGGCGCCCTGTGACCAAGGAGAGCGTGTACGTGCTCACGCGCTCCCGCGCGATCGGGATCCCGACGCCGCCCACGATGCGGAACCACGGCAACTGGATCGCATCCATCTGCGAGATCGTGCGGTGGCTGGGCGCGAAGGCCGAGGGGCTCGGCGTGAATCTCTTTCCGGGCTTCCCCGTGGACTCTCTGGTCGTCGAGGGCCGGCGCGTGGTCGGCGTACGCACGACGCCCTCGGGCCTCGGCCGCGACGGACGCCCCACGAAAGCGGACGCTTCCCCCGCGATGGACCTCAGCGCACGCGTGACCGTCCTGGCGGAGGGCTCGCGCGGATCGCTCACACAAGCGTGGCTCGACTGGCAGAGCGTCCGATCGGCCAACCCACAGATCTACGCGCTCGGTGTGAAGGAGCTGTGGCGTGTGCCTCGCCCGCTCGATCGCATCGTGCACACGATGGGGTGGCCGCTCCCACGCGACGCGTTCGGCGGCAGCTTCATGTATCCGATGGCCGACGACTTGGTCGCGCTCGGTCTGGTGGTCGGGCTCGACTACGGCGACGCGCGCTTCGACGTGCATGAAGCTCTGCAGCGCATGAAGCTGCACCCGCTCTTCCGCGAGCGGCTCGAGGGCGGTGAGCTCGTCGAGTGGGGGGCCAAGACGATTCCCGAGGGCGGCTACTACTCCGTGCCGGAGCGTCGGCACGGGGACGGCCTGTTGATCGTCGGCGACGCAGCCGGTTACGTCGAGGTATCGTCGCTCAAGGGGATCCACTACGCGATGCTCTCGGGAATCCAGGCAGCGAGGCAGATCTTCGCGGCTCTGAAATCGGGCGACACCTCGGAGTCCGGACTGGCCGGCTACACCGCCGCGATCGACTCGGGACCCATCATGCGCGATCTGTCCGAGCGCAGGAACATGCGTCTCGCGTTCAAGAGCGGCTTCGTGCTCGGAGGCGCGAAGGCGGGCCTGCTCACGCTCACGAAGGGGGCGTTCCCAGGGGGCCGCATCGCGACCCAAGAGGATGCGGCCCACACGAAGCACCTGGGTGAGAGCGCAGAGCCGTTCGTGCCCGACGGTAAGCTCACGTTCTCGAAGGTCGATGCGGTCTACAAATCGGGGAACCAGACGCGGGACGACATTCCGTCGCACCTCATCCGCAAGGATGGCGTGAGCGCCGAGACGGCCGAGATGCTGACTCATCTCTGCCCCGCGGGCGTCTACGAGCGCGACCAGAACGGCCTGCGCGTGAATGCCCCGAACTGCGTGGACTGCAAGGCGACCGACGTGCTCGGGCCGCGCTGGACGCCACGAGAGGGTGGCAGCGGCCCGGCCTACAAGCTCATGTAGTCGCCCGGCTCCGCTGCCTCAGCGCGGCTGGTCGAGCTCCATCACGCCGCCGCCGGGCAGCTCCAGGCGGCCACCCAACTGCAGGAAGAGGGCGCCGGTGTCCGTGTAGTCGGCGGCCCTGCGTATGCGCCCGCCGTCGACCTCGATGATCGTGACGCCGTTGACGACGACCTCGCGGTTGGTCGCGATGGGGACGATCTCACCCATGGGGCGCGCCTGCACCGCCGCGAAGAGCCACTCGGCGACCGCGCCCGATGCACTCACGTGGACTTCGCCGACGTTCAGGTAGATGTCGTCGGCCCACGCGTGCACGGACGTGACGTAGCCCACGATCTCCTCGATGCCGCGGTGCTGCAGCTGGCTGGCGTAGTCCTCGTAGACGGCCTCGGGCCAGAAGATCTCCGCGATCACCGCGGTGTCGGCGCGCTGCAGCGCGTCCATGAGCGAGCGCACGAGGAGCTCGTTCTCGGCGACCGCCCGTTCTTCGGTCTGCCCCAAGCACGCGGTCACCGCCGCCAGTCCGGCGACCAGGGCCGCCGCGCGACGTCGCGTCGGAGCGATCACCGCTCGGGGGCGTAATTCCCGAAGTTGACGTGCGAGATCCGGAAGCCGGAGCCCGTGCGCGCGAGCACCATGGTGAGAGGGCCTCGACCCGCAGCGCGCCTGTTCACGCGATTGCCGAAGTACCAGACCGCGCCGACGACCGCGCTCTCGCCGAAGTCGGAGATCGTCACCTGCTCGAGCCACATCTCGCTCTCGGGCTGGAAGCCTCCCGGTACGAAGCCGAGCCCCTCGTGGTACTCGCGCACCGCGCCGAATCCCTCGATCAGGCCCTCGCGATCCGATGGGAAGTACGTGAGCGCGTCGCCGGCGACGAACAGGTCGGCCACGCGATCGAGGTCGTAGCGCCGCCACATCGCGAGCCAGCTGTCGAGCAGCGCCTGCGCCGTCGCGGCGCCGTCCACCGCGGGTCGCCCTTCGGCGACAGCGGGGCGTGCGAAGCGCGAGCGGTAGTCGGCGCGGTCGAAGCGGACCGCGTTCTTCCACACGGCCTGCACCGAGCGGAGGTTGCGGATGTCCACGAGCGGATCATCGCGGAGCAGGACGAAGTTGACCGGTCTGCCGTGCGCGAGTGTGCCCTGCGTGGCTTCGATGCCGATCGTGCGCGCGGCCACGCTCGTCGCCGCGACGACCGCGTCCATGGGCGAGAGCGCGCCACCGACGACCAGCTCCTCGAGCTCCTCGAAGAGCGCGGGGAACGGATCGTTGGGGGAGGTGCTGAAGTCCGATCCCGCGGCGATCTGGACTCCGAGCTCCCGGGCGCGCCGCACGAGCGACCTGGCGAACTCGATGTCGCACCCGCCCGGCAGGTCGTTGGGCAACGTCTCGTTCGTCGACGCTTGTCGCGCGTAGGTCGCGAGCGTGGCGTCGAGGATCGTCCCACGCGCCACCATCTCGTTGAACAGCTGTGTGAAGACGGCTGACCCGGCGGTGAACGACCCGTATTGGGGCGTCAGGTCGTGGTGGTACCGTGGCGGCACCTCGGACATGGCTTCCCACGCGATGTCACATACGTGCGAGACGACGTCCACGCCGCTCAGGACGACCTCGAGGGGACTCGCCGGCACCACCATGCTGTGCGCCCACACCTTCATCCCCTGACGGTGGGCCTCCTGGGTGATGCGAGCGACTTCGCCGACTGCGAGGTCCGCGTGGATCTTCACGCCCGTGGCGTAGGTGCCCTTGGCGCGCGCCACCGCGGTGGGCATGTCGGTCTCGGCAGTGATGGTCTGAAGCCAGGGCACTTGGCCTGCGACCTCACCCGCGGCGGCGGCCTGCGGGCGCGGGTCGGCCATGAACGGCGCGCCGGCCATGAGCGCCGAGAAATACACGTCGGGGGCTTCGATCTCCCCCAGCCGCGAGTCGCGCGCGAGCGAGGCGAGCGCCCTGGCGTCCCCGGCCATGTCGCGCACGGCGGTGACGCCCGAGTAGAGCATCCGGTGGAGCTCGGCCTCGGCACTCGCGCGATTGGGTGACGAGCTCAGGTGGACGTGCGCATCGATGAGTCCGGGGACGACGTAGCCGCCCCCGAGGTTGATGACGATCGCGTCGCGCGGGGCCGCGGGACCCGAGAGCAGCTCGCGACGGCTCCCCACGGTAACGATGCTGTTGCCGCGCACGCTGATCGCCGCGTCGACGATGGGTGGACCGCCCGTTCCGTCGATCAGCGTGAACCCATGATAGATCTCGAGCGGCGCTGCCGTCGCGACCTGAGCCCGAGCTGGCTGTCCGAGCCCGAGGAGGCCTGCGGCGGCGAGACCCAGCGCGAATCGCATCATCCGGGCAATCTGGCCTCGACCAGCGGGCCCGCAAAGCCCCCGGCTCGGGAGTCGGGCAGGACGGTGCGAACAGGGGCGTTCGCGAGCCCGGCAAGGGCCGATTCCGTGTCGGGATAGGCGACCAATCCCTCGAGCGTACGTACGGTGGGAAGGATCATGGGAAGCGAGCCGCCGTGGTGAGCCGCGATGGCCTCGAGCGGTGTGATCCACAGCGCCTCGGTCATCTCCCGGTCGTCCAACTCGGGCTCCACCTCGCCCGGCACCCGTGCGGCGAAGAAGCGGGTGTCATACCTGCGGGGCGCGCGCTCGGGCGTGATCCAGTGCGCGAAGTATGCGATCTCGCTGGCGGCGACCCGGCAGCCGAGGCGGGCGAGCGCGACCGCGAAGGAGATGCGGCCGTCGAGCAGATCCATTCGAGTGTCTCTCATGTGCACGACGGAAGTCCGGCCCGGCGGCGACTCGCTCTGCGATCCCACCAGGATGCCGGTCTCCTCGAAGGCCTCGCGCACCGCCGCCACGTAATACGCGATCGCAGGAGGGTACCCGTCTCCGAGAGAGAGGCGCGCAGCGGCGCGTTCGGGGCTGAGCCCCTCCACGCGTGCGACGGCTGCGGGGGCCGCGTCGCCCGCGTCGACGAGCCCGCCGGGAAACACGAACGCCCCGGGCACGAACTCCGCCCGGGGACTCCGGCGAACCAGCAGTACCTGGAGCGCGCCCCCGGCGTCGCGCATGAGCACGATGGTCGCGGCGGGAACCGGAGTCACGACGGGAGACGTGGTCATGGCCGGAGTCGGAGCAGGCTCAGTGCCCGGCCGCCATCCCGTCCTTACGCGGGTCGGAGCCGGCGGCCCATCCGCGAGGGAGCCGGAGCACGGCTTGCGCGCCGCCGAACGTGGTGACCTCCGGTTCGCGCACGTCGTGGCCGAGCGTCTCGAGCTCGCGAGCGACGGCTGGCTCCAGGCCCTCGATCGCGACCGTGCGGCCGGCCAGATGGCGGAAGCGGGGCGAGTCGATCGCTTCCTGAACGTCCATGCCGAACTCGATCACGTTGAGCAGCACCTGGACATGCCCCTGCGGCTGCATCGGCCCGCCCATGACACCGAACGCGAGCCACGGCTCGCCGGCGCGTGTCACGAACGCAGGGATGATCGTGTGGAAGGGCCGCTTCCGCGGACCCAATCGGTTGGGATGCCCGGGCTCGAGCGTGAAGCCCGATCCGCGGTTCTGCAGCGCGAACCCAGTCCCCGGCACGACCACCCCGGAGCCGAAGTGGCCGCAGATGGATTGGATGAACGAGACCATGTTGCCATCCCGGTCCGCCGCCGCGAGGTAGACGGTCTCGGAGTCGGTGGCGAAGCGCCCGGGCTCCGTTCGTTCGGCCGCGGCCCGAGGATCGATCCGCGCGGATCGGCTCCTCAGATAGTCGCGGTCCAGCAGCGCCTCGGGCTCCACGCGCATGTGCTCCGGATCGGCGACGTGACGCGCGAGGTCGGAATACGCGAGCTTCTTGGTCTCGATGAGCGTGTGCAGATAGGCCGCGGAGTTGTGTCCCATGGCGGCGAGGTCGACGTCCTCCAGCATGCCGAGCATCTGGAGAGCCGCCACGCCCTGTCCGGACGGCGGCAGCTCGTGGAGCGTGTAGCCCTTGTAGGTGACGCTGAGCGCGTCGACCCAGCGAGCCTCGTGGCGCGCGAGGTCCTCCAGCGTGAGCCACCCGTCCAGCGCATCGACTCCCTCGACGATGCGGCGGCCGAGCGACCCGCCGTACAGCGTGCCGGGCCCGTCGGCGGCTACCGCGCGGAGGGAGTGCGCGAGATCCGGGTTGCGGAACCACTGCCCGGCCGCCGGCGCGCGACCGTCGACCAGGTAGGTGGCGCTCGCCCCCACGTCTTCCTGGAGGAGTGCGGTCGAGGCCGCCCACTCCCGCGCGATGATGGGGGTGACCGGAAAACCATCGTCGGCGATGCGGATGGCCGGCTCGAGCACCTCGGCCATCGACATCCGCCCGAAGCGGTCGAGGAGGGCCTGCCACCCCGAGAGCGCGCCCGGCACCGTGACGGAGCGCGCTCCCGCGGCGGGCGCCGTAGCGGCACCTTCGGCGACGAGCGCTTCTGCATCGACTCTCGACCCGGAGCGGCCGCTGGCGTCGAGACCCACGAGGCGCCGCTCGACGGCCGACCAAACGAGCGCGAATGCATCGCCGCCGATGCCGGTCATGTGGGGCTCGGTTACGCCGAGCACCGCGGCGGCGGCGACCACGGCATCGGCGGCCGAGCCGCCCATCTCGAGGATCCTCAGCCCTGCGCCGGTCGCGAGAGGCTGGCTGGTCGCGATGACCCCGTTGGGGGCGTAGACGGCGGAGCGGCCCGACGTCACCTCCGGCTCTCAGCCCGCGCGATCCAGAACGCGCACCTCGCCGGAGAAGAGGTCGCCGAGCCGGGAGACCTCTTCGCGCGTCCCGTGAGGCTCACCCCAGTGGATCGGCACGACCACGCGGGCGCCGCACGCCGAAGCCGCCTTCGCCGCATCCTCCACGCCCATCGTGTAGTGGCCACCGCAGGGAAGAAACGCGACGTCGCAGCGTATGCCGAACATGGACGGGAGGAAGTCCGTGTCGCCGGCGTGGTAATAGGTGGCTCCACCGACGGTGAATACGTACCCCAACCACCCGTGCTCGGGAGTGTGGAACTTCTTTTCGAGGTTGTACGCGGGCACCGCGAGAATATCGAAGCCTTCGAGCTGCAACATGTCGCCCGGGCGCATGAGATGATCCGCGTCGGCGATCAGCTTCTTCATGGAGGCCGGTGCGACCAAGATGGTGCCCGGCTTCCGCACGCGTGCGATGTCGGCCTCGGAGAAGTTGTCGTAGTGCGGGTGGGTCAGCAGCACGACGTCTGCCGACGAAGCCTCCGTCAGCCCGAGAGGATCCACGTGGATCTCCAGTCCGTCCCGGCGGATGCGTACCGACGAGCCACGGAACCACGTGATGCCATCGAGCAGGTCGCGCATGCAAGCCTTGCTGGGGATGGACGGCGCTACCGATGGCGCGCGGGAGGACGAGGTGCCAAGCTAACTGCCGCTCCGGAGCCGAAAAAGTGGCGCAACAGAGCGCTCCGCGGGACGCCATTGTGGCAGGTGACCCGGACCGCTGGGTCCCCGTACACGGGAAAAAGGGCTGAAAATAGGGACTTTTCGGGTGGCAAGGATCGTGCACTCGCTCTGTGCGAAGAGGTGCGCCAACGCAGTGAGCTGAAGAAAGGGACCACGATGCCGGAACGCTTCACACTTCCAGTACTGCCCCTGCGGGACACGGTCGTATACCCAGGGGTGGCCGTGCCCATCTCGGCTGGGCGCCCCGGCACCGTGGAGGCCGTTCAGGAGGCTCTGGACGGAGATCGGCGCCTCTTCGCGGTCGCCCAGAAGGAGAACGTGGACGATCCGTCGCCCGAGTACCTCTACTCGGTGGGCACGGTCGTACGGATCATCCAGACACATCGGGTGCGGGGTGGCGTGCAGCTCCTGGTGCAAGGCGAGGGCAGAGCACAAGCGCTCTCGTACCAGACCGAGGGGCAGTCGATGCTGCACGCGGTGTTGCTGGAGATGGAGCGGCAGAAGCCGCGCAACACCGCCGACCCCGCCTTCCAGGCACTCGACCGCGAGCTGCGAGACCGCGCCGCCGAGCTCGGCACGCGTCGTGGGGTTCCGGCCGAGGCGCTCAACCAGCTCATCCAGGGCGTGGACGAGCCCGGCCCGTTCGCCGACCTGGTGGCCTTCTATCTGGAGCTCGAGACCCCGGAGAAGCAGCGACTGCTGGAGCTGCTCGACGACGAGGAGCGGATGCGCGAATGCCTCCTGTCGGTCGAGCGCGAGCTCGCCCGGATCGATGCGCAGGAGGACATCCAGGCCAAGGTGCAGTCCGAGCTCGGCGAGCGTCAGCGCGAGATGCTGCTCCGCGAGCAGCTGAAGGCGATCCAGAAAGAGCTCGGCGAGGAGGAGGAGCGCGACGACGTCGAGGAGATGCGCAAGCGCATCGAGGCACTCGATTTGTCCGAGGAGCAGCGCACCGAGGTCGATCGAGAGCTGCGCCGACTGGAGCGCACGAGCCCGCAGTCGGCCGAGTACCAAGTCATCCGCACATTCCTCGAGTGGGTGACCGAGCTTCCTTGGCAGCAGCGCACCGAGGAGAAGATCGACCTCGTGCTCGCCGAGAAGATCCTGGAAGAAGACCACCACGGCCTCGACGACGTGAAGGACCGCGTCCTCGAGTTCCTCGCCGTGCGGAAGCTCCAGATCGACCGCGAGAAGGAGGACGAGGCCGAGGAAGCCGTGGAGGCGGCCGATGAATCCGAGGCCGAAGTGGCCGCGACCGGGGCCGCCGCTCCCGGCGAAGGCGCCCCGAACGGCGGGTCCGCCGTCGCGTCCGAGCCGAGCACCTCAGGCGCCGACGACGAACGCGCGAACGAGGACGATGCGTACGTGGGCCGCGGACCGATCCTGCTCTTCGTCGGCCCTCCGGGCGTCGGAAAGACGTCGATCGCGCAGTCGATCGCCCGCTCGCTCGGCCGCAAGTACGTGCGCATCTCGCTCGGCGGCGCCCGCGACGAAGCGGACATCCGCGGACATCGACGCACGTACGTCGGCGCGATGCCCGGCCGCATCATCCAGGGGATGAGACAGGCCAAGTCGAAGAACCCGGTCTTCTTGCTCGACGAGGTCGACAAGCTCGGCGTGTCGTTCCAGGGCGACCCGAGCTCGGCGCTGCTCGAGGTACTGGACCCGGCGCAGAACTCGACGTTCGTGGATCACTACCTCGGCATCCCGTTCGATCTGTCCGAGGTGCTGTTCATCGCGACGGCGAACTACCTGGATCGGATTCCGGGCCCGCTGCTCGACCGTATGGAGAGGGTCGACTTCGCGGGCTACACGGAGGCCGAGAAGCTCGAGATCGCGAAGCGATACCTGCTGCCGAGGCAGCGCAAGGAGAACGGCCTCACCGACGAAGAGCTGCAGATGACGGACGAGGCGGTGCTCGCGATCGTGCAGCATTACACGCGCGAGGCCGGCGTGCGTCAGCTCGAGCGCGAGGTGGGCAAGTTCGCGCGCAAGGTGGCGCGCAAGATTGCGGGTGCGAAGCTCGAGAAGCTGTTCGCGACCGAAGCCGACGTGCGTGAGCTACTGGGGCGGCCGCGCGTGCACCCCGAACGGATGGCCCCCGACGACACCGTCGGTGTCGCCACGGGGATGTACTACACGCCCATGGGCGGCGACATCATGTTCGTGGAAGCGAGCATCATGCCGGGCGAGGGCGGGCTCGTCCTCACCGGGCAGCTCGGTGACGTCATGAAGGAGTCGGGCCGCGCGGCGCTCTCCTACGCCAAGGCCAACTGGGAGCGCCTCGGCATTCCACGCGAGTCGCTCGAGAAGCGCGAAGTGCACATCCATGTACCGGCGGGTGCCGTGCCCAAGGATGGCCCATCCGCGGGCATCACCATGGCGACCGCGCTCGTCTCGGCGGTCTCGGGCCGCAAGGTGCGCCACGACGTGGCGATGACCGGCGAGCTCACGCTCACGGGGCGCGTGCTGCCGATCGGTGGACTCAAGGAGAAGATCCTGGGCGCGGTTCGCGCGGGCATCTCCGAGATCATCCTGCCGAACGACAACGAGGCAGATCTCGAGGACCTGCCCGACGAGGTGCGCGAGCAGATGAAGTTCCACCTCGCCGAAACGCTGGATGACGTGATCGAGGTCGCGCTCCTCGACGGGAAGGGCGGGGGTGCGAAGGGGGCTGCAGCGCCCGAGCCGCGGAAGAAGCGCTTCAGGAAGACGAAGGAGCCGAACTAGGGGTTCTTCCTTCCCGGACGGTACTTCAAGCCACCTCGATCCGTCCGGGCGTCCCCTGTACGACCGAGCCGATCACCGCCGCCGCCGGAGCCCGGCCGTCGATCTCGCGCAGGAGCATCGCCACGCGGTCGCCGGGGACCGCGATCAGCAGTCCTCCCGACGTCTGCGCGTCTCCGAGCAGCGTGCGCGTGGTCGCGTCGACGGATGGCGCGAAGTCCACGTGGTCCGCGAGGTCGGCCAGGTTGCGCTTGGTGCCGCCCGGCACGTGCCCCGCCTCGGCGAGGGCACGCGCGCCCGTCAGGATCGGCACGTCCTGCGCACGCAGGTGGGCGGCGACGCCCGAGGCCGCGAGCATGCGGTGGAGGTGCCCGAGCAGCCCGAAGCCGGTGACGTCGGTCGCGGCGTGGGCCCCTGCCTGTAACATGGCTTCGGCCGGGCCGCGGTTGAGCGTGGCCATGACGGCGACCGCACCGTCGATCACTTCCTTGGACGCCACCCCGGCCTTGATCGCCGTCGCGATGATGCCCGACCCGATGGGCTTGGTGAGGACGAGCACGTCGCCGGGTCTCGCGCCCGCGTTGGTGACCATGCGGTCCGGATGCACCTCGCCGACCGCGACCAGTCCGTACTTGGGCTCGGCGTCGTCGATGGAGTGCCCGCCGAGGGTCGGTACGCCGGCCTCGCGTGCCACTTCGCTTC
Organism: uncultured Gemmatimonas sp.; assembly: GCA_964490285.1. GTDB lineage: Bacteria > Gemmatimonadota > Gemmatimonadetes > Longimicrobiales > Gaopeijiaceae > UBA2982. Next base: position 16,183 of record CAZBCN010000029.1, on the reverse strand, counting down.
CACCCCTGAGGATCGTCTCGAGAATGCCCTCACCGAGGAGCTTCCTCGGAAAGCCGACCAGGTTGAGCACGAAGAGGGGCCTCGCGCCCATGGCGTAGATGTCGGAGAGGGCGTTGGCCGCCGCGATCCGCCCGAAGTCGAACGGGTCGTCGACGATGGGCGTGAAGAAGTCTGCCGTCACGACCATGGCGCGGTCGTCGGCGATGCGGTACACCGCTGCGTCGTCGCCCGTCGAGTACCCTACGAGGGCGGCGGGATCGTCCACCGGTGCGACGTGGCGCAGGACCTGCGCCAGCTCGGACATCCCGAGCTTGCAGGCTCAACCCGCGCCGTGGCTGAGCTGGGACAGGCGGATCTTCGGCCGCTCGTCCCGGGGCTCCTGGGCCATGTTCTCCTCGGCTGGGGGTGGTGTGACGTCCCTCACGATGCAGGCGACGGCACTCGTCCGGAAGGTCCGCGGAAACCAGCGCCCCGCCGAGGGTACATGATCGCCGCGCTCGAGGACGCGCCCAACCGACCACGAGGATCCACCAGCAGTGACCGCACCCGCGCTCTCCGCCCGTCGCACGCTCGCTGAAGAGCTGGCCCGTTCCGAGGTCGAGATGAACCTCGGGCGCGCGGCCTTGCTGGTCGCGAAGGAGGAGTATCCGCAGCTGCCCGTGGATCTCTATCTCGCGCGACTCGACCAGGTCGCCGAGGAGGTGAAGGACCGGCTCGCGAACGAGACGGCGCCGCTGGTCGTGCTGAGCGAGCTCGGCGAAACCCTGTTCGTCCGGCGGGGCCTCTCGGGAAATCGGAAGGCCTATTACGACCCCCGCAACTCGTTCCTGAACGATGTGCTCGACCGGGGGCTCGGCGTCCCGCTCACGCTCGGGATCGTGCTCCTCGAGACGGGCTGGCGACTCGGACTCCCGCTCGAGGGCGTGAACTTTCCGGGCCACTTCCTGGTGCGCTTCCGCGGCGACGAGCTCGCGCTCCTGCTCGACCCGTTCGACGGCGGCAAGGTCCGCTTCGAGGACCAGGCGCAGGAGCTGCTCGATCAGGTGTATGGCGGCGTGGTGCGCCAGCAGGACACGTTCCTGCGCACGGCGTCGAAGCGCGAGATGATCCTGCGCATGCTCACCAACCTGAAGGGTCTGTACGCGAAGTCGGGTGACCATGCGCGGGGACTGGCGGCCGTGGAGCGAATCTTGATGATCACTCCCACCGCTCCGGCCGAGAGCAGGGCGCGCGGCGTCTTACTTGCGCGGCTCGGTAGGCACGAGGAGGCGGCGGCGCAGCTGGAGGCGTATCTGCGCGTGTCGCCCGCCGCGACCGACGCGCCGCGCGTCGAGGCCATGGTTCGCGAGCTGCGCGCGGGACGCAGCCCGGCGGACGACGGCGGAGGACTCTGACGCCGTGAGCACGAAGTGAGCGCAGCCGAGGTACGCGCCGACTACCACGGCGTCCAGCTCGTCCGCCACTACGGTGATCCGGCCGGGGAGTACCAGGCGGCGACCACGGGGCTCGCGGTCTTCGACCGCAGTCACCGCACGCGGCTGGCGGTGAGGGGGAAGGCCCCCGGGAAGATGCTCTCCGGCGTGCTCACCGGAAGGATGCCGAGGCCTCCCCGGCCGATCGCCGATGGGGTCCAGGGCGGAGAGTCGACGTACCACGCGGTGCTGACGCCCAAGGGCAAGATGATCAGCGACCTGTGGGCGACGCTGCTCGGCCCCGAGGAGTCCGCCGGTTACATGCTGGACGTACCGGTGGCCGGGGCGGCGCCGCTGAGGGCGAGCTTCGCGAAGCTGCTTCCGCCGCGCTTCGCCGCGGTGACGGACGTGTCGGCCGACACTGCGATGTTCACCCTGGTGGGTCCGGGCGCCGCGGCCGCGCTGTCGCGGCTGGCGCTCGGCCTGCGCGTCGAAGCCGGTGAGCTCGCGGGGCTCGCGGAGGGCCAGTGGCGAGTGGCAGGCTCCCCGACCGAGACGCCCCGCGTCGAGCGAACGGCCGAAGTGTGGCCGGATGCCTACTCGGTGGTGGGGCCCGCGGGCGCCGTGGCAGCGCTGCGGCAGGCGCTCCTGGCGGCAGGCGCGCAGCCCGCGGGTCTGGCGGTCTGGTCGATCCTCCGCATCGAGGCGGGCCGCCCGGTGTTCGGCACCGACATGGACGAGGACACCATCCCGCCCGAGGCGGGCATCGATGCCCGCGCGATCGATCACACCAAGGGCTGCTACACGGGCCAAGAGGTCATCGTGCGCATCCGCGATCGAGGGCACGTGAACCGCACGCTGCGCCGTCTCGAGCTCGGCGAGGTGCCGACACCCGCGCCCGGCTCGCAGCTGATCGCCTCGGATGGGAGCGGCAAGGTCGTCGGGCGCGTCACGTCGGCCGTGCAGTCGCCCAAGTTCGGCGGTGTGCTCGCGCTCGCCTACGTAGCGCGCGGCGCCGAGCGGGTGCTGCTGGATGGGCGCGAGGTCGTCGTCTCGAGCTAGCGGGCCGCTCGGCTCAGCCGGTGGGCCACGATCAGCTCACCGTGCTCGCGGCCGTTCTCGATGAAGATCTTGTTCGCGTCGTGCCCGGCCGCGATCACCCCCGCGAGGTAGACACCCGGCACGTCGGTCTGCATCGTGCTCTTGTCGTGCGACGGGATGCCGGTCGCCTCGTCGACCGCGACGCCGAGCCTCGCCAGGTGCGTGTGGTCCGCCCGCCAGCCCGTCATCGCCAGCACGAAGTCGTTCGCGATCTCGATGGTCGCGCCGCCGTCCTCGGATCCGTCGTCCGCGCGCAGCACGACCGACGAGGGCCGGATCTCGGCGACCCGATGTCGCCAGTGCATGGGGATCTCGCCCTTCTCGATCCTGTTCTTGATGTCCGGCACGACCCACGGCTTCACGCCGCGGTCGAGCGCGTCGCCGAAGTGGACCATCGTGACGCGAGCGCCGTTCCTGTGCAGCTCGAGCGCGGCCTCGACCGCCGAGTTGCCCGCGCCGACCACGAGCACGTCTTGGTCGTGGTACGGATACGGCTCCCGGTACCAGTGGCGGACCTTGTCGAGCTGCTCGCCGGGCACGCCGAGCTCGTTCGGCCGATCGAATCCGCCCGTGGCGATCACGACCGCGGCCGCACCGAACGTCCGCTCCGTGCCGTTGGCGCGGCGGGTCCGAACGGTGAAGGCGCCGTCACGGCCCGAGATCTCGACGACCTCCTCGTACTGCCGCACGTCGAGCCGCCAGTGCTCCACCACCCGGCGGTAGTAGGCGAGCGCCTCGCGGCGCGTGGGCTTCGGCTCGGGGATCGTGAACGGGACGCCGCCGACCTCGAGCAGGACGGCGGTGCTGAAGAACGTCATGTAGTACGGGTAGCCCACGAGCGCGCTCGTGACGCACCCCTTGTCGAAGAGCACGCACGGGAGGCCGGCCGCCTTGGCTGCTGCGCCAACGGCGATACCGCAGGGGCCAGCGCCGACCACGATGAGCTCGAAGCGCTCCGTCATGGTCGGCGGGTAACCCCGCGTCGGCCTCGTGTTCCGGAGTGGCCTAGAACCGGTATGTGTAGTTGAGCTTGACCGACGCGCCGCGCGAGAGCGTCTGGAGCCACGGCTCGGCGAAGAGCCCCGCGCCTTCGTTCCGCCAGTTGTGCGTGTACACGAAGTAGACGTCGTTGCCCGGCCGCACGATCCACCGCATGCGTGCGAACAGCCCGACCAGCTCGCTCACGTCGTCGTACTGGAGCATGTTCGTGAAGCTGATCCACGGGCTCGGATTCCACTGTCCCTCGAGCTCGTACACATGTGCCTCGAAGGAGCCCTGAGGGAGCGTGACGGCGTTGCGCTCCAGGTTCGTCGACAGACTCACCCCGGGCGTCGGGCGGAAGTTCAAACGGCCGTTCATCTGCGTTCGGTCGCCGTTCCAGAACCCGCCCCACGACAGACCGCCGAAGAACCCGACCTTGCGGCGTCCCGCGCTGCGCAGGTTCAGCCGGTAGTCCCAGTACTCGTATCGTCCCACGGTGATCGGGACTCCGTCGCTCACCTGGAACTGACGATCCAGATACTCGTTCGTTCGAGAGGCGGAGAGGTCGAAGCCGTCGCCGCTCTCGAAGTTCACGCCCAGCAGGTCGAGCTGGAGCTGCTGCTCGTCGAGCCTGCCGCCCTCGAGCTGCCACAGGTTCACGAGCTGGGCGCCGAAGTTGAAGCTCCGGATCCAGGAGATGCCCTCGGGGCGCGGCGACCAGCCCATCCGCTGCTGCATCCTGCGGAAGCCGTTCCGGCTCACGAATCCGAGCGCGGGGTCGTAGCCCTCGCCGAACTCCCGGTAGGAGACCTGTGCCGACCACGGGTTGTTCGGGAACATCACCTGGAAGCCGCGCGCCGAGAGGCGTCCGAACGAGTCCGTGAAGGACTCCTGCGGCACGGGCTCGAGCTCCGAGTTCCAGACCACGAAGGCCTGGAAGTCGAGGTTGTTGTCACCGAGGAAGCGGCGCGTGCTCAGCGACAGATCGAGCCCGGCGGTATGCCCGTCGGTGAAGCCGGTGGAGGTCGGCGCGCGCGAGCGACGCGTGTACAGCGCTCCGAACGACGACTGCTCGAAGAAGCGCCTCCGCACCCGTGCCACCGTGAAGTCCTCACTCTGCACCGTGGCCTCTCCGCCGGCGCGCACGTCGAAGTACGTGTGGTCGCCCGTCCCGATCTGATAGAAGCCGAGCTCGTAGGCGCCGACCTGGCCGGTCACGCGCGTACCGTAGAGGATCGGGATCTGCTGACCCGAGGCGGCGTCCAGACCGATGTTGCGCGTGTAGAACGGCGATGCGTCCCCGCCGGCGTTGAACGAGAAGACGTTCGAGCCCTCGAGGAAGAACCCCCGCCGCTCGGGAAAGCGGAGCGGGAAGCGCGTGAGGTTGACCTGGCGCTGGTCGCTCTCGACCTCGGCGAAGTCGGTGTTGATGCTGAGCGAGGCGCGCAGGCTCGACGTCACGCTGTAGTTCAAGTCCAAGCTGAGGTCGCGCGGGAAGGTCGTCGCATCGTACCCGCTCGTGCACGCCGACAGCGTGGTGCACGGGACGTTGCGCCAGCTCGCCACCGTGGAGGGGATCGCCTCGAGACCGATCCCCTGGGACATGCCCGAGAGCCCCGAGAGCTGGCCCGCGAACACCGGGTTGAAGAGCCCCTGGTTGCGGCGGAACCCGCGCCAGAGGATCTCCTCGTTCTTCCGGCGGATCGTGCGCTGGAAGTTGATGCCCCACTCGTCGAGGCCGGGGTCGAAGTTCAGCGTTCGGAACGGGATGCGGATCTCCGCGGACCAACCGTCGGGACGCCGCGCGGTGCGCGCCTCCCAGATGCCGTCCCAGGCCTTGTTGGCTCC
>CAZBCN010000029.1:3172-10741 GCA_964490285.1 uncultured Gemmatimonas sp. | reverse complement strand
GCCGCCCAAGATCCCGTCGCCCATGAGCCCGGCGGCGTTGATCTCGAAGAAGTAACCCGTGCGACCGTCCTGGAACGTGTCCAGGATCCACATGAAGCGGTCGTCCGTGCCCAGACCGGCGTCGCGCTGGCGCTGGTATGCCAAAATGGCGGTGGGATCGTCGTAGATGATCGCGCCGATGTAGAGGTTGTCCGCGTCGTAGACGACGCGGATCTCCGTGGCCTCGGTGGGCGTGCCGCCCTCGGTCGGCTCCATCTGCGTGAAGTCCGTGATGGGAACCGCCGACTGCCACACCGCTTCGTCGATGCGCCCGTCGAGGTCGATGGACACCCCGTCCGCGAGCGAGAGCGCGGACAGGGTCGGAAGCGGCGGCGTGGGATCGGCCGCCACGGAAGCCGGCCGGGGTGCCGGAGTGACCGCGGGGCCGCCGGCCTCCTGCGCCGGGAGGGGCGTCGTCGCGAAGGCGGCGAGCAAGGCTATCGCAACGGCGGGGCAGATCGCCGGTCGAGTCATCGCGGTACTCCAAGAAAAAAGCGACGCGGAGAGGACTCCCGGTCGCCTTTCGTGATCGAATGGTCCGTCGGGGCAACGCGTTCAAGACACGCGGCCCCCTCCGGCCGTTAAAGCCATCGCCGTATCTTTACGATGTCCTGACGTGCGCTCAGCGGGTCGAGGCCATCCGGGAACACCGTACCGTGCCGACCTTCCCTCACCTCGCGGCCGAGCTCGAGAGCCGCTTCGCCGACGGCGTCGCCGCGCCCTGGTCCGACCGGGACTTCGACGCGCTCGCACGGGAAGCGTTCGCGCTCCAGTTCGCGTCGATCGAGTCGTACCGCGGCTTCTGTGAGGCCCGTGGGCGTACGCCGTCGACCGTCGAGGGCTGGCAGGACGTGCCCGCGGTGCCCGCCACCGCGTTCAAGCACATCGACTTCGCGGTCGTCGGTCAGGGCCCTCCGGAGGCGATCTTCCGAACCAGCGGAACCACGCGGGGCCGCGAGACACGAGGGCGCCACCTGGTCCCCAGGCTCTCGGTCTACCGGAGCAGCCTCCTCCCGCCGTTTCGGGCGCACGTGCTCGCCGGGCGGGAGCCCATGCCGTTCCTGTCGCTGATCCCTTCGGCGACCGACCGCCCCGACTCCTCGCTCTCCTGGATGGTCAGCGCGGCCGCGGCCGCGCTCGCGAGCGAGATCCACTGGCTCGTCGACGCGCGGGGCGCCCTCGACGAAGTGGGACTGCGGACCGCTCTCGAGCGCGCCGCGGCGTCGCGCGAGGCCGTCCTGGTGCTCGGCACGTCGCTCGCGCTGCTGCACGCGGTCGAGCGGCTGGAGCGGGCGCCGACGGCGCTGCTCCCGCCGGGGAGTCGCATCATGGAGACGGGTGGCTTCAAGGGCTCGGGGCGCGACATCGGGCGCGCTGCGCTGCACGCGCGCATCGAAGCGACGCTCGGCGTGCCGAGCCGGATGATCGTCGGCGAGTACGGGATGACGGAGCTGCTCTCGCAGCTCTACGAGCCGGTTCTGTCGCAGGGCGGCGGCGAAGACGAGGGCGCAGCGGGCACCTACGTGGCTCCTCCCTGGCTCCGCGTGCGCGCGCTCGACCCCGTCACCCTCGAGGAGGTGCCGGCCGGCGCCGAGGGCCTGCTCGCGTTCTTCGACCTCGCCAACGCAGGGTCGGTGTGCCACGTGCTGACCGAAGACGTGGGCAGCGTATCCGCAGGGTGCGTACGCCTCTCGGGCCGGGCGAAGGGCGCCGAGCCGCGCGGCTGCTCGCTCGCGATGGACGAGCTCATGTCGGCGGCACGAGCGGCTCCGTGAGCGCCGACCCCACGCCTGCGTACGTGGCCGAGCTCGCGGACGCGGTGCGCGCGACGCGCCCTCGGCTCACGGAGCGTCCCGCGACCGACATTCTCGCGTCGCTCGGCGCGGCCGGCTCGCGTTTCCTCGATCCCACCGACCCGCTTCGTGCCGAGGCGCTCGAGCGCCTGGCCGAAGAGTCGGGGCTCTCGCCGGCCATGTGCGTCGCGGTCCTGGATGGGATGGCCGCCGACTGGACCGTCGAGCGCCTGGAGGCGCTCGTGGTCGCCGAGCTGGGGAGCGCTGCGGCGCTCGACGGGTTCGTGCGGGTCGGCGACCGGACCACGATGGCCGTGGGGCCCGCACTCACCGTGCAGATCGTGGCCGGAGGCGTGCCGGGCGTGGGCGTGAGCGCGCTACTCCGGAGCCTGATCGTGAAAGGGCCCACGCTGCTCAAGCCTGGCCGGGGGGACGTGGTGCTCCCGACCCTGTTCGCCCGTGCGCTCGGGGCGGTCGACCCCCCGCTCGCCGACTCTCTCGCGGTGGTCTACTGGCCCGGCGGGAGCCGCGAGCACGAGGACGCCGCACTCGGGCGCGCGGATGTCGTCACCGTCTACGGGTCGGACGAGACCGTGCGCGACCTACGCGCCAGGACGCCCGTCACGACGAGGCTCGTGCCGTACCACCATCGCGTCTCCATCGGCGTGGTCGGTCGGGACGCGCTCGGGCCCGGCGTCGTGGCCGCCACCGCCGCCGAGGTCGCACGCTCCATCGCGATGTTCGACCAGCGCGGCTGCGTCTCGCCGCAACTCGTCTTCGTCGAGGAGGGCGGCGCTTGCACGCCGGCGGCTTTCGTCGACCACCTCGCGTCCGCGCTCGCCGAGCTCGAGGAGAGCTTGCCGACCGGCGCGCTCGATGTGTCGTCGTCCTCCGCGCTGCAGCAGGCCCGGGGGACAGCCGAGCTGCTCGCCGCGTCGAGCAGCGGACGGGTGCGGCACGGGGGGAGCGCCCCGTGGACCGTGGTGCTCGAGACGGGCACCCAGCCCCCGATCGCCGTTGCGGGCCGCTTCGTGCGCGTGCGCGCGATTCCGGACGTGGAGGCGCTCGCGGCGCTACTGCAGCCCCTCGGCCCTCACCTGCAGACCGTCGGGGTCGCGGGTCTCGGGGAGCGTCTCGAGCGCGTTGCACGAGCGCTCGGCGCGCTCGGGGCGTCGCGCGTGGCGCCGTTCGAATCGGTGCCGTTCCCGCCGGCCTGGTGGCACCACGACGGTCGGGGTCCGCTGGTCGACCTGGTCCGGTGGGTGGACCTCGCGACCGGGGCTACTCCTCGGTCGTCGGGGCCTCGGCCCGCCAAATGACCATCTGACGCCCGCCCTTGGGGTTCTCCTCGACGCGGACGGTGAGCGAGTCGCCCTCTTCGATCCCCAGGTCTTCCCGCATTTCGAGGGGGATCGTCACACGGCCGCCGACGCCGACGACGACGTCGGTATAGTAGAGCGTGCGGTAGATGGCCATCGATGCTCCTCGTCTGGTGCGAGCAAGGCGCGTAATCTAAGCGATTCGTCGCGCCTTCGGTACGGATCTGACACCCCTGAAGGGACTTACGCGTAGAATCGTACCTCCGTCTCACCGAGGCGGCGCCCCCGAACCCCAGCTGAGGGTCATGAAGACGGGACACAATGGCTTCGCGGTGCGCCTCGAGGGCGTGACGAAGCGGTTCGGAAAGCGTAACGCTGTGTCCGACTTGGACTTGGAGATCCAGACCGGGATCATCTGTGGCCTCCTCGGTCCGAACGGGTCCGGCAAGACGACCACGATCCGCATGATCATGGGGATCCTGCGCCCCGACGAAGGCTCGGTGGCTCTCTTCGGCGCCGACCCCGAGGTGACGCGCCGCGAGAAGGTCGGCTACCTCCCCGAGGAGCGCGGCGTCTACAAGAAGATGAAGTGCCTGGAGTTCGTGACCTTCCTGGGCGAGATCCGCGGTGTCCCCAGGGCCGAAGGCCGGCGCAGGGGCGGCACGTGGCTCGAGCGGCTCGGGCTCTCCGAGTGGGCGGACAAGAAGGTCGAGGACCTCTCGAAGGGGATGCAGCAGAAGGTCCAGTTCATCGGCACCGTCGTCCACGAGCCCGAGATGCTCATCCTCGACGAGCCGTTCAGCGGCCTCGACCCGATCAACCAGGACGTGCTCGAGGAGATCGTGCGGGACTTCCGCGCCAAGGGGACGACCGTGCTCTTCTCGACGCACCTCATGGACCACGCCGAGCGGCTGTGCGAGCGCGTGTGCCTGATCTCCCGGTCCCGGAAAGTGCTCGACGCGGACCTGCGCGCGCTCAAGGCGGCGGAGCGGAAGGGCGTCGTCGCCGTCGAGTTCCGCGGCACGGATCACTGGCTCGCGGGGCCCGAGGTGAAGCGCGTGGAGCCGCTCGACGGAGGCGCCCGGCTCTTCTTGAACGACGGGGCCGATCATCAAGCGATCCTGCGGAGGGGCGTCGAGGCGGGCGTGGAGATCCTGCGCTTCGATCTGGTCGAGCCGCGGCTCCACGAGATCTTCGTGCGGCACGCGGGCGACCAGGACGCGAGTGACGATGGCTCACCCGTGAGGTCCACGGGAGCGCGAGCATGATCATGATGTGGACGAACGTGTGGGCGGTCATTCGCCGCGAGTACCTCCAGAGGGTACGCTCCAAGGCGTTCATCTTCAGCACCATCGCGCTGCCACTCCTCATGGCTGCCGTCTTCTTCGTTCCGGCCTACTTCGCGAGCCGGGACCGAGACGGCGAGCGGAACATCGCGGTCGTCGACAGCACGGGCGTGCTCCACGCCCGCATCGCCGCGAGCCTCGAGGAGAGCGGGTGGGACGTGCTCGAGGAGTCCAGCGCGGCCGACATGGTCGCGCTGCGTCGCCAGGTGGACGAAGGCGAGATCGGCGGCCTCATCGTGCTCGGCGCACGCACGCTCGAGACCGGCGAGGCCGTCTACTACGCCAACGAGAATCCGTCGGCGTTCGACCGACTCATGCTGCGCACGACCATCAGCCGAGCCGCGATGGCGCAGGGGCTCGACGGGATCGGCGTGGACGCGGACGCCATCATGGGGGGCGGGACCCTCCGGGTGGAGGTGTTCTCCCAGGCCGGCGCGGGCATGGACGACCCGGACTTCGTCGTCGCGTACATCGGGGCCTTCTTCCTCTACATAGGCATCCTGATGTACGCGGTTGCGGTCATGCGCGCGACGCTGGAGGAGAAGACGAGCCGCATCGTCGAGGTCATCGTGTCTTCGATGAAGCCGTGGCACCTGATGCTCGGCAAGATCCTCGGGGTCGGGGCGGTGGGGCTCACGCAGTTCGCGATCTGGCTGCTCTCGGGGGCGCTCCTGGGGGGTGCCGCACTCCCGGCGGTGCTGGCTGCGCGCCCCGAGCTCACCGATCTCGCCCAGCTCCGGGAGGTGCTGCCAGGCCTCGGCCTCCTCACGCTCTTCGTAGGCTTCTTCCTGTTCGGGTTCTTCATGTACTCGGGGCTGTACGCATGCGTCGGCGCCATGTGCAACACCGACCAAGAAGCCCAGCAGGCTCAGGCGCCCCTCGTCGTGTTCGTGGTCGCGCCGATCCTGCTGGTGATCCCCGTGATCTCGAATCCGACCTCGACGATGGCGACCAGCCTCTCCCTATTTCCGCTCTTCACGCCGATCCTCATGTGGGCCCGCGTGGCGGCTGGAGGTGCGCCGGCGTGGCAGGTCGCGCTCTCGTTCGTGCTGATGGGGGTCTCGGTGGTCGCCATCGCGTGGGTCGCAGGGCGCATCTACAAGACGGGGATCCTCATGACAGGCAAACGACCGACGTTGCCCGAGCTGTGGAGATGGGTGAAGGAAGCGTGACGACGCTCGCGCTCTGGACGCTCGGGCTGTGCGTGCTGCTCCCCGTGTACGCGTACGCCGGGTACCCCATCCTGCTCTGGGTGCTCGCGCGGGCACGAGGCGTGCGGGAGCCCGTCGTCGCCAGCGACGGCGACTGGCCGCTCGTCTCGATCAGCATCGCGGCATACAACGAGGAAGCGCAGATCCGCGAGCTCATCAAGAGCCTGCTCGCGCTCGACTATCCCCGGAACCGGCTCCAGATCCTCATCACGTCCGACGGCTCGACGGACGGCACCGACGCGATCGTGGCGGAGTACCGCGACCAGGGCATCGAGCTCCTCCGCATGCCCGAGCGGGGCGGCAAGACCAAGGCGGAGAACGCCGCCTCGCAGCTGCTGCGGGGCGACATCATCGTGAACACCGACGCCTCCACCCGCATCCTACCCGCGTCGCTCAAGCCTCTCATCGCCGCGATGCGCGATCCGGCAGTCGGGTGCGCTTCCGGTCGGGACGTCAGCGTCGGCTCCGGAGGCGACGAGGCCAACCGCGGCGAGTCCGGATACGTCGGCTACGAGATGGCGGTGCGCGACCTCGAGACAGCGGTCTCGGGGATCATCGGTGCCTCCGGATGCTTCTACGCGATTCGCGCCGACCTGCATCGCCTCCCCCTTCCCGGGGCGCTCAGCCGCGACTTCGCGGCGGCGCTCAAGGCACAGGAGGCGGGCTACCGCGCCGTGTCCGTGCCCGGGGCGCTCTGCCTCGTCCCGAGGGGCCAGTCGCTCAAGAAGGAGTACCGGAGGAAGGTCCGGACCATCGCCCGCGGGATGCGAACGCTCTGGTTCAAACGGCATCTGGCCAACCCCCTGCGCGAAGGCGTGTTCGCCTGGATGCTCCTCAGCCACAAGGTCGCGCGCTGGCTGATCCCGTGGGCGGGCTTCAAGGCGTTCGCGATGCTCGTGGTGCTCGCGCCCGTGTTCGCCTGGGCGCGCGCGGCCGTCGCGCTCGCGCTCGTCGTGCTGGCGCTCGGGGCGGTCGGGTGGGTGCTCTCGGACCGCTCCCGCGTGCCCAAGATCTTCTCGGCGCCGGCGTTCTTGATCGCGGGCAACCTGGCTGCAGCGCACGCGCTCGTCCGTGTGCTCGCCGGCGGTGAGGACGCGCTGTGGGAGCCGACGCGACGCGAGGTGGTGAAGGCGAGCTGAGCCGGACTACGCTGCGAGACCCTCGAGGGTGACGCGCCGCATGTCCGTGCGATCGCTGGCGTGCTCGAAGGTGATGGCGAGGACGTTCCCGTCTGCGTCGAGGTCCACGGTCTCGCCGTCGGCCAGCAGGACGACCCTGAGGTAACGTCCGCCGGCTTCGGGGATCCGGGACCACCTTCGGATTCGACCGTCTTCTTGAATTTGCTCGAACTCCGGCGCGGCGACGGGACGATTTACCGCGGTAAATCGGGGTCCGGCCCTTTTGGCCGGACGGTAACCAGTTTCAGCTGAAACCGAGCCCCGGCTCCGAGGCCGCCCCCTACCGCTCCGGCAACGCCGACCTGAGCAGCGCCGCGAGCTGGCGGTCGTCCATGGCGCGAGCCTTGGCGACTGCCTCCTCGTAGCTCTCCTCGATGATGATGACGGTCGTCTGCGCGGTCTCACCGGCTCCGTCCGGCCCCGCGGCCCGATCGAAGCGCAGCCGGCCGCGGAAGCTCGAGGGCCGCCGGGGGTCGTCCTGGAACTCGAGGTAGGCATCCCAGAGGAGCCCCTCGTGGGCGATCGTGCCCACGTGGACGCCCAAGGGCTGCGTGGCGGAGGTCCGGCTCGACTGGGGGGCGCTCATGCGTGCAACGATAGGGGTGCAGGGCTCAGAAGTTCAACACCCGCGAGCACTTCGATGGGCGCCTTCCCCGACGGCGCCGTCCTGGACGAGATCCAGC
>CAZBCN010000029.1:0-3072 GCA_964490285.1 uncultured Gemmatimonas sp. | reverse complement strand
TCCGTGGCTCGCCGACTACCTACCGCCTCTTCCTCAGCAGCCTCCGCGTCTCCGCCAGAGCCTGGCGCATCTCGCGCAGGTCGGAGTCCCCGAGCCGCTCGCCGCCGTACCTGGCGCGCAGGTACAGGTCGACCACGCGCTCGGCGGGCCCGCCCGCCGCGCCGCGCTCTCGGCGGACAACCTGCGCGAGCGCGAGCGGCGTGAGGCCGGGCGCGACCGTCATGCCCGCGCGCGCGCACGCGGCGCGCAGCTGGAGATACATCGAAGTGGTCGGAGTGGAGCGCGACCAGCCCGTGCGAGCCCAGGACCAGCCGACGAGAAGGAGCAGCACGACGATCCCGACGCCCCAGTAGTTCGGGGAGCCGGCCGCGGAGGAGCTCTCGCCCCCTGCCTCCCGCTCACGCGGGGTGAAGAGGTTCGAGAAGATCCCGATCTGCGAGTCCATGTCGTAGTCGAGCACCCACTTGTTCCAACGGTGCTGGAGCCCGTCGAAGAAGATCCGACCCGGCCAGAACCAAGTCGCCGCGACCTGGGTGCCTGCCCCACCGGGCGGGGTGGGGTCGAAGGTGACCCATCCGTATCCCGGGAACCACACCTCGACCCAGGAGTGCGCCTCGTTCTGCGTCACGACGAGATACTCGCCGAACGGGCTCCACTGCCCTCCGAGGAATCCGTTCACGTTGCGTGACGGAATGCCCGCGGCACGCAGCAGCATCACCATGGCGGTGCTGAAGTACTCGCAGTGTCCGGCCCGCCGCTCGAACAGGAAGTACTCGAGGCTGGTCTGCGCGGCGGTAGCGGGTAGGTCGCGCGTGTACGCGAAGGTCCGCAGGTACCGCTCGATCGCCACGGCGCGGTCGTAGCGGTTGTCGAGCCCCTCGGTGAGCGAGTCGGCGAGCGCGACGATGCGGGGGTCGAGGCGCGGGATCTGGAGGAAGAACCGATCCGGGGGCGCATACCCGCGCCGGGCGTCACGCAGATCGTCGGGTGCCGGGCCCGACGCCGGCGAGAGCGCGGTGTACACGGGAGCCACCGACCCCCAGTAGATGAAGTCGCCCGCGTTGTCGAAGAGCGGCTGGATGCCGTTCTCGGCGTCGAACCCGAGCGCCGGATGGAGCGCGAACAGCACCCTCACGTCGAGGGGCGATCCGTAGATCTTCTGCTCGATGACCTCGCGGCTCCATCGCTCCTCGTACCACTGCGTGGGTCCTCCGGACGGCGCCATGTCGGGCGAGCGCGTCCAACGTACGCCGTCGAAGCGGTCGTACGAGCGGCCCCGCCAATGGAGGTTGTCCACGTTCTCCGGCACGCCGCGCGGGAACTCCACGCGGAGCACGATCTCGGGATTCCCGGCGATGGTCGAGCCGTGCTCGCCGATGGAGATTTGATCGCTGAACCCCGCGATGGACGTCGCGAGCACCTCCCCGCGCCCCGCCCACCCCTGCGAGACGCGCGGGAACGTCACGAACACGGCCATCGCTATGAGCAGGATGACGCCCGACAGCATCCCGGTCGTGAGCACGAGACCGCGGCCTATCGGCACCTCGCGGACCGCGTGCCGCTCGGCCTTGCGTCGCACGAGGCCGATCATGAGCGCGAGCGTCGCGAGTCCCACGTAGCCGACGAACGCCACCAGGAACAGGACACCGGGGCGGTACGCGGTCGACGCCAAGATCAGCGCGAAGGAGAGCGCGTACAGGCGGATGTCGTTGGGCGCGTCGAGAGAGCGGAGCGCTTCGGCCGCGAGCAACAGCAGGAGGAGGTCGACGACGGGGATCACCACGTCGCCGCGCACGACGAACACGTGCAGGAGCGCACGCGCCACGAGGATGGTCGCGAGCGGCAGCCAGACGCGTTCGAGTCGCGCCGAGAGCTTCGGCGGCGGGTGCCAAAAGAGCGCGCCGAGGAGCGCGGCGCCTGCCAGGACGGTCGAGACGGGCTCGAAGCCCGCGCCGCCCGCGAACGCCACGAGCCCGGCCAGGCCCATCATCACGGCGAGGCGCCGGTGGAGGAGACGCAGGTTCATGCGGCCGCCGGCGGGGCCGCGGGTGTCTCGAGCCGAGCCTCGGCCCCCACCGCGTAGACGTCGCCGAACCCGTGACTCGCCTGCACCGCCACGAGCACGCATGACGAGGCCGGCACGGGCGGGCGAGGCGCGGGATCGGTCTGGGCGAAGTCGACGCGCGCCAGGATGTCGAGCGCGCGCTCCAGGTGGCCGGTGCCGTCGCCCGGCTCGAGCACCGCTTCGCCCGCCACGAGCGCGAACGGACGCCGCTCGCGCGTCGCGTCGGCGATCAGTGCGGCCGCGACTTCGACGGCGACCTCGGCCGCTTCCCCCGGCTCGCTCCTCGTGTCGAGGCAGACCCAACGCGTCTCCGATCCGTCCCGCTCGTACTCGCGCGTGACGGGCTCGCGCGAGCGGGCGGAGGAGCGCCAGTGGATGTCCTTGGGGTCGTCGCCCGGCCGATATCCACGCAGCGTGCGGTACTCGCCGCGGGTCCCGAGCGCGCCGCGCGAAGCGTGCCCGGTCCTGGGCGCGTGTCCCGCGCCTGCCGAGGGCGCCCGGACGGGCCGGTCCGTTCGTGGCCATACGACCACTTCGCCCGGGATCTCGACGTCGCGTTCCTTTCTGAAGAGACCGAACGGAAACGAAGTGGACAGCGTGACGGTGCCGAGCGGATAGATCCCGCGGCGCACGAAGCTGTTCACCGAGCGCGTGGTCATCGTCCCTCGGCGCGGGACGTGCGCAATGAACGCGCGGTTTGGGAGGCCCGTCTCGACGATCTCGACGGCGAGGCTGGGCAGGAAGCGCTTGAGGTTCACGACCTGGTAGGTGAGCCGGAGATCCTGGCCGACCATGACCGAGTGCGACGGACCGCGCTCGATGCGCAGATCGCGGATGGTCTGCTCGGAGAGCCAGCTGCTCACGCAGATGAATCCAGCCATCGCGCCGAGCAGGAGATAGAGCAGGTTGTTGCCGGTGTTCATCGCGGCCAGGCCGACCGCCACGCTGCCGAGCGTGAAGGCCAACCCGAACGATGTGAAGTAGATGCGGCGCCAGGCGCGGAGGTG